>QOZS01000022.1 GCA_003576705.1 Desertibaculum subflavum
TCTCGCCGGCGCGCCGGAAGCCGGCGCCAGGCCGGCCGACCGTGCGCTCGCCGGCGCCTTCGCGGCCGCGCTGCGCGCCGGCGACATGCCCGGCCTGATGCGCCTGCTCGCGGGCGATGCGGTGCTGCTCTCCGACGGCGGCGGCAAGGCGGTCGCCGCGCGCAACCCGATCCTTGGCGCCGACCGGGTGGTGCGCTTCCTGCTTGGCGTGCGGCGGAAGAACTACGCGCAGGCCAGGCTCGAGGGCGTGACCGTGAACGGCGCGCCGGGCTTCGCGCTCTATGTCGGCGACCGCCTTTCCGGGCTCTATGCCTTCGCCGCCCGCGCAGGGCGCATCACCGCCGTCTACGTGGTGCGCAACCCGGACAAGCTCCGCACCTTCAGGGCCTAAGGCGCGCGCTTGCGGCCGCTCCACATCGCGCGCACCAGGTTCTCGCCGTGCAGCAGGCTCGATGCCGCGACGCCGAGCAGGTGCAGCGCAATGCAGCCGAGCATCAGGTTCGCCAGCGCCTCATGCACTTCCTCCAGAGCCTTGGAGCCCCAGAGCGCGTCGCTCGTCATCAGGATGCCGGTCGCGCATTGCAGGGTGAGCAATGCCAGCATGACGACGATCATCGCACCGCCGGCCGGGTTGTGGCCAAGATGGCGCGGCGCCCGCCCACCCACCACCGTTCGGAGGTAGCCGGCGATGGCACTCGGCCGGCGCACGAAGTCGCCGAAGCGAGCATGCCGGGTACCGACCACGCCCCAGATGAGACGCAGGCCCACCAGTCCGGCAATGCCGTAGCCGGCCGCGAGGTGCAGCGCCTCGATCTCGTCGCCGCTCATGAAAGCGACGGAGAACAGGACGACCAGGCTCCAGTGGAACACCCGCACCAGCGGGTCCCACACTTTGACGGTGGCCGGGGGCAGAGCGCCCCCGGTTTCCGTCCGATGCACGATCGATGTCATCGGCGCACCGTCACAGCCGGCCGATGATCTCGCCCGAGGTCGGGTCGACGAACAGCTCGACCCGGGCGCCGCTCGGATCGATGGTGTAGATCTCGCCGCAGGCGTTCTTCAGCTTGGCCTTGCGCACCTTGTAGCCCATCGCCTCGACCTTGGCCTGCAGGGCCTCGATGCTCATCCACTTGGCGGCCGGCGCGTCGGTGCAGGGCCGGCCCAGGCTGCCGGCCTGCGCGGTGGCGGCGCCGGCGGCGATCGCCATCGCAAGGGTGGAAAGCAGAATGGTCTTACGCATGTCATTCTCCCTGGCTTGGGGTTGTCGCCGCGTCGTGCGGCGGGAACGGCGCCACCATGGCGGCGCGGCGCTGACGCCCGCCTGATGGCCGCTGTCAGCTTCCTGTCAGCTTCGCTGCGGCAGGATCGGGTATGGCTGCGGAGAGCGTGACATGACGCGGTTCCATGCATGGTTGCTGCTGCTGGCGCTGGCCGGGGACCTGGCCCGAGCGACGCCGGCACGCGCCGACGGGTACGACCACGAGCTGGCTCGCCGCGCCGTCGAGGCGGGCGAGGCGAAGCCGCTTGCCGAAATCCTGCCGCTGGTCCGCGAGCGCTTCGGTGGCGAGCTGGTCGGGATCGAGTTCGAGCGCGAGGGCGGCGTCTGGATCTACGAATTCAAGGTGGTCGACACGTCCGGCCGGAAGACAGAGATCTATGTCAATGCCCTGACCGGCGCCGTGGTGCAGGTGAAGGACAAAGGCCGGCACCGGGGCAAGGGCTGAGCATGCGTATCCTGCTGGTGGAGGACGATCCGCGCATCGCCGCCGACGTGGCGCGCGCGCTGACGGCCGCCGGCTATGTGGTGGAGTCCGTGGCCGACGGCGAAGAGGCCTGGTTCCGCGGCGACACCGAGGACTATGCCGCGATCGTGCTCGATCTCGGCCTGCCCGGCATGGACGGGCTCTCGGTGCTGAAGCGCTGGCGGCGCGGCGGCAGCGCCATTCCCGTCCTGGTGCTGAGCGCGCGCGGCAACTGGGCCGAGCGGGTCGAGGGCATCGATGCCGGCGCCGACGACTACCTGCCGAAGCCGTTCCGCATGGAGGAGCTGCTGTCGCGCTTGCGCGCCGTCATCCGCCGCGCCGGCGGGCATGCCGCGCCGCTGTTCGAGATCGGCGATCTTGCGCTCGACCCGCGGCAGATGAAGGTGACATTGCGCGGCGTAGCCGTGCCCTTGTCGCCGCTCGAGTACCGTCTGCTCGCCTATCTGATGCACCGTCAGGGGGAGGTGGTGTCGCAGCTCGAGCTGACCGAGCATGTCTATGTCCAGGACCACGAGCGGGATTCCAACGCCATAGAAGTGCTGGTCGGCCGGGTGCGCCGCAAGATCGGTGCGGAGCTGATCGAGACGCGCCGCGGCTTCGGTTACCTCGTTCCAAGAGCCGAGGAATGAGTGGGCGTTCGCTGCGGCTGCGCCTGGTCGCCGGCGGCGCCGCGGCGCTGGCCGTCGCTCTGATCGCTGCCGCCTTCGGCCTCGCGCTGCTGTTCGAGCGACACGCCACAAGAGTGGTATCCGACGAGCTCGAAGTGGTGTTGCGCCAGCTTGCCGGCGCAGCGGAGGTCGGCTCTGACGGTCGCCTGCTGCTCACCGGGCAGCCGGCCGATCCGCGTTTCGCGGTGCCGCTCTCCGGCCTCTACTGGCAGGTCGGCGACGACCGCGGCGATGTGCTGCGCTCGCGCTCGCTGTGGGACACGGTGCTGGCCCTTCCGGACGATCGTCCCTTGCCGTCGGCGGTGCACCATCACGAGATCGGCGGTCCCGCGGGGCAACAGCTTCTGATCGCCGAGCGGATGCTGCGCCTGGCCGATGGCGAGCAGGATCGGCTGGTGCGCCTCGCCGTGGCAGCCGATCGCGTGCGAATCGAAGGGCCGCGCGCTGCTTTCATTGCCGACCTGCTGCCGGCGCTAGGCCTGCTCGGTCTGCTGCTGGCCGGCGCGGCGTGGGTGCAGATCGGCCTCGGCCTGGCGCCGCTCGCCGCCATCCGGCGCGGCGTTGCCGCCGTCAGGGCCGGCGCTTCGCACCGGCTCGTCACCGACGTCCCGGCCGAGGTGCGGCCGCTGGTCGAGGAAGTGAATGCGCTGCTGGCGGCACAGGAGGCGGCGGTCGAACGCGCTCGCGGCCGCGCCGCCGATTTGGCGCATGGGCTGAAGACGCCGCTCGCCGCGCTCGCCGCCGACAGCCGCCGCCTGCGCGAGCGCGGCCAGGCGGATGTTGCTGCCGACCTGGAGCAGCTCGGCGATGCGATGCGGCGCCATGTCGAGCGCGAGTTGGTGCGCGCGCGCCTGCAGGGCGGGGGGCGGCGCCCGGCGGGCGCAACGGCGCTGGCACCAGTGCTCGATGGCGTGGTCGCGACCCTGGCCCGCACGCCGGCCGGCGCGCGGGTGCGCTTCGAGATCTCCGTAGCGGCCGACCAGACGATGCCGTTCGAGCGGGCCGATCTCGCCGAGATTCTCGGCAACCTGCTCGACAACGCGGCCCGTCACGCGCGCTCGCGCGTCCGCGTGCGGGCAAAGGGGGCGGGCGCAGTCACCACGCTCACTGTCGAAGATGACGGGCCCGGCGTGCCCGAGCCGGCCCGCGACGCGGTGATCCGGCGCGGCGCCCGTCTCGACCAGAGCCCTGGCAGCGGGCTAGGTCTCGCCATCGTGCAGGAGGTGGCAGAGGATTACGGCTGGCATCTGACCCTCGCCACATCGTCTTTGGGCGGCTTGGCCGCAACCATGAGGCCGGGAGCATCCGTTTTCCATAATGATCAAAATAAATTGCAGATCTTGTGATATTATTGTATTATAAGAGAAAGAAACGCTGGGTTTCCGGGATGTGCGTCTCTACGAACCTCGCCTCGCCTCGCCGCCGGCTGACGGCCGCGGAACAGAAGCGCCGCGGAACAGAAGCGCCGCGGAACAGAAGCGCCGCGGAACAGGCGTGCCGCGGAACAGATGCGCCGCGGCTCCCGCGATTGCCCCGAAGGCGACTCGCTTGGCCTCCGCCGCCTGCCCTAGGATGGCGCCATAGCCAAGGGGCCATACCAAGGGGAAGCTCCATGAGCGGCATTCCGGACTACGACAGCTACGATGCTCTCGGACTGGCCGGGCTGGTGGCAGGCAAGCAGGTCACCGCGGGCGAGCTGCTCGACGAAGCCGTGCGCCGCACCGAGAAGGTCAACGGCCAGATCAATGCCGTGACGGTGCGCCTCTACGACGAGGCGAAGGCGCAGATCGCGGGCGGCCTGCCGCAGGGCTCGTTCAGCGGCGTTCCCTTCCTGCTGAAGGATCTCGGCGCGCTGCTGGCCGGCACACGCACCACCTTCGGCTCGCGCCTCTATGCCGAGTTCGTCGCCGATCACGACACCGAACTGGTGTCGCGCTACAAGCGCGCCGGCTTGGTTATCTTCGGCAAGTCCGCCTCGCCGGAGATGGGCATCAGCCCCTCGACCGAGCCCGCTTTGTTCGGCCCCTGCCGCAGCCCCTGGAGCCTGGAACACAGTGCCGGCGGTTCCTCCGGCGGTGCGGCGGCGGCGGTCGCCGCGCGCGTGCTGCCGCTCGCGCATGCGACCGATGGCGGCGGCTCGATCCGCATCCCGGCCTCGGCCTGCGGCCTGTTCGGCCTGAAGCCGACCCGCGCCCGCACGCCGTCCGGCCCCGATGTCGGCGAAGGCTGGGGCGGGCAGAGCATCGCCCATGCCGTCAGCCTCAGCGTGCGCGACAGCGCCGCGCTGCTGGACGCCTCGGCCGGGCCGGATATCGGCGATCCCTATTGGGCGCCGCCGCCGAGGCGGCCGTTCCTCGACGAGGTCGGTGCCGATCCCGGCAAGCTCCGCATCGCGGTGACCACGGTGCCGTGGAACGGCGAGCCGGTGGATGCCGAATGCAAGCTTGCCGCCGAGCAGGCGGCCAAGCTCTGCGAGAGCCTCGGCCATGTGGTCGATTTCGCCACGCCGGTCTTCGATGCCGAGGCCTTGCGCAACGCCACCCGTATCATCGTCGCCGCGAACGTGCGCAACGTGCTGGAGCTGCGCGCCGCCGCGCTCGGCCGCGCTCTGAAGCCGGACGATGTGGAGCCGCTCACCTTCTCGCTCGCGCAATCGGCCGACAAGTACAACGCGATGGACTACGCGCGCTCGGTCAATGTCCTGCATCGCACCGGCCGCATCGTCGCGCATTTCCTGGGCAAGTGGGACGTGCTGCTGACGCCGACCATGTGCCAGCAGCCCTGGCCGCTCGGCGTGCTGTCGCTGTCGAACCCGGACGGCGATGCCTTCGCGACGGCGGTCAACCGCTCGATCGGCTTCACCTCGCTGTTCAACGCGACCGGCAATCCGGCCATGTCGGTGCCGCTGCACTGGACGGCCAAGGGGCTGCCGGTCGGCGTGCAGTTCGTCGGCCGTTTCGGCGACGAGGCCACCCTGTTCCGCCTCGCCGCCCAGCTCGAAGCGGCGAAGCCCTGGATCGCCCGGCGGCCGCCGGTGGTGGCGGCATGACGCCTGGCGCGGCGCGGCGCATCCTGCCGCCGGACGAGTTGAAGGTGCTGTCGGTGCGGGCCGATCTGCCCGGCCTTGTCCGCACTGCCGTCCACGCGGCGGCCATCGCCGCCGGCGCCGCCCTGGTCTGGGCATCGCTCGGCACCTGGTTTGTATGGCCGGCGATGTTCGCGCATGGGCTGACTTTGGTCACGCTGTTCGCGCCGCTGCACGAGAGCGTGCACTACACCGCCTTCCGCTCGCGCCGCCTGGCCGAGATCGTCGGTTGGGTCAGCGGCGTGGCGATCGGCTGGAACGCGCCCTACTACCGCTACTTCCACCTCGCGCATCACCGCTACACCCAGGATCCGCTGCGCGACCCGGAGCTGACCGTGGCCGTGCCCACCGGCTGGCTCTCCTTCGCGCTCCGTCTCTCCGGCTGGACGCATTGGAAGAACCGCTTGCTCGAGCTCTGGGATATCGGCCGCGGCGCGTTCGGGCCGCGTGCCGATTGGATACCGGCTTCGGCGCGCGCCGGCGTCGTGCGCTCGGTGCGTCTGCAGATCGTTTTCTACGCCGCCATCGCCGCGCTCTCGCTCGCGACCGGGTCGATGGCCGTTCTGTGGTACTGGCTGATCCCGGTGGTTATCGCGCAGCCGGCCTTGCGCGCCTGGCTCCTCTGCGAGCACACGCTCTGCCCGGAGACCGACGACCCGCTGGTCAATACGCGGACCACGCTGGTGCCGGCCTTGATGCGGCTCCTGATGTGGAACATGCCGTTCCATGCCGAGCATCACCTCTACCCGCAGATCCCGTTCCACGCACTGCCGGCGGCGCATGAAAGATTGCGGCCGCATTTCGCGCATGTGGTCCGCGGCTATGGGCCGACGCTGGCAGCGATCAGGACGAACTTCCGATGACGACCGGAAAGGCCGGCATCTTCCAGCTCGGCGACGTGAAGCTGCAATGCGGCGTCACCTATCGCGGCATGCAGCTCAGCTACAAGGCCTTCGGCCAACTCGATGCCACGAAATCGAATGCCATCGTCTTCCCGACCTCGTATCAGGCCAAGCACACCGACATCCAGCACATGGTCGGGCCGGGCCGCGCGCTCGACCCCGCGCGCTGGTTCATCGTCATCCTCGACCAGTTCGGCAACGGGCTGTCGTCCAGCCCGAGCAATGCCGAGCCGCCGCTCGACAAGGACCGCTTTCCGCGCATCACCGTCTACGACAACGTGATGGCGCAGCGCCGGCTGATGGTCGAGCTGTTCGGCGTCGACCGCCTGCATGCCGCGGTCGGCTGGTCGATGGGCGCGCAGCAGAGCTATCACTGGGCGGCGCTGTTTCCGGACGCGGTGCCGCGCGTCGCCGCGATCTGCGGCTCGGCCCGGACGGCACCGCACAATGTGGTGTTCCTCGAAGGCGTGAAGGCGGCGCTGACCACCGATCCGGCTTGGCGCGGTGGCTGGTTCGACGGCGTGCCCGAGCGGGGCCTGCGCGCCGTCGCCCGCATCTATGCCGGCTGGGCACTGTCGCAGACTTGGTACCGCGAGGAGCGCTGGCGCGGTCTCGGCTATGCCAGCCTGGAAGACTGCTTGATCCACGACTGGGAGGCGAACTGGCTCAGGCGCGACGCCGCCAATGCGCTCTGCCAGCTCGCCGCCTGGAAACATGCCGATATCAGCGCGAACGAGCTCTATAACGGCGATCTCGCGGCGGCGCTGCGGGCGATCAAGGCGCGGGTGCTGCTGATGCCGGGCGACCACGACCTCTATTTCCAGGTCGCCGACAACCAGGCGGAGATGCAGCACCTGCGCAATGCGGAGCTGGTGCCGATCCCGTCGGTCTGGGGTCACCGCGCCGGCAACCCGACCGCCGCCAATCCGGAGGACCGCGCCTTCGTCGACGCCGCGCTCAAGCGCCTTCTCGAGTCTTGAGCGCGCGGGCGAGGGCGCAGAAGCCTTCGATCGGAATTTCCTCGGCGCGCCGCGTCGGCGCGATGCCGGCTTCGGCGAGCAGGGCCTCCGCGTCGCCCAGCGCCTTCAGGCTGCCGCGCAGCATCTTGCGGCGCTGGCCGAAGGCGGCGGCGGTGACGCGCTCCAGGGTGGCGCGGTCGGTCGGGGCGAGCGGCGCCTCGCGCGGGATCAGCTCGACCACGCTCGATTCCACCTTGGGCGGCGGCGTGAAGGCGCGGGCTGGGACATCGAACTGTCGGCGCACCTTGTGGCTCCACTGCGCGATCACGGCAAGGCGGCCGTACGAGGCGCTGCCCGGCGGCGCGGCGAGCCGCTCCACCACCTCCTTCTGCAGCATCACCGTGATGCTCGCGAACGGCGGCTCGCACGCCAGCCATCGCAGCAGCAGCGCGGTGCCGATGTTGTAGGGCAGGTTGGCGACGATGCGGACCGGCCGGCCGCGGGCGAACAGGGCTGCCGGGTCGAAAGCGAGCGCATCGGCCTCGATCACCTCGATCCGGCCGGGATAGGCGGCGATCAGCGGCTGCAGCGCGGCCACCGCGCGGGCATCGCGCTCCACCGCCACCACCTCGGCGGCGCCTTCGGCCAGCAGTGCGCGCGTCAGGCCGCCGGGGCCGGGGCCGATCTCCAGCACGGTCGCGTTCTGGATGTCGCCGGCGGCGCGGGCGATGCGGCGGGTCAGGTTGAGGTCGAGCAGGAAGTGCTGGCCGAGGCTCTTCTTCGCCGCCAGGCCGGCCGCCGCGATCACCTCGCGGAGCGGCGGCAGCGCCGGTTCATCCGCCGGCATGCCGGGCGCGGTTCGCCGCCATCGTGGCCGCGAGCTTCAGCGCCGCGATCAGGCTGGCCGGATTCGCCTTGGCCGTCCCGGCCAGTTCCAGCGCGGTGCCGTGATCGGGCGAGGTGCGGATCACCGGCGTGCCGATGGTGACGTTGACGCCGCCCCAGAAGTCCACCGTCTTGATCGGGATCAGCACCTGGTCGTGATACATGCCGAGTGCCACGTCGTAGGTCCGGCGCGCCTCGGGGTGGAACAGCGTGTCGGCGCTGAGCGGTCCCCGCGCTTCGACGCCCTCGCGCCGGAGCGCCGCGACGGCGGGCGCGACGATCTCGCCGTCCTCGCGCCCGAGGGCGCCGCCCTCGCCGGCATGCGGGTTGAGCCCGGCCAGCGCGAGGCGCGGCCTGGCGATGCCGAAATCGACCCGCAGAGCCTCGGCGGCGATGCGTCCCGTGGTGAAGATCAGATCGGTGGTGAGCCGCTCGATCGCCGCGCGCAGCGGCAGGTGGATGGTCACCGGCACGACGCGCAGCTCCGGGCTGGCCAGCAGCATGACCGGCGTGCCGCCGGCCAGTTCGCCGATGAACTCCGTCTGGCCGGGATGACGAAAGCCGGCGCGATACAGCACCGCCTTCTGGATCGGGTTGGTCACGACGGCGGCGGCCCGCCCGCTGCGCACGTGTTCGACGGCCAGGCGGATGGCGCCGAGCACGGCTTCGGCATTCGCCTCGTCGGGCACGCCCGGAACCACCTGCCGCGGCAGCGCGAGTGGCAGCACCGGCAGCGCGGTGGCGAAGGCGTCGGCGGCCTCTTCCGGTCCGGCGATCGAGCGCATCGGCACGTCAAGGCCGAGGCGACGGGCGAGCGTTGCCAGCCTCTCGGGGCTGTCGACCACATAGAACGGGGCGATTCCCTCGGAGCTGCGATCGCGCCACGCCATCAGCGCGATTTCGCCGCCCACGCCCGCCGGCTCCCCCATGGTCAATGCAAGCGGCAGCGGGGGCATCGCGGCGCTCACCGGAACTCGACGACCGAATCTCGCCTCAGATCACGCAGCAGGCGGCGGGCACCCTGCTCGATGCGGGCGGAGGCAAGGCGCTCGCGCATCCGGTCGCGGTCGGGCTCCTGGCTCGTCTCCTTGCGCTCGCAGACCATGTACATGCTGAGCCCGCTTTCCGAGGGCACCGGCGGCGAAAGCTTGCCGATCTCCAGATCGGCGGCGATCGGCCGCACCCGGGGCGGCATGTCGCCGACCTTCTGGCGCGGAATATCCGTCGCGCCGCCCTTCAGCTGCAGCTCGCGGGCAACGCGTGTCAGGTCGTCGCAGCCGGTCACGCTGTCAAACACCGCGCGGGCCACCGACAGCGTGGCGTCGGCTTCGGCCCGGCTGGTGTTCGGCGTGATCGGAAAGGTTATCTGCTTCATCGCGACGGTGGCATCGGCCGGATTGCCGAGCCGGATCTGTCGCCGCTCGCGCACCAGCACGATATGGAAGCCCGTGGTGGAGCGGATCGGCTCCGAGATCTGCCCGGGGGAGAGCTTCGCGACCACGCGCTCGACCTCCTCCGGCAGCGTGCCGGCCCGCACCCAGCCGAGATCGCCGCCCGCGGTTGCGGTGCTGCCGTTGCTGAACTGGCGCGCCATGGCCGGGAAGGCGGCGCCGCTGCGCAGCTGCTCGATGATGTTGACTGCGTTGCGCCGCGCTTCCTCTTCCTGGTCGGGATTGTCGACCAGCAGCAGGATCTCTGCCAGCAGGCTCTCCGTGCCGCCGACATCGCGCTTGAGCTGCTGGATGGCGAGGTCGACCTCCTCGTCGGTGATGACGATGCTGGGCAGCACGCGCCGGCGTATCACCTTGCTCCAGGCGATCTCGGCGCGAAGCTGCTGGTTCAGTGCCTGGATGCTGGCGCCCTGGCGGGTAACCACCTCCTCGAACTTGCCTTCCGGAATGTTGTTCTGCCGCTCCAGCTGGCGAATGGCCTGGTCGAGCTCTTCCGGCGTCGCGGCGATCTTCATCCGGCCCGCCTCCTGCATCTGCAGGCGCTCGTCGATCAGATTGCGCAGCACCTGGTCGCGCAGGCGCCGGCGCAGCTCCGGGTTGTTCGGCTGTCCGGTGGCGGCGATGGCGAGGTCGAGGCGCTGGTCGAGATCCTGGGCCGAAATCACCTCGTCGTTGACGATGGCAGCGATGCGCAGAATGTCCTGCGCTGCCGCGCTGCCGAAAACCGGCAGAACGGCGGCCAGCGCCAGGGCGAGGGCGCAAAGGGTCGACAGCGGCGACGAGCGGAACCGCACCGTCAAGCTGCGCCGGGGAGACTGCCTGATCATCGTCCGGCCGGTATCACGCCGACCGGGCAGCCGGCAAGGGCAAAGCCGGATCAGCCAAAATTGAGCAGCCGGATACGCAGGTTGAACGAGGTCGAAGGCTTGATGTCGCGGTCGCGCGAGTTGGACTGCTGAATAAGGGCATCGATCACCAGGCACTCGTCGATATAGCGCAGCCCGAGCGCGCCCGACACCATCCGTTCGACCTCGATATCGTAGCGGACGCCGCCATAGACCGAGATGTACTTGGTGAGCTGCAGGTTGGCGTTGGCCGTGATCTCCTCCCGGTTGCCGAATACCGTGGTGGGGTCCTCGCGGCGCAGGTCGACATAGCCGACGCGGAAGCGCGCCCAGGGGGGGCCGAATCCGGCGGAGATCTCCGACCGCCGGAGCTCCAGCGTATCGCGGTCGAGCCGAAATCGGTGGGTGACGTCGAACATCGAGGACGGGGCGACCACGACACGGCCGACATAGTCGGAATGCTCCTTGTCCAGTCCGGTATCGTTCGGGATGCTGTTATCCGGGTCGATGCGCCAGGACTGCCCGACCAGCACTTCGGAGAACCCGCCCGACAGGCCGTACACGGCGCCGCGCAACCCGTAGTTGATGCGCGGGCCGCCCTCGTAGCGATCGCGGCCGGGGAAGCGGTTGATCGCGAACAGGTTGGTCTCGTCGAACTCGAAATTGCGGCTGTCCTCGTTGGTGATGTTGCTGGGATTGCCGCCATACGGCGCGATCACGCCGGAGACGATCGGCTCGATGATGCTGCGTGCGGTGCCGATCGGGGCGACCAGCGGGTAGCGCCATTCGACGGCGGCCAGCGGCTTGACGCGATGGGCCAGCGCGTCGCCCGTCACACGGCCGCCGCCGGTCGGATCAGTGCCCTCGTTGATCCAGTAGCCGTCGGCGCGCAGCTGGGCGGTGAGGGTGAAGACATGGCCGCCATCGGTGACTACCGGATTGTTGTAGCCGAGGATCGTCGACGCCCGGCGCGTGTCGACGCCATCGGTGCGCACGATGGAAAATGCGTTGGTGTCGGCGGAAAAATACCCGCCCCAGTCGTTCAACTCGCCGGCCCAGTAGTGCTGGATGAGCGGCAGCACGATCGGGGTCAGGCCGTTGCGGTCGGTCGGCAGCAGGCCCTGGAACGCATAGGCGTCGACCGAGGCGAAGCCGCGGCCCCTTATGCCCTCGACGAAGACGTTGCTGGTCAAGGTGTCGAGCGGGCTGAGCTTGTAGAAACGAAGATAGGTGTCGTCGGTGGCGCGCATGATGTCGAAGCCCCAGCGCCAGGTCTCGTCGATCTGGAACCGGCCGATGCCGTTGATATGACCGCGGATATCCTTGTCGCCGTTGCGCGCGCCGGTCGAATCGGGCTTTTCCGAAGAGGTGATGCTGCCGCCGAGCTGGAACTGGCCGCTCGCCACGCGCTGCCGGTACTGGGCGCGCATGACCACGCCTTCCTCGCTGGTGATGAACGGCGTCAGCGTCATGTCGCTGCTGTCGTCCAGCACCAGGTACAGCGGCAGCCGCCCGGTCCAGCCGAGCCGGCTCGACCGGCCGATATCGGGAAACAGCAGGCCCGATTGCCGCTTCACCGTCGGGTCCGGATGGCTCCAATAGGGCGAATAGGCGATCGGGATGCCGAACACCTCGAAGGTCGCGTCGCGGTATTCGATGCGCTGGCGCTGCTGGTCATGCACGATCTGCTCGGCCCGGAACTGCCAGATCGGATCGGCATCCGGCTTCTCGGTACAGACCTGACAGCCGGTATAGACGCCGCGCTGCATCACGGTGCGATTGCCGTCGGCGCGGTAGCCGCTGACTGCGGCGAAACGGGAATCGTCCTTGAACAGCAGACGCAGCCCGGTCAGCACGCCGTTGCGGAACTCGTCGCGCAGCTCGACATAGTCGGCGAAGGCCACCTCGCCGGTCGGCTCCATCAGCACCACATTGCCGCTCGCGGTCACCACGCCGGTGCGTTCGTTGTAGGTGACCATGTCGGCCTGCAGGATGCGGTCGTCCTGCCAGGCTTCGACATTGCCGGTGGCGGTGACGATGCCGAGCTCAGAATCGTGCTTCAGTGTGTCGGCGCGGAACGTGACCGGCTGGTCGCTCGGCCCGCGTACGCGCTTGGGTTGCTCCAGCGCGTGCGCAGCGGTGAAGGTCGCGATGGTGAGCCACGCGACGGTGGCGAAGAGGCGCCCCCGCACGCGCTAGGCCTCGCGCGACACCAGGGCCCGGCGGCCTCTCGCCGCCGATGCCCGACTTTCCTCGTGGGGCAAATCCGAACGCGCGGCCACCCTGCCGCCACCAGGCGGGCTGCAGTGCTCAGCCATCAAGATATAGCGGGTCGGGCTTGGCATGAGCCGGCAGTATAGCGGTGGTTAACCACAGCGCCAGCCTGGCTGCGCCTATGCTTTCCTTTGCCCATCAAGCCGTTAAGATGGATTGCAATCAACGAAAGCGGGCTGGCGCGACGGCCCTGCGAGCAGTCAGAGATCGGCATGAAAATCCAGATCAACGAGCCTTCGCTTCCCAAGTCCGGTGCTTTGCTCATTGGCGTCATTCCGGACCGCAAGCTGCTGGCGACCGGCGAACAGATCGACAAGCTGGCCCAAGGCGCGCTCAGCCGTGCGCTGCAGGCCGGCCGCTTCACCGGCCAGAAGGGCCAGATGATCGAGGTGCTGGCGCCGGCCGGCACCGGGCTGTCCCGTGTGCTGCTCTACGGCCTCGGCAAGCCGGAGGAGATCGATCCGCTGACGCTGGAGAATTGCGGCGGCGACGCGGTGAAGCGCGTTCTTCTCTCGGGTGAGAAGGACCTCGCGATCGCCTGCGACCCGGTGCCGGGCGGCAAGGTCTCGCTCGCCGATGCGGCGGCGAGAATCGCCTTCGGCGCCAAGCTCGGCAGCTACCGCTTCGACAAGTACCGCACCAAGCTGAAGCCGGATCAGCAGCCGAGCCTCGTCAATGTCAACGTGCTGGTGAAGGGCGCGCCGGCGGCGCGCAAGCTGCACCAGCCGCTGGAAAAGCTCGCCGACGGCATCTTCTTCGCCCGCGACCTGGTGACCGAGCCCGCCAACGTCATCTATCCCGAGAGCCTCGCCAAGGAATGCAAGAAGCTCGAGAAGCTCGGCGTCCGCGTCGAGATCCTGGGCGAAAAGGCGATGGAAAAGCTCGGCATGAACACCTTGCTGATGGTCGGCAAGGGCTCGGTGCGCGAGAGCCAGCTGGTGGTCATGCAATATCACGGCGCGCCGAAATCGAGCCAGCCCGTGATTTTCGCCGGCAAGGGCGTCTGCTTCGATACCGGCGGCATCTCCATCAAGCCGGCCGGCGGCATGGAAGAGATGAAGTGGGATATGGGCGGCGCGGCGGCGGTGATCGGCGCCATGCACGCGCTGGCTGGCCGGCAGGCCAAGGTAAACGCCATCGGCATCGTCGGCCTGGTCGAGAACATGCCGTCCGGCGAGGCGCAGCGCCCGGGCGACGTGGTGAAGTCGATGTCCGGCCAGACGGTCGAGGTGATCAACACCGATGCCGAAGGCCGGCTCGTGCTGGCCGACGTGATCTGGTACGCGCATACCAAGTTCAAGCCGCGCTTCATCGTCGACCTCGCGACGCTCACCGGCGCGATCATCATCTCGCTCGGCGCCGAATATGCCGGCCTGTTCGCCAGCGACGACAAGCTGGCTGACCAGCTGTTCGCCGCGGGCAAGGCGGAAGGCGAGAAGGTGTGGCGCCTGCCGCTCGACGACGCCTACGACAAGATGCTGGAGAGCCACATCGCCGACATGGCGAACGTGACGGCGGAGCGCGGCGCGGGCTCGATCACCGCGGCGCAATTCATCAAGCGCTTCACCAACAACGTGCCCTGGGCGCATCTCGACATCGCCGGCACGGCCTGGACCAAGAAGGACAAGCCGACCATCCCGAAGGGCGGCGTCGGATGGGGCGTGCGCCTGCTCAACCGGCTGGTCGCCGACAATTTCGAAGGGAAGTGACCGAGGTCGGCTTCTACCACCTGCTCGACCAGCGGCTGGACGACGCGCTCGCCCAGCTGCTCGAGAAGGCCCACGAGCGCGGCATGCGAAGCCTGGTGCTCACCGGCTCCGAGGCCCGTTCGGAAGCGCTGGCCGGCCATCTCTGGAGCTACAGCCGCGACAACTTCCTGCCGCACGGCACCCGGCTCGACGGTCGCGCCGACGAGCAGCCGATCTTCCTGACCGATCGCGAGGAGAACCCGAACGGCGCCACGGCGCTGTTCCTGGTCGAGGGCGGGCCGGTCGAGTTCGTCGGCCGGTTCGAGCGCTGCTTCGACCTGTTCGACGGCCGCGACGAGGAGGCGGTGACGGCGGCGCGCGAGCGCTGGAAGGCGGCCAAGGCGGCCGGCCACAAGCTCACCTACTGGCGCCGGCAGGAGGCCGGCGGCTGGAAGAAGGAAGCCGAGGCCTAGCGACGACAAGGGCCAGGCGGCAACAAAGGGAGGAAACCACATGCTCGATCGCTGCGACCGTCTGCAGATCGCGGTTGCCGACCGGCGCGCCGCCGCGCGCACCTTCATGGCGCTGCTCGGCGCGGAGCCGGCGCGCGAGACGGCGAGCCGTCATCTCGCGGCGAAGATCACCGTGCTCGCCTTGGGCGAGAGCGAGATCGAGCTCTGCCAGCCGGACGGCGCCGGCCGCACGCAGGACCATCTCGGCCGGCACGGCGAAGGCCTGATGAATGCGGGCTACTCGTCCTGGGAGTTCGAGCGCCTGGCGGCGCATCTGGAGCGCGAGGGCGTGCCGACATTGCGCGAGGACGGCCGCCTGTACCTCGGACCGCCGGCAACGCCGGGCCTGCCGATGGTGATCTCGCCGTCGGCGGCGCGCCGGCGCGTCGGCCCGGTCTCGTTCCTGTACGAGACGACGAACACGCTGGCCAGCGACTGGCGCCAGGCGGCGGCCACCTATGCCCGCATCTTCGGCCTCGATCCATCCAGGTTCAGCGAGATCGGCTCCAAGCGTTTCGGCTATCAGGGCACGCTGACGCTGTTCGATCCGCCGAGCCGGCTCGACCGCATCGAGCTGTCGCAGATCGTCGATCCCAATTCGGCGATGGGCCGCTTCGTCGCCCGTCGCGGGGATTCGCTCTACATGGCCTATGTCGAGACGCACGACTTCCCGGCGATCAAGGCGCGTCTCGTCGCGGGCGGCGCGCGCTACACGCCGCGCGGCCAGGATCCGGCCGCCGAGCTCGACGGTCTCTGGGTGCATCCCAAGGACCTGCACGGCCTGCTGCTCGGGGTCTCGCGCACAGGGCTGGCCTGGGAATGGTCCGGCCGCAAGGACCTGGTGCCGCCGTTGCCGAATTAACCATTGCGAATGCGGCGTTGGCGGCATCGCCCGTGCGATGCATGATCCGTGCGGGTAACGTCCAGGAAGTCATATGTCGCTGCCGCTGCATTACCAGTCCGCCAAGTCGCTCGCCGGCCTCGTGCGCCGCAGGAAGATCGGCGCGCTCGAACTGCTCGATCACTTCCTCGGTCGGGTCGAGCGGTACAACCCGCGCATCAATGCGGTGATCTGGGAGAGCGCCGATGCGGCGCGCAAGCGCGCCCGCGCGCTCGACCGCGCCACCGCGAAGGGCGCCAGGCTCGGACCGCTGCACGGCGTGCCGATGACGATCAAGGAATCCTACGACGTGGTCGGCATGCCGACGACGCGCGGCATGCCGGCGCTGAAGAACAATTTCCCGCCGCGCAACGCGCTCACCGTCGATCGTCTGAACGCCGCCGGCGTCAACCTGTTCGGCAAGACCAATGTGCCGCTGAGCCTGGCCGACTGGCAGAGCTACAATGAGATCTACGGCACCACCAACAATCCCTGGGACGTGACGCGCAGCCCCGGGGGCTCCTCCGGCGGTTCGGCGGCCGCGCTCGCCGCCGGCCTTTGCGGCATCGAGGCGGGCAGCGATATCGGCGCCTCGATCCGCAACCCGGCGCATTATTGCGGCGTCTACGGGCTGAAGCCGACTTTCGGCATCGTGCCGGTGCGCGGCCAGGCGATGCCGGGCGTGCTGGCGCCCGGCGACATCACGGTGATCGGCCCGATGGCGCGCAGTGCCGAGGATCTCGCCATCGGCCTCGATGTCATGGCGGGACCGGACGATATCGATGCCGCCGGCTGGCAGCTTCGCCTGAAGCGGCCGACGCAGACGCGGCTGCGCGATTTCCGTGTCGCCGTCATGCTCGACGACCCGAACGCCGAGGTCGATCAGGAAGTGCAGACGCTGCTGACTCGGCTCGCCGATTTCCTCGGACGCCAGAAGGTCAAGGTGAGCCATATCGCGCGACCGGAGATCGACACCGGCGAGGCGCAGCGCGTCTACGTCACGCTGTTGCGCGCCGCCACGTCGGGCCGCCAGACGCCGGAGCAGTTCCAGCACAATGTCGAGGTCGCCCGACGCCTCGACCCGGCGGATGAAAGCTATTTCGCCCGCATGACCCGCGCCAACGTGCTGGCGCACAAGGATTGGCTCGCCGTCAACGAGACGCGGCACAGGATGCGCCATGCCTGGGCGGCGTTCTTCCGCGAATGGGACCTGCTGCTCTGTCCGGCGGCGTCCTCGGCGGCCTTCCCGCACGATCACCAGGGCGAGCGGCACGAGCGCCTGATCACCGTCAACAACAAGCGCGTGCCGACCACCGACCAGCTGTTCTGGGCCGGCTTCTCCGGCGCCTTCTACCTGCCGTCGGTGGTGGCGCCGGCCGGGCTGACGCCGACCGGGCTGCCGGTCGGCGTGCAGATCGTCGGCCCGCAATTCGGCGACCTTGCCTGCATCCGCTTCGCCGAACTTCTGGAGCGGGAGTACCAGGCCTTCACGCCGCCGCCCGGCTATGATTGAGGCGGACTCCATTTCGGGTTGTTGACGGCCAGCGCGGCGGCGAGGCTCCGGCGCAGGTGGGCGACCAGTGCCGCGTCATCGATGCCGCGGCGGCTCGCGGCGATCTCGGCGCAGAGCGCGCGGTTGAGCTCGTCCAGCGAGCCGTCGCGGTCGAGCAGGCTGCGCAGGCGCGTCGCTTCCGCGGCGTTCAGCGCAGGTCCTTCGCGCAGCTCGCGCTCCACCGTCCCCAGCATGTTGACGGCGACGCGCATCAGGAACTTCCGGTCGTCGGAGAGGCCGGGCAGGATCTCGCGCTCCAGCCAGTCGCGGATCACCGCCAGCATGTCGGGCGCCACCGGTCGGCTGTTCGGCACGCTCAATCCTCCCCGGCGAGCAGACGGTAGAAATCGGCGAGCGGCTCCTCCATGCGCCGGCCGATGGCGAGCGCTTCGACGGTGCGTTCGCCGCCCTTGAGATAGGCCTGGCCCTTCATCATGCACATGACCGCCCATTTGAGGCAGCCGAAACCCTCCCAGAACCGGAGATGCGCGGGCGCTACCGTCGCGCCGCCGGCACGCGCATAGGCTTGAAGCAGATCCTCGCGCCGCCCCATCCCGCCGACCGGCTGCGACCCGCCGAACCGCCAGGTGCGCACGCAAAGCCAACCGAGATCCTCGACCGGATCGCCGAGATGGCAGATCTCCCAGTCGATCACCGCGCGCACGCCGTCCGGCCCGAAGATCAGGTTGCCGAAGCGGAAATCGCCATGCGTCACGACCGTCCGGGCATCCGCGGGCAGATGTTCCTCGGCCCAGCGGAAGCCGAGCTCGAGTGCCGGCACCGGATGGTCGAAGCTGCGGTAGATGCGGCGATACAGATCGACCTGTTGCGCGGGCCCGCTTTCGATCAGGAACGGCAGCGCTGCCGGCGGTATCGTGTGCAGCCGCGCCAGGATCGTCCCGCACTGCGCCGCGAACGCGCCGCGCGCCGGCGCGTAGACGGCCTCGCGCAGGACGCGGCGGGCGATCGTCTCGCCCTCCACCCGGTCCATCAGATAGCCGGCGCCGAGTCCGTCGGCTTCGTCGAACACGGCGCGGACCGGCGGCGCCGGCACGCCGGCGGCCGCGGCGGCAATCATGCAGGCGGCGTCGTCGGCGCCGAGCACGCGCGGCAGCTCGGCCATCGGATTGCCGGCATCGACCCGGCGCGGCACCGAGAACTGCGCCACGAAGGCGCGACGCTCGCCGCCAGGCCCGGCTTCGATCGACCATGTCGCCTTGGTGGCGCCGCCGGTCAGCCGGATCAGCCGCCCGATCGGCGCCGGCGCACCCAGATGCCGCCCGAGCGCGGCTTCCAGCCGGCCGGCGAATTCCTCCCTTGCCAACATGCAGGAACCATAGCCGCAAGCCGGGGCGAGCGGCCAGAGCTCAGCGCAGGCGGGAGGCTCAGCGCAGGCGAGCGGCTCAGCGCATGCCGGCGGTGCGGCGCTCCGCGCTGTCCATGATCGACTGCGCCATCAGCCGTCCGATGCAGTCGTAGGAGAGGTCGTTGAGATGCAGCCCGTCGGGCGACAGCATCTCCTCGTTGGTCATGCGCCCGGTCTCGATCCAGGAGCGCATGATCTGGAACCGGCGGAACAGGCCGACATGCTCTTCGGCGGCGACGCGGTCGAGCAACGCCACCATATCGGCATGGTCCGGGTCGTTGAGCAGGCGCGGCGCGTACTGGATATCCATGAGCACGACGTCGGCGCCGGCCGCTTTCAGGCGGCGGATGCCGTCGCGGATCGTCGGTCCGTGGTTCCCAATACCCTTGTCGCGCAGCACCGCATTGGCGCCGACCTGCCAGATCACCAGCTGGGGGTGGTGTGGGAAGACGTCGCGCTCGAAGCGTTCGACCATGCTGCGGGTGAAGTCGCCGTTCACGCCCTTGTTGACGACATGCACCCGGGCGCCATACAGCCGGGCGCCGAGCGCGGCTTCCAGCACACTCGGATAGCTGTGGGCGGCATCGCTCGCGCCGGCGCCGGAGGTGGACGACGATCCGATGGCAACCACCGTGACCGACTTGCCGCGGGCGATGCGGTCGGCGACGCGCGGCAGCGACACGCCGAGCCGCTGGTTGGCTACGGTGGTCGTGCAGCGGTCCTCGGGCATGTCGCGCGCCAGGACCGGGACCGCCCAGAGCAGGGCGGCGAAGAAGGTCATGATTGTGCGGGTCATCGTTTGGCGGCCGTGCGGTCCCTTCCTTCCGGGGCATCGTCGCTCACCGCCGCCGCGATGGCGCGTGCAAGCTGCTCGGCGACGCATGCCTGCACGGTGTCGATCAGCTTGAGCTTTTCCGGCTTGCCGGCCGGGTCCATGGCGATGGCACCGCTCTCCGACCAGTGGCGCATGATGTCGTAGCGATTGAGCAGCGGAACCCGGCGGCTCTGCGCCACCTGCTCCATATAGTCGACATAATCGCCGAAGCGCGAGACCGCGGCCGCCTGCGGCATGAATTGCGGCGTGACGAACAGAAGGTCGACATCGCGCCGGTGCACCAGGTCGATGCCGGTGCCGAGCGCATCGCCGAACTCGCTGACGCCGACGCGGCTGACCGCATCGGTGGAGCCGGTCTGCCAGATCACCAGGTCGGGCCTGGTGGCGGCGATCTCCTGATCGAACCGCTTGATCATCGCCGCCGCCGTCTCCTGCCGGATCGAGCGGTTGACGACCGTCACGGTGGGTACCGGGCGCAGCTTGCGCAGTTCCGTCAGCAGGCGCGCCGGATAGGCGCGGCCGGCCGGATCGGTGCCGTAATCCAGCGACGAGGCGGTGCCCAGCACCAGGATGGCGACCGGCTCGCGCGCCTTCAGCTTGGCGGCCACGCGCGGCAGGCCGAAGGCGATGAAGGTGTCGTCGGCCGGCGCGTCGCAGGTGCCCGCAACGGCCGCAGGCCCGGCCACCGCCATCGCGGTCGCCAGCACAATGGCCGCGGCAAGCCGCCGACCGCTCATGTGCTTTGCCCCCTCATTCCGCGCCGCCGCGCACGGCGACCGCGGTCACCGGCCCCTTCTCGGACAGCTTGTACCAATCGACCAGCGCCGCCACCCCGATCATTATGATAATTCCGAGAAGACTCACAAGTATTTCGGCGATGTTGGTGCTGCCGTTAACCGTCAATACGAAATGCGCTGCGAAGGAAAGGAAGACGCCGACGCAGAAGACATGCAGCGATTGCCGCCCGCAAAGCATTAGCGGTGTCAGTGCGCGATGGCGCAACCATTTCGCGCCGGGCGGCACCAGCAGCACGGTCAGATAGGCCGTGGCCAGGAAATGCGCCAGCCGCAGCGTATCGAGGCCGGTCTTGTCGATCGGGTAGAGCCAGGCGTTCAGCCAGGCCGGCACAAAAGCGGTCAGCGGCGGATGGTGCCAGGTCAGCACGATGGCGAAGGCGAAGACGAGATAGATCGCCGCCAGCCCGCCGACGGTCGCCGGCTGCAGGCGGCGCCAGAAGCCGTGGCCGCGGGTGACGGCGCAATAGGCGCCCAGCACGAACAGGATCTGCCAGGCGAAAGGGTTGAAGAACCAGCCGCCCTCGGGATAGGCGGGCAGGTTCCAGTCGAAGCGCCGCGCGACGACATAGAGCAGGATCGTGCCGAGCAGGGCGGCGAACGGCGCCCGCAGCATCGCCCACAGGATGGCCGGGAACGCCGCCAGCAGCACGATGTAGAGCGGCAGCACGTCCATGTTGACCGGCTTGAAGCGCAGCAGCACGGCCTGCAGCAGGATCACGTCCGGCCGTTCGAGCAGCGGCCCGACATTCATCTCCTCGGCGAACATCGGGTTGTCGAAATTGGCCGAGACATAGGCGATCTGGGCGACGAAGAAGATGAACAGGATCAGGTGCGCGAGATAGATCTGCCAGACGCGCCGAAGCACGCTCGCGGTGGCGCGGGCGAACCCCGATTTCTGCATGATCGAGCCGTAGGCGAGCATGGCGGAATAGCCGGACACGAAGACGAAGATCTCGGTCGCGTCGCTGAAGCCCCAATTCCGGTTGGAAACCCAGCTCGCGATATTGTCCGGAATGTGATTAAGAAAAATGAAGACCAGCGCCAGCCCCCGGGCCAGGTCGATGCGCAGATCCCGCCCGCCCCCGGCAAGGGGCGTCGGGTCGGGACGCAGGAACAGGCGCAGAAACGCGGGCACGGGGGCGGGCACGGGGAACCATCTGGGTCCGTCGCGACGAACCCTCTCACCTTACCAGACCTTGTCGGAAATCCGGCAGGCTGCCCGGCCTATCCGGCGCGCCGGACCAGCTTGGCGAAGGCGGCCGGCACGTCCGCGGCGTCGAAGACCGGCAGCGAGCAAACTTTGTTGGTGCAGGCGAACAGCGCCGGCTCCGGCAGCTCCGGATAGGTCACGTCGTGGTTGGGCAAATCGCCGTCCGCCGGGTCGTAGAGTTCGAGCCGGCGGTAGATGCCGGGCAGCGCCTTGGCGGCGGCGAACAGCGCCCCGGTCGCCGCATCGCGGCGAGCGCCGACCACGGTGAGATGCAGCGGATCGCTGCCGAGCTCGTGCGCCGCCTGCAGCAATCCGGGCCAGAAGGCGGCACGCCCGGCGGCCGGCGCCGCTGCCAGCCAGGCCAAGGTGCGCCTGGCGGCGTCGCGGTGCCGCGCCGCGCCGGTATGGTGGCCGAGCAGGTTCAGGAACCGCGCCGCCATCGTGTTGTCGTCGAGATGCTTGACCGGCTCCGCCAGCGCGCCGATCGCGCCTTTCGGTTCCGGCGCGGCGGGGAAGCCGCCGGCCGCATCCTCCAGCCGGGCGATCATGTGGTCGGCGGTGCGCGCCGCCTCGACCAGCCAGCGTCGGTCGGCCGTGCTGCGATAGAGATCGAGCAGTGCGATGCCCATGGCGAGGTTGGGCTGCAGCGAACGGCGGGGCGCCTCCTCGGCGCCATGCACGAAGCCGCCATCAGCTCCGCGGCGGTTGGCGATCGCCCACGCGGCGCCGTCCAGCGCCGCGCGCAGCGGCGCCGGATCGCCGGTCGCCTCGTGCAGCGCGATATAGGCCGAGATCGTCCAGCCGGTCTCGCGGGCATAGGTGCTGGTGTCGATGCGCGGCAATCCCGCCGCCAGTCGCGCCGCGGCCGGCAGGGCGTAGTAATCCTTGCCCGGCAAACTGCGCGCGCCGCGCAGATCGGCATCCTGGCTGACATAGTACCCGCCATCCGGCGCCCGCATGAAGCGCTCGATGAAGCGATGGATGTCGCGCGCGCCGTCGAGCAGGGCAGGCTCGCGCAGCACCGTCGCCGCCGTCGCATAGAGGCGCAGCGCCTGGGTCTGCAGGCTCATGATCTTCTCGAAATGCGGGCTGTCCCAGCGGCCGTTATCGGAATACTGGAACACGCCGCCGAATACCGGATCAATGAGGGCGCGCGCGTTGCGGAGCGTGGTGCGGGCGCGCTCGGCCGCCGCGCGATCGCCGCGCAGAGCCCGGCTCAGCGCCCAGTCCAGCGCCTCGGCCTGGACGAATTTGTGGCCGCCGCCCCAGCCGCCCTGCTCGTCGTCATAGGCCTCGGCAAAGCGTTGCGTCAGCGCTTCGAGCTGCGCGGGCGAGAGCTGGCCGCCGGTGCTCTCGGCCTCCCGCCGCGGCGGCGCCGCGAGCGGAACCGGATTGGCGATCAGCGCCGCCAGGGTCGATGCCAGATCCGCCGGCGCGATGTAGCCGCGCTCCTTGTGCAGCTCCTGGCCCTGGCCGTCGAACACGATGGTGGCGGGCCAGCCCCAATCCTCGTAGCGCTGCGACAGGGCCGGGTTCGCGTCCTGGTCGACCTTGACCGCGATCACATGCCGGCCAATGAGCTCGACCACCTTGGGATCGCGGTAGGTGGTCTCGTCCATCACGTGGCACCAGTGGCACCACACCGCTTCCATGTCGAGCAGGACCAGCTTGCCCTCGCGCCTGGCCTGCTCGAACACCTCGACCGACCAGCCGCGCCAGGCGATCGGCGAGGCGGGATCGGCCGCCAAGGCCGCGCCGGGCAAGGACAGAATTGCGGTCAAGGCGAGCAGAAGGCGGCGCAACATGGGCTATCCCGGAAGGGTTCGCACCTTCTACGCCCGCCCGCCCCGGCATGGATCGCATGTCGCGCAGCTGTGATTGGGTTGCCCGGCGCGCTACATACGGCGAAGATCGGATAACCCCAGCATTCCCGGCGGCCCCATGCCCGTGACCATCCCGTTCCACCGCGATCTCGAGTTCAGCTATGGCGAGGCCGCGCAGATATCGCCGCTGATCCGGCGCGTGGTGGCGCGCAATCCCGGCCCGTTCACCTTCCACGGCACCGGCACTTACATTGTCGGCCGCGGCAAGGTCGCGGTGATCGATCCCGGCCCCGACATGCGGGAGCATTTCGACGCCCTGCTGAAGGCGGTGGACGGCGAGACGGTGACCCACATCCTGATCACCCATACGCACCGCGATCATTCCCCCGGCGCCAAGTGGCTGAAGGAGGCGACCGGCGCCAAGGTCTACGGCTTCGGGCCGCATCCGGTGCGGCCGGGCGAGAAGGCGGTGGAGGAGGGCGGCGACCACGACTATACCCCCGACGAACGGATCGGCGATGGCGACGTGATCGCGGGCGCCGGCTGGACTATGGAGGCGCTGCACACGCCGGGGCATCTCTCCAACCATCTCTGCTTCGCGTTGCGCGAAGAGCGGGCGCTGTTCTCCGGCGACCATGTGATGGGCTGGTCGACCTCGGTGATCTCGCCGCCCGACGGCGACATGGCCGATTACTTCGCCAGCCTGAAGAAGCTGCTGCCGCGCGACGACCGGCTCTACTGGCCGACGCATGGGCCGGCCATTCCGGAGCCGCAGAGCTTCGTCCGCGCCTTCATCGAGCACCGCGAGGATCGCGAGCGGCAGATCCTCGCCTGCATCGCCGACGGCGCCATGACCATCCCGCGCATGGTCGAGATCATGTACCGCGACGTCGACAAGCGGCTGCATCCGGCGGCGGCGCGGTCGGTGCTGGCGCATCTGATCCACATGGCGGAGACTGGCCGGGTTCGCGTCGACGGCGGCAGCGAGCCCGCCACCTACCGATTGGCCTGACCCATGTCCTCCGACAGCGGCAAGACCCTGGTCCTCACCGGCGCCTCGCGCGGCATCGGCCATGCGACGGTGAAGCGCTTCAGCGCCGCCGGCTGGCGCGTCATCACCGTGTCGCGTCAGGCGTTCTCGGAGGACTGCCCGTGGGAGGGCGGCGAGGAGAATCACGTTCAGCTCGACCTTGCCGACATGGAGAAATTGCCTGCCGGCATCGAGGAGATGCGCAAGCGCCTGCGGGACGGCAAGCTGCACGCCCTGGTCAACAATGCCGGCATTTCGCCCAAACTGCCGGGCGGCAAGCGCATGTCGAGCCTGGAGACCGACTACGCCGACTGGCTCAAGGTCTTCAACGTCAACTTCTTCGCCACCATCCTGCTCGCCCGCGGCCTGGTGAAGGAGCTGCAGGCGGGCGGCGGCTCGATCGTCAACGTGACGTCGATCGCCGGCTCGCGCGTGCATCCCTTCGCCGGCACGGCCTATGCGACATCGAAGGCCGCACTGGCCGGGCTGACGCGCGAAATGGCGCATGACTTCGCGCCGCTCGGCATCCGCGTCAACGCCATCGCGCCGGGCGAGATCGAGACCAAGATCCTGTCGCCCGGCACCGACGAGATCGTGCGGCGCGACATCCCGATGCACCGGCTTGGCAAACCGGAGGAAGTCGCCTCGACGATCTATTTCCTGTGCTCGCCGCAAGCCTCCTACGTGAACGGCGCCGAGATCCACATCAACGGCGGCCAGCACGTCTGACCGGGCGGAGACTTCACGTTCTGTTGAGCATCCGTGTGCCGAGATTGCCGTCCGTCATTGGTCCTCGCTGCTTCGCGATGCGTAGATTCCATGTGAAGGCGGCCTGCGTTTTGGGCCGCGCAGCCAGGGAGAAGATCCACATGACCAGCAAGACCATGCTCGTCGCGGCCACGGCGGCGGCATTCTTCGCGGCCGGCACCATCGCCGCCGTCAGCCCGGCCCGGGCGGACGTGAAATGCGTGGGCGCCAATGCGTGCAAGGGGACAAGCGCATGCAAGACGGCGTCCAGCGCCTGCAAGGGCCGGAATGCCTGCAAAGGCCAGGGCTGGGTCTCGACCAAGGATGAGGCCGCCTGCAAGGCGGCCGGCGGCAAGGCCAGCTGACCGGCGCAGCGACGGCATGCCGCGCCGCGCACGGCAAAGAAACTCTAATCTGCACCTCACACGCTGTTGAACGTTCGTGTGGGCAATATCCCTGAAACGTCATTGGTCATTCCAGTCTGCGGGCATAGCATTCGCCCCGTTCGCGACCCGCATCGGGCCGCCCCCACAGGGAGATGAACCTTATGACCAGCAAAGCCATGCTCGTTGCGGCCACGGCGGCAGCGTTCTTCGCGGCCGGCACGATCGCCCACGTCACCCCGGCGCAGGCCGATGTGAAGTGCGTCGGCGGCAATTCGTGCAAGGGCACCAGCGCCTGCAAGACCGGCTCGAGCGCCTGCAAGGGCCAGAACGCCTGCAAGGGCAAGGGCTTCGTGAGCACGAAGGACGAGGCTTCCTGCAAGGCCGCCGGCGGCAAGGTCGGCTGATCCGACGTCCTGACCGATTTCAGGTCCGGCTGAGGGCGCCGGTGCCGCAAGGCGCCCGGCGCCCTCGCTGCTTCCAGGATGTCGCGGGTTGCGGCTAGGCTCCAGGCGATGAAGACCGAACACCGTCCCTATCTCGGCTTCGGACTCGGGCTGCGCACCGAGCATTACGAGGCGCTGCTCGAGGAGCGGCCCAAGGTCGACTGGCTGGAGGCGATCAGCGAGAACTACATGGTCGAGGGCGGCAAGCCGCTGCATTACCTCGACCGCTTCCGGCGCGACTATCCGATGGTGTTGCACGGCGTCTCGCTCTCCATCGGCGGCAGCGATCCGCTCGATGCCGAGTATCTGGATCGCCTCGCGGCGCTGATCGACCGCGTCGAGCCGCTCTGGGTCTCCGACCATCTCTGCTGGACCGGCCATCGCGGCGTCAACATGCACGACCTGCTGCCGCTGCCGCAGACCGAGGAGGCGATTGCGCATGTCGTCGAGCGCGTGCGGCGCGTGCAGGACCGACTGAAGCGGCAGATTCTGCTGGAGAACGTGTCGAGCTATGTAAGTTATCGCCACTCGGCGATGCCGGAATGGGAATTCCTGTCGGCGATCGCAGATCGGGCCGACTGCCTGATCCTGCTCGACGTCAACAACATCTTCGTCAGCGCCTACAACCACGAATTCGATCCGCGCCGCTATCTCGACGGCGTCGATCCGCGGCGCGTGCGCCAGTTCCATCTCGCCGGGCATCAGAACAACGGCAGCCACATCGTCGACACGCACGACCATCCGATCGTCGACGGCGTGTGGCAGCTCTTTGCCCAGGCCTGGCGGCGCTTCGGCCCGGTCTCGACCATGATCGAGCGCGATGCCGACATCCCGCCGTTGGCCGAGCTTGTCGCCGAGCTCGAACAGGCGCGCGCGATCGCCGCCGACGCCGAGGCCGCCGCGCCGGTGGCGCCATGACCGCGGGCGCCGAAACGGCTCTGGCCGGGTTGCAGCGCGATTTCCAGGACTATCTGCTCGGCCGTCCGCACGAGATGCTGGCGCGCGTGCGGTCGACCGCCAAGGCCGATGCCGCGACCCTGCTCGATGTGTACGGCGCGGCCTATGTGTTGCGCCTGGTCGAGGTGCTGGAGAACGACTTTCCCGGGCTCCGCGCCTGGATCGGGCCGGAGCGCTTCGACGCGCTCGCGCGGGCCTATATCGCGGCGCATCCCTCCGACCATGCGAATGCCCGCTGGTTCGGCCGCCACCTGCCGGGCTTCGTGCGGCAAGCGGCGCCGTGGTCCGGAGAATGCGCGATACGCGACCTCGCGGCGCTCGACTGGGCGGTGGGCGAGGCCTTCGACGCCGCGGAATCCGATCTGGTGACCTTCGCCGACATGGCGGGACAGCCGCCGGAAGCCTGGCCGGGCTTGCGCTTTGCCGTCGTACCGTCGGTGCGGCGGCTCGACCTGAAGACCAATGCCGATGCCATCCGCCGCGCCGCGACGGCGGGCGAGGCGCTGCCGGAAATTGAGCCGGCACCGCGCGCGCTGGCCGTCTGGCGGCGCGGACTGGAAACCGAGATCCTGGATCTCGAGCCCGACGCCCTGGTGGCCTTCGATGCCTTGGCCGCCGGCGAGCCCTTCGCCCGCATCTGCGAACGCCTCGGCGATTTCCATCCGGAAGAGATGGCGGCGGTGCGTGCTGCGGGCCTGCTGCGCGCCTGGATCGAGCTCGACTTGATCGCCGTGGTGACGGCGGAAGGCTGAACAGCAACCCTCCGAAAAGCAAAGCGCCCGGCGGATCGCTCCGCCGGGCGCCTGTGGCCGACCGTGGGGTCGGTCAGTTGCGATTGCCCAGGATGCTGAGCATGAACTGGAACAGGTTCACGAAGTTGAGGTAGAGCCGCACCGCCGACATGGTGGCGCCCTTCTGCAGCACTTCCTCGGCGTGGCCCTCGTCGAACTCGGCCTTGATGTTCTGCGTGTCGTAGGCGGTCAGGCCGGTAAACACCAGCACGCCGATCGCCGAGATCACGAAGTGCATCATCGGGCTCTGCAGGAAGAGGTTCACGAGGCCCGCGATGATCAGCCCGATCAGGCCCATGAACAGGAAGGTCCCCATGCTGGTGAGGTCCTTCTTCGTCAGATAGCCGTACAGGCTGGCCGCGCCGAAGGTGGCGGCGGTGATGAAGAACACCTTCACCACGCTCGAGCCGGTATAGATGAGGAACAGGCTCGCCAGCGACAGCCCCATCAGGCCGGTGAACACCCAGTAGAGGGTGGACAGCATGCGGGCGCTCATCGAGTTGTAGCCGAAGCTCATCCACATGATCAGGCCGAGCGGGGCGAGCAGCACGACCCAGCGCAGCGGCGACATGAAGATCGCCTGGACCAGCGCGGGGCTCATCGACACCGCCAGCGCCACGATGCCCGACAACAGCAGGCCCGAGGCCATGATGTTGTAGACCTTGAGCATGTGGGCGCGCAGCGCCTGGTCGACATCGACCTGCGTCGCTGTGCCGGCATAGCCCGGTACCGCCCAGCGCCTGTCGAATTTCGTTGCCATTGCCTGTCCTTGCGAGAAGTTGCTCCCTAGCCGTTCGAATATGGGGATACGCACCGGGGAATCAAGCGAAACCGGCGTTACAGGGTTGTCATCTGCGCATGACTCCCGCTGCGCGCCATGATTGCTAGGATGGCTTTGTTGCATTGCAGCGAGATGGAGGTTGCCATGCCCGGCAGCGATGCGGCGCTGGTGGTGATCGACGTGCAGAACGACTTCTGCCCGGGCGGCGCGCTGGCCGTGCCCGACGGCGATGCGGTGGTCCCGGCGATTAACCGGCTGATGCCGCATTTCCCCCGTGTGGTGCTGACCCAGGACTGGCACCCGCGCGGGCACCTTTCCTTCGCCGCCAGCCATCCCGGGCGGCAGCCCTTCGAGACAGTGGCAGTGGATTACGGTCCCCAGGTGCTGTGGCCCGACCATTGCGTCCAGGGCACGCAAGGGGCCGCCTTCCACCCGGATCTGGCCACCGCCGCGGCCGCGCTCATCCTACGCAAGGGCATGAATCCAAAGGTGGATTCATATTCCGCCTTCTTCGAGAACGACCGTCGGACGGCAACGGGCCTGGCCGGCTATCTGTCCGGCCTCGGCGTGCGCCGGCTCTATTTCTGCGGCCTGGCGACCGATTTCTGCGTGCTCTACTCGGCGCTCGACGCCCGCGCGCTGGGCTTCGCCTGCACCCTCGTCGAGGATGCCTGCCGGGGCATCGATCTGGACGGCTCGCTGGGCATGGCGGTGCAAAAAATGCGCGAGCACGATATCGAATTTACCGCTGCCGCGGCTGTCGTCTAATCTGACCGCGCCGTCACGTCGGGTAAGGAGCGGTTAAAGCCCGCAACTTAGCCTCCGCGACGGCTGTGCCGCCGCATGAAGGAGGGGCGACGTCCGTTGGCCGCTGTCCCGCATATTGTCCTGGAGCTGGAGCGCATCCACCGCGCCTCGCCCGACATCGCCTTCATGGTGGATGCGCGGCGCGCCGATGTGGTGTGGGTTAACGCCGGCTTTGTCGCCACCACCGGGATGCTGGCGGCCGACACGATCGGCCGCGATCTGGGCCGGCTTCGGCCCAGCGGCGAGGCGGCGCTTGGGGCCTGGCGGGAGGCTGTGGCCGCCGTGGCCGAAGGGCGGCCCGGTCGCTTCGATCTCGCCTGCCAGCGGCTCGACGGCTCGGCCTTCATCGTCGACCTGACCTGCCTGCCTGTCGCCAGCGCCGAGGACGGCACGCTCTATGTCATTGCCACCGGGCGCGATGTCACCCGGGCCCGGCGCCTGCAGACCGATCTCGCCGAGCGCGAGCAGCGCTTCCAGGATTTTGCTGAGATCGCCTCCGACTGGTTCTGGGAGATCGACGAGAATCTGCGTTTCACCTGGATCTCGCCCTCGGTCGAGGCCTATTGCGGCGTGCCGGCATCGTTCTTCATCGGCCAGAAGCGGACCGAGATGCGGGTCACCCCGCTCGACACCTCGCTGGCCGCGCACGAAGCCGATCTGGCCGCGCGCCGGCCGTTCAAGGACTTCATGTATCGCGGCCGCGATCTGAGCGGGCGTTCGCACGCGGTCAGCTCGTCGGGCAAGCCGATCTTCGATGCCGAGGGCAGGTTCCGCGGGTATCGCGGCACCGGTCGCAACGTGACCCAGCTTTACGAGGCCGAGCGGCGCCTGCGCTCTGCGATCGAATCGATGCGCGACGGCTTCGCCCTGTTCGATGCCGACGACCGGCTGGTCCTGCACAACCAGCGCTGGATCGAGTTCTATCCGCATGCCCGCACCATGGCGGGGCTCATCGGGTCCACCTTCGAACAAATCCTGCGTCACTGTCCGCCGGCCCATATCCTCGATCCGGAAGTGGAGCGCGACGCGGAGAGCTGGCTCGAGCGGCGCATCGCCCAGCACCGCGAGGCGAGCGGCGAGCCGATCGAGCAGCTGCATGCCGATGGCCGCTGGCTCAGGATCTACGAGCAGCGTACGGCCGAAGGCGGCGTGATCGGATTGTGGAGCGACATCACCGGCCTCAAGCTCGCCCAGCTCGAAGCGCGCAACGCGCGCGAAATGGCCGAGGCGCATAGCCGCGCCAAATCCGCCTTCCTCGCCAATATGAGCCATGAGCTGCGCACGCCGCTCAATGCCATCATCGGCTTCTCGGAGACGATGAGCCGCGAGCTGCTCGGCCCGATCGGCGCGCCGCGCTATCTCGAATATGCCGACGATATCCACAACAGCGGCATCTATCTGCTCGACCTGATCAATGACATCCTCGACCTGTCGCGCATCGAGGCCGGCAAGCGCGAACTGGTGCCGGAGCGGATCGATCTCGGCGAGCTGATCGAGGAGGCGACGCGCATGATCAGCCCGGTCGCGCAGCGCGGCCGCGTTACCGTCAAGGTGCCGTCCGGCGCCGGCATGCCGGCCGTGGTCGACCGCCGCGCCGTGCAGCAGATCCTGCTCAACCTGCTCTCCAACGCCATCAAGTTCTCGCCGGAGGGCGCCAGCGTCGACGTGCTGCTGCGCCGCGACGGCGAGATGGCGGTGATCACCGTCGTCGATCAGGGGCCTGGCATTCCGGCCGACAAGATCGACACTCTGGGCCGGCCCTTCGTGCAGGTCGACGATGTGCTGTCGCGCCGGCAGCCGGGCTCCGGTCTCGGGCTCGCGATCACCCGCGCGCTGGCGGAGCTGCATGGCGGCTCATTGTCGATCGAGAGCCAGCTTGGCCACGGCACGCGGGTCAGCGTGACGCTGCCGGTGAATCGGCTGGCCGCCGCCGCCGCCTGATCCTGCCGGCGCGCTGGCCTGGCCCGGCCGGGTGTGATTGCATGCTGCCATGTCCGAAGCCGCTTCCGCCACGCCGGCCGACCAGGCGCGCGCGCTGATCCGCGCGCGGCCCGTCGCCGCGCTCTCGACCGCGCTTGCCGCCGATGGCTGGCCCTATGGCTCTCTCGTGCTGGTGGCGACGGCGATCGACGGTACGCCGTTGCTGCTGATCTCGACGCTGGCCGAGCACTCGCGCAATCTCGCCGCCGATGATCGCGTGTCGCTGCTGTTCGAGGCGACGTCCGGCCTCGCCGATCCGCTGACCGGCGCGCGCGTCACCCTGTTGGGACAGGCCCGCCCCTCGGCGGATCCGCTTGACCGGCAGCGCTTCCTGCGACGACACCCGGAAGCGGAGATGTATGCCGGGTTCAAGGATTTCGGCCTGTACCGCGTCGCGCCGCTGCGCGCCCATCTGGTGGCGGGGTTCGGCCGCATCCACTGGATCGACGGCAGTGAATTATTGACAATTCCGGCGCCGGCCCTGGCCGAGGCGGAAGCCGGCATCGTCACGCATATGAACGACGATCACCTGGATGCGATCCAGCTCTATGCCGCCAGGCTGCTCGGCCTCACCGGCGGCGGCTGGCGCATGACCGGTTGCGATCCGGAAGGTTGCGATCTGCGCCGCGAAGCCGAGGTCGCGCGCCTGAAATTCGGGCAGCTGGTGCAGGATGCCGCGGCGGCGCGCACCGAACTGGTGCGCTTGGTGAAGCAGGCGCGCGCGGCGGCGTGACAAAGGTGAAATGCTGCACTGCGGCAGGGCTTTCTTCGATTTCGTAACCCTTTCCTGCCCTTGTACCGCCAAAATCGCCCCTCTATGTTCCGCGCCTCGACAGCGCGGTCCGAGCGGATGGCAGCGCTTCAACCAGCGTGCGGGAGGAACTCCGTGAAACAGACCGGCGCGTATGTATCGCCCCACGGTCTCGACAAGCTCGGGCTGACCAACCTTGGCGCTGCCCACTGGAACCTCCCGGTCCCTGCGCTCTACGAAGCCGCGCTGTCGCGCGGCGAAGGCATGCTCGCCGATGGCGGCCCGCTTTGCGTGCTCACCGGCCAGCACACTGGCCGTTCGGTGAACGACAAGTTCATCGTCAAGGAGCCCGGCTCCGAGAAGAACATCGATTGGGGCAACATCAATCGCCCGATCGAACAAGTGCATTTCGAGGGCCTGCGCCGGCGCATGCTGGCCTACCTGCAGAACCGTGACGTCTACGTGCTCGACACTTTCGGCGGCGCCGATCCGGCCTATCGCCTGCCGGTGCGCATCGTGACCGAGCATGCCTGGCAATCGCTGTTCGCGCGCAACATGTTCCTGCGCCCGACGCCGGACGAGAGCCGCGCCTTCGCGCCCGAATTCACCATCCTCTGCGCGCCCGGTTTCAGCGCCGACCCGAAACTCGACGGCACGCGCAGCGAGACCTTCATCCTGATGAATTTCGCCGAGCGCATGGTGCTGATCGGCGGCACTTCCTATGCGGGCGAGATCAAGAAGTCGGTCTTCTCGATCCTGAACTACCTGCTGCCGGCGCGCGACGTGCTGCCGATGCATTGCTCGGTCAATGTCGGCGATCAGGGGGCGGCGATCTTCTTCGGCCTGTCCGGCACCGGCAAGACCACGCTCTCCGCCGACGCGCGGCGCATCCTGGTCGGCGATGACGAGCACGGCTGGTCGGAGCACGGCTTGTTCAACTTCGAGGGCGGCTGCTACGCCAAGGTGATCAACCTCTCGGCCGAGGCCGAGCCCGAGATCTACGCGACGACCCAGCGCTACGGCACCGTGCTGGAGAACGTCGTGGTCGATCCCGACACGCGCCGGCTCGACCTGAACGACCGCCGCTACACCGAGAACACCCGCGGCTGCTACCCGATCGACTTCATCCCGAATGCCTCGCCGAACGGCCGCGCCGGGCACCCGACTTCGATCATCATGCTGACGGCGGATGCCTTCGGCGTGCTGCCGCCGATCGCCAAGCTGACGCCCGACCAGGCGATGTATCACTTCCTCTCCGGCTACACCGCGCGCGTCGCCGGCACCGAAAAGGGCATGGGCAGCGAGCCGCAGGCGACCTTCTCCACCTGCTTCGGCGCGCCGTTCATGCCGCGGCATCCTTCCGTCTACGCCCGCCTGCTCGGCCAGAAGATGGCCAAGCACGGCGCCACCTGCTGGCTGGTCAATACCGGCTGGACCGGCGGCGGCTATGGCGCGGGCTACCGCATGCCGATCCAGCACACCCGCGCGCTGGTCAACGCGGCGCTGGAAGGCAAGCTCGACAACGTGCCGACCCGCATCGACGCCAATTTCGGCATCGCCGTGCCGACCGCCTGCCCCGGCGTGCCGGAAGAGGCGCTCAACCCGCGCGGCACCTGGAAGGACGGCCAGGCCTATGACAGCAAGGCGCGCGAGCTCGCCGGCCGCTTCAACGACAACTTCGTCAAGTTCGAGCCCTATGTGGACGGCAAGGTGAAGGCCGCGGCGCCCAAGCTCGCCGCCTGATCCGTCCTGCAATTCAGACGAGAAGCCCGGCCGCGGCGATGCGGCCGGGCTTTTTCATCTGCGCCGGAACAGGGCGCCGATCCGGTTGGCGACCGGCGGGATCGACCACAGCACCGAGACGAGCGTGATCAGCGCCAGCACGGCGCTGATCGGCCGGGTGAAGAAGGGCGTGACATCGCCGCCGGACAGGCTCAGGCCCCGGATCAGGTTCTTGTCCAGCAGGTCGCCCAGCACCAGCCCCAATATCAGCGGCGCCATCGGGAATTTCAGCTCGCGCAGGACGAAGCCGAGCAGGCCGAAGAACAGCATGACGTAGATGTCGAAAGTGCGCTGCGCGATGGCGAAAGCGCCGACCGTGCAGAGCACGAAGACGATCGGCATCAGCCGCTCGCGCGGCACCAGCAGGATCCAGAGCAGCGGCCGAACCAGGGTCAGGCCGAAGAACAGCTTGGCCATGTCGGCGATGATCAGCATCGCCACGATCTGGTAGACGAACTCGGGCGTGGAGACGATCAGGTTCGGCCCCGGATTGAGACCGTGGATCAGCATGGCGGCGAGCAGCACCGCGGCCGGCGCGGAGCCCGGCACGGCCAAGGTCAGCACGGGGATGATGGCGCCGGGCACGCAGGCGCTCTCGCCGGTCTCCGCCGCCATCAGGCCTTCGACCGAGCCCTTGCCGTATTTCTCCTTCTCCTTGCTGGCGCGCTTCGCCGCCGCGTAGGAGCTCCAGGCGGCGATGTCCTCGCCGAGCCCCGGCATGGTGCCGATGAAGGTACCGATGCCGCCGGAGCGCAGGATGGTACGCCAGTATTGCGTGACGTCGCGGATGCGGGGGATCACCGAATCGACGGTGCTGGAGACGGCGCGGAAGGCGGGACCGCGCATCACCTGCAGCACTTCCGCCACGCCGAAGGCGCCGACCAGCGCCGGCAGCAGGCTGATGCCGCCGGCGAGATCGACGCTGCCGAAGGCGAAGCGCGGATAGGCATGCGTCGCCTCCTGGCCCATGGTGGCAATCATCAGGCCGAGGAAGCCCGCCATGTAGCCCTTGAGCGGATCGCCGCCGGAGAGCGAACCGGCGACCACGATGCCGAACACCGCGACCCAGAAGAACTCGTAAGAGCCGAAGGTCAGCGCGAGCTCGCCCAGCAGCGGCGTGAACACGGCGACGCAGAGCGTGCCGAACAAGGTGCCGAGCCAGGAGCCGGCGGTCGAGATGCCCATCGCCCGGCCGGCCAGGCCCTGGCGCGCCAGCGGAAAGCCGTCGAGCGTCGAGCAGGCCGAGGCCGGCGTGCCCGGGATGTTGAGCAGAATGGCACTGCGGCTGCCGCCATAGATGGCGCCGACATAGATGCAGATCAGGATCAGGATGGCGCTGTCATGCGCCATCGAATAGGTCAGCGTCGTCATCAGCGCGACGCCCATGGTGGCGGTGAGCCCGGGCAGCGCGCCGATCACGATGCCGAGCAAGGTCGCCCACAGCACGTTGAACAGCGTGCCGAAATTGGCGAAGCCGGCCAGCGCGCCGCCGAGCTGCCCCAGTCCGTCGGCCATCAGGGCAGCCGCACCAGAAAGATCTCCTGGAACACCGCGTGAGCGGCGCCGCCGGCGACCAGGCCGATGACGGCGGCCACGGCGAGCCGGCGCAGCCTCGCCTTCGGCGTCGCGCCGGGATCCCATTCGAAGGCGCCGACGAAGGCGGCGATGAAGAGAGCGCTGGCAAGCCAGAACGGTACGCGGCCGACCAGGCCGACCGTGTAGACGAGGCCGAGCCCGGCGGCGATGGCGAGCCTGGCATTGCTGTAGAGACCGGATGGCGCTGCCGTTTCGGCTTGCCGCTTGAGCGCGCCGCGACGCAGGGCACGCACCGCCAGGATGCTGCTGATCCCGGCCAGCACCAGACCGTAGAAGCCCGGCACGATGCCGGGCGCCGTATAGGGATCGCCGCCGCGATCGGTGAAGGTCGGCATCTGCAGCGCCAACGCGAGCACCGTGAGGCTGATCGCGACGAACACCGCCGCCGTGACCAGATCGGCACGGGGCGAGGGCGGCGGCGAGCCGGAGGCGAAGGAATCGGTTTCGACGGTCATGGGAAGGAGAGGGGCCTCCTTGCGGCGGCCCCTCGATAGATCAGAGGCGCGGAATGCCGAGCGTGTCGGGCGACACTTTCGACTTGCCGGCATCGTGATAGAGCCAGGCGGTGAAGCGCACCATCTTGAAGGCGCCGTCCTGCGCCTCCTTGCCATGCAGTGGTGCGAACAAGGCGCTCCGCTGTTGTGCGTATTTCTGCAGGGCTTCCGACTTGGCGATCTTGTTCTTCCACACCTCGGTCATGGTGCTGACCACCGCGTCCGGCGCCCCCTTCGGCACCCAAATGCCGAAATAGTTGAGCGGCGCCGGCATCTTCGGCAGCCATTTGGTGATCGGCGGAATCTCGCCATAGCCTTCGAGGCTGATCGGCTGGTCGGCCAGAATGGCGAGCGGACGTAAGCGCTTGCCCTTGATCATCTCGGTCATCTCGACCAGCAGCTGTGCCACGACCGGCGTCTCGCCCGAGACGGTGGCAATCACCGCCGGGTTGCCGCCGTCATAGGTGACGTGGCGATAGTTGATGCCGGAATTGGCCTTGATCGATTCCATCAGGTTGTGGCCGGCGGAGGAGAGGCCCGCGGTGGCGACCGCCACCGGCGTTCCGGAGCCCTTCATCGCCGCCAGCAGCTCGCCGAAATCCTTGTACGGCGCCTGCGGGTTGACGCTGATCGCCGACAGGTTGGCGACGGCGAAGAACATGTTCCAGTCGGCCAGCCCGGTATCCAGCATGCCGAGCACGCGGTAGGTGCCGACATCGGTCGCGGCGCCGGCGGCCCAGGTATAGCCGTCCTTCGGCGCTTCCATCGCGTTCTTGGTGCCGATCGAGCCGGAAGCGCCCGGCTGGTTCACCACCACGAACTTCTGGCCCAGCTCCTTCTCCAGCTCGCTCGACACGATGCGCGCCATCTGGTCGGTCGAGCCGCCGGCCGCCCAGGGCACGATGATGGTGACCGGACGCTCCGGCTTCCAGGCATATTGTGCTTCGGCGGTGGTGCCCCCGAGCGCCATCGCGGCGACGAAAGCCGCGGCAAGAACTTTGTGCATGGTGCCTCCCCTGATTACGCTGGTAACGAGACAGTTACTCAGTGTGGTCCTCCGGCGAAGCGGGCGTCAAGTTGGCGAACTCCATCCTGCAGATCGGTTGCGGCGCCTTTGGCCCGGCGCATCTCGCCGCCTGGCGTGCGCTCGGCGTGGCCGACCGGCTGGTCGTGGCCGATCCGAATCCGGCGACAGCGTCCACTGTGCATGCAATCTGTCCGCAGGCGCGCGTGGTCGCCGATTGGCGCACGGCGCTCGCCGCGGCCGATCTGGTCGACATCCTGACGCCGAGCGACACGCATCACGCCATCGCCAAGGCCGCGCTCGCCGCGGGCAAGGACCTCTTCATCGAGAAGCCGGTCACGGTGACGGTGGACGAGGCGGCCGAGCTCGAGCGCCTGGCCGTGTCCACGCGACGCATCGTGCAATGCGGCCTCTATTTCCGCTTCCACCCCAAGGCCCAGGGCCTGCAGGCGATGATCGCGGCGGGCGCCTTCGGCCGGCTGCGCTTCCTCAGCGGGCGGTTCCTCGGCCTGAAGCGCGCGCGGGGCGATTCCGGCGCCCTGCACAACGACGCGGTGCATTTCATCGACCTCCTGACCTGGCTCGCGGGCGAACCGCCGCGCACCGTCTACGCCGTCGCGCGCGATCACTTCGGCCGCGGCATGGACGATCTCGCGGTGCTCCAGCTCGTCTATCCTTCCGGTGCCGCCGCCCTGATCGAGACCGGCTACATACAGCCCGGCCGCTGGCCGGATGCGGTGACGCCCGGCGCGGTGACCAGCAAGGAGATCGCGGTGACCGGCGAGGCGGCGGTGGCGGAGATCGATTTCGCGGCCGAGCGCGCAGCGGTGCAGCGCGGCGCGCATCGGCCGGTCGACGGCATCTGGCGGCCGGATTACGGTGCCCTCGAAGATCCGGGCTGGCCGGCGGCCGATCCGGTCGCCGTGGTGACGGCGGAGCTGGCGCATTTCCTCGACTGCGCGAGAACGCGTCGTGCGCCGCCGGCAGGCCTGCGCGACTGCGCCGTCGTGCCGGCAGCGGTGATAGAGGCGGCGATCACCTCGGCGCGCGACAATCGCGTGGTCGAGATCAACTATCCGGAGTGAAGGGAGGCAGCGCTTGCGCATCGCGCTTTGCAACGAAGTGATCGCCGGCATGGAATTCGCGGAGCAATGCGACTTCGCCGCCGCGCTCGGCTATGACGGGCTGGAGATCGCGCCGTTCACGCTGGGCGAGGAGCCGCATCGCCTGCCGCCCTCGCGCGTCGCCGAGCTGCGGCGTGCGGTGGCCGATGCCGGCCTCGCCACCACCAGCCTGCATTGGCTGCTGGTGCGGCCGACCGGCCTCTCCATCACATCGGCCGATCCCGCCGTACGCGAGAAGACGCTGGACGTGATGCGCCGCCTGATCGGTCTCTGCGCCGAGCTTGGCGGCAAGGTGCTGGTGCATGGCTCGCCGGCGCAGCGCCGCCTGCCGGCGATGAGCGAGCAGCCGGCCGCGATCGAGCGCGGCATCGAGGCCTTCGCCATCGCCGGCGAGGCCGCCCGCGCCGCCGGCGTGACCTATTGCATCGAGCCGCTGGCGGCTTCCGAGACCGCCTTCGTCAACTGGGTGCAGGAGGCCGTCACCATCGTGCAGCGCATCGGCAATCCGCATCTGCGCACCATGGTCGATGCCAGCGCCGCGGCACAGACGGAGCGCGAGCCGGTCGCCGATCTCCTGGCGCGCTGGCTGCCGACAGGCATGATCGCGCATGTCCAGGTGAACGACCGCAACCGTCGCGGCCCGGGCCAGGGCACCGACCGGTTCGCCGAAGTCTTCGCGGTGCTGAAGCGCCATGGCTATGCCGGCGATGTCGCGGTCGAACCGTTCGAATACGTGCCCGACGGCCCGGCCGCTGCCGCCCGGGCCATCGGCTATCTGCGCGGCATCCTGGAGGCCCAGTCGTGACCCAGGCACCGCTGATCACCGTGCGCGAGATCGTCGCCTATGAATGGCCGTTCCAGCTGCGGCTGCCATTCCGCTTCGGCGCCGTCACCCATACGCATGGCCGCCAGGCGGTGGTGCGCGCCCGCATCCGCCTCAGCAACGGGCGCGAAGGCTGGGGCGTGGCGGCCGAATCGCTCGCCGCCAAGTGGTTCGAGAAGGACCCGGCCTTCAGCGACGAGGAGAACTACGCGCAGCTCCGCAAGGCGATCGAGATTGCCGTCGAGCGCTACGTCGCCGCCGGGCCGAACACCGCGTTCGGCCACTACATCGACGGCTATTCGGCCCAGCTCGCGGAAGGCACGCGGGCGCGGCTCAACCCGCTGGTCGCGGCCTTCGGCCCGGCGCTGATCGACCGCGCCGTTTTCGATGCGCTGCTGCGCCTGAGCGGGTTGTCATTCTACGAAGGCATGCGGCGGAATCTTGCCGGCATGCGCGTCCACAGCACCATCGCCGACCTCGCCGGATTCGACTTCGACGCGTTCCTCGGCGCGCTCCAGCCGGCACCCAGCATTGCGGCGCGCCACACCGTCGGCCTGGTCGATCCGATTACGGCGGCCGACCAGGCGCCCGGCACCCGCGTGGAGGATGGGCTGCCCGAGACGCTGGAGGAGGTCGCGCAGGCCTACCGGCAGCGCTACTGGAAGCTGAAGGTCGGCGGCGACGTGACGGCGGATGTCGACCGGCTGACGCGCATCGCATCGGTGCTCGACCGCTCGGCCGAGCCCTATCACGCGACGCTCGACGGCAACGAGCAATATGCCGACCCCGAGGCCGTGCTGGCGCTGTGGCGCCGCATGCAGGCCGTGCCCGCGCTGAAGCGCCTCTGCAGCTCGATCCTGTTCATCGAGCAGCCGATCAAGCGCGCGGTCGCGCTGACCCGCGATGTGCGCATGCTGGCGATCGCCAAGCCGGTGATCGTGGACGAATCCGACGGCGAGCTGGGCGCTTTCCCGCAGGCGACCGCGCTTGGCTATACCGGTATCTCCAGCAAGGCCTGCAAGGGCTTCTACAAGTCGTTCATCAATCTGGCCCGCTGCCGGATGTGGAACGAGGACGCCAAGGCCGGGCGCTATTTCATGTCGGCCGAGGACCTGACCACGCTGGCCGGCACCTGCGTGCAGCAGGATCTGGTGCTGGTGGCGCTGCTCGGCCTCGGTCATGTGGAGCGCAACGGCCACCATTTCGTCGACGGCTTCACCGGCCGCTCCTCGGCGGAAGCCGAGGCTTTCGCGGCCGCGCATCCCGACCTCTACGCGCCGTCGCCGCAGGGCCCGCGCCTGCGGATAGAAGATGGCCTGCTGCAGATCGGCTCGCTCGCCTGCGCCGGCTTCGGCGCCACGGTGGAGCCGGATTTCACGGCGCTGCAGCGGATGCCGAAGGCGGCGTGGAGCTAGACTCTCACTGCTCGACGTGCTACAAAAAGTACTACATTTGGAGAATGGGCAATGGCCCGCACGGTTTCCCTGCGTGACGCCAATCAGCACTTCGCCCGCCTGATGCGCGAAGTGACCGATACGGGCGAGGAGGTCGTCATCACCCGGCGGGGCACGCCGGTGGCCAAGCTCGTGCCGGTGCGGCCGGCCAAGCGCGAGCTGACGTCCGAGCAGAAGGCGGCGCTGGACTTTCTCTTCAGCATCAATGTCGATCCTGAAAAGGCCGAGGATTGGAAGTTCAATCGCGACGAGCTCTATGACCTCTGAGCCGTTCGCGCTCGACAGCAACATCCTGGTGCATGCGGTCGACGACCGCGACCCATTGCGGCAAGCGCTGGCGCAGCAGATCGTGACGGCGGCAGGTTTGCTCGATTGTCGCGTGCCGAATCACGCGATTGCCGAGTTCTTCGCCATTGTGACCTACAAGTTGAAGCTCGACCACGCGACCGCTGTCACCGCCGCGCAGCAATGGATGCGCCTCTTCGTCGGGATTCCGACCAGCCGATCGGCGATCGAAACCGCGATGAAACTACGCGGCGCCAACAGATTCTCGTTCTGGGATGCTCTCTTGGTTGCGACGGCGGCGGAAGATGGCTGCCGGGTCTTCATCAGCGAAGACATGCACGACGGGGCGCGGCTCGGAGACATCGTGGTGCGCGCACCCTTTGCCGACGGCGGCATCGCCCCCGCCGTGCGGGCGCTGCTCGGCCTCGACGGCTAGACCGGAATCCTGACCAGCGCGCGCAGGCCGCCGGCCGGGGCGTCGTGCAGGGTGATGTCGCCGCCATGCGCGCGCGCCACGTCGCGGGCGATGGTGAGGCCGAGGCCGACGCCGCCGGTATCCGGCCCGCGCGCCGCGTCGAGCCGTCGGAACGGGCGGAACACGTCGTCGCGCCGATCGGCGGGAATGCCGGGCCCGTCGTCATCGACCGCGATCTCGACGGCGTCGGCGACGCGCCGCGCGCCGATCTTCACCGTCTTGCCGTAGCGCAGCGCGTTCTCCACCAGGTTGGTCAGGCAGCGCTTGAACGCGTTCGGCCGGATCTTGGCGACCAGATCCTGGTCGACCACGATCGACACCGCCTTGCCCTTGCGCCGCGCATCCGATGCGACCTCGCCGAGCAGGTGCGACATGTCGACCGATTCCGCCGGCTCGCTGTCCTCGCCGCGGGCAAAGTCGAGATAGCCGCGGATCATGCGCTCCATCTCGTCGACATCGCGCTTCAGGTCGGCGGTCTCGTCGGTCACCTTCATCAGCGCCAGCGCCAGCTTCATGCGGGTCAGCGGCGCGCGCAGGTCGTGGCTGACCCCGGCCAGCATCTCGGTGCGCTGGTCGATCTGGCGCTGGATGCGCTCGCGCATGACCATGAAAGCCTCGGCGGCGCGGCGGATCTCGCGCGTGCCTTCGGGGGCGAAATGCGGCACGTCCTGGCCCTTGCCGAAATTGTCCGCGGCCTTGGCCAGGCGCTCGATCGGCCGCATCTCGCGACGCAGGAACACGATGGAGATCGACAGCAGGACGATGGACGCGCCCACCATCCATAGGATGAAGACATAGGTGGTGGTGGAGAACAGGCGCTTCTCGATGGTCCAGACCGTCAGCACGCCGTCATGCAGCTGCAGCTGGATCTCCACCTGGTCATCCTGGCGGTTGGCATCGAAGGCGTAGGGCAGCGCCACGCGATCGTCGAGCGCCCGCTTCAGCTCGCGGTCGGTAATGGACAAGGGCCGCAGCCTCTGGTCCTCCGCGTCCAGCGTCGCGCCAGGATTGAACTCCATCGCCATCTGGAACTGGCGGCGGGCCATGTCGAACACCGCCTGCTGGTCGGCCGGGGTCGGCGCCGTCGTGTAGAGCTCCAGCACGGCGGCGATCTCGCCGGCGATGCCGCCCGACAGCCGGCGCGAGATGGTGTCCCAGTGCCGCTGGTAGAAGGCGAAGGCGGCGACCAGCTGCAGCAGCACCATGGGCACCACCAGCAGCAGGATCGAGCGCCCGAACAGGCTCTTCGGGCGGATGCGGATCTTCATGCGCCGCGCTCCGATTGCGTCAATCCGGCCACAGCACGTAGCCCTCGCCCCAGACCGTCTGCAGATAGCGCGGATTCTTCGGGTCGCTCTCGATCTTGCGCCGCAGACGCGTGACCTGCACGTCGACCGCGCGGCCCTCGGCGCTGCCGGTCTCGCGCGTCAGCTCGGCGCGGCTGATGGTGACGCCGGGCGCGCGGGCGAATACGCGGAGCAGCGCGGCCTCGCCGGTGGTCAGCGGAATAACCTCCCCGTCCCGCGTCAGCTCGCCCTTGCGCAGGTCGAAGCCGAACTCGCCGAAGCGGACGGCCTGCGGCGCCTGGATGCGCTCGCTCGCGCTCGACCGGCGCAGGATCGACTGCACGCGCAGCAGCAGCTCGCGCGGCTCGAACGGCTTCGGCAGGTAGTCGTCGACGCCGCTCTGCAGGCCGGCAATGCGATCCTCCGGCTCGCCCATCGCGGTCAGCATCAGGATCGGCACGTTGTCGGCCAGCCGGATACGCTGCGCGAACTCGACGCCGCTCTCGCCCGGCATCATGCGGTCCAGCACGATCAGGTCGAAGGCGAGGCCCTGCATCTTGGCGCGGGCCTCTTCCGCGTCGCCCGCCAGGGTCACGCGGAAGCCGTTCTCCTGCAGGAACTTCCTGAGCAGGGTGCGCAGACGGCTGTCGTCGTCGACCACCAGGAGATGCGGATCGTCGTCGGCCATCAGCGTCGCTCGATCGCTTTCAGCACGCCCTCGCGGTCGCGCTCGTCGATCAGGCCGGCCAGCACCTTGCGATAGCCGGCCACCGCCTCCGCGCCGGCCTCGCGATAGGCGCGCGCCACGCGGTCGCGCTGCGGTGCCGAGACCCGCCGTTCCAGCGCCTCGCCCTCCGCCGTCAGATAGAGCAGGCGCTGGCGCCGGTCGCGCGCGCCGCGGTCCTGGCGCACCAGGCCCTGCTCGATCAGCGCGCCGAGCACCCGGGCGAGCGATTGCTTGGTGATGCGCAGGATCGCGAGCAGCTGGGTCACCGTCATGCCGGGGCTGCGGTTGACGAAGTGCAGTACGCGGTGATGCGCCCGCCCGTAGCCGTAGGCGGCCAGGATCTCGTCCGGGTCCGAGGTGAAGTCGCGATAGGCATAGAACAGCAGCTCGATGCCCTGGCGGATCTCGTCCTCGGTGAGGAACAGCGGGTTGGCTTGGGATTTTATGTCAGCCATATTGACTTATTTCCGTAATCCTGTTACGCCTTGCCACCCTGATACGCAACTTTATTACAAGGACGCTCACATGGCTGAGTTCCGCACCTTCGACGACCGCGACGGCTTCATCTGGTGGAACGGCGAGCTCAAACCCTGGCGCGAGGCCAAACCGCATGTCCTCAGTCACGGGCTGCATTATGCAAGCACCGTGTTCGAGGGCGAGCGCGCGTATGGCGGCAAAGTGTTCAAGCTGACCGAGCATTCGCAGCGTCTGATCGAATCCGGTCGGATCCTCGGCTTCGAAATTCCGTATACGCTCGACCAGATCGATGCCGCAACGAACATGGTGGTCGAGGCGAACGGTCTTCACGACGCCTATGTCCGCCCGATCGCCTGGCGCGGCAGCGAGATGATGGGCGTGGCGGCGCAACAGACGCGGATCAACCTCGCCATCGCCAGCTGGGACTGGCCGTCCTACTTCTCGACCGAGGCCCGGATGCGCGGCATCCGCCTGCAGATCGCCGATTGGCGGCGCCCCTCGCCGCAGACCTCGCCCACCCGCGCCAAGGCGACCGGTGGCTATATGATCTGCACCATGTCCAAGCACCGGGCCGAGAACGAGGGCTATGACGACGCCCTGATGTACGACTGGCGCGGCCAGGTTGCGGAGGCGACCGGCGCCAACATCTTCTTCGCCAAGGACGGCAAGTTGCACACGCCGGTGCCGGACTGCTTCCTCAACGGCATCACCCGGCAGACGGTGATCGGCCTCGCCCGCGAGCGCCAGATCCAGGTGGTGGAGCGCGCCATAATGCCGGAGGAGCTGGCCGGCTTCGACGAGGCCTTCCTCACCGGCACCGCGGCCGAGGTGACGCCGATCGCCGAGATCGGGCCGCATCGCTTCCAGCCCGGCCGCATCTGCCAGACCCTGGTGGAGGACTACGCCCGGGCGACGCGGGCGTGATCGCCGTTCGGCCGGCCCGCGCAGAGGAAGCGGCGGCGCTGTCCGAGCTCTGCTTCCGCTCCAAGGCGTCCTGGGGCTACGACGCGGCGTTCATGCAGCGGAGCCGCGCGGCGCTGACGGTGAAGCCCACGGCGATCGCGGCCGGTCGGGTGATCGTCGCGGCCGAGGGCGAGGCCCTGCTCGGCGTCGTCGCCGTGGAAGTCGATGGCGACACCGCCGATCTGGACCTGCTGTTCGTCGAGCCGGCGGCGTTCGGGCGGCAGGTCGGCCGGAAGCTGCTCGACGCTGCCGCGGCGCTGGCCCGGCAGCGCGGCGCGCGGCGGATGACCATCCTGGCCGATCCCGGCGCGCGGCCGTTCTACGAGAAGGCCGGTGCCCGCTTCATCCGGATGGCGCCGTCCGACGCCATCCCGGGCCGCGAGCTGCCGCTGCTGGAGCTCGCGCTCTAGATCAGCTCTCCGCGGCGTCGTCGCGGCGGTGGTCCTGGCGCTCGGCGATGCGGGCCGCCTTGCCGGTCAGGCCGCGCAGGTAATAGAGCTTGGCCCGGCGCACCGCGCCCTGGCGCACCACCTCGATCGAATCGATGCGCGGCGAGTAGAGCGGGAAGACGCGCTCGACGCCTTCGCCGTAGGAGATCTTGCGCACGGTGAAGCTCGAGCCGATGCCGCGATTGGCGCGGGCGATGCAGACGCCCTCGAAGGCCTGCACGCGCTCGCGCGTGCCCTCGATCACCTTCACGTTGACCTTCAGCGTGTCGCCGGGGCGGAATTCCGGCACGGCGCGCGCGGCGGAGAGCTTGGCGATCTCTTCCTGCTCGATCTGCTGGACGATGTTCATGGTCCCGATCCTTACCTTCGAATCCTCGTTCAAACCTCAGCTCAACCGCGCGATCGCGCGGCGTAACCTTCCCAAAGGTCGGGCCGGCGGGCCCGGGTGATACGCTCGGCCTCACCCCGCCGCCAGGCGGCGATGGCGCCGTGATGGCCGGAGACCAGAACCTCCGGCACTTCCCGGCCTTCCCATACCCGCGGCTTCGTGTACTGCGGGTATTCCAGAAGACCGGCCGCGAAACTCTCCTCGGCCAGGCTCGCGGCCTCGCCCATCACGCCGGGCAGCAGGCGCACCACCGCTTCGAGGCAGGCCATCGCCGCGATCTCGCCGCCCGCGAGCACGAAATCGCCGAGGCTCACTTCCTCGAGGCCGCGCGCCTCGATCACCCGCTCGTCGACGCCCTCGAACCGGCCGCAGACCAAGACCACGCCGCCCGCCGCGGCCCAGCGCTGCGCCATCGCCTGGTCGAACCGCCGGCCGCGCGGCGACAGGTAAACCCGCGGCACATCCGGACCGACTTGCGTGGTTGCACTATCGAGCGCCGCCGCGAGCACATCGGGCCGCATCACCATGCCGGGCCCACCGCCCATCGGGGTGTCGTCGACGGAGCGGTGCTTATCGCGCGCGAAGCCGCGGATGTCCAGCGCCTCCAGGCTCCAGATGCCGTCCGCCAGGGCCTTGCCGGCGAGGCTCATCCCCAGCGGCCCCGGGAACATTTCCGGGAACAGGGTCAGCACCACGGCGCGGAAGAGCGGGGCGGTCATGCGCTCACCTCGGCCGGCGGCACGACGACGATCCGACGGCCTTCCAGGTCGACCACCGGCACCACCTCGCGGGTGAACGGCAGGTAGACGGTCGGCCCGCCGCCCGCCGGGCGGATCTCGAGCAGGTCGCCGGCGCCGAAATCGCGGAAGTCGACGATGGTGCCGTAGGGCTCGCCCGCCTCGGTGACGGCATCGAGCCCGATCAGGTCGGCCTGGTAGAACTCGTCGTCTTCCTCGGGTGGCGGCAGCGCGTCGCGGGCGACATAGAGATCGATGCCGCGCAGCCGCTCGGCCGCGTCGCGGTCGGTCACGCCGTCGATCTTCGCCACCACGTTGCCGCGCGCCTCGCCGATCACCCGGATCTTGAAGCTGCGCGTGCCCGTCGCGTCGGAGAGCGGGCCATATTCGGCGATCGCCGCCGGGTCCGCCGTGTGGCTCCTGATCTTCACCGCGCCGCGCACGCCGTGCACGCCGACGATGCTGCCGAGCAGGACGCGCGCGCCGCCGTCAGTGCCGCCGACGGCACCGATCTGGCGCTCGCTCCTCTGCATCGCGGCCTGCACGTCAGCGTCCTGCGGTCAGGCGGATCAGCTCGCCGCCGGCTCGCCGGCAGCGGCCGCGGCGGCCTTGGCGCGCTCCTGCGCCTTCGCCTTCGGCGCCGACTTCTTCGGCGTCTCGCCCCACTTCCAGGTCATCAGCCCAGCCTGGGACAGGAAGCGGGCCACGCGGTCGGTCGGCTGCGCGCCCTTGGCGAGCCAGGCCTTGGCCTTCTCCTGGTCCAGGATCAGGCGCTTGTCGCTCTCCTTCGGCTGCATCGGGTCGTAAGAGCCGATGCGCTCGATGAAGCGGCCGTCGCGGGGCGAGCGCGCGTCGGCGATCACGATGCGGTAATAGGGGCGCTTTTTGGCGCCGCCGCGGGAGAGGCGGATCTTCAGCATGTCGTCTCGGTCCTTTCGTTCAATCTCTGTCTAGCGGCCGAACGGCGGCCTGCCGCCGCCCCCGCCGAGCATGTTGGCAAGCCCGCTCCGCATGAAGCCTTTCTCGCCCATGCGGCTCATCTTCTTCATCATGTCCGCCATCTGCATGTGCTGCTTCAGCAGGCGGTTGACGTCTTCGACCTTGGTGCCGGAGCCGGCGGCGATGCGGCGCTTGCGCGAGGCATGGATCACCTTCGGGTTGCGCCGCTCCGCGCGTGTCATCGAGCCGATGATCGCTTCCTGGCGATTGATGATCTTCTCGTCGACGCCGCCCTCGGCCATCTGCTTCTGGATCTTGCCGACGCCCGGCAGCATCGACAGCACGCCCTGCATGCCGCCCAGCTTCTTCATCTGGCGGAGCTGGGTGGCGAGGTCGTCGAGGTCGAACTCGCCCTTCTTCATCTTGGCGGCGAGCTTCTCGGCCTCGTCCTTCTCCAGGGTCTCGGCCGCCTTCTCGACCAGGCTGACGATGTCGCCCATGCCGAGGATGCGCGACGCGATGCGGCCGGGATGGAAGGTCTCCAGCGCGTCCATCTTCTCGCCGACGCCGATCAGCTTGATCGGCGCGCCGGTGATGTAGCGCATCGAGAGGGCCGCGCCGCCGCGGCCGTCGCCGTCCATCCGCGTCATCACGATGCCGGTGACGCCGATCTGTTCCTTGAACTGGCGCGCGACGTTGACCGCGTCCTGGCCGGTCAGCGCATCGACGACGAGCAGCGTCTCATGCGGGCCGGTGGCGTCGCGCACCGCGCGCGCCTCGCTCATCATCGCCTCGTCGATATGCAGGCGGCCGGCGGTGTCGAGCATCACCACATCGGCGCCTTGCAGGCGGCCCGCCTGCATCGCCCGCTTGGCGATATCGACCGGCAGCTGGCCCTCGATGATCGGCAGGGTGGCGACGCCGATCTGCTCGCCCAGCACGCGCAGCTGCTCCTGCGCCGCCGGGCGGCGCACGTCCAGCGAGGCCATCAGCACCTTGCGCTTGTCGCGGTCCTTCAGGCGCAGCGCGATCTTCGCGGTCGTCGTCGTCTTGCCGGAGCCCTGCAGGCCGACCATCAGGATCGGCACCGGCGGCACGGCGTTGAGGTCGATCTCCTGGCCCTCGGCCCCGTCCTCGCCGCCCAGGATCTCGGTCAGGCGGTCGTTGACGATCTTGACCACCTGCTGGCCGGGCGTGACCGATTTCAGCACCTGCGCGCCGACCGCGCGCGCCCGCACGCTGTCGACGAAGCTCTTCACCACCGGCAGCGCGACATCGGCCTCGAGCAAGGCGACGCGCACCTCGCGCATGGCCTCGTTGACATCGGCTTCGCTCAGCGCGCCGCGCTTGCGCAGGCGGTCGAAGACTTCGCCGAGGCGGCCGGTCAGGCTTTCGAACATCGCCGATCAGTTCTCCAACGCAAAACGCACCAGCGCGCGAAACTCGCGGACTGGTGCTCCGTCAGGGCGCGGAGTAAAGCCACGCCGGACCGTGGACGTCAAGCCCGCCGCGGAGTGGGTGCTACGGTAGAGGTGTAAGTCTTTGTTTCTACTGGTCTCACGGCACCGACAGCGCCGCAATTTGCGCGACGATCGACTGCACCGTCTCCTTCTCGATGCCGAGGAAGCCGTGCGGGGTGAAGGCCTCGCAGGGGTTCGGGTCGGTCGCCGGCGAACCGCCGGTCATGGTCAGGATGCCGGTCTTCGGCGCCCCGGTGAGCTTCGCGCGCAGCCGCGCCGCCTGGTTCGCCGGGGTGAACTCGCAGGCATCGGCCTCATGCCCGACGATCAAGGTCGGCACGCCGATCTTCTCCAGCTCGGCGCCGAACACGGTCTCGCGCAGGCGCGGGTTGCGGCTGGATAGCGTGATCGAGGAGGTGAGAACCAGGCCGGCGATCTCGCCCGGCGGGATCGCCGCGGCGGCCGCGGCGGCGCCCACCGTGCCGGCCGAGGTGCCGACCAGCCAGATCGGCGCCGTCGTCTGCTGGCGGAGCCGCAGCACCACGGCGCGGATTGCGCGGGCGTAATCGCTGTCGAGGCGCTGGCCGAACAGGTCGCGGGTATAGGTCGGCGCGTCGAGCGTCGCGGTGGCGATGCCGGCCGCGTGCCACTCGGCGCGGCTGCGCACCAGGAAATTGCCCTTGAAGGCGATGTTGCCCTTGCCGTCGATGTTGATCCGCCCGGCGCCGCCCGGGAACAGCACCGCCAGCGCGGTGGGCCGGGACGGCGCCTGATACAGCACGCGCAGGCTGTGGCCCTTCTCCAGCGCGACGTCGATCACCACCGGCCCCACCGGCTGGGCGCCGGCCGGTGCGACGAGCAGAAGCGCAGCGAGCAGCGCGGCAGCACCGGCCAATGCCCGGCCCATATCGACCTCCCGCGATTCGGTTGGCCGAAGGATTCTAGCGCCGCGCCGCCGCGGTGAGGCGCAGGATCTCGCCGTCGGAATCGTCGGTCAGGACATAGATCGCGCCGTCCGGTCCCTGGCGTACGTCGCGGATGCGGGTGCCGAGCGAGATGCGCTCCTCACCCGTCACCTTGTCGCCGTCGAGCGTGAGGCGGACGATCCCGTCGAAGACCAACCCGCCGATAAGCACATTGCCCTTCCAGCCCGGCAGCAGATCGGTGGTGCAGAAGGCCATGCCGGAAGGCGCGATCACCGGCGTCCAGTGCCGGACCGAACCGGCGAGGTCCGGCCGCGTCGGCGGATCGGGAATGGAGGTGCCGCCGTAGTGGCGGCCCCAGCTGACCAGCGGCCAGCCGTAATTCTTGCCGGGTTGGGGGATGTTGAGTTCGTCGCCGCCGCGCGGGCCGTGCTCGTGCAGCCACAACACGCCGGTCGCCGGGTTGATCGCCGCGCCCTGGATGTTGCGATGCCCGTAGGACCAGATTTCCGGCCGGGCATCCGGGCGCCCGACGAAGGGATTGTCGCGCGGGACGGAGCCGTCCGGGTTGATGCGGATGAGCTTGCCGAGATGGCTCCGGAGATCCTGCGCCGGGTCGAACTTGAAGCGCTCGCCTGTCGTGACGAACAGGGTGCCGTCGGGCGCGAAGACGAGCCGGCCGCCGAAATGGTTCGGCCCGTCGACCTTGGGCAGCTGGCGGAAGATCACCTGCATGTCCTCGACGGCGCCGTCGCCGAGCCGGCCGCGCGCCACGGCGGTGGAGGCGCCGCCTTCGCCGGGCTCCGCGAAGGCGAGATAGACGCGCCGGTTGGATGCGAAATCGGGATCGAGCGTCACGTCGTGCAGCCCGCCCTGGCCTTGCGCGAAGATGCGCGGCAGGCCGCGCAGGGGCTCGGAGAGCTTGCCTTCCGCCGTGACCACGCGGAGCCGGCCGGGGCGTTCCGTCACCAGCATGCGGCCGTCCGGCAGGAAGGCGAGGCTCCAGGGATGTTCCAGGTCCTTGGCGATCTGGGTCACGCGCAACCGGCCGGCCCGGCTGTCGATCTCCCGTTCCTTTGCCTCGGCCGCGACGGCGGCGAGCAGCAGCGCCACAGCGACAAGCGACAGACAGCGTTGGATCGGGCAGCGTTGCATCGCGAACTCCCTCCTCTCGGCCGGGGCCATCGTATCGCCCCTCGCTCAACAGGTGGCGCGGTTCATCGTTCCCGGCCGCGATGCTCCCGGCGATGTGATGGGGCATCGCCGCAAAGCGGCTTTGCCGGCGGACGGGTTTGCCGCGCCGACCGGCCCCCGGCACTATCCCGCGCGCCCTTAGGTGGAGAAGTCCGGATGGCGAGCGTCGAGCCCACGATCGAACTGACCGACCAGCCGCGGCCGGAGGACAACGCCGCCATCGTCGACGTGCTGATCGCCCATAACGACAAGGTGGGCGTGCCGCTCGACCGCCGGCCGCTCACCATCATACTGCGCGATGCCGAGGGGCGCATCGAAGGCGGCATCGTCGGCCGCACGCAATGGGGCTGGCTGCATGTCGAGACCTTCGCGCTGCCGCCGGGCCGGCGCGGCCAGGGCCTTGGCACGCGGCTGCTCGCCATGGCGGAGGCGGAGGCAAGGGCGCGCGGCTGCCACCACGTCTATCTCACCACGCTCAGCTGGCAGGCCAAGCCGTTCTACGAGAAGCACGGCTACCACGAATACGGCCGCCTCGACGACTTCCCGCGCGGCCACCAGCGCCACCACATGACGAAGGCGCTGTAAGACGCCTCAAGCCGGCAGCTTTGGCCGGCGCTCCTGCATCGTCACTTTCCAGATGCTGATGCCCGTAACCAGGATCGGCGCCGCCAGCAGCGCCCCGGCCGGTCCCCAGAGCCAGCTCCAGAACACGATCGCCAGGAAGACGATCAGCGGGTTGACCGCGAAGCGGTTGCCGAGCAGGTAGGGGGTCACGAGCTGGCCCTCGATGGATGTGGCAACCAGATAGATCGCCAGCGGTGCCAGGCCCCACAGCGCGCTTTCATAGCTGACCAGCCCGCCGATGCTGATCAGCCCGGCCATCACCGCCGCGCCGATATAGGGGATGAAGTTCAGCCCGAAGGCGAGAATGCCCCAGACCAGCGGGTTCGGCATGCCGATCGCCAGCATGGCGAGGGCGACCACCACGCCGAGGCCGAAATTGATCACCGCGATGGTGCCGAAATAGACACCGAGATCGTGCTGCACCCGGGTCGCCATGCGCAAGGCCGCGAGGCGCCGCTTGCGGCCGTGCAGCACCATCACGACCTCGCGGCGCAGCCGCTCGCGGCCGATCAGCAGGAACAGCAGCGCGCCGAAGAACACCAGCAGCTGACCGATGGCCGGCGACACGGCCACCACCAGCGAGGGGCCGAGGCCGGGCTCCGCCACTTCCACCGACAGGGCGCCGGTCGCCGAGCCCAGGATGGATTTGACGATCGCCTGGATGCGCTCCGCCGCCTGCAGCGGCTCGATGATGAAGTCGAGGCGCTGGCGCAAGGTCGCGCCGATCTCCGGCGCGCGCTCGATCCAGTCCGATATCGGCCCCGACATCAGGGTCGCGAGCAAGGCGAGGATGGCGGCCAGCAGCACGACCAGTCCGCCGGCCAGCGCCGCGGGCGGCACGCCCGCCCGCCCCAGCCCGTCGGCGATCGGGCCCAGCATCAGCGCGGTGATCAGGGCGGCGACGATGGGTACGGCGACCGGCTCGGTCGCCTGCAAGGCGGCGCCGACCGCGACCACGGCGACGGCGAAAATGGCGACACGCAACAGCGAGTACGGCCGCGTGACATCGGCCTGGCCGACGATGGACGATTCGCGCGCAACGACGGCTGTGGGCGGAGCGCGATCCTGCATCGGCTTTCGTGAGTTGCGCCGGGGCCGGTGCGTGGCCCCGCGATCGGCTTCGCAACGCGCGAACGGCACGATTGGTTGCGCTGGGCGGCCGGGCCGGCATTCCTGGCCGCCGCGCCGGATGTGGCATAGTGCGCCGCCTGAACTCAACCGACAGGAGCCGCCGTGTCCGCACTCACTCTCGCCCAGGCCTCGACCATCGTCGACAAGGCGCTCGAACTCGGCCGCCAGAAAAGCTTCAAGCCGCTCACCGTCGCCGTGCTCGACGTCGCCGGCGTGCTGAAGGCGTTCAAGCGCGAGGATCAGGGCGTCGCGCTGCTCAGGGCGGATATCGCGCAGGCCAAGGCCTGGGGCTGCCTCGGCATGGGCGTCGGCGCGCGGCGGCTGTCGCAGATGGCCGAGGCGCGCCCGCATTTCATGGCGGCGCTGATCGAGACTTCCGGCGGGCGCATGGTGCCGGTGCTGGGCGGTGTGCTGATCCGCGATGCCGCGGGCCAGGTGATCGGTGCGGTCGGCGTCAGCGGCGACACCTCGGAGAACGACGAGGTGGCGGCGGTGGCCGGCATCAAGGCCGCCGGCCTGGTCGCCGATAGCGGCGAGGCCTAGCCGCCGTTGCGCGCGCTCCAGTGCCGGTGCGCGGTGGTGAAATCCGCGCCCGCCGGCATGGTGTCGCGCGCCTCCGCCCACAATCCGCTCACCAGATCGACCAGCGGCGCGGCGGCGCCGGTCGCCGCCGCCATGGCGCGGGCGATGCCGACATCCTTCGCCATCAAAGCGAGGGCGAAGCCGGCGGCGTATTTGCCGGTCACCACATGGTCCTTGATCGGGCCTTCGGTGGCGGCGTTGCGGCCGCTGGAGGCGTTCAGCACGCCGATCATCACCTCCGGATCGAGGCCGAATTTCGCGCCGAGGATCAGCGCCTCCGACGAGGCGGCGAAGGCGGCGGCCAGCACGTAGTTGTTGAGCGCCTTCATGGCATGGCCGGACCCGAGCGGGCCGGTGCGGAAGACCTGCTTGCCCATCGATTGCAGCAGCGGCAGGACGCGCGCTATCGCCGCTTCGTCGTCGCCGCCGACCATGATGGCGAGCGTGCCGGTCTCGGCGCGCGGCATGCCGCCGGAGACCGGCGCGTCGACCAGCGCGATGCCGCGCGTCTTCAGCTCGGCGCCGAGCGCCCGGGTGCCGACCGGATCGGCCGAGCTCATGTCGACCACGACGGTGCCGGGCTTGAGCCCCTTGGCCAGCGCGCCGCCCTCGGCCTCCAGCAGCGCCTGCCGCACCTCACGGCCGGTCGGCAGCATGGTGATGACGACATCGCTGGCGCGCGCGAGGTCGGCCGCGCTGTCGGCGGCGCGCGCGCCGGTGGCTTGCGCGAAGCTCAGCGCCCGGTTGACGTCGATATCCAGCACGCCGAGCGGGAAGCCCGCCTTGGCGACATTGGCCGCCATCGGCCGCCCCATATTGCCGATGCCGACGAAGCCGATGCGCGGCCGGTCATCCGTCATGCGCTCTCCCCCTGTTCCTCTTCCGGGTGGTGATTACTTGAACACGGTCTTCAGCAGATCCGTGGTGCGTGCGGCCGGATTGCGCCGGATCGCTTCCTCTTCCTTGGCGATGTATAGGAACAGGCCGTCCAGCGCCTTGTCGGTCACGTGGTCGCCGAGGTCGAAGCCGAGGCTGCCGGTGCCGGGCAGGCCCGAGCCGCGCTGCACCAGATTGTCGAGCGCCTTCACAGCGCCGACATCGGTGAGCTGATCGTCGATGATCGGCCGCATCGCCTTGTAGAGCGGATCGCTCGAGGTCTTGCGCAGGTATTGCGTGGCGGCATCCTGCGGCCCGTCCAGGATCTGGCGCGCATCGTCGATCGTCATCTTCGAGATCGCGTCGGCGAAGATGTCCTTGGCGAGCGGCGCCGCCTTCTCGGCGGCGCGGTTCATCTTCAATTCCAGGTCGTCGACCAGGTTGCCGTAGCCGGCGAGCTTCAGCGCCGGCGCCGCCTTCTGCACCAGGCCGGGCGGCTTGATGCGGATCGCCTGGTCGGCGAGGAAGCCGTCGGCGCGGCCGACCCGGCCTACCGTGCGGTCGGTGCCGACCTTCAGCGCCTCGCGAAGCCCGTCGCCGATCTGGCCCTGGCTCAGGCTGCCGCCGGAGCTCTTGGCCCCGCCGGCGCCGCCGCCTTCCATCAAGCGCTTGCCTTGGTCGAGCAGGCTGCCCTGCGCCAGCGCGGCGCCGGTGACGAGCAGGAGCGAAAGGGAGATCGGCAGCAGGATGCGCATGGCTGGCCTCCGTGCAAATGCCCGGGCGAATGCCGCCGCGGGGTCGCCCGGACCAGCCTAGTGTCGAAGCGGGGGGCTTGTCGCCCCGCCTCTTGCCGCGGTCAGAACTGCCCTTCGAGGACGGCCTTCACCGTCGGCAGCTTGGCCTCGCGCCAGGCGGCGAGGCCGCCGCGATACCAGTGCACGTTGCTGTAGCCGAGCTCGGCGGCGCGCAGGCTGGCATTGTAGGAGAGCCAGCAATTCGGCGATTCGCAGAAGAACACCAGCATTGACCGCTTCGAGGTCACGATCTTGGCCAGCATCTCGCCCAGCAGCGCCGTCACCTCGGCATCCTTGGGGCCGAAATAATTGCCGGCCGAGCGCAGCCAGATCGCATCCGGCAAGGTCACATGGCCGAAGCGCTCGGGCAGCACGTCGATCAGCGCCGGCGGCTCCGGCGATTGCAGGGCCTTCACCAGCGCGCTGGTGGTGATGGTGCTGGCGCCGGGCAGGGTGAGCGGCGTCGGCTGGTGGTAGTCGCCGCGGCGCGGCTCCTTCTGCTCCGGGATGCCGTATTCGCGGTCCTCGTTGCCGAACACGCCACGCAGCTCCGCGGCGCGGACATAGGCGGTCGCGCGCGCCGAATCGCGGGCGAAGTCGGCATAGTCCGGCAGCACCAGCGTGCTGTTCGCCGCATGCACCTTGCAGCGGGTACGGGCGACGCGGTTGCACTGCCAGATCGCCGCCGCCATGGCGGCGAACATGTCGGGCTGCTCGGCGCTGGCGCCGAACGTGCCGGCGGGCCCGATGGCGAAGGCCCGCGACGGGCCCGATTCGAGAAAGCGCAGATAGGCCGTGCGGGTCGCGTCGGTCAGGCCCGGAATCTTGGCCGGATCGGCGATCTCCCCGCCCGCCGCCAGGGCGGTGCCCAGGGTCGCCATCCCGGCGGCGACCAGGCCGGCCGCCCATCCGATCAACCGCATCCTCGTCGCCCCCATCTCCTGCCGCCGCTCCTGCTGGCGGCCTATCGTCGTTCCTGGGCGGTAAGCAATGGCTTAAGTGCGGGCCAGTGCCGCCACCTCGTCATCGGTCGGGAAGCGGCCCAAGGCCTTCTTGGAAAAGGCGAGTTTGCCGTCGACCGTGATCTCGAAGACGCCGCCGGACCCCTTTTTCAGCTCGACCTGGGCCCCGGCCTGTTTCACCAGCATGTCCCTCGCACGGAGGGCTCGCGGCTCGTAGTTTCAACTGACGCAGTATTCGATGCGCACCTGCATGGGGCTACCTCCGCATCCGCGCAATGATGATAGGGCGGCTTCGCGGGTTGAAAATCCCTTATCCAGGTCTTAAAAGCCCCGGAATTCGGTAGGCGACTATCTCGGCACCGCGCGGGAGCTCCCGGTTCGGCGGCGCCTTGGCGCGCGTCCCCGAAGGCCAGTCGCCGCTACCCCCCGGGAATCATGCCCAAACGCACCGACATCTCCTCGATCCTGATCATCGGCGCGGGGCCGATCGTCATCGGCCAGGCCTGCGAGTTCGACTATTCCGGCACCCAGGCCTGCCGGGCGCTCAGGGCCGAGGGCTACCGCATCATCCTGGTCAATTCCAACCCGGCCACGATCATGACCGATCCAGGCATGGCGGATGCGACATATGTGGAGCCGATCACGCCGGAGATCGTCGCCAAGATCATCGAGAAGGAACGGCCTGACGCGCTGCTGCCCACGATGGGCGGGCAGACCGCGCTCAACACCGCGATGAAGCTCGCCGATATGGGCGTGCTGGAGAAGTTCGGCGTCGAGATGATCGGCGCCTCGCGCGACGCCATCGCCAAGGCCGAGGACCGCGACCTGTTCCGCCAGGCGATGCGGAAGATCGGTCTCGACATGCCGAAGAGCGAGATCGCCCACACGCTGGCCGAGGCGCGCGCCGCGCTGCCGGCGATCGGCCTGCCCGCCATCATCCGCCCGTCCTTCACGCTCGGCGGCACCGGCGGCGGCATCGCCTATAACCGCGAGGAGTTCGAGGAGATCGTGGCGCGTGGCCTCGACGCCTCGCCGGTCACCGAAGTGCTGGTCGAGGAGAGCGTGCTCGGCTGGAAAGAGTTCGAGATGGAGGTCGTCCGCGACCGGAACGACAACTGCATCATCGTCTGCTCGATCGAGAACATAGACCCGATGGGCGTGCATACCGGCGACAGCATCACCGTGGCGCCGGCGCTGACCCTTACCGACAAAGAATATCAGATCATGCGCGACGCCTCGATCGCGGTGCTGCGCGAGATCGGGGTCGAGACCGGCGGATCCAACGTGCAGTTCGCGGTCGACCCGGCGACCGGGCGGCTGGTCATCATCGAGATGAACCCGCGCGTCTCGCGCTCCTCGGCCTTGGCCTCGAAGGCGACCGGCTTCCCGATCGCCAAGGTCGCCGCGCGGCTCGCCGTCGGCTATACGCTCGACGAACTCGACAACGACATCACCGGCGTAACCCCGGCCTCGTTCGAGCCGACCATCGATTACGTCGTCACCAAGATCCCGCGCTTCACCTTCGAGAAATTCCCCGGCGCCGAGCCGCTGCTCACCACGGCGATGAAGTCTGTCGGTGAGGCGATGGCGATTGGCCGCACCTTCCAGGAAAGCCTGCAGAAGGCGCTGCGCTCGATGGAGACCGGGCTCGACGGCATCGACGAAGTGCCGATCCCCGGCGCCGGCGACCGCGAGGCGGTGGTGGCGCAGCTGTCGCGCCCGACGCCGGACCGCCTGCTGGTGATCGCCGAGGCATTCCGCCGCGGACTTTCCGTCGCCGATGTGCAGGCCGCCTGCAAGTACGAGCCGTGGTTCCTGGAGCAGGTCCGCGACCTCGTCCGCACCGAGGCGACGGTGCGCGAGAACGGCCTGCCGGAAACGCGCGAGGCGCTGCTGGCGCTGAAGGCCAAGGGCTTCTCGGACCGCCGCCTCGCCACGCTCGGCCAATCGACGCCGCAGACGGTGGCGGCGCTGCGCGCGCGGCTCGGCGTGCATCCGGTGTTCAAGCGCATCGATACCTGCGCCGCCGAGTTCGCCTCGCGCACGCCCTACATGTATTCGACCTATGGTCATGCCGGTTCCGGCGAGGGCGAGTGCGAATCGGAACCGAGCGACCGTCAGAAGGTGATGATCCTGGGCGGCGGGCCGAACCGCATCGGCCAGGGCATCGAGTTCGACTATTGCTGCGTCCATGCCGCCTATGCGCTGAAGGAGGCCGGCATCGAGACCATCATGGTCAACTGCAATCCGGAGACGGTCTCGACCGATTACGACACCTCCGACCGGCTCTATTTCGAGCCGCTGACGGTCGAGGACGTGCTGGAGATCGTCCGCACCGAGCAGGCGAACGGCACGTTGAAGGGCCTGATCGTGCAGTTCGGCGGCCAGACGCCGCTCAAGCTCGCCCGCGGGCTGGAGGCGGCGCGGGTGCCGATCCTCGGCACCACGCCGGATGCGATCGACCTCGCCGAGGACAGGAAGCGCTTCCAGAAGCTGCTCGACCGGCTCGGCCTGAAGCAGCCGCCGAACGGCACCGCCACGACGAAGGAAGAGGCGAGGGCCGTCGCCGAGAAGATCGGCTTCCCGGTGGTGATCCGGCCTTCCTATGTGCTGGGCGGCCGCGGCATGGAGATCGTGCGCGACCACGAAGGCTTCGACCGCTACATCGCCGAGGCGATGAAGGCCTCCGGCGATGCGCCGGTGCTGATCGACGGCTATCTGCAGGACGCGACCGAAGTCGATGTCGACTGCCTCGCCGACGCGGAGACGCAGTTCGTCGCCGGCATCATGGAGCACGTGGAGGAAGCCGGCATCCATTCCGGCGACAGCGCCTGCTCCTTGCCGCCCTACAGCCTCAGCGCCGATATGGTTGGCCAGATCCGCCGCCAGACGGAAGCCCTGGCCAAGGCGCTCGGCGTGGTCGGGCTGATGAACGTGCAGTTCGCCATCAAGGACGGCGACGTCTACATCCTCGAAGTCAATCCGCGGGCCAGCCGCACCGTTCCCTTCGTCGCCAAGGCGGTCGGCATTCCGATCGCCAAGATCGCCGCGCGGGTGATGGCGGGCGAGAAGCTCGCTTCCTTCAAGCTCGTCGACAAGCCGCTCGGCCATGTCGCGGTGAAGGAGGCGGTGTTCCCCTTCGCGCGCTTCCCCGGGGTCGACATCATCCTTGGGCCCGAGATGCGCTCGACCGGCGAGGTGATGGGCATCGACCGCGATTTCAACCATGCCTTCGCCAAGTCGCAGCTTGCCGGCGGCACCTTCCTGCCGCAGGAGGGCACGGTGTTCATCTCGGTGCGCGACCGCGACAAGGCGCAGATCGCGCCGGCGGCGCGCCAGCTCGCCGATATGGGCTTCAAGATCCTGGCCACCGTCGGCACGGCTTCGTATCTCGCCGAGCAGGGCGTGCCGGTCACCCGCGTCAACAAGGTGCTGGAAGGCCGGCCGCATATCGTCGACGCCATGAAGAACGGCGAGGTGCATCTCGTGTTCAACACCACCGAGGGCACCCAGGCGATCAAGGATTCCTACGAGCTCCGCCGCAGCGCGCTGATGATGCGGATTCCCTACTACACGACAGTGGCAGGCAGCCGGGCGGCGGTGCTCGGTATCCAGGCGCTCAGGTCCGGTGGGCTTGATGTAACGCCGCTCCAGGCCTATTCTTAAGCCCGGTTGAAAGACCAGAACCCCTAGCAAGTACGGACGCTCTGGCACGGGCGGCTTTTGCCACCCGAGAGCGGCCAGTTATTGCGTCATGAGGTTGCCATGCAGAAAATCCCCATGACGGCCGACGGTTACCGCCGGCTGGAAGAGGAATTGAAGACGCTGAAGACGGTGGAGCGGCCTTCCGTGATCCGCGCCATCGCGGAGGCGCGCGCGCATGGGGACTTGTCGGAGAACGCGGAGTATCACGCCGCCAAGGAGCGGCAGGGGTTCATCGAGGCGCGCATCTCCGAGCTCGAGGACAAGATGCGCCGCTCCGAGGTGATCGACGTCTCCAAGCTGTCGGGCAAGGACGTCAAGTTCGGCGCCGTGGTGACGCTCGAGGATGAGGATACCGAGGAGAAGCTGACCTATCAGATCGTCGGCACCGACGAGGCCGACATCAAGCAGGGCCGCCTCTCGATCACTTCGCCGCTCGCGCGCGCGCTGATCGGCAAGAAGCAGGGCGAAAGCGTCGAGGTCACCGCCCCCGGCGGCTCCAAGGCCTACGAGATCGTCAAGGTCAAGTTCGGCTGAGGCGAGATAGCCCTCTTTGAACTCAAGGCGTCGTGCCCGGGCTTGACCCGGGCACCCACGGCTCTCCGCTGCACTATCCTTCGGCGTGGATGCCCGTGACAAGCACGGGCATGACGGGTTGGGTCGATAAGTCGCTCACCCCACCTTCACCATCTGGCCGCCATCGACCGGCAGCGACACGCCGGTGATGAAATTCGCCTCGTCGGAGGCGAGGAACAAGGCCGCGTTGGCGACGTCCCAGCCGGTGCCCATCTTGCCGCGCAGCGGCACCTTGGCGTCGCGCTCCGCGGCCACGTCGGCGCGCGAACGATTGCCGACGCGGGCGCGCGTGTCGACCGCCATCGGCGTGTTCATCAGGCCGGGCAGGATCACGTTGGCGCGCACGCCGAAGGGCGCGTTCTGGATCGCCAGCTGCTGGGTGAAGGCGATCATCGCCGCCTTGGTCGCCCGGTAGCAGACCAGCGGGTAATCGACCCAGGCCGCGACCGAGGAGATGTTGACGATCGCGCCCGATTTCTGCGCCCGCATGATCGGCAGCGCGTGCTTGCAGGCCATGATGGTGCCGCGCAGGTTGATCGCGCTGACGCGGTCGAAGGCTTCCTCGGTCAGCTCGTCGATCCGGGCATCGCCGCCGGCGATGCTGACGCCCACATTGTTGTGCAGGATGTCGAGCCGGCCCCACTTCTGGTGCGCGTGAGCGATGGCGGCGGCGAGCGTCGCTTCCTTGGTCACGTCGGCCTCGAAGGCCGCGGCCTTGCCGCCCTCCTTGGCGATCAGTGCGGCGGTCTCCTCGGCCGAGGCGAGATGGCGGTCCACCGCCAGCACCGCGGCGCCTTCCTGGGCGAAGCGGATCGCCGTCGCCCGCCCGTTGCCGATGCCTTCGCCCGGGCTCTGGCCCGCGCCGATCACCACGGCCACCTTGTCCTTGAGACGCATGGCGCCCTCGCTTCCCTGGTTTCCTCCGCCGCGCAGCATGCCGCCTGCAGCGGCGAAGGGCCATGGGGCCGGAGACGCGATCACATATGCGCTGAGATTTCCCGGCGATCCTCGCACCTCTGGCGATGCCCTGGCGTCCGACCTAGGCTTTCGTCGCGTCCAGGGAGGAGCAAAGATGACGGGCGATATCGCGTTCGGGTTCCAGGTGGCACCGGCGAGCGACGTCCACAAATCGGACCAGGCGCTGTACCGCGAAGTGATGGACGATTGCGCGCTGGCGCATCGGCTCGGCTACGACGCTGCCTGGCTGCTCGAGCATCATTTCAGCGACTACTACCCGACGCCGAGCCCGCTGCTTTTCATGGCGCATATCGCCGCCGCGCTGCCCGACCTCTCGCTCGGCACCTCGGTGCTGGTGCTGCCCTGGTACCATCCGCTCAGGCTGGCGGAAGAGATCTCCATGCTGAACAGCCTGACCCGCGGCACCCTGCATCTCGGCATCGGCCGCGGCACGGCGAAGATGGAATACGACGCCTACAACGTCGACATGAACGAGGCCCGCGCCCGCTTCGCCGAATGCTTCGAGATCGTCGAGAAGGGGCTTTCCGGTGCGCCCTTCACCCATCGGGGCCGGTTCTGGCAGATCGATCGGCCGCTGAAGCTGCGGCCGGAGCCGGTCGGCAAGAAGGTGAACTTCTACGGTGCCATCGGTTCGCCGGCGAGCGCCGAGGTGATGGGCGATCTCGGCATTCCGCCGATCTGCCTTTCGACCTTCCCCGACGGGCTGCTCGCCAAGATCCTGGCGCGCTGGCGCGCCCGTGCCGGCGCCAAGGCCGAGGGTGCGATCCTGCCGATCTCGGTCAAGCTGTTCATCGCCGATACCGACGACGAGGCGCGCGCGCTCGGCCGCCGTCACTACCCGCCCTATTTCGCGCTGCAGGCCGATCACTACGAGGCGGACAACAACCCCTGGGCCGAGATCCCGGAATACCAGGATTTCAGCCGCATGTTCGCCAACCTGCGCAAGATGGCGAACCCGGAAGAGCTCGGCCCGTTCCTGGACGCGAATCTGGTCGGCAGCCCGGCGACGATCTGCCGGCGCATCGACGCGCTGGCCGCGCTCGGCTTCAACTACTTCATGGTCTCCTGCGCCACGCCCGGCACGCCGCTCGCGCTGCGCCAGAGCCAGATGACCCGCTTCGCCGAGGAGATCTGCCCGCGCTATTCCAGCGCCATGCGCCGCCGCGCGGCCTAGATCAGCGCGAGCATGAAACAGGCGGCGGCAAGCAGCGCCGCCGCGGTGCGCACGTGGTTCCACCACGTCCATTCGACGACATAGCGGGCCCACGGCGCCGCGCTTGCCGGGTCGTCCGGCGCAAGGCGGGTCAGGGCGTTGTTGCGCGGCACGTTGCCGAGCGCGGTGACACCGATCGTGCCGACGAGATAGAGCAGGGCGCCGGCGGGCAGCCACGCCGATTTCCCATCGATCAGCGCGTAGATGCCGAGGGCGAGAGCGAGTGCTCCGGTGCCGAAGAAGGCGCCGAGAAAAGCCGGATTGAGCACGACGCGGTTGATCGACTGCATGGCGGCAATGCCCTGTGCCGCCGGCAGCCGCGCCAGCGCGCCCATCACGAAGCTCGAAAAGGCGAAGAACACGCCGGCGATCAGCCCGGCGCCGAGAGCCGCGAGCAAGGTGGCAAGATCGATCGCCGCGATCATCGTGCGGCCTGGCTCGCCGGGCCCGCGCGCCGGCGGTGCGCGCGGCCATGCATCGGCTGAGACTTCCGATCATTCATGACCGATTGCCGCCCGGCGGAGAATCGAGGACATTCTGCCTCGATTGCGGGCGGGGAAGCGAGACATGGTGGCAGATATTGTCCGGCGGGCGGTCGCGCCGATGCTTATCGTCGGCGCGCTCGTGGGCTGCGCCGAAGACCTGGCGACCACGCGGACGGATTACGATTTTACCCGGGAAGTGAGCGCGCCGTTTCCGGAATTCACCCACTGCCTGCTGCATCGCCTGCGCAGCGCGCGCTATGCGCCGCTCGATTTCGAGACGCTGCCGATCGAGAGCCGGACCGTCCAGGACGGCGTCGACATCTACAAGTACGAGATCACGCCGCACGGCATCCGCATCGACTACTTCCGGATCCATCTGGTGCCGGGGGAGAAGATTTTCATCAAGGCCTCGCTCTGGCCGCATTACGGCGGGATCGCCGCGCGCCGGGTCCAGGGCATCCTGCAGAGATCGATCGACCAATGCGCGGCCAATCCGCTGGCGCGGTGAACCGGCCGGCAGATGCCCTGCACGCCGGCGAGCGGCCCGAAGGCGGCATGCGATGAACCTCTTCATCGGCCTCCTGCCCTTCATCCTGCTGCCGGCGCTGCGCGCCTTTCTGTCGCCGCGCCTCGCGTCGCTGGCGAGCTTCGGCCTCGCCGGAATCACGCTGCTGCGCCAGGCGCTGGCCGGCGGGCCGAAGAGCCTGAACATCCTGGTCTTCGCGTTGCTCGGGCTCGCCGCGCTTGCGGTCTGGCGCCGGCCGGCCTTGGCCGAGCGCTGGAACGGCGTGGTCGTCGACGGGACCTTGGCGCTCTACGCCTTCGTGGGCCTCGCCGTCGGGCTGCCGTTCAGCGCTGAATTCGCCCGCGACACGGTCGAGCCGACGCTCTGGACCCATCCCGTCTTCCTGCACGTGACCGCGGCCATCACGCTCGCCTGGGGCGTCGGATTCCTTCTGCTGACCGCGCTGGCCTGGCCGGCAAGCTGGCTGCGCGCGAGGCGCTGGCAGCGGATTGTCGCCACGGTGCTGGTCATGCTCGCCGCCGCCGGGTTTACCGCCTGGTATCCCGACCATGCCCGCGCCGCCTTCATTGCCGGCCAGGGCGGGGGATCCGCCAACCGCTGACGCGCCGTCGCGGGCGGCAGGGATCGTCATGCCGCTTCGGGCGTTGGGGAAGCACGGTCACGCGGGAGGCGCATCTGATGCAATCACGCTGGCACTGGATCGTCGCCCGGCTGGGCCGGCGTCTTTGGGTTAAGGTTTCCCTCTATGTGGTGCTCGCCATCGCCGCGGCGCTCTGCACCCCCCTGGTCGCACCCTACCTGCCGCCGGGCCTCGGCACCTATCTCGGCGCCGACTCGCTCGACGACGTGCTCAAGATCCTCGCCTCCAGCATGCTGGTGGTCGCCACCTTTTCGATCTCGGGCATGCTGGCGGCGTTCGGATCCATCGTGTCGACGGCAAGCCCGCGCGCCGCACGTCTGCTGATCGAGGACTCGAAGGCCCAGAACGCCTTGGGAACCTTCGTCGGCAGCTTCCTGTTCGGCCTGGTGGCGATCATGGCGCTGAGCGCCGACTACTACAGCAACGACGGCAAGCTCCTGCTCTTCGCCATCACCATCGTCGTCGTGGTGCTCATCGTCGGGACGCTGCTCAACTGGATCGATCTGCTGTCGCGTCTCGGGCAGATTCGCACGGCGATCGACTTCGTCGCCGACCGGGCGATCGAGACGGCGCGGATGCGCCGCGACGATCCGTTCCTCGGTGGCCAGCCGTTCGCCGGCGAAGTCATGCTGGACTATCCGATCCGGGCGAAGCGGATCGGCTACGTTCAGCATATCGACATGGCCGCCCTGCAGGCGGTGGCGGAGCGCCTCGGCGGCGAGATGCAGGTCGCCGTCCTTCCGGGCGCGCTGGTCGATCCGACGCAGCCTCTCGCCTGGCTCGTTCGCGCGCCGAGCGAGGAAGAGGCAGAACATGTGCGCGCGGCCTTCGGGATCGACCGGCAGAGAAGCTTCGATCAGGATCCGCGCTTCGGCCTGATCGTGCTGTCCGAGATCGGCTGCAAGGCGCTGTCGCCCGGAATCAACGATCCGGGCACGGCGATTGCGGTGATCGGCGCCTTGATGCGCGCGCTCGGTGTCTGGACCGAGCGGGGGGAGGAGGCGGAGCCCCGTTGCCCGCGCGTGCAGGTTCCCTCGATCAGCGCCGAGGACCTGTTCGACGATGCCTTTCTCGGCCTCGGCACCTATGGGGCGGCGCATCTCGCGGTCGGCATCCGGCTGCAGAAGGCCTTGGTCAGCCTGGCACGTACCGGCGATGCGGGATTCGTGCGCGCGGCGCAGCACCAATCCGCACTCGCCCTCAAGCGCGCCCGCCAGGCGCTGACGATCGAAGAGGATATCGCCCGGCTCGAATCCGCCGCCAAGCAGGTGGCCACCGGCAGAGCGGCGTAGCGGCGCGAACGCGAAGAAGGGAAGTGGTGCCCCAGGCCGGACTCGAACCAGCACGCCCTTGCGGGCAACAGATTTTGAGTCTGCCGCGTCTACCAATTCCGCCACTGGGGCACGGGCGCGCAGACTGGCGGAAATTCTCCCGCCGTCAATCCCGCTCTGCGCCGAGCAGGGCCGCCGCGATGGCCGCCCATTCCGCCTCCAGCGGGCCCTGCGCCGCGGCGCGCCCGGCCTCGCGGTACCAGTAGCCGGCATTGGCGAGGTCGCCTTCCTTCCGGTGCAGATAGGCATGCACCCAGGCGCCGTCGGCACCGCTATCGGCCTGGGCCCGCTCATGCGCCTTGTCCCAATCGCCCTTGCCGTCCCACCACAGCGCCTCGAGCGCGGGCGCGAGCCCGGCCGGCGGTGCATCCTGCTCGAACGATCTGCGAAACTCGACGATCTCCATCTCGCCTCATTGGGGGAAGCAAGCGGCCGTGGCGGACGGGCACGCCACCGATCCTCGGGCCCGCATGATGTGTCAAACGAGTTTACAGCATCAACCCCCTGGTTTGCGAAAGCGCCATGAAAGAACCGGCTTGCGCGGTTGGCATGTCGCTTGCTCGTCAATTCCTTGAATCGACCTGGAGGGGTGTGATGGGATCGTTCCCGCGTTTTCTGCCGGCCATCGGCCTGGCGCTGCTCGCCGCGCTACCGGCGCATGCCACCACGGCCATCGTGGTGCCGGAACCGGAATCGTTGTCGCTTCTGGCGGCTTTCGTCGCCATCGGCGTGATCGCGCTGCGCTTCCTTCGCCGCCGCTGAACAGGCCGTGCGGGCGGGATCCGTCCGGTCGCTCGGCGGCTGAGCAGATCCCGCACGGGCAGTGACATGGACGCGACGCAGCTCGTTGCGCTCGGCTATTTCTCGACCATCGCTTTCGCGGCCACGGTCGAGGCGACGTTGCCGCTGCGCCGACCGGCGCCCGGCGCCTTACGGCACCGCTGGCGCGCAAATATCGCGCTGGCGCTTATCGATACCGCGGTCATCCGCCTGCTCGTACCGATCGGCATTATGGAAGTTGCCGCCTTCGCGGCCGACAGCCGCTTCGCCTTGCTGCCGGCCCTGGGTCTCGTGCCCTGGTGGCTGGCGGCCGTGCTGACATTCCTTGCCCTCGATTTCGGCAAGTATCTGCAGCACCTCGCGCTGCACCGGTTGGGATGGGCATGGCGGTTTCATGCGGTGCATCATTCCGACCGGGACTACGATTTCACCACCGGGTTGCGCTTCCATCCCGTTGAGGCGTTGCTGACCGTCAGTCTGGACCTTGCCGTTATCGCCGCGCTGGGCGGGCCGCTGGAGGTCGTGCTCGGCTACGAGATCGCGCGCATCACGCTCAGCCTGCTGGCGCACGCCAATTTCGCGATGCCCGACAGCGTCGACCGCGTGCTCCGGCTGGTGCTGGTGACACCGAATGCGCACCGATTGCACCACGCCGTGGAATTCCAGGCGCGCGACTGCAATTTTGGCACCGTGTTCACTTGGTGGGACCGTATCGGCGGCAGCTGGGAGAGCCTGCCGGTCCGCTCGCTGCCGGATCTGGCGATCGGCCTGCCGAACCACCCGAACGGCGCACCCGAAGGACTGATGGCGGTGCTTCTCGCGCCGTTCCGGCGTGCGGCGGTCGAACGCCGGCCCGAAGCCGCTTAATTGCAAGGCAACGCGGCACGAACCCGGCCGGGTCCGACCAGCGCCACCGTCTCGCCGCAGATCTGGTTGCCGTCCAGCACCGCCGGCGTCGCCGTCAGGTTGCGCAGGAAGGCGACCGGCTCCGGCGCCGCCACGTCGGAGCGGAAGCGGTTGTTCTCGATCCGGATCGAGGGTGTCGGGTTGCGCACGCCTTCCGCGCCGATCGAGATCGCCGTGCCCTGGTTGTCGCTCAAGCGCCCTTTCTGCAGCGTGTTGCCTTCGATCAGCACCTCGCCGCCATTGGGCACGTCGATCAGATAGCTCGCGGTGCCGGTGCCGCCGTCCTCGACGCGGCAGCCGGTGACGACGGTGCGCCGGGCGCGCGACTTGATGTGATGGCCGATCCGCTGGTCGCGGAAGGCGGAATTGCGCACCTCCAGGCTGGCCGCATCGTTGATGTACATGCCGTGCGCGCATTGCGGCTCGCACTTGCCGTTGCCGATGAAGGTCGAGCCCTCGACGACGATCCGCGCCTCCGGCCGGGTATTGGTCAGGATGCCGTTCTCGTTCCGCTCGAAGACCGAGTTGCGGACGGTGAGCGCGCCGCCCTGGGCGCGGATGCCGGCGCCGTTGCGGTCCGCAACCCTGGCGCCGGAGAAGCGGATCCCCTCGACAATCACCTGGTCGCCGTACAGGACCCAGATGCCCTTGCCCTCGCAGGCCTTGTCCTTGAGATGCACCTCGCCGCCGATCGCGCGCAAGGTCAGCCGGTTGGCCCGCCACACCGCGCAATCCTCGTAGGTGCCGGCCTGGATCTCGACCGTGTCGCCGTCGCGGGCCTGCGCCGCCGCGTCGCTCGGCTTCCGCATCATGCGGTCCGGTCCGACCTGAAGGAGGCGCGGCCGGAAGGCACGGGCGAGCGGCGAATCGTCCTTCGCCGGCGCGGCCGGCTGCGCTTCCGCGGCGCTGGCCAGCGCCAGGCCAATCGCCGCCAGCATCAGCCGGCGCACCGTGAAGAGAGGCATCAACCCTCGCCCTGCGCGCGCAGCTCGGCGAACACTTCCTTCGCGGTCAGCATCGCCTCGCGCACCGCCGGCAGACCGATATAGCCGGACAGATGCAGCAGCGCCTCGCCGAGCTCGTCCTCGGTCCAGCCCTGGCGCCGCGCCATGCGCAGATGGATGGCGAGCTCGGGCCAGCGCCCGGTCGCCGTGTCGGAGACGACACAGATCAGGGCGCGCGTCTTCAGGTCGAGGCCCGGCCGCGACCACAGCATCCCGAACACCGCCTCGCTCGCATAGTCGCCGAACTTGTTCATCAGCGGGTCGTCGTAGACGTTCTTCGCCATCTGCTCGACCATGCGCTCGCCCATCAGCTGGCGGCGGATCTCGCGGCCCCGCTTCCAGTTCTCGCTCTTCTCATTCGCAGCCATGTCGCTTCCTCTCCCTCGCTGTGTTCACGCCGGCAGATCCTTGCTGCGGGGGGTCAACCGGGCTTGCCGGCGCCGGCGCCGGCACCGGCGGCGACCTTTCCGGCACCGCCCGGCAGCGGCCGCTTGCCCTGGTTGGCCCAGTAGACCTGCTGCTCCTCGGCCAGGATGCCCTCGATCGCCTCGACGAAGTCGAGATAGGCATCCTCCTCGTCGAGCGATTGGCGGTACTTGTCGGCGCCGTTCACGTAGAGCCGCCGCTCGCGCTTCATCCGCTCCGAGGCCATGCGATAGCTGGTCCACACTTCGTCATAGCGGCTGATGCGCCGCCATCCCTCCAGCACCGCGATGCCGGCACCGAGAAAGGCAATCAGCACCGGCACCGAGGGATGGTTGCCCAGCACGCTGAGAAAGGCGGTGGCCGACCCGGCGGAGATCACCGCGAGGCCGAAGGTGTGGCTGCGGGTCTTCAGCTGCGAGGCGCGCCGGCTGTACCAGGCGTTCTGGCCGTTCAGGTCGACGCTGAAATAGCGTTCCGCCCGCGCCTCGCGTTCGACCGCGTGGGGCGGCGCTGCGACGTCTTTCGGGATCGGATCGGTGGAAGACATGGTATCCCCGAAGCGGTCTGCGCTCCGGGGATACTAGGGCAACTCCTCGAATCTGTCGGCGGGCCCGACGGCTCAGCCCGGCCTGCGCCGCCGTGCCGCGATTCCGGCGGCCAGCACCGACGCGCCGAACAGGGCGAGCAATGCGGGTTCCGGTACGCCGACGAAGCTGATGCCGGTTATCGAGCCGCTGACCAGCTGATTGAAGCCGTCGAAGAACAGGAAAAAGCTGGTCGAGTCGAAATCGGCGAGCGAGAGGGAGGTCGGCAGCAGAAGCGCGTCGGTGAAGGCTGTGCCCGTGCTGTCGTCCAGCCGAAAGCCGAAGTTGAACAGCGACAGGCCGTTTACATCCGCTCCGGTCAGGCCGTCGCTCGCCCGCGCGACCAGGCCATAGCGGTCGGGCCCGCCCGGCGGGTCATCGACCTGGATCTCCGGCGCGCCGTTGCTCGAGGCGGCATAGCCGTTGACGGTGAAGCTGAGCCCGGTCAGGGCATCGAACGCGGCAAAGTCGGACGTGCTGCCGCCCCGCGCCACCGTGCCCGATTCGAAGGTGTAGGAGCCGGAGAGCGCATCGCCGACCGAGAAGCCCGACGCCACGCCGGCGCTCACCGACGAAACGGTGCCGGTGAAGTGGACGGTGATCGGTGCCGCGTTGCCCGGCGCGATTCCGCCGAGTGCCCCGCCGGCCAGCATGGCGGCAACGGCGATCGAAAGTTTCCTGCCGTGTTTCATCGTATCCCCCATCGGCGGCGCGCCCTGTGCGCGGGCCCTCGGCGGATGGTTAAAGCAGGAGCTGTGCCAGCATGGTAACGATATGAAATAAAAGGAGGTTTCCATTTGGGAGGGGCCGCCTTTGTCGCCCGGCCCGACACTCGCGTATGGAAGGGGAAGGGCATTCTGCGCGCCCCCGGCCCGGTTTCGGCACGGCACGCAGCGATTTCTTAACCCACTTGCGGGACACTACGCCTAGTAGACGGTACGAGTGGCGGGGTACCGCTTATGGATTCATTTGTGTTTTGGCCGCGATTCTCGGCCGTTCTTGTTGCGGCGGCTTTTGGCATCGCCGGGGCTTCGGCGGCGGCGGCGCAGGGTCGCCCGGGTGTCGACTTCTTTATCGACCTTGCCGGGGACGACGCCGGGGACGCGATGCGGCTCGGCGCAGCCCCGACCGGCATCGCGATCGATGGCATGCCGCTCAGGCTCGGCGTCGCCGAGGACCATGCCGGCGAAGGCTGGCACATGGTGACCGGCGCGCGGGGACGCTACCCCGTCGAGCTGGACCACGGCTTCGACATGATCGCGCGCGGCAGCGCCTCGCGCACCACCTTCATCGACACGCCGGAGCAGGATCGCGCCGCCGCCACGGCCGCGGCGGAATTCCGCGCCCGGCGCGGCGCCTGGCGGTTCGGCCTGACGCCCGGTCTTGCCGCGACGCGCTGGCAGGACGGCGCCATGCACCGGGACGGCACCATGGATGGCCGGATCTCCCGGCCGATCTCCAGCACGCTCGGCTTCACCGCCTCGGGCCGCTACCGCTGGCGCGTGGCCGACGGCGTCGAGGCGTTTCACAGCGAAGCGTTCGGCGGCCGTGTCGGCCTGACCTGCCGTCTCCCCTCGGGTCGGTTCGAACTTGCCTATGCCGCGCGGCACGAGACGTGGTCGGCCGTCAGCGGCTATGGCGGGCCGGACGCCACTTTCGCGCACGGCCCGAGCTTCTCCGTCGACTTGCCGCTCGACCGCTCGCTCGACCTGAAGGCCGGCTACAGTTTCACCGAGACCAGAAGCCGCGGTCTCTCCGATGCCGAAGCCGCGATGCAGGCCGCCGGCGGCACCGATCGCCTGCATCAGCTCAATCTCGGCGTCACTTGGGATGTCGGCGGCGACAGCTCCGACCTCGCGCTGTCGTTCCGCTACCGCTTTGAACGAATGCTTCCGGAGACCGGCGCGGATGAGACCCACCATGCCGGCACCGTCAATCTTGCACTCGGCTTCTGACGGCCGATTTCCGGTTCGGATTCCTGCCGCCTGACAGGCACCCGACATCGGACGTTCACGCCCCTGCGACGCAGCGGGCCTGAAGCTCACCCGCATCTTCACGGCCGCCCGCCGCAGCAATTGGGCGGGGGCGCGGCCGTGCCATCCGGCATGTGATGGTTGCCGCCCGGGGGTTGTTGGGGTGCCGCGCATGGCGGATCGTGCGGCGCCGACGAACAATGATCGAGGGCGGGGGACATGCAGCTCTGGACCACCGGCGTCGCCGCGGCGCGCGCCAGCGCCCGGGCGGCGCAAGAGGCGGAGGCCGCGGGCTTCGACGGCATGCTGGTGGTCGACAGCCAGAACCTGTCGGGCGATCCCTATGTGTCGCTCGCCATGGCGGCGGCGGCGACAACGCGGATCGGGCTCGGCACCGGCGTCACCAATTCGGTGACGCGCCATGCCGCCGTCACCGCCGCGTCGATCGCCAGCGTCGACCGCATCTCGAACGGCCGCGCCGTGCTTGGGCTCGGGCGCGGCGATTCCGCGCTCGCCCATCTCGGCCGCGGCCCGGCGCGGCTCGCCCAGTTCGAGCGCTATCTGAAGCAGCTGCAGACCTATCTGCGCGGCGAGGCGGTGCCGTTCGCCGAGATCGACATCCCGCTCGATACTGCGCCGCCGCTATCGGAGCTCGAACTCGCCGATGCGCCGCCGTCGAGCCGCATCGCCTGGATAGCGGGCGGGCGCAAGGTCCCGGTCGAAGTCGGCGCCAGCGGGCCCAAGGTGATCGCCATGGCGGCGCTGCATGCCGACCGTGTGATGTTCACGCTCGGCGCCGATGTGGAGCGGCTGGCCTGGGGCATCGATCTCGCGCGGGCGACGCGCAAGTCCGCCGGCCTCGATCCCGACGGCGTGACTTTCGGCGCTTTCATCAATCTCGCCTGCCATCCGGACCGGGCGGCGGCGCGCGGCGTCGTGCGCGGCGGCCTCACCACTTTTGCCCGCTTCTCGGTGATGCACGGCAAGGCGAACGGCCCGGTCTCGGCGCGCGACCGCGACGTGCTGGAAAGCCTGCGCACGTCCTACGACATGAGGGCGCATACGCGCGGCGACAGCCGGCAGGCCGGCGTGCTGACCGACGATTTCGTCGACCGCTTCGCCATCGCCGGACCGCCAGAGCACTGCATCGCGCGCCTCAACGCGCTGCGGGCGCTCGGCCTCGACAAGGTGGCGATCTCGGGCGGCACCCGCGGCGCGGATGCGGCCCATGCCGAGACCGCACGGGCGCTGATGCGCAGCGAAGTGCTGCCTGCGATGCGGGCGTAAGGCGAACCGCCGGCGAGGTCAGCGGGCGCCGAGAAGGGGGCCGGCGCCCTGCAGGCCACGCAGGATCAGGTAGGAGACGATGCGCGTGCGCTCGCCGGGCTCCGATGCCTCGCGGTCGCTGCGCTGGGTGGGGCTGGGCTTTGCCAGGGGCGGCGCGATCGCCATGCCGCCTTCCGTGGGGGATGGCGCCAGCAAGCTGACGTGCCGCCGATCGAGCGCATGATCGTGGGAGATCGGGCCGGCGAGGGCGATGCCCGCGCCCATGCCCGGCGTCAACGCCGCGAATACTGCGATGCCGATTGCGCCCGTAAATTGTCGATACGTATGCATGCCGCCCTCCCGCCAAAAATGGCCGGCAAGCCGGCCGGAGGTGAAGGCCCAATTGTACCGCCGGGCAGCCAAACTATACGGCCAACACCACTAAATATTGTGGCGAATTGTTCCGGTACAAGGCGGATTCCCGGGCTCTTGGTCGCATGTCACAGCTTTGACACGACGGAATCTTCTGCCGTCACTGCAGGGCGGCATCGACCAATGCCCCGACCGCGGCCAGCGGCGCGCGTTGCTCGGCGGTCAGGCCGTGCCGCTCTGCCAGATATTCTGCGCCGTTGTAGCCTGCCCAGACTTGGCCCTGCGCGTCCTGCCATGCCAGGACTTTGAGCGGCAGGTCGATGGCGAGCGAGGGGGCGGCGACCATGAGCGGCGTCCCCGCCTTGGGATTGCCGAAGATCAGAAGCTGGGTCGGCGGCATCGACAATCCAGCCTTGGCGGCCTCTCCGCTGTGGTCGATACGCGCGAACACGGTGATGCCCTTCGACTGCAGCACTTCGGTCAGCCGGTCCAACGTCACCGGCACGGAGTGCTTGCTGGGCCTGGCGATCATGCCTCTCTCGTCGGCCATCGCGGGCGCCAGTGGGACGGGTGCCATCTGGGCGACCATCGCCGCGATCAGCATGATGCGCTTCATGACGGGCCTCGCTGCAGGGTGAACTGCGGCGAGGCTAGCACCGGTGCGCCGCGCGCAGTCGCGAGCGCTTGGTGACCTCACTCAACTTTGATGGCGTGCGCGCCGCTCAGCGGCGGCGGAAGATCCAGGGCTGCAGACCTTCGGATGCCCAGCTCTCGGCGCGCGACGCCATCACCTCGTAGTCGGCCGCCGTCTCGGCCAGGATCTCGCGCAGCCGCGGATCGCCGATCGCCTCGACCAGCGCGCTGACCTCCGCCGCCCGGCGCCGGCAATAGCCGGGGTCGTAGAGCAAGGGCATCGTCATGGGCCGCTCCCCAATCATGCTACGGAACCACGCCGGTCTCCCCTCGCGGCCGGCTCTGGCGCGACAGTAGGAGACAGCGTGTGGTTGTGGGAATACATTTCTGTGACAACGATTATTAAGGTTAACCTACCGGAATCTCCGGCCTGAATACGCCGGCGGCGGCAATGCAGATCATGCCGCCGCTCAGCGCGCACCGGCGAACGGCCCGGCCCCCTGCAAACCCTGCAGAAGGATGTACGACAGGATGCGCTGCCGCTCGCCGCGCTCCATCGGCTCGGCGCGGGGCAGCAAGGCTTCGGGCGTGCTCAGCGCGGCAGCCGCCTCGGCCCGGCCGGCGGTCTCCATTGGCAGCGGCACCGCAATCTCAGAGACGCTGCGGACCGGTAAGGCCGTCTCCGGCCCGGCCGGTGCGGCTATCGCCGGCGGCGTCGCAAGCGACGGAAGCGCCTTCTGCGCCAGCGGATCTGCCGCGGCGGGCAGCGCAGAGCCGACAAGAAGCAAGATCAATGCAAGGGTGAAGGCACCAGCACGGTCGCACATGCCGCCCCTCCCGGGAGAATGGCCCCATTGGCCGGCTTTGGAACGCCGGCGGCGCGCAAATGGTTCCGGGTGCCGCGGGGACAAATTTGGCGCCGCGCCGCGGCGCCTCGGTCACACGCGCTCCGCCGCAGGCCGGCCGAGCAGGCCATGCGGCCGCAGGATCAGGACGGCGATGAGCACGAGGTAGGAGGCAACACCGCCGAAGCCGCCACCGAGATGAGGATCGAGATAGCCGGTGGCGAGCGCTTCCAGCGCGCCGATCAGGATGGCACTGAGGATGCAGCCCGGCACATTCGCCAATCCGCCCAAGATCACGATGGGAAACACCTTCAGCCCGACCAGGGCCACGCCGAAGCCGCCGCCGGTGACGAAGGTCCAGAGCGTACCGCCGATCACGCAGAGCAGGCCCGCCATCGCCCAGGCGATGCCGTAATGGCGGCGGATGTCGATGCCGGCCGCCATGGCCGCGCCGGCATCGTCGGCGATGGCGCGCATGGCGAGTCCGGTGCGGCTCGCCTGGAAGAACCAGGCCACCGCGGCAATGCAGATGGCGGCGATGCACGCGGCGGCGAGCTTGTCGGTCGCCACGACGAGGACGCCCAGCTCCAGCATCGCGACCGGGATCGGCAGCGGGATTTCCGCCGGTATGCCGGCGAACAGCACCGGCGCCAGCCCCCGCATCAGCGCGCCGAGGCCGAGCGTCACCATCACCAGCGCAATCAGCGGGCGGCCGATCAGGCGTGCGAGGACCAGGCGATTGAAGACCAGAGCCAGCGCCACCATCCCCGCCATTGCCGCCGCCAGCCCGCAGGCAAGGCCGAGGCCGGCGCCATGCCATCCCGCGGCGGTGAGGCGCGAGCCGAACATCGCCCACTCGCCGAGGGCGAAGTTCACCACGCGCGAGGCCTTGTAGACGACCACGAAGGCGAGGGCGATCACCCCGTAGATCGCCCCGGACAGGACGCCGTCGGCCAGCAGCGAAAGAAAATACGTCATCGACGGCGGCTCAGCCTGCCGCGCAAAGGTTGCGGCTCGCCGCTTCCGGTCCCGTCGGTTGTCGCCGCCGCACGCACGGCGCCTCCCCCTCGGAATTCGGTGCGATTCTAGCGCATGCCGGCGAACACTCGTCCGGCCGCGCCGGACCGGCGACAAATACCAATTGAAACGATGGGGAAGCACCGAAACAATTGCCGTCTACAAAGTGGGGGTATCGGCATGGCCCAGAGCATGTTCGAGCGCTATGGCGGCTTTGCCTCGATCAGCAAGATCGTCATGGCGTTCTACGACAAGGTCCTCGATTCCGACCGGCTGGCGCCGTTTTTCGAAGGGGTCGACATGCGCCGTCTGGTCGATCATCAGACCAAGTTCGTCTCGACCGTGATGGGCGGGCCGTCCAGCTATACCGACCAGGCGCTGCGCCAGGTGCACGCGCCGCTGCAGATCGATCAGGCGGCGTTCGACGAGACCGTCGATCTGCTGGCCCAGACCTTGCGGGAATTCAAGATCGCGCCGGACGATGTCGCCCAGATCGTGCAGGGCGTGCGGGCGCGCCAGCGCTACATCGTGCAGGGCGCCGAATGACCGAGCCGGCCGCACATATGGACCTCGCCCGCTTCCGGGAGATGCTGCTGCAATCGGCCGGGGTCGGCCTCGCGATCGTCCACCGCCGCAGCGGCGCCGTGCTGTTCCACAATCAGCGCTTCGCCGAGTGGTTTCCTGCGGCCGGCGAAGCGGATGCGACGCTGGCCCGGCTGCTGCCGGCGCTGGACCTGGCGGGCCTGGAGCCGCAGCTCGCGGCGGACGGCACGGCGACGGCCGATGTCGAGGTGAAGCCGAAGCGGCGGCCGATCCAGCTTCTGGTGCGCCTGGAGGCGTCGGAGCGCGAAGGCGCCGAGGTGCTGATCGTCGAGTGCCAGAACGTCTCCAAGCTGCGCGAGCTGGAGTTCATGATCGAATCCTATTCCAAGATGATCGAGCGGCAGAACCGCGACCTGACCAAGGAGAAGGAGCGCGTCGAGCGCCTGCTGCTCAACATCATGCCGAAGACGGTGTACGAGGAATGGAAGTCGTTCGGCGTCACCACGCCGCAGCGCTACGATGCCTCGGTGCTGACGCTCGACTTCGTCGATTTCACCGAGATGGCGGTGACGCGCGACCCGCCGGCGCTGATCGGCGAGCTGAACGACATTTTTACCGCCTTCGACCGCATCGTGGAGCAGTTCGGCTGCGAGCGCATCAAGACGATCGGCGACGGCTACATCGCGGTCTCCGGCATTCCCGAGCGCACGCCCGATCACGCCCAGAACGTGGCCAAGGTGGCCTTGCGCTTCGTGCGCTATCTCAACCGCCGCAATGCGTCGAGCCCGAACCAGTGGCGCTGCCGCATCGGGCTGGCCAGCGGGCCGGTGATCGGCTCGATCGTCGGCATCCAGAAATACGTCTACGACATCTTCGGCGAAGGCGTGAACATGGCGGCGCGCATGGAGGAGGTCTCGGGGCCGATGCAGATCACGCTGCCGGAAACGATGCGCGCGCGCCTGCGCGGCGAGTTCCAGTTCGGCGCGCTGCGCACCGTCGACCTGAAGGGCTTCGGCGCGACGCAGATCTGCACGCTCGAAGGCGGCGGCGCCCTGCTGGACGAGATTCCGATCTGAGCGCGGCTGCTTCGCTCGCAACGACGAAACAGGGGAGGAAATTCGCATGACGTCGCCCGCCAAGGACGCACCCGCCCGCTTGCGCGCGCTGCTGGCCGAACCCGGCTTCGTGGTGATGCCGGCGGTATGGGACGGGCTCACCGCCAGGCTCGCCCGCGCGGCCGGCTTCCATTGCGCCTTCCTCTCCGGCTCCTGCGTCGCCGCGTCGCGGCTCGGCGGGCCGGATCTCGATCTCGTCTCCTTCGGCGAGATGTTCGACAGCTTCAACATGGTGCACGGCGCGGCGCCCGATCTGCTGGTCCTGGCCGACGGCGACCATGGCTACGGCAATGCGATGAACGTGCAGCGCACGGTGGCCGCCTATGGCCGCGCCGGCGCCGCCGCGGTGCTGATCGAGGACAAGATCACCCCGCGCGCGCTCACTTCGGCCGGCAAGCCCTGCCTGCCGCGCGAGGAGGCGCGGATGAAAATCCGCGCCGCCGTCCATGCGGCGAAGGAAAGCGGCATCCTGGTGCTGGCCCGCACCGATTGCCGGCCGACCCAGGGCATCGACGAGGCGGTGGCGCGGATCGAGATGTATGTCGAGGAGGGGGCCGACATCCTGTTCCTCGACAGCCCGGGCGACGAGGGCGAGATCCGCCGCGCCGTCGCCGCGGCCAAGGGCAGGCCCTCCTTCGTCGTGCTGTCGCCCGGCGCGCCGCGGGCGACGCCCTCGCAGGCGGAAGCCGCCGCGCTCGGCTTCAAGATCGGCACCTTTCCGACCGCCATGCTGTCGCCCGCCATTGCCGGCATGCAGGCGGGGCTCGCGGCGCTCGAGGCGGGCGAGGCGGAATCCAAGGCGGCGCTGCCGCCGGCTGAGCTCCGCCGCATCCTGGGCTATGCCGATTACGACGCGGCGGCGAAGCCGTTCCTGACCGGCGGGTAGGCGGGCGCCGCGCGCCGTCCACCACTCCGCAACGACTCTGCGCCATATTCCGGGCGGCCGCGCCATGTCATCCGATTCGCCGACACGCCCTCCCGCCCCGGCGCATCCGCGCCCGCTCGCCGAGCGGATGGCGGCCAGCCTGCGGGCGGAATTCGGCCCCGACGAGCCGCCGCCGGCGGCGGCGCATCCGAAGGTGCAGCGCATCGTGCGGCTCTGGCAGTCGCTCCGGCCGGGCCCAGGCCTGCTGCCGGGCCGCCGGCATTTCGACCCGCTGCAGGCGCCCGACCTGCTCAACAACATCTGGCTGATGGAGGTGGTGGACGAGGATCCCCGCCGCTACCGCCTGCGCCTGGTCGGCGGCGCCCTGGTCGAGGCCGGCACCGGCATCCGCAAGGGCCAGTTCTTCGGCGATGTCGGCTCGCGCGAGGAAGCGGCGAGCGCCGCCCAGGTGTTCCGCCATCTGGAGCGCTGCCGGCGGATCAACTGGCGCCGCGGGCCCTCGGCGCTCGGCTATATGGAGCATGTGCGCGAGCTCGAGCGCGTCATCCTGCCGATGGCGGCCGACGGCGTGACGGTCGACATATTCATGTGCCTGACGGTGTTCTATTACGCGGATGGCCGCGAAGTTTGATCCCGGCCTCAAAACCGCCGGATTTCTGTCGAGGATCGGGCAGCGGGCGGGGCATAAGGGGATATCGGTTTGACCAAGCTCTTCCTGCTCACCATTGCCGCCGGCGCGACGATCCTGCTCATCGGCGGCCTCATCGCCATCATCCTGTTCCGCCGCGAGACGCGGCGCGCCGAATTCGGCCGCGCGCCGGAGCAGTTCCGCGACGGCCGGCACCACCGCCGGCTGGTTTTCTGAGCCGCGCCGCATCGCTGACCCGCAATTCTGCATGGGCTTTGCTGTAGAACGGGCCGCCGGGATCGGCTAAACCGGCCGCCCGATGCACGCGCCCGTCGCCCCGCCTCTCGCCCAGCCGCCCGGCCTCGCCAAGCCCGGCCTGGACCGCCGCATGCGGACGAACCTGTTCCTGCTCGCCGCCTGCCAGGCGGTCGGCCAGGCCGGCAACACCATGATGTTCGCGGCGACCGCGCTCTCGGTCGTCACCTTCTTCCCGATGCGCGACCTCGCGACCTTGCCGATCACCTTGCAGCATGTCGGCGTCATGCTGTCGGTGTTCCCGGCGGCGCTGCTGATGCAGCGGCACGGCCGGCGCGTCGGCTTCCGCCTCGGATCGTTGTTCGGCATGGCGGGCGCGGCGACGCTGGCGCTCGGCCTGTATCTCGCGAGCTTCGTCCTGATGTGCGCCGGCGGCCTGATCCTCGGCTATGCCGTCGCCAACCTGCAGATGTACCGCTTCGCCGCGGTGGAGCTGGTGCCGCCGTCCTACCGGCCGAAGGCGATCGCCTGGGTGACGGCGGGCGGCGTGGTCGCCGGCATCATCGGGCCGAGCCTGGCGCGGCTCACGCATGACCAGCTGCTGCCGCTCTACTTCGCCACCTATCTCGGCATGATCGGCCTGCACGTCATCGTCTTTGCGGTGATGACGTTCATCCGCTTCCCGACGACCCTGCCGGAAGATCCCGCCGGCAGCGCCGCCGCCGCCGCCGCACCGGCCCAGGCCGCGCTGCCGCCGCGCCCGCTGCTCGAGATCGCCATGCAGCCGCGCTTCCTCGCCGCGGTGATCTGCGGCATGTCGGCCTTCGGCATCATGTCGTTCCTGATGGGCGCCTCGCCGCTCGCCATCGTTGCCTGCGGCCTGCCGCACACGGAGGCGCATTGGGTGATCTTCCTGCACGTGATGGGGATGTTCGTGCCGTCCTTCTTCACCGGCAACCTGATCACGCGCTACGGCACGCTCCGCATCATGTCGCTCGGCGTCGTGGTGTTCCTGGCCGGCGTCGCCGCCGGGCTGGCCGGGCAGACCGACTGGCATTTCCGCATCGCGCTGACCTTGAACGGCATCGGCTGGAATTTCCTGTTCATCGGCGCGACGACATTGGTGACGACCTGCTACCGCCCGTCGGAGCGCGGCAAGGCGCAGGCGCTGAACGATTTCCTGGTCTTCGGCACCACCGCGACGGCGAGCTTCCTGGCCGGCTTCCTGCAGGAGCGTTTGGGTTGGGAGCCGCTCAACTGGTTCTCCGTCGCGCTGCTGGTCGCGGCCACCTTCGCGCTGTTCTGGCTCCGCGCCCAGCCGCAGTCGAAGCCCGCTTAAGCAGCGACAATCAGAACAGCAGATACAGCAGGATGATGACGGGGATCGGAATGCCGATCAGCCAGAGAAGTATGCCTTTGCCCATGTCGACCTCCAGTCGACAGGCGTAACGGCCGGCGCGGCTTTATGGTTCCATGCGGCGGCGCCGCGCCAAGCCGAGCGCGGCGATGCCGGCCGCGAGCAGCGGCAGGCTGGCGGGTGCCGGAATGGCCGTGCCCTCGCTGCCGTCCAGCCATTGCGCGGTGAACGGCACGCCGTCCTTGAAGTCGGCCGAACTGCCGGCGCCCTGGGTGGTCAGGATCTGCAGAAGGAAGACGTCGCCCACATCGATCCGGCTTCCCGCCGGCGCGGTGAACAGCACTTCCGACGTGCCGATGAAGGTGGTGTCCCAGAGTTCGTTGGTGTCGAAGTTGACGAACCTCGTCGCCTCGGCGAGCAGCGCGGTGGTTCCCGGCGTGGTGTCGATGGCAAAGCCGGACGCCGCCGGAAACGCGAACGCAATGCGGAACCCGGTCGCCCAGTCGCCGTTGCCGTTCGATATCGCCGAGGTCAGGTTGAACTTGGTGCTCAGCGACTCTCGTTTCGGCAGATACCACTGCAGTTCCAGGGGCGAAATGGTGAGCTTGAAATCCCAGCTATGCCCCAGCGGATCCGTTCCGTCCCCGCTGGTGCCGCTGAAGGCGACCGAAACCGCCCCTGCCGATCCGGATGCAAGGCCGAGCCCCGCCATCGCCAAAGCCAGAGCCGCGCCGGCGCGCCTGAGCGCCCCGCCGAACCGGTCGTACATGATGGCTACCCCCTCACTCCACTCGCGGCGGCACAGTCGGGGCGCCGGCAGGGGCCGGCAAGCATGGTTTTGTAGGGCGCCGGGTTCGGCGGGCCGGGTCGAAATTTTTTACGCCGGCTGTCGGCCGGCGGCCGGCACGCCCGTCCTTGGGGCAACAGACCTCGTCAGATGAAAGGAGTCCGACATGGCCCAACCCTCCGACAATCCCTCGACCGGCACGATCCGCCTGCACCGGGTGCTGGCCACCAGCCCCGAAAAGATCTACCGCGCCTTCACCACGCCCGAGGCGGTGGCGCGCTGGCTGCCGCCGAACGGCTTCACCTGCACCGTGCATCATTTCGACGCCAAGGTGGGCGGCACCCACCGGATGTCGTTCACCAACTTCACCACCGGCAACGCGCATGCCTTCGGCGGCACCTATCTCGAGCTCGTGCCGGGCGAGCGCATCCGCTACACCGACCGCTTCGACGATCCGAACCTGCCCGGCGAGATGACCGTCACCGTGACGCTCAAGCGGGTGTCGGTGGGCACCGAGATCAACATCGTGCAGGAAGGCGTGCCGGCGGTGATCCCGCCCGAGGCCTGCTATCTCGGCTGGCAGCAATCGCTGGAGCACCTCGCCAGGCTGGTCGAGCCGGAGATTCCGGGGTGAACGGTTGCCGGCGCATCTGCGGCGCCGGGATATGCGCAGCACCATGCGAGTTCGGAGGGTGGCAGGGTAGCCGGCCGAGCCGGCGGCGGAGGTCAAGCCGGCCCGGCGTAGCGGCTCTCGGAAGCCCGGCGGCTACGGCACGACGATGACCGCGCAGGGCGCCGTGGCGGTCACCTGCCGGGATACGCTGCCGAGCAGGGCGCTGGCGATCGGGCCCCGCCCGCGCTTGCCCATCACGATCACATCCGCCTGGTTCTTCTGCGCCGCTTCCACGATCGACAGCGCCGCCTCGCCGGAATGAATCTCGGCCTCGACCTGCGGCGCGCCCAGACGGAGCGCGTCTCTGGTGGCATGCGCCACGGTCTGCTCGGCCCACACGTTCAGAGCGCCTTCCGGCGTGTCGTGCTCCTGGTGGGAATATTCAACGACATCCGGCTGCGACGCGTTGAAGTAGTCGACCACGCTCACGACGGTCAGGGGGCATTGCTCGTGCGCGGCCAGGCGCGCGGCGAACGCGACCGCTCGGCCGGCGATGTCGGACCCGTCCGTAGCCACGAGGATGCGCTGCATGCTGACCCTCGCTTCCTGAATTGGCGCGACGGCTAATTTACAATGTTAGGGAATGTCGCGCCGGGGCGCAAACGGCATCGGCCGCGTCCGGTGCCGGCGCTTCGGCGGGACGCTTGCGCGGGTCGCCGTCACTGCGCGGTGGAATAGGGCGTTGCGCGTGACGCCTTTCAACACCCTTGCGTATGCTTCTTCCGCGTGCGCCCCGCTCGCGCAGCTTGATCTCTGCTGAGCTGCGTCCTGCTTTGACGATCTTTGCAGCGACGCTCTCGCCATCGCGCTGCAATTGGAATTTGATCCGATCACCTGGTGCGAGCCCCAGGTAGTCGCGCAACGGCTTCGGAATCGTCATGCGCCCCGACGCGGCGATCGCCGATTCGGGCGCACGCGCGAGCCGAGCCTTCGGCCGCCTGGACACTGGCGTGCTCACGCTGCCACGACGCCGATCCGCGCCGCGGCCCGGCCGCGCGGCTTCTTGCGGATGACGATCTCCACGTCGCGGTCGAGCGCGACGAGGAAGGTCATCAGCCGCTCGACCGAGAATGGCCCTGAATTCTGCGACCAATGCGGCCTGGGAAGGGTATTAATCCTTCGACTGCTGGTGAAGCTTGGCGTCCCCACGGGGATTCGAACCCCGGTTTGCGCCGTGAGAGGGCGCCGTCCTGGGCCTCTAGACGATGGGGACTGAGGCCGGCCTGAAAAGGCGGCCCTCGTCTTAGCCATCGCCGCGCCCCCTGGCAAGCGCCGCGCGCTTCGCCATGATGGCGGCCACAAGAAAAAGCCCCGAGGAAACCCCGCCCCATGTCCGCCGCCGCCGCCCGCGACTACCAGCACATCACCGCCGAGCTCTCCGCCGGCATCCTCACCCTCACCCTCAACCGCCCGGACAAGCTCAACGCCTACACCGCCCGCATGGGCCGCGAGCTCGCCGATGCGTTCAAATGGGCCGACGAGGACGATGCGATCCGCGTCGTGCTGGTCACCGGCGCCGGGCGCGGCTTCTGCGCCGGCGCGGATATCTCCGGCGGCGCCGACACTTTCGACACTTCCGCCGCCTCCGCCACCAAAGGCGAGGTGCTGGGCTCGGCCGAAGTGCGCCGGCGCGAGAGCTTCACGATGCGGATCTTCAACTGCCGCAAGCCTTCCATCGCCGCCATCAACGGCCCGGCGGTCGGCGTCGGCATCACCTTGGCGCTGCCGATGGACATCCTCATCGCCTCGACCGAGGCGCGGTTCGGCTTCGTCTTCGCCCGCCGCGGCCTGGTGCCGGAGGCGGGCTCGGCCTGGTTCCTGCCACGCCGGGTCGGCCTGTCGCAGGCGATGAGCTGGTGCCTTTCCGGCCGCGTCTTCGGCGCCGAGGAGGCGCTGAAGGGCGGCCTGGTCAGCGAGGTGGTGCCGGCGGACCAGCTCCTGGCCCGTGCCCGGGCGCTCGCCGAGGAGATCGCCAGCGAGACCGCGCCGGTCTCCATCGCGCTCACCCGCGCCATGCTGTGGCGCCTCTCCGGCGAGCCCGGCCCCGGCCCGGCGCTCGATATCGACTACCCGATCACCCGCGCGCTCGGCGCCGGCGCCGATGTGAAGGAAGGCGTCGCCGCCTTCCTGGAAAAGCGCAAGCCCCGCTTTCCGGGCAAGGTCTCGGCCGACATGCCGCCCGCCTATCCGTGGTGGCCGGACAAAGATTGAGAACCCTCCCCACGTCGCTGCGCGCCGCGAGGGAGGGCTGAAAGCTCTGGCGCCATATTTGCTTTTCGTGTAATATTCAGCCGGTGCTGCAGACCACCGCGGTACCCGCTCTTTTACTCGTGAATCGCCCAGCAAACCCGCCCGGCTTCGCCAGCCGCGAGGGAACACCGCCCGTTCGCGAACCTTCCTTCCGGAAAGTGCTTGACCCTTCTTGGCATGTCAGGGAAACGCCTACCTGGGGGAACAGAAGCGCCGCGGAACAGAAGCGCCGCGGAACAGAAGCGCCGCGGAACAGAAGCGCCGCGGAACAGAAGCGCCGCGGAACAGAAGCGCCGCGGAACAGAAGCGCCGCGGAAC
>QOZS01000023.1 GCA_003576705.1 Desertibaculum subflavum
TGGCGGCGCTCGCCGATGCCGTGCTGGCGCAGCGCGGCCGCACCGGACGCCGGCTCAGTCCCGCCTGGCGCCGCGCCGCGCTCGCCACCGCGACCGCCGAGGCGCTGCGCCGGCGCATCGAGGAAGGCGGCGCGGCGATCGACGAGCTGGCCGAGGCGCTGGCCGAAGGCGGCGTCACTGGCGACGCCGCGCTCGACCGGCTGGCGGACGAGTTCAGGAACAAGAGGTGAGTTCGATGACCGCTCTGCCCGCCCGCATCCGGCCCGGCATCGCCGCGCTCCGCGGCTCGCGCATCCGCGAGGTCGCCAATGCCGGCATGGGCCGGCCCGGCATCATCCCGATGTGGTTCGGCGAGAGCGATCTGCCGACCCCGGATTTCATCCGCGAGGCAGCGGCCGAGGCGCTCAGGCGGGGCGAGACCTTCTACACGCCGAATGCCGGCGTGCCGGCCTTGCGCGCCGCCATCGCCCGCTACATGACGCGGATCTATGGTCGCGCCGTCGACGAGAGCCGCATCACCGTCAGCGCCTCCGGCATGAACGCCATCATGATCGCGCTGCAGGCCCTGGTCGATGCCGGCGACAACGTGGTGCTGGTCGGGCCGATGTGGCCGAACGCCGCCGATTGCGTGCGCGTGCTGGGCGGCGAGGCGCGCTTCGCCGTGCTCGATTCCGGCAACCAGGGCTGGCGCCTCGACCTCGACCGGCTGGAGGCGCTGTGCGACGCGCGCACGCGCGCCATCTTCGTCAACTCCCCCGGCAACCCGACCGGCTGGATGATGGAAACGGCCGAGCAGCAGCGCCTGCTCGACTTCGCCCGCGCGCGCGGCCTCTGGATCGTCGCCGACGAGGTCTATGCCCGCATCGTCTACGACCGCGAGGTGGCGCCGTCCTTCATCGATGTGTCGGGTGCCGACGATCCGGTGATCGTGATCAACAGCTTCTCCAAGGCCTGGTGCATGACCGGCTGGCGGCTCGGCTGGTTCACCGCGCCGGCCGCGCTCGGCGAGACGCTCGAGAAGCTGACCGAGTTCAACATCGCCGGCCCCACCAGCTTCGCCCAATGGGGCGGGGTCGCCGCGCTGGAGCAGGGCGAGGATTTCATCGCCGCGCAGCGCGCGAGGCTGGCGCAATCGCGCGACATCGTGGTGGAGCGCCTCTCGACCTTCCGCCGCGTGCGCTTCGCACCGCCGGCCGCCGCCTTCTACGCCTTCTTCGCCGTCGACGGCCTGACCGACAGCGTCGAAGCCTGCAAGCGCATCCTGAACGAGACCGGCGTGGGCCTCGCGCCGGGCGCGGCCTTTGGCGACAGCGGCGAAGGCCATATCCGCCTGTGCTATGCGATCAGCCCGGAGCGCGTGGCGGAAGCGCTGGAGCGGCTGGCGCCGGTGCTCGATTAAACGTCATGGCCGGGCTTGACCCGGCCATCCACGCGTCGGCGACAGCACTGCGGAGAGCCGTGGATGCCCGGGACAAGCCCGGGCATGACGAACTGTATTCTTGGGAGTTCGCTAAGCCGCCCGCACCCGCGCCAGGAAGCGGTCGACTTCCCCCTTCAAGGTTTCCGCCTGCTGCGCCAGGCCGCCGGCGGCGGTGAGCACGCGGTCGGCGGCGGCGCCGGTCTCGGCGTTCACCTCGGCGACGCGCTGCACGTTCTCCGAGACCTCCTGCGTGCCGGCCGAAGCCTCCTGCACGTTGCGGGCGATCTCCTGGGTCGCGCTGCCCTGCTCCTCCACCGCGCTGGCGATCGAGGCGGCGATGCCGTCGACCTGGCCGATGGTCTGGCCGATGCGGCCGATGGCGTCGACCGAGCGCTTGACCAGTTCTTGGATGCCGCCGATCTGCTCGCCCACCTGCTCGGTCGCGCGCGCCGTCTGGTTGGCCAGGTTCTTCACCTCGGAGGCGACCACGGCGAAGCCGCGGCCCGCCTCGCCGGCGCGCGCCGCCTCGATGGTGGCGTTGAGCGCGAGCAGGTTGGTCTGGGCGGCGATCGCCTGGATCACGCCGACCACGTCGCCGATCTTCTGCGCCGCCTCGGCCAGGCCTTCGATATCGCGATTGGTCGTCTGTGCCTGGGCCACCGCCTCGTTGGAGGCGCGGGCCGAGTTCTGCACCTGGGCGCTGATCTCGCGGATCGAGGCGGCGAGCTGCTCCGCCGCGCTCGCCACCACCTGCACATTGGCGCTCGACTGCTCCGATGCCGCGACCACGACGGAGGTGCGGTCGGCCGCCACGCGCACGCCGCCGACCAGCGTATCGGCCAGCCTGCGCATCTCGCGCGCCGCATCGGCCACCGCCGTCACCACGCCGCCCACGGCTTCCTCGAAGCTGGCCGCCAGTCCGGTCATCTCCTTCGCCCGCGCCGCCTCGGCGGTGCGGCGTTGATGCTCTTCCGCCGCGCGCTTCTCGGCCTCGGCTTCCTGGCGGCGTCGCTCTTCTGCGGCCTTGGCCTCGGCCTCGCGACGCACCTGATCCTCCGCCGCGGCGCGCTCGGCCTCGCGGCGCTCGGCCTCGAGCCTGGCTTCGCGTTCGCGCGACGTTTCCGCCTCGGCGGCGAGGCGCTCGCCTTCGATGCCGTTCTGCTTGAACACCTCGACGGCGCGTGCCATCTCGCCGATCTGGTCGGCGCTCTCGACATCCGGCACGGCGGTCGACCAGTCGCGATCGGCGAGGCTCCGCATCGCCACGGTCAGCCGGCCGATGCGGCGGATCACCCCGCGGCCGACCAGGAACCAGGCGACGAAGCCGGCGACGCCGACCGCGCCCAGCATGGCGGCCATCAGCACCTGGCGGCCGATCGCGGCCGAGGCGGCGGAGCCTTCGACCGCGGCGGTGCCGGCTTGGCGCGCGGCCAGCGCGGCCGTATCGACCAGCTTGCCCAATTCCTGCGCGGCGGCGCGGGCACCGGCCAGCGCTTCGCCGGCGGTCTGCATGGCGCCGAGCTCGCGCTTGCGCAGGTCGAGGATGCCGCCCGTCTGGCTCAGCTTGACCAGGCCTTGGACGTTCTCCGGCAGGTCCTTGATCTTCTCCGCCTTCTCGATGGTCTCCAGCGCGCCGGTCAGGCGCGCGGCGGTCGCCACCAGGCGCTCGTTCAGAGGCACCAGGAATTCGCTCTTCGGCGTCTGCGCCGCCTCGACCAGCAGGCCGGCCATGCGATTGGCATCGGCCGACAGCGCCATCAGCGTGGTCAGAAGCACGAGTTCCTTCTCGGCCAGGCCGCCGATCTGCTTCGCCGCCGCCTGGATGTCCTTGGCATCGGCAACGCCGTTCATGCCGAGCGTCAGTTCGAAGGTCGCATCGTCCACCCGCGGGGTGACGATCTTCGACGTGGCCGCGTGCAGCGCCGCCACTTGTGCCACCAGCTGCTCGCGCTGCGCCGCCGCCTCGATCGCCTGGGCGGTCGCGTCGGCGAGCTCCTTCAGCTTGCCGTCCATCGTACCGATGGCGGCCTCGATCGCCTGCTTGGCATCGACCGAGATGCCGCCCAGCGTCGCCCGCATCGCCTCGATATGGAGGCGCAGGTTGGCCACCTCGGCCTCGTGGTCGGCCTTGGTCTGCGCGCCTGCCAGCGCCGGGGCCGAGGCCGCCAGGGTGGCGGCCTGCTGGCCCAGCGCCAGCGTCCCGGCCACGGTCGGCAGCTCGCGGCTGCCGATCGCCTGAATGCCGGATTCCAGGGTCGCGAGCGAGGTCCAGCCGACCACGCCGGCGATCAGGGTGGTGGCGGCGACGGCGCCGACTCCGAGTTGGAGCCGGCCGCCGACACCGAGCCGCAAGCGCGGGAGACCCGACATGTGAAGCGCCTCAGCCGCCGACGGCGGTGAGCTGCTTCACGGCCTTGAACGTGCCGTCCTTCTGGATGATCGTCAGGAAGACATCGTCCGAGCCCTGGTTGTCATTGGCGCCATAGGTCAGCTTGACGCCGCCCAGGTCGAAGCTGCCGTTGGTCAGCTTCTGCATCAGGCCCGCGCGGGTCGGCTCGCCGTCGATGCCCTCGAGGGCGGCGATGACCAGACGGCCGACCAGATAGCCTTCCAGCGACACGAAGCCCGGCTTCGCATCGGCCTTGTGGGCCTTCAGCGCGGCCTGATAGCGGCCGACCACCGGCACCGAGGCATCCTGCGGGAACGGCACCACCTGGGTGATGACCACGCCCTCGCCCTTGTCGCCGAGATCGCTCGCCAGCGCGTCGGAGCCGACGAAGGAGACGTTCAGGAACACCGCGTCGAACTTCAACTGGCGGGCCAGGCGGATGAATTCCGCGCAGGGCTTGTAGGCGCCGACCATGACGACCGCCTGCGGCTTCGCCTTGCTGATGGTCAGCAGCGCCTGCTTCACCGCCGTGGTGTTGCGCTCATAGGTGCCCTCGGCGACCAGCGGCATCTTGCGCTTCTCCAGCGCCTTCTTGACGCCGTCGAGGCCGGCGCGGCCATAGGCATCGTCCTGATAGAAGATCGCGATCTTCTCGACCTTCAGGTCCTTGGTCAGCCGCTCGACCATCGCCTCGGTCTCCTGGAAGTAGGAGGCGCGGACGTTGACGACATGCGGCTTGTAGGGGCTGCGCAGCAGCTCGGCGCCGGTGAACGGGCCGATGAAGGGCACGCTCGCCTCGCCGGCGATCGGATGCGTGGCGGCCGAGGTCGGCGTGCCGACCGGCCCGATCAGCGCGAACACATTGGCGGCGATCAGCTCCTTCACCGCGGCGATCGACTGGTTCGGCTCATAACCGTCATTCTTGGTGACCAGCTCCAGCTTGCGGCCCTTCACGCCGCCCTTGGCGTTCACTTCGGCGAAGGCGGCCTGCAGGCCTTCGCGCATGCCGAGGCCGAGCGCGGAAGCGGGGCCTTCGAACACGGCGGCCTGTCCGAACACGATCTTGTCGGCGGCGACGCCGGGATCGGCGGCATGGGCGGGGGTGAGCATCGCAAACGCGGCGAAGGCCGCGGCGGCAAACGGAATGGTGGGGCGAATGGGATGCATGGGAAGAGGCTCCTGCTCCTTGTCGGGTCTCCGTTTTTCGTCCATCCGGCTTAAAAAAATGTGTCGAAATGTATGAATAGAATCACCGCGGCATCACGATTCTCAAATATCGAATGGAGTTGTTGTTCTCGCGATGCGAGTGTCGACGAAGATTATCACTTGATAGACGAATATTGCCGAGGGCGAGCTGGCCTGAGGTCCTGCAACCGTCGCGTATTTGTCGATCCCCTAAGAGGGACATATCTTCCGGAGTTGAGAAAATATTTGCGTATTAAGAGAATTCATTGTATGATACGGCATTTCAGCGATGGATGCCGGCCATGCCCCAGACCGAACCGCCCAAGCGCTCGCTCTACGAGTGGTCGTTCCGCATTCGCCGGCGCCACATCCTGCGCACCATCCGTAACCCGAGCCTGTCGCCGGCGGCGAAGCAGATCCTGGTCGCGCTGGCCCTGCGCGACGACGATCCCTACGTGCTGCCGGAGCGGCCGCCGGTCGCAGCACTCGCCCGCCATCTGGCGCTGGCCGAGCGCACGGTGCGGCAGGCGATCGCCGAGCTGGCGGTGGAGAACTGCCTCACCTTCCGCGTGACCGGCGCGGGCCGGCCGCTCCGGGCGGCAGAGGAAGTCTGGGACACGGAGGAACGGCCCGATATCGCGTGCGAACACGCTTTCATCCGCGCCGCTTCCGCGCTGCCGAGCCGGGCCGAGCATCTGGAGATGATGGGCCGCCTGCGCGACCGGGCGGTGGCGGCGAAGCGCATCGCCACGGCGGTGTCGGCCGAGCGCGCCCTGGGCCGGGCGCTCGGCATCGGCGCGCAGCGGCGCCGCGGAACAAATGCGCCGCTGCCGGTGCCCGCACTTGAGGAAACTGAGGTATCGCTCGCGCCGCCGCACGGCGAGCTTGCCGAGGTCGACGCCATCAACATCGACCGGGCGCTCTCGCCGGCGGCGCGCCATGCCGCGATCGAGCTGCTGCTCGACCCCGTGGACGATCCGGCGGACCGCCCCGACGACATCGACTTCTACTGGAGCGTCCGGCTCGCCGGCCGGCTTCGGATCACCGTGCGCGCCGCCCGCAAGGCGCTGGCCGAGCTCGCCGATCTCAACCTGATCGCGCAGGCGCGGATCAGGACCCATGGGCCGGATCGTGTCATGCCGGGCAGCGAGATCTGCATCTATCCCGGCCGCATCGCGGAACGCATGCGCCGCGGAACGGATGCGCCGCCGCTGCTCGCCCTGGAGCCGGACGATCCCGTCGAGGCGCATGTCCGTCGGCTGGAAGCCTTGCGCAACCTCGCCTGCGATGCCGGCCTCGCGCCGACGGCCATCACCGCCCAGCACGCCATCGGCCGCGCGCTCGACTTCGCCGAAGAGCGGGCGGCAGAGGAAGAGGCTGCGGCAGAGCAGGATTCAGCGCCGATCGCCGCGCCCGCACCGCCGCGCATCGACGTCCTCGGCTTCGTCCGCCACCTGCTCGACACCGATCCCACGATGGGCCCGGTGATCGCCAACGTCATGGCCGAGATCCGCAACCTCCCGCCGCCGGAGCACGCCTTGGCCCAGGCCGCCGAGTGAAAGCCCTCCCCCGCGCCGCGCAGCGGTGTGGGGGAGGGAAGGGTGGGGGTTTTTGTGTTTTGCACATCCGTGGCGCAGCGGTGAGGAAAAACACAAAAGCCCCCACCCCCGCCTCCCCCGGCTTCGCCGAGGGAGGAGCATTCTCCGCGTGCCTCCGAGTTCTCTGTGTCCCCTGCGGTGAACTTCTTTCCTTCGCGTCCTTGGCGGTGAAAAAATGTCCCGGAGCGACAGCAAGCCCGCGGTCAAATCTCGCGCACGGCTTCCAGATAGCGGCCGATATCCGCCTCCAGCGCGCTGAGGCGCTTGGCGATGATGGCCGCCGCCTCCTGCATGGCGCAGGTCGAGCGGGTCAGCGCCGCCGTCGCCTCGCCGAGCGGCTGCAGCGCCCGCCCTGCCGCGGCGGCATGGGTGGTCGCCTCGTCCAGGTGGTGGCCGAGCTCGACCATGGCGACGCCCTCCTGCTCGACCGCGGTCGCGATGCCGTCGGCGGTCAGCGCCACCTGCCCGACCGCGTCCCCGATGCCGCGGATCGCCTCGACCGAGCGCGCCACGCGTTCCTGGATGCTGGCGATCTGGCGGGTCACCTGGTCGGTGGCGCGGGCGGTCTGGTCGGCGAGCGCTTTCACCTCGCCGGCGACCACCTGGAAGCCCTTGCCGGCGATGCCGGCGCGGCTCGCCTCGATGCTGGCATTGAGCGCCAGCAGATGGGTCTGCTGGGCGATCGCCTGGATCACGCCGACGATGTCGCCGATGCGCTGCGCCGCTTCCGACAGCGCCTGCACCTCCACATCGGTGGTGCGCGCTCGGCCCAGCGCCTCCGCCGCCGTCTTGGCCGAGCCGCGCGCCCGCTCGACGATGCCGCGGATGGCGCGGCCCAGCGCATCGGCGCGCTGGCCGGCGGCCTCCAGGCTCTGCTCGGTCTCGCTGGTCGACTGGATCGCGGTCGCATGCGTGCCGGCGGCGGCCGCGCCCGCCTTGGCGACCGCATCGGCGAGGCCGGTAAGGCGGTCGAGCGCGCCGCTCGCCGCACGCCGCGCATCGAAGGCGGAGCGCTCGAAGGCGAGCGACATCTGCGCCACGCGGCCGCGCCGCTCCGCCGCGCTCTCGGCCTCCTGGCGCTGCTCCTTCCCATGCCGTTCGGCAGCTTCGCGCAGCGCCGCTTCCAGCGCCCGGATGCGCTGGTCCGCGTCGTGGCGCGTCGATTCGGCAATGTGCCTGATCTCCTCCGCCAGCTGCCGGTCGCGCGCCTGCGCCTGGGCATGCGCCTCGATGGCTTCCTGCAGCTTCTGCTCCGCCACGTCGCCGCGGCCGCGCTGGTCGATCACCGCGCGCTTCAGCCCCTTCAGCGCGCCGGCGAGGCCGCCGGCTTCGTCGCGCCGGCGGTCGTCCGGCAGGTCGGTCCAGAGGTCGCCCTTGGCGAGATTGCGGGCCGCCTCGGTGATCCGCCCGATCGGCAGCGCGATGCCGAGCATCAGCCAGAGCAGCGCCAGCACGAAGCCGGTGACCAGCACGATGGTGCTCGCCACCAGAAGGTCGGTCTCCGCCTGGGCCGAGGTGGTGCGCACCGATTGCAGCGCCCGGTCGATCGGCAGGGCGGCGGCGGCGCCGTCCGGCTTGCCGCGCAGGTCGGCCACCGCGCGCTCGACCCGGGCCAGCTCGCTCCGCGTCTCCTGCAGGGCGTCGACCGCCTTCCACACGGCAAAGCCGCCCGCCGCCGCCAGCACGAGCAGCGCGACCAGCAGCTTGGCGCGGATGGAAAGGTTGCCGAGCATCAGTGGGTGGGCTTGCGGATCAAGGGCTTATGGGTCTTTAGGCAGGCTCAGGGCTCAAGTTTACCTTTGTGCCTCGCGGCATCTTACCGTTCGGTTGCCGGCCCCGGGATTCCGCGTCCCGGCCCCCGGCTTTTGCTCGGCCCAGGCTTTTGCTGGTCGTGGGTGACCGCTATGGTGCATCTACACCAAACCGGAACCGCCCGCAGGAAATCAGGAGGGAACCCCCGTATGCGCGAGGCCGTCATCGTTTCCACCGCCCGCACGCCGATCGGCAAGGCCTATCGCGGCGCCTTCAACAACACCCATGGCGCGACCTTGGCCGCCCATTCGGTCAAGCACGCCGTGAGCCGTGCCAAGATCGAGCCGGGCGAGGTCGAGGACATGATCCTGGGCTGCGCCGCGCAGCAGGGCCCGACGGGCAACAACGTCGCCCGCCAGGCCGCGATCCGGGCCGGTTTCCCGGTCACCGTCGGCGGCACCACGATCGACCGCCAATGCTCCTCCGGCATGCAGGCGATCGCCATCGCCGCCCAGCGCATCATCATCGACCAGGTCCCGGTCATGGTGGCCGGCGGCGTGGAATCGATCAGCCTCGCCCAGACCGAGCGCGCCTTCCGCATGGCCGATGACTGGATCCTGAAGAACAAGCCCGACCTCTACATGCCGATGCTGCAGACCGCCGAGACGGTGGCCAAGCGCTACAATATCGGCCGCGAGGCGCAGGACGATTACGGCTTCCAGAGCTTCCAGCGCTATGCCGCCGCGCGGCAGGCCGGCAAGTTCAAGGACGAGATCGTCCCGATGACGGCGACCAAGAAGATCGAGAACAAGGAGACCGGCAAGTCGCTGCTCGAGGAGGTGACGCTCGAACACGACGAGGGCCCGCGCCTCGACACCACGCGCGACGGCCTCCGCAATGTCCGCACCGTGGTCGAGGGCGGCACCATCACCGCCGGCAATGCGAGCCAGCTGTCCGACGGCTCGTCGGCCTGCGTCGTCATGGAGGCGAAGCTCGCCGAGAAGAAGGGCCTGCAGCCGCTCGGCTATTTCCGCGGCCTCTCGGTCGCCGGCTGCGAGCCGGACGAGATGGGCATCGGCCCGGTCTTCGCGGTGCCGCGCCTGCTCGAGCGCTTCAAGCTGAAAATGGACGATATCGGCCTGTGGGAGCTGAACGAGGCCTTCGCGGTGCAGGTGCTCTATTGCCGCGACAAGCTCGGCATCCCGAACGAGAAGCTGAACGTGAACGGCGGCGCCATTCTCGTCGGCCATCCCTACGGCATGTCGGGCGCCCGCATGGTCGGCCACGCGCTGATCGAGGGCAAGCGGCGCGGCGTGAAGTACGTCGTCTGCACCATGTGCATCGGCGGCGGCATGGGCGCCGCCGGCCTGTTCGAGGTGGCCTGACGCCTGAGCAGCCTGAGGGAACGGGCAGGAGCGCCGGCCGCGAGGCCGGCGTTCCGCTTTCAGGAGGAGACACGCATGAGCCGCGTATTGCTGATCACCGGCGGGGCGAGCGGCATCGGCGCCGAGGTGGCGAGGCTCGCCGCCGCGCAGGGCTATGCCGTCGCGGTCAACTACCGCAGCAAGCGGGACAAGGCGGAAGCGCTGGTCGCCGGGCTGGGCGGCAAGGCAATCGCCGTCCCGGGCGACGTCGCCGATCCGTCCGAGGTCGAGGCGATGTTCGCCGCGACCGAGAAGGCGCTCGGCCCGCTCACCCATCTCGTCAACAGCGCCGGGCTCTATGTGACGCAGGCCCGGGTCGAGGATTTCGACGCCGGCGATCTCGCGCGGCTGTTCCAGGTCAACGTGATCGGCACCATGCTCTGCTGCCGCGAGGCGGTGCGCCGCATGTCGACGGCGCGCGGCGGCAAGGGCGGCGCCATCGTCAACGTCTCGTCGATGGCGGCGACCACCGGCGGCCGCGCCGGCAGCTCGGCCTATGCCGCGACCAAGGGCGCCATCGACGTGTTCACCCAGGGGCTGGCGCGCGAGGTGGCGGCGGAGGGCATCCGCGCCAATGTGGTGCGGCCCGGATTCACGCTCACCGACATGACGGCGGCGACGGCGGCAGATCCCAGACGCGTGGCGGCGATCGCGGCCACCATCCCGATCGGCCGGATCGGCACCGCGCTCGAAAGCGCCTGGCCGATCATGTGGCTCTTGTCGGACGAGCAGGCCTCCTTCGTCTCCGGCACGGCGATCAACGCTTCCGGTGGCGGTTTCGTGATCGGCGCGCCGGCCGGCCGCTAGCGCAGGAACGGCCGCCGCTCGCCGTATATGGGAGTGACGGTCCGATTGCCGTCCCCCACAGTCGAAGGACCCAGACCCATGTCTTCCCGTCGTCCCCTCTACGCTGCCGCCCTGGCCGGTGCCGTGCTGGTTTCCGGCGCGATCGGCTTCGCCGTCGCGCAGCCTGCCTCGCCTGCGCCGCCCCCGGCCATGGGCCAAGGTATGCAGGGCCAGGGCATGCAGGGCCCGCACGGCCACGGCCATCACCAGCGGGCCGCCTTTCAGCCCGGCCGCCATATCGAAGGCCGGATCGCCTTCCTGAAGACCGAACTGAAGATCACCGAGGCGCAGACCCCGGCCTTCAACGCCTTCGCCGACGTCCTGCGCGCCCAGGCCAAGGCGATGGGCGAGCGTCATCAGCAGATGGGCGGCGACCGCGACAAGCCGGCCAATGCGGTCGAGCGCCTGGAGCGCCGCACCGAGATGATGAAGCAGGGCGCCGAGGCGAGCCAGAAGCTGCTCGACGCGGCGAAGCCGCTCTACGCCCAGCTGAGCGACGAGCAGAAGGCGGCCGCCGACGAGCTGCTGTCGCGCGGTGGCGGCAAGCACCGCATGATGATGCGGCACTAGACCGCACCTCACTTCCGAGCCAGCCGGGCGCCCCAACGGGCGCCCGGTTTTCTTTTGTGCACGGGTTCCGGAAATGCGAAAGGGCCGACCCGTTAGGGCCGGCCCTCGCGACCGCGGGAGCGGGGTGGGGGGGCTACGCGACGCGACCCCGCGGCCGTTTTCGCGAGGAGAGTTATCGCAAACCGCGCGTGGCCGCCGCCTTGCGGCGACATGAAATCCGTTTCATCCGCGCGGGCGCCGGCCGGCCACCTCGTTCATCAGCTCGATCTGGATCTGCTGGATTTCCAGCAGCCGCTCCCATTGGTGCTGCAGCAGGTGGTCGAGCTTCTCGTGCAGCAGGCGGATTTCGAGCTCGGCCTTCAGGTTCACCAGATAGTCGTTGCGGGCGTGCCGCCGATCCCGCGCTTCCTGCCGGTTCTGGCTCATCATGATGATCGGCGCCTGGATGGCGGCGAGGCAGGACAGCACCAGGTTGAGCAGGATGTAGGGATACGGATCGAAGGCGCCGCGCGCGAGCGCCCAGCTGTTCAGTCCCATCCAGGCGATCATGACGACGGTGAACAGGATGAGGAAGCGCCAGCTGCCGCCGAATGCCGCCACCCGGTCGGCCAGCCATTCGCCGGTCGAACGGTCCTGCTCGATCTCGCGGTCGACATCGCTCGCCAGGGTCTCCTGCCGGGCGATCCGCTCGATGACCGACCGCTCCAGGCTCGCCGTCTCGCCGAGCTCGGCCTCCAGCAGCGTCTCCACATAGCGCTGGCGGAAGAGGTTGAGGTCGGCCGTGCAGATGTAGCCCTCGGCCGACCAGCCCGGCACCGCTTCGGCGATCTTCGCCGCGAGCGTCGGCCGGATCAGGCTGGCCGCCACCAGCTCGCTTCGCCGCTTGGCCCGGCCGCAGATCTGACAGACGAGATGGTTGGCGGGACGCGCGGCGTCGGGCATGGGAAGGCCTCCGGGCAGGTGCGCCCGGAGACTAGCGCGGCGGCGGCTATTTCGACTCCAGCACCATCTGGGTCTGGATGGTCATCGACAGCAGCCGGCCATCCGGCCCGATCAGCCGGGTCTCCCAGACGCTGGTGCGGCGGCCACGATGCAGCGGGATCGCGGTGGCGCGGATGGTCCCCTCGCGGCAGCCGGCGAAGAAATTAGTCTTCGATTCGAGCGTCGTGGTGCCGGCGCCGGGCGGCAGGTTCAGCACCGCGCCGGTGGCGCCGACCGTATCGGCGAAGGCCATCAAGGTGCCGCCATGCACCGTGCCGCCCACCGTGGTCAGCGCCGGCTTCAGGTCGAGCTCGGCGACGACGCGGTCCAATGACGCCTCGACCACGCGAAGCCCCAGTGTTTCGCCCAAGGTGCCCTTCCACCGCCTGGTGATCTCCGCCGGATCGAACGCCGCCATGGATGCTTCCTCCATCTGGACCGTGGCGGCAGCTTTCCGTGCCGCCGCGGGTTCCGCAATGACCTTTCAGGTAATCGGCGGGCAAGGGGTTACCATCTCGCGCCGGCCGGTGTATGCGGGCTTTGGCTGGGGCGTGGGATACAAGGAGGCAGCATGCGGGTCGGCATCCTCACCAGCGGCGGCGACTGCGCCGGTCTGAACGCCATCATCCGCGCCGCCGTGCTGCGCGCGGGCTCGCTCGGCTGGACCGTCGTCGGCATCCGCCAAGGCACGCTCGGCCTGTTGCGCGATCCGCCGGATGCCGAGGAACTCGGCCCTGGCGTCACGGCGAGCGACATGCTGCTGAAGGGCGGCACCGTCCTCGGCACCACCAACCACGGCGATCCCTTCGCCTTCCCGATGCCGGACGGCTCGAAGCGCAACCGGTCGGCCGAGGTCGCGGCCGGCGTCCGCAAGCTCGGCCTGGGCGCCGTGATCGGCATCGGCGGCGACGGCAGCTTCGCCATCCTGCGCCGCCTGGCGCAGGAAGGCGGCTTCAACCTGGTCGGCATCCCGAAGACCATCGACAACGATGTCGGCCTGACCGAGACGGCGATCGGCTATGCGACGGCGGTCGCCACCGCGGCCGAGGCGCTGGACCGCCTGCAGCCGACCGCGGCGAGCCATAGCCGCGTGATGGTGCTGGAAGTCATGGGCCGCGATGCCGGCCATATCGCCATCGCGGCCGGTATCGCCGGCGGCGCCGATGTCGTGCTGATACCGGAGATTCCCTGGACCGTGGCGAGCGTCGCCCAGAAGGTCGAGGCCCTGCGCCAGGCCGGGCGCAACTTCGCGCTGGTGGTGGTCGCCGAAGCGGTGCCGACGGAGCAGGGCGCCCCGGTGATGGTCGAGCATCTCGGCGGGCAGAAGCGGCTCGGCGGCGTCGGCCATTATGTCGGGACGCGGCTCGCCGAGGCGACCGGCGCGGAGGTGCGCGTGACCGTGCTCGGCCATGTGCAGCGCGGCGGCACGCCGATCGCGGCCGACCGCCTGCTCGGCTCGGTCTTCGGCGTGCACGCCGTCGACCTGGTGGCGGAGGGCAAGTTCGACCGCATGGTCGCCTGGTGGAACCGCGAGGTGATCGACGTGCCGTTCGATCTGGTGCTGGACCGCCCGAAGCTGGTCGACCCGCAAGGGCCGATGGTCAGGACCGCGCGAGGCCTCGGCATCTGCCTCGGTGACTGAAGCGGCTCAGTCGATCCAGGTGACGATGTTGCGCTCGAGCCGGGTGCGCGCGGTCTCGCGGATGGCCCGGCCGCGGGCCGAGATGCCGGCCTCGTGCACGGTGTTCGGATCGCCGGAGACCAGCGGGTGCCACCAAGCGAGCCCCTTGCCCTCGGCGACCAGGCGATAGGCGCAGGTGGAAGGCAGCCAGTCGACCGTGCGCACGCGCTTGGGCGTCAGGCGCACGCAATCCGGCACGTAGTCGTGGCGGTTCTCATAGTCGCTGCACCGGCAGCTCTTCAGGTCGAGCATCTTGCAGGCGACGCGGGTGAAGGCGACTTCGCCGGTATCGACGAAGTCGATCTTGTGCAGGCAGCATTTGCCGCAGCCGTCGCACAGGCTCTCCCATTCCGCGCGCGTCATCTGTTCCAGCGTCTTGCGGCGCCAGAACGGCTCGTCTTCCACCGTGGTGATGGGAGCGGTGGGATCTATCTCTCGTTCGCCCGGATGAACGCGGCGACGCGCGGGCTGATTTCCTTGCGCCATTTCGAGCCGTTGAACACGCCGTAGTGGCCGACACCGGCCTGAAGGTAGTGCAAACGGCGGCTGCGGGGAATGCGCTTGCAAAGGTCCTGCGCGGCGAGGGTCTGGCCGAAGCCGGAAATGTCGTCGAACTCGCCTTCGATCGTCATCAGGGCGGTGCGCTCGATCGCCGAAGGGTCGATCTTGCGCCCGCGGCTCTCCCACTTGCCGTCGGGCAGCAGGTGGCGCTGGAACACGATGTCGACGGTCTGCAGGTAGTACTCGGCCGGCAGGTCCATCACGGCGAGATACTCGTCGTAGAACGCCCGGTGCGCCGCGGCGGATTCGCCGTCGCCCTGGATCAGGTGATGGAACTGCCGGACATGGGCGTCGACATGGCGGTCGAAGTTCATCGACATGAAGCCGGTCAGCTGCAGGAAGCCCGGATAGACCCGCCGCATGAAGCCCGCGTGGTTGAACGGCACATGGTGGATCACCGTGTTCTCGAACCAGGCGAGCGGGTGCGAGGTGGCGAGCTTGTTCGGCGTGGTCGGGCTGAGCCGTGTATCGACCGGCCCGCCCATCAGGATCATCGAGGGCGGCGTGGCGGGATGCTTCTCCGCGGCCATCAAGGCGACGGCGGCGAGCACCGGCACCGACGGCTGGCAGACCGCCATCACATGCGTGCCCGGCCCGAGCGTGGCGAGGAAGTGGATGACAAGGTCGATGTAGTCGTCGAGGTCGAACCCGCCTTCGGCGAGCGGCACGTCGCGGGCATTCTTCCAGTCGGTGATGAAGACGTCGTGCTCGGCGAGCATGGTCGTCACCGTGCCGCGCAGCAGGGTGGCGAAGTGGCCCGACATCGGCGCCACGATCAGCACGCGGGAATTGGGCGCGGCGGGCGCCGGCTCGCGCTTGAAGTGCAGCAGGTCGCAGAACGGATGCCGCTCCACCACTTCCTCGGTGACGGCGAGAGGCGATCCGTCGGAATCGGCGGCATCGATATTGAAGTCGGGACGGGGCCGATGCCGCGTCGAGTGCTCGAACAGGTCGCAGGCGGCGGCGAGGGCCCATCCGGCGGGCAAGTACGAGAGAGGGTTCAGCGGATGATGCAGCGACCGGTGGCTGGCCTCCGCGGCGAACCGGATCGGCGTCAGGGCGGCCCGGTGCAGCTCGTGCAGTTGGTACAGCATGATGGCCTGGTTCGACCTCCACGACGTGGCAGCGCAGGCTTTAACGCTTCAACGCTGCGCCGCGATCCCTTAGCGAAAGGCTTCGCTTTGGGTACGTCTTACGAGCTAGGTCGGATTGGTGGCGGCCGGCGGGCGGAACCTTGGCCGTTTGTGGCGCGTTATCACGTCGTCGGCATCGAGACGGGCCGACGCGCCACGCGCCGGCAGGTCAGGCGGCGCGTACCTTGGCGATGAACCGGTCGACTTCGCCGGCCAGGGTCTTTGCCTGCTCGGACAGCGACTCGGCGGCCGAGCGCATCTGCTGCGCCGTGCTGCCGGTCTGTGCGGCCGCCTGGGTGACGCTCCCCATGTTCTGCGACACTTCCTGCGTGCCGCTGGCCGCTTCCTGAACGTTGCGGCTGATCTCCTTGGTAGCCGAGGTCTGCTCCTCGACGGCAGAGGCGATCGAAGTGGCGATCTGGTTCACCTCCTCGATCGTCCTGGCGATGCCCTGGATGGCCGCGACGGAATCGCGCGTCGCGCCCTGCACGCCCTGGATCTGACGCGCGATCTCTTCGGTCGCCTTGGCGGTCTGATTGGCCAGCATCTTCACTTCCGAGGCGACCACGGCGAAGCCCTTGCCGGCCTCGCCGGCGCGGGCCGCTTCGATGGTCGCGTTCAGCGCGAGCAGATTGGTCTGGCTGGCGATGTTGTTGATCAGGTCGACCACCTCGTCGATCTTGCGCGCTGCCTGCGCCAATCCGTCGACCGTGGTGCCGGTCTCGCGGGCGCGCTGCGTCGCCGATTGGGCGATCTCCGCCGATTGCGTGACCTGACGCGCGATCTCGTTGATCGAGGCGCTCAGCTCCTCCGCCGCCGAGGCGACGGTCTGCACGTTGGTCGAGGCCTGTTCGGAAGCCGAAGCCGCCGCCGAGGCCTGGCGGTTGGCTTCCTCGGCCGTGCCGGCCATCGCCGAGGCGCTGGACAGCACCTGGGCGCTGGCCGATCCGACGGTCTGCACGACCTGCTTGACGGATGCCTCGAAGGCATCGGCGAGGCTGTTCATGTCGGCCTTGCGCTTGGCCTCCGCCTCGCGCCGCACCCGCTCCTGCTCGGCGGCGCGCTCGGCCTCGGCCTTGCGCATCGCCTCCTCGGTCTCCCGCAGGCGGCGCTCCAGGGTCGCCTGCGCCTCGGCCGTCTGTGCCTCCTGACGGCGGCGGGAATCCTCGCGCTCCGCTTCCTGCTGCTGGCGCGAGGCCTCGGCATCCGCCTGCAGCCGCTCGTTCTCGATGCCGGCCTGCTTGAATACCTCGACCGCAGCGGCCATCTGGCCGACCTCGTCCTTGCGGTCGCGCGCCGGCACCTCGGTCTCCCATTCCTTGTTGGCGAGCCGGCCCATCGCCGCCGTCATCGCCACGATCGGACGCGCCAGGCCGGTCGCGATGAAGATCGCCGCCAGCGCGCCGAGAACGATGCCCGCGACCGTGATGGCGATGCCGGTGGTGCGGCTCGTTGCGACAGTGCCCTTCACCGCCGCCGCGATGCCGTCCATCTGGGCATCCTGCGCCTGCTTGAGGGCTTCCGCCGTCTTGTCGAGCTCGGCCGCCGCCGTCGCCATGGAGCCCTTGTAGAGGCCGTCCATCTCCTGCGCCGCGTCGACCGCTTTCTTGATGGCGAACTCGTAGGTCTCGGCGAGCTCGATCGCCTCCTCCAGAGTCTTGGTCGCCTCCTCGGAGAGCAGCTGGCTGCTCGCATCCGAGCTCAGCCGGGTGAAATCGTCGATCTGGTCCTGGAACGCCCGCAGGTGCTTGTTGTCGCCACTCGCCAGAAAGCGCATGGCGTCGAGGCGCGAGGTCAGCAGCGCCACTTCGGCGGCGCCGACGGTGGTGGCGCCCTGATGCTCTTCGCTCTGGGTCGCCTTCTCGCGCGTCTCGGCCAGCTTCTTCTGCAGCGATTCCCCGGTCGGCTCCACCTCGCCGGTCCAGGTCGTCTCGCGGGCAGTGCGAAGCGCCACCACCTGCTCGAGATCGGCGGCATACTGGCCGACCAGCGCCTGCATGCGCTTGACCATCTCAACCATCTCCGCCGCGCTGGCCCGCTCCGCCGCGGCTTGCAGATCGGTCCCGATGGCACCCAGCAGGTCGCGTGCACCCTTCAACACGGCTTCCTGGCCGCTGCCCATGAAATCCAGCACATAGCGGTTCAGCTGCACGACGTTGCGCTCGACCCGCTGCACCCGGGCGGTGTTGTCGACCACGCGCTCGTACTGGCCGACCGAGCGGTTGACGCTGCCGAAACCGGTGACGGCGACGACGCCGGCCACGGCCAGCAGCGCCAGCACGGCGGCAAAGCCGGTCACGATGCGGGCGCGGATGGGAAGATCGTTGAAACGCGAAAGCACGGTTTCCTGCCCCGCTGTTGCGGTTGGTGTCGAGCGGCGGGTATGTCGCCGGCGCGGCCCGGCGGGCCAGTCAAGCCGAGTGTGCCGATGATTGGTTGTGCAATTTCTAACGGCCGCTGATCGGCTCATATTCGGCCGTGGTCGGCAATGGTTTGATTTTATTGCGACTCTCTACTGCCCGGCCGGCCGGTAACGAAACTCAACATCGGCTAAAGCAGGGCGCGCAGCTTGTCGGCGATCTTCTCCGGCGCGGCATTGGGGCCGAGATGGGCGGCATAGCGCCCCTGCCTGTCCAGGATGTAGACGAAGCCGGAATGGTCGACGGTATAGGCCCCGTCGGGCTTCGGCTTGCCCTTCTGGTAGTAGACCCGGTAGGCCCGTGCGGCGGCCGCGACCTGCTCCGGCGTGCCGGTCAGACCGATGATGCCGCCACCGAGATTGCTCACGAAATCCGCCATCACCTTCTGCGTGTCCCGCTCCGGATCGATGGTGATGAAGACCGCGCGGACCTGCTTCGCCTTGGGGCCGAGCAGGTCGAGGGCGCCGACGATGTTGATCAGCTCGGTCGGGCAGACATCCGGGCAGTAGGTGTAGCCGAAATAGACGACCGCCGGTTGCCCGAGCAGGTCCTTCTCCGTCCGGGTGGCGCCGGCCTGGTCGATCAGCGTGAACGGGCCGCCGATGGGCACCTGCGACTGCTCGGCCCGGAGGACGAGGTCCTGGTACAGACGGACGCCGACATAGCCGAGCACGGCGAGGGCGGCGGCCATGACGAGGATGAGGCCACGTTCGAGCCCTTTGCGCATAGCGGCGAATCCTCACACATAACGTTCGACGGCGAACAACATGACGCCGACCAGCATGGCGGGCCAGGCAACTTTCGGCGATTGGACCAATTGCAGCAGGCGCCGCTCCGGCTGATGGCCAATTCCGTAGGTGAAGGCACCGAGCAGACCGATCAAGGCAAGGGCGAGCCCGCTGCGCGCGATCCAGCCCGCCGCTTGCGACGTCCAGTCGGGGTTGAACAGGACGACGACCCCCACCAGGGCCGCCAGGGCAAGCGAAACCAGGCGAAGGGCCGTCATTCCTCCGCCCGGAACCGGCGCGAGCCCCGTGCCATCAGTCCGAGCGCCGCACGTTCGGGCACCAGCTTGGCGAGCCGCGCAATGCCGCGATTGACCCCGCCGGTGACATGCATGACGTCGCCGCGCTCCACGGCGGCATAACCCTGCCGCGCCACTTCCTCGGCGGTCATCCACATGAATTCCGGCAGCTGCGACATCCGGGCTCGCGTGCCGGTCACGTCGTGGAACTCGGAATAGGTGAAGCCCGGGCACAGCGCCGTGACGTGGACGCCTTGGCCCATCGCTTCGAGTGCCAGCGATTGCGAGAACTTGATGATGAAGGATTTCGCGGCGCCGTAGAGCGTGTGGCCGGCGGAGCCGGGCACCAGGCCCGCCAGCGAGGCGACGTTCAGGATGCGGCCGAAACGCCGCTCCATCATGCCGGGCAAGGCGAGATGGCTGAGATGGCAGACCGAGGTGACCAGAACCTGCAGGAACGCCGCCTGATCGGCCCACTGCGTCCGCCGATAATGGCCGGGTACGCCGTAGCCCGCATTGTTGACCAGCGCGTCCACCATGAGGCGGCGCCGGCCGAGCTCCGCGAACAGGGCATCAGGCGCCGCCGGGTCGGCGAGATCGGCGGCGATCGCGTGCGTGGTGATGCGATGGCGCCCGGTGAGCTCGGCGCCGAGGGTATCCAGGCGGTCGAGCCGGCGTGCGGTCAGCACGAGATCGTAGCCGTGGGCTGCGTATTCCCGTGCCAGGGCGGCACCGATGCCGGCGGAGGCGCCGGTGATCAGCGCGAGGCGGCGCTCGGCGGTCTGCATCGGTGCATTCCAGTACGCGGCGTGGCCGCCTGCAAGGGGCCCTGGGCCTAGGAATTGTCGCGGAACTGGCCGAGGCGGGCGGCATCGAGAATGACGATCCGGCCCTGGCGCAATGCGAGGATGCCCTCCTGGCTCCAGGCCGCGAGCTGCTTGTTGATCGCTTCCCGGCTGACGCCCAGCATGTTCGCGAGCTCGCTCTGCGACAGCTTGAGGCCGACCTCGGTCCCCGCCGCGGTGCGACGGCCATGGCCCACGGCCAGTGCTTCCAGCCGGCGGGCGAGGCGCGCCCGCAGGTCGCTGAAGGCGAACTCGGCCAGCATGGTGGTGTTGCCGCGCAGCCGTTCGCACAGAAGCTCGATGACGTGTCGGGCGAGGCCGCTGTCGCGGGTGAGGAAGTCGAGGAACTGATCGCGCCGGATCAGCAGCAGCACCGAATCCTCCGATGCCGTGGCGCTGGCGGTGCGCGGCAGGCCATCCAGCAGGGCGATCTCGCCGAAGGCGTCGCCCGGCTCCATCAGGCCGAGGATCAGCTCCTTGCCGCCCTCGCTGCTGATCCAGATGCGGATCAGGCCGGCGACCACCGCGTAGAGCGCGTCGCCGTCGTCGCCGCGGGAGAACAGCAGCTCGCCGCGGTCGAGCCGGCGGGTCGTGCTGAGGCTGGTCAGCCGGTCGAGCATTTCGTCCGGCAGGTCGCTGAAGAGAAAGCTGGACCTGAGGAGCCGCTTGCGCTCGACCGGTCCGATCTGTGTCGCTTCCGTCATCCTGACATCGCTTGCCATGGGCGTCCTCAATGGCCGCGGCAGGCGGAGATCCCCACCCCCTGTGACATGGTTCATAACGCAGATCGCAGCCTTTCCCTAGGCATTGATCGTGCGAGGAGGGCCAGGGAGTCCATTTCATGCCGGTGCGTCGCGGAATCGAGGCATTGCCGCAGGCCCCCTCCGCCACCTTGCCTTCCGCGGCTGCGGCGGCGCGCTCGCTGCGGCCGCACTTGGTGACGACGTTGTCGACGCTTACAAGACACACCGAAAATCTGCGAGGATCGACCCATGTCGAAGACCCTTCCCGTGCATGCCCGCCGACAGGCATTGAAGGCAAGCGCACTGGCGCTCGCCGGGGCCGTCATGCTGGCCGTGTCCGCGCTGCCGGCCGCCGCCCAGTCGATGCGAACCTGCGCCGTGTCCCGCCTGGTCGGCGAAGGCGTTGTCATCCGGGAGGGCATCTACTCCCGCGCGGAGATCAAACAGCGATTGCGGCCGAACGACCGGATCGGTACCGGCGCGGGGGCGAAGATCGAGATCACCTGCAGCGACGGGATCATTGTCGTCGTGGGCGAGAGCTCGATGCTCGACCTTGGGCGCCTGTCGGAACAAGGGACATCGGATGCCGTGCTGGAACTGCTGGAGGGCATTGTGCGCTTCATCCTGCCGGAGCGGCGTCCGGCCGGCCGCTTCGAAGTGACCACCCCGACCGCCGTCGCTTCGGTGCGGTCGACCGAATGGCTGGCGCAGGTGACGCCGCGCGGCACCGCCGTTCTGGTGATGCGCGGCAGTGTCGCCGTGCAGGGCAAGGCCGGCGGTTCCGCGACGGTGCTGGCGCCGGGCGAGGGCGTCGACGTGGCACCGGGCGCCGTGGCGCCGCCCGCGGTTCGCTGGGGCCAGGCCCGCATCGACCGCGCGATCGCAGCCGTGACCTTCTGAGCCGGTCACTCGGATGCCCGCAGCCGGCTTCGTGGCGATCCGCAGCGCGGCGCAGTTGCGCAAGCGGTGGATCGCTGCGGCCGTGCTGTTTGCGCTGCTGGTGGGCTGGTGGCACCCGGCCGGCGAAGGCGGGCCGCTGAGCGCCTTCGAGCGCGCCAGCATCGATTGGCGCTTTGCCATCCGCGGTGCCCGCCCGATGCCGACCGACATCGCGGTTCTGGCGATCGACGACGCGACGCTCGCGCGCCTCGGCCGTTTCCCGCTGCCGCGCTGGATCCTGGGCGCCGTGGTGGAAAACCTGGACCGGGCGCATGTCAGCGCCATCGGCATCGACCTGCTGCTGATCGAGGCCGAACAGCCCACCGACGGCAACGTGCTGTCGCCCGGCGACATCCTCCTGCGGAATGCCCTGGCCGGCAGCCACCGGGATGTTCTCGGCATGGCCGTCGTGTTCGGTCCCGGATCGCCACCGCCGGGCAAGCTGGCCGCGCTGCGGGACGCCGGGCTGCCGGTGCTCGAACATGTCGAAGGCCGCGAGCGGCCGACCGCGGCGGTCCGCGACATTTTTCTGCCCCTGACGGCGCTGCGGGAGGCGAGCGAGGTCGGCCATGTCAATGTCGTGGCCGGCGCCGACGGCGTGTTGCGCGAGCTCCCGGTCGTGCTGCCGCTCGGCGACCTCCAGCTGCCGGCGCTGCCGCTGGCGCTGGCGATAAAGAAGCTGGAACTGGGCCGCGGCGAAGTGATCCTGCGCAGCGGACGCGAGCTCAGGCTCGGCGACAGGCGGGTGCCGATCGGCCCCAACAACGCCATCGAGCTCAATCACTACGGGCCGCGCGGCACCGTCACGACCTATTCCGTATTCGATATCCTGGACGGCAAGATCGGCCGCCAGCAGCTCGCCGGGCAGGTGGTGCTGATCGGCGCCACCGCGCTCGGCGTCGGCGACACGTTCACCACGCCGTTCAGCCGCGACGTGCCGGGCGTCGAGGTATTGGCCAGCGCGCTCGCCAATATCGTCCACGACGAGGTGCTGGTGAAGGACTGGCGGGTACGGCTGGTGGATGCTCTGGTGCTGCTTGCCGTCGCGGTCCTGACATTCTTTGCCGCCAATGCCCGGCTGCTGCCGCTGAGCGTCGCGCTGGTATCGGCGATCGTTCTCGCCTGTGCCGGCGGCGCCATCTGGGCGTTTCTCCAGACGAGATGGGTGGTCGGCGGCGTGGAACCGGTGCTCTGCGCGGCCCTGATCGCCGCCAGCGTCACCGGCGCCCGCTTCCGGGCCCAGCGCATCGAGAGCCGTCGGCTGGCCGGCGAGCGGGCCAACCTGGTCGAGTACCAGTCGCCGATGATCGCCGAGGCCCTGGCGAGCGGCGGCGCGCTGGCGATGGAGGGCCGGTCGCAGCTCGCCGCGATCCTGTTCGTCGACGTGGTGGGTTTCACCCTGCGCAGCGAGCGCCTGGGCCCGGCGGGGACGGTGGACTTCCTGCGTACCTTGCACCGGCGGCTCGAGCGCGCGGCGCTGGACCATAACGGCCTGATCGAGCAGTTCATGGGCGACGGCGCCATGCTGATCTTCGGCCTGCCGGAGCCGACGAGGAGCGATGCGGCCTCGGCCGTCGCCTGCGCGCGGGATTTAATGGACTCGGTCGCCGCCTGGAACGCGGAGCTGGAGAAGGAAGGCGAGCCGCCGGTCCGGCTGCGCATCGGCGTGCATTACGGCCCGGTCGTGGTGGCACGCCTCGGCGGCACGCAGCAGCGGCACATGTCGGTGGCGGGCGAGACGGTCAACCTGGCGAGCCGGCTCGAGCAGCTGGCCCGCGCGATGATGACGCCGATCCTGGTATCGGGCGCGGTGGTCGATGCGACCCGCGAGGCGGGCCGCGAAGACCTGATCGAGGGCTTCGTGCCGGCGACGCCGCAGCACATACGCGGCCGTTCGACCCCGCTGCCGGTCTGGGCGTTCCGGATGCCGGTCTGATCAGGCGCGCCTGGCGGCGTCGACGGCATCGAAGTGCCGCCTGATCAGCCAGAAATCGAACAGCGTGCCGAAGGCGGCCATGCCGAGGCCGAAGATGTAGATGCCGGCATCGTCGGCGAAGGCGGCGAGCAGGATGCCGACCAGGGCGAGCACGGTGACCAGGGCGGCGAAGAGATAGTCGGTGATCATGGCTTGGTCCTCCGAATGGGCTTGTCGTCGTCGAACAGGATGCGGCTGCCGGCGCCGTCGAGATCGTCGAACTGGCCGCTGCGCGCCGCCCAGAGGCAGAGCGCGAGGCCGCCGAGCCCGAGCAGAAGGGCGATCGGGATCAGGAGAAGCAGTGCGTTCATGCCGGCCTCCGTCGATCGAGCCGCAAGGCGTTGCCGACCACCACCATCGACGACGACGACATGGCGAGCGCGGCGATCAGCGGCGTGACGCCGCCGGCGACCGCGAGCGGCACCGCGACGGCGTTGTAGGCGAGCGCGAACAGCAGGTTCTGCCGGGCAATGCGGTGCGCGGCGCGGGCGGTATCGAGCAGCGACACCACGGCGCCGAGGCGCTCGCCCTGGAACACCGCGTCGGCGGCGCCGCTGGTGGCATCGGAAGCGAGCGCCGGTGCCAGCGAAGCATGTGCGGCAGCCAGCGCCGGCGCATCGTTCAGCCCGTCGCCGATCATCAGCACCCGGGCGCCGTGCTGGGCCAGGGCGGCGATGCGAGCGGCCTTGCCGGCCGGCGTCAGCCCGGCGGCCCAATCCTCGATGCCGAGCTCGGCGGCGACATGCCGGACCGTCGCCGGCCGGTCGCCGGAGAGCAGCGCCAGCCGATATCCCGAAGCCTGCAGCCGCCGTACCGTTTCGACGGCGTCCGACCGCAGGGGATCCTCGAAGCGGAATCGCACCGGCGGATGGTCGGGCCGCGCCAGCCACAGCTCCGGACCGACGGCATCGGCCCGGTCGTCGATGCCGCAGAACGCGCGCGAGCCGAGGCGGACGGCGCCGGCCTCCAGGCCAAGGCCCGGATGCTCCGTCACGTCGGTGCGGGGATTCACGGTCGACGCCGCCTCGACCACCGCACGGCTCAAGGGATGCCGTGACACGGCGGCGATCGCCGCGGCGGCCGCGAGATCGGCGTCGGCGATGCCGTCGCGGATCAGAGTCGGGCGGCCGCGCGTCAAGGTGCCGGTCTTGTCGAACACGATGGTGTCGATCTCGGCGAGACGTTCCAGCGCGGTCGGCGATTTCAGCAGCGTGCCCGCCCGCGCCAGCCGGCTCGCCGCCACCAGGCCCGAGGCCGGGACAGCCAGCGCGAGCGCGCAGGGACAGGTGATGATCAGCACGGCGGCGGCGACCAGCATGGCGTCGCGCCAATCGGCGCCGGCCAGCGCGATCCAACCGATGAAGCTCGCCGCGGCGATCGCATGCACGGTCGGCGCATAGCGCCGCGCCACGCGGTCGGCCAGCATGCGATAGGCGGCGCGGCCGCCTTCCGCCTCGGCGACCAGGCGGGCGATTTCGGCGACCAGCGTGCGCTCGCCCTTGGCGGTCACCTCGACCGCGATCGGCGGACCGAGGTTGACCGTGCCGGCATGCAGCAGGGCGCCGCGCCGGACGGTGCGGGGCATCGCCTCGCCGGTGAGGAGCGAGGTATCGATCAGCGTCGCCTCGCTGACCAGCACGCCGTCTGCCGGCAAGCGATCGCCGCTGGCGACCTGCATGCGGTCGCCGGTCGACAGGGCCGCCGGCGTCACCGTCTCCAGGCGCCCGTCGGCGCGGATCACCTGGGCCGGCACCCGCGACAAGGCGAGGAAATGCGCCACGCCGGACCGCGCGCGTCCGCGCACGCGCCGGTCGAGATAGCGGCCGACAAGCAGGAAGAACACCAGCATGGTGGCCGATTCGAAATAGGCATGCGCGCCGCCCAGCGCCGTCTCGTGGAGGCTGACCAGGGCCGTCAGGGTGATGCCGATGGTGATCGGCACGTCCATGTTGGCGTGGCCGGCGCGGATCGCCGACCAGGCCGACCGCGCGAAGGGGCGGCCGGCATAGAGCAGCGCCGGCAGCGCGATGGCCGCGGAGATCCAGTGCAGGAGATCGCGCGTCGCCGCGCCCATCTCGCCGGCGGCGCCGGCCCAGACCGCGACCGACAGCAGCATCACATTGGCGGCGGCGAAGCCCGCCACCAGCATGGCGCGCAGCAGCCCGGCCGTCTCGTCGCCGATGGCGCGCGCATCGTCGGCGGCGATCGGCGCGACGCGGTAGCCGAGCGCGGCGATACGGCGGGCCAGACGGTCGGCGACCTCGCGCCGGCCGGTCCAGGCGAGCGACAGCCGGCCGGTGGTCGCGTTCAGACGCGCCCGGATTACTTCCGGCTCGCGCCCCAGGACGGATTCGACGAGCCAGACGCAGGCGGCGCAATGCAGGCCGTGCACCGCGAGCTCGATGCGGTACTGGTTGTCGCCGCAGGCTTCGGCATAGGCGGCCGGCTCGATCACATCGACCTTGTCGGGGCGCGGCGGCGGCCGCGAGGGATCGAGCGTGCGGCGCAGGTAATAGGAATCCAGGTCAAGCTCGCGGACGATGGCATAAGCCGCTTCGCAGCCCCCACAGCAGAACCGGGCGCCCGCGGGGGCGGTGGCGCCGCAATGGGCGCAGCATGCCTGGGTCGCGGCGACGGATGGCGGCAGTTGCAGGGCGACGGCGGCGGTCATGGCACGACGAAGCGGAAGCGCAGCTGGTGGCGCCGGGTGCCGGCAGCGGCGGTGACGGCCGCTTCGCGCTGGCCCGGATGCGCGAACTCGACTTTGGCGCGGTACCAGCCCTCGCCCTGGTAGTGCAGCGGCACGTCGACCGCCGATTCGGGGCGCAACGGGCTTTCGATCGACGCGACGACCTGCAGATCGCCGAGCGCCCGGCCCGTCTTGTCGAGATAGCGCACGGCGATTTCGCGGTTCGCCGCGCGGTAGGCCGTGGTGGTCGACCAGCCGAGCGCGGCCTGCGCCTCTTCCTGGCGCAAGGTCGCCTCGTAGGCGAGACCCTTGAGATAGGGTTTCTCCACCACCAGGCCGGAAAAGGTGCGCGTCGCGAAGGCGATCAGCACGCCGTTGACGGCGATCACGACAACGAAGGCAGCGACGAAGGCCCAGGGCACCCAGAAGAGGGGAGGGCGCCGGCCCTTGGCTGCCGGTGCGACGGCGCCGGGACGCATGGCTGTCATCGTCCTGGCCCCGCAAACACCGTCTCGGTCCGCGCGATCGTCTCGCCCTTCTCGTCCTTCATGACGAAGGTGACGGGATTCTGCTCGCCGGAAAGGCTCGATCGCGGAGCACGGACATGGACATAGTAGGTCGCGACGGCATCCGGCCGGGCTTCGATCTCGAGCGTGGGGGCGCCGGCGACGGTTGCGCCGCCGAACGTCATGGTGGCACCCGCGAGGCCTTCCACCGTGAGATTGAAATCCGCGCCGTCGCGCGACTTGTTCAGCACCTTGACGGTGTAGCCGTTGCGGATGTCGCCGTCGCTGAGGGCGACGAAGATCGGCATGCGATCCTTCAGCACATGCAGCTCGGTGATCGGCCGGAACACCAGGGCCGCCGTCATGGCAAGGCAAGCGACGATCAGCACCGCGGCGTAGATGATGGTGCGGGGGCGGATCAGCCGATAGTGCCAGGGCTCGCCGCGCGCCCGCGCCGCCTCGCCGGCGAGAGTCGCGAAGGCGATCAGGCCGGTCGGGCGGCCCACCTTGCGCATCACCTCGTCGCAGGCATCAATACAGAGCCCGCAATTGATGCATTCCAGCTGCTGCCCGTCGCGGATGTCGATGCCGGTCGGGCAGACATGCACGCAGCCGCGGCAATCCACGCAGTCACCGCGGCCGTCCCAGCTGTCGCCCTGCTTGTGCTTGCCGCGCGGCTCGCCACGCCAGGCGCGATAGGTGACGGCCAGGGTCTGCTCGTCCTGCATCGCCGCCTGGAACCGCGGCCAGGGGCACATATAGGTGCAGACCTGCTCGCGAGCCCAGCCGGCGAGCACGTAGGTCGTCGCCGTGAACAGGCCGACGAAGAAATAGACCTCGACCGACGATCGGCCGGTGAACAGCTCCACCAGCACGGTCGGCGCGTCTTTGAAGTAGAGCACCCAGGCGCCGCCCGTCGCCGCGGCGATGGCGAGCCAGGCGCCGTGCTTGACCGTCTTGAGGATGACCTTCGCCGCCGAGATCGGCGACTGGTCGCGTTTCATTCGCGTGTTGCGGTCGCCCTCGATCAGCCGCTCGACCAGCATGAACAGATCCGTCCAGACCGTCTGCGGGCAGGCATAGCCGCACCAGACGCGCCCGAGCAGGCTGGTCACCAGAAACAGCGTTACCGCGCCGAGCACCAGCAGGCCGGTGAGGAGGTAGACCTCCTGCGGCCAGATCTCGACCATGAAGAAATAGGCACGCCGGCCCGGCATATCGATCAGCACGGCCTGATCCGGCGCCGTCGGCCCGCGGTCCCAACGGAGCCAGGGCAGCAGGTAGTAGACCGCGAGGCAGAAGCCGAGCAGCGCCCACTTCACGCGACGATAGGCGCCGCGCACCCGCCGCGGATAGACGCGCACCCGCTCGGCGTAGAGCGACGTGGACGCGGCGGGGATGGGCTCCGCCTTGCGCGCCGCGCGTACGAGGGGGGGATCCGCGTTCACGGGCCTGGCCTTACTTTCCGCCGCCGAGTCCATGCACGTAGACCGCCAGCATCTTGATGGTGGCCTCGTCCAGGCGCTCGCCCCAGGACGGCATCATTCCGGCGCGCGCGCTGGCGATGCTTTCGGTCACCGACTTGAGGTCGCCGCCATAGAGCCAGATTCCGTCGCTGAGCCGCGGCGCGCCGACCTCCGGATTGCCGACGCCCTTCTCGCCGTGGCAGGCGACGCATTGCTCGGCGTAGATCGGCGCTCCCCGGCCGGCCGCCGCCGCGTCGTGCTTCGCGCCGGACAACGACAGGACATAATTCGCCACGTCGTCGATCTCGTTGCGCTTCAGCATGCCGTCGAGGCCGAAGCGGGGCATGGCATTCTGGCGTGTATCGGCATCGGCGCTGCGCACGCCGTGGCGGATCGTCTGGATGATCTCTTCGACCTTGCCGCCCCAGATCCAGTCGTCGTCGGCGAGATTCGGGTAGCCCTTGGCGCCGGCGCCGCCGACCTGGTGACAGCCGGCGCAATTGTTGTTGAAGGCGATGCGGCCGCCGGTGCTGGCGAATGTATAGAGTTGCGGATCGGCCTTGATGTCGTCGAGGCTGGCCTGGCCGATGCGCGTGACATAGGGAGCATGCTGCTGCTGCGCCGCCGCCAGGTCATTGGCGACGTCGATCCGCTGGTCATAACCCAGCGTGCCGGCGAAATAGCCGCGGATGCCGGGGATGGACGGATAGAGCACGTAATAGACCAGCGAGAAGGCGATGGTGGCGTAGAAGGTGTAGATCCACCATTTCGGCAGCGGCGTGTTCAGCTCCTTGATGCCGTCCCATTCGTGTCCGGTCGTCTCGGTGCCGGTGACGGAGTCTTTCTCGATCTTGGTCGGCATGGATCACTCCTTGGGTGCGCGGCGCGCCAGACCGTCGTCCAGCGGGATCCGCGCCAGCGCTTCGAGATGGCCCTTACGGGAGGGCCACAGCGCGCGCGCGACGACGAAGGCGAACAGTGCGAAGAACCACACCGTCCACATCGACTTGAAGAAGGGCAGCAGCGACTGCAGCGTCATCGGTGCCTCCTACTGCTTCAGGTCGGCGGGCTTGACGTCGGTGAATTTCACCAGCGTGCCCATCATCTGCAGATAGGCGACCAGCGCATCCATCTCGGTCACCCGCGCCCGATTGCCATCGAAATCGGCGATCACCGCCTTCGGATAGCGGGCGGCCAGGCCGGCGGTGTCGGCCTCCGGATCGGTTTGTGCCGTCAGATCGGCCTTGGCATTGGCGGCCATCTCGTCGGAATAGGGAACGCCGATCACCTGCTGCGCCTTCAGCGTCTTCTCGATGCGGCGGTAGTCGAGCGGCCGTTCGAGCAGGAAGCCGTAAGCCGGCATGATCGATTCCGGCACCACCGATTTCGGCTGCACCAGATGGGCGACATGCCATTCGTTGGAGTACTTGCCGCCGACGCGGGCGAGATCGGGTCCGGTGCGCTTCGACCCCCATTGGAAGGGATGGTCGTACATGCTCTCGGCCGCCAGGCTGTAGTGGCCGTAGCGCTCGACCTCGTCGCGCATCGGGCGGATCTGCTGGCTGTGGCAGAGATAGCAGCCCTCGCGGATGTAGATGTCGCGCCCCATCAGCTCGAGCGGCGAGTAGGGGCGCATGCCGCTGACCCGCTCGATCGTCGTCTCGATGGTGAAGAGCGGGACCAGCTCGACGATGCCGCCGATGGCGACCGTCACCAGCGTGGCGCCGGCAAGCACCAGCGTCTTGGTCTCGAAGATGGCGTGGCTGAACCGCATTTGCGTCCTCCTCACTCGGCAGGGCGCAAGGCGAGGGCGACGGGCCGGGCCTCCACCCGTTCGTCACCGCGCGCGGTTCGCCAGAGGTTGTAGACCATGATCAGCGCGCCCGCGAGGAACAGCACCCCGCCCATCGCCCGGATCACATAGAAGGGATGCATGGCGACGACGGTTTCGACGAAGGCGTATTGCAGGAAGCCGAGCTCGTCATAGGCCCGCCACATCAGGCCCTGCATGATGCCGGAGACCCACATGGCGGTGATGTAGAGGACGATGCCGAGGGTCGCGATCCAGAAGTGCCAGGCGACCAGGCGGTCGGAGTAGAGCCGCGCGCGGCGCCACATCACCGGCACCATGTAATAGAGCGCGCCGAAGCTGATGAAGGCGACCCAGCCGAGCGCGCCGGAATGCACATGGCCGATCGTCCAGTCGGTGTAGTGCGACAGCGAGTTGACCTGGCGGATCGACATGACCGGCCCCTCGAAGGTCGACATGCCGTAGAAGCCGACCGCGGTGACCGAGAAGCGGAGCGAGGGAACGGTGCGGAGCTTGTCCCAGGCGCCCGACAGCGTCATCAGGCCGTTGATCATGCCGCCCCAGGAGGGCATCCACAGCATGATCGAGAAGGTCATGCCGAGCGTCTGTGCCCAGTCGGGCAGCGCCGTGTAGTGCAGGTGGTGCGGGCCGGCCCAGATGTAGAGGAAGACCAGGGCCCAGAAATGGATGATGGAGAGCCGGTAGGAATAGACCGGCCGCTCCGCTGCCTTCGGAATGAAGTAGTACATCATCCCGAGGAAGCCCGCGGTCAGGAAGAAGCCGACCGCGTTGTGGCCGTACCACCACTGGATCAGCGCGTCCTGCACGCCGGAAAAGACGGAGTAGCTGCGCGCGCCCGTCCACGACACCGGAATCGCCAAATTGTTGACGATGTGCAGCATCGCGACGGTGATGATGAAGGCGAGGTAGAACCAGTTGGCGACGTAGATGTGGTCTTCCCGCCGGGTCATCAGCGTGCCGGCATAGACCACGAGATAGACCACCCAGACGAGCGTCAGCCAGAGGTCGAGATACCATTCGGGCTCGGCGTATTCCTTGCTCTGGCTGTAGCCGAGTACATAGGAGAGCGCCGCCATCACGATGAAGAAGTTGTAGCCCCAGAACACGAACCAGGCGGGCGTCGCGCCGCCGAACAGGCGCTGATGGCAGGTCCGCTGCACGACCAGGAACGAGGTGGCGATCAGCGCATTGCCGCCGAAGGCGAAGATCGCGGCGGATGTGTGCACGGGACGAAGGCGGCCGAAGGTGGTCCATTCAAGGCCGAGATTGAGCTCCGGGAAGGCCAGCTGCAGCGCGATGTAGACGCCGACGGCGAAGGCGACCACGCCCCAGAAGGCGGTTGCGATCAGCCCGGCGCGGATGACGTCTTCGACGTAATCCTCCCGAACTGCCGGGATAGTGGCGGTCGCGACGGTCATGGCTGATACTTCCCCACGCGGCTTCTGGCGGTGCTGCATCCTGGCGTGGGGGCCGCCGAAAACATTGACCAAGGTCAAGGCGGATCACAGCCAGGACGGAAGAATCCGCGTGGAAGTTCCGGCATTTTTTCGATGCTGTGGGCGGAGGAAACGATGGCTGAGCTGCGGTCGTTGGATGACCTAGGCCGTTTGGTCGAGGGCAGTGTCATGGCGCCGGACCGGCCCTGGGCCTGGCTGGCCGCGGGTTGGCGCGATTTCGCCCGCGCGCCGACCGTGGGGCTGCTCTACGGCCTCGGGATCGTGGCGGCCAGCTGGCTCCTCGTGCTGGCACTGCACCGCTACGACATGGCGTTCCTCGTTTTGCCGGCGACCGCCGGCTTTTTCCTCATCGCGCCGCTTCTGGCCGCCGGCATTTACGAGACCAGCCGCCGACTGGAGCTGGGGGCGCGGGTCGACCTCGGCACGGCGCTGCTGGCCTGGCGTGTGCCCGGGCAGCTGACCCTGATGGGGGTGGTGTTGCTGTTGCTGCATCTTGTGTGGATCCGCGTCGCACTGCTGCTGTTCGCACTGTTCTTCCCTGGCAAGAGCACCGCGCTGCCGGATCTGGTCCAGCTGCTGTTGTTTTCGCCGCAGTCCCTGCCGTTCCTGGTGACCGGCACGATCATCGGGTTGGCCTTCGCCCTCGTTGCCTTCGCCATCGCCGCGATCTCGATTCCGATGCTGATCGACCGCGAGGTCGACGTCGTGACGGCGATCGTGACCAGCGTCCTGGCGGTGACACGGCATCGCCGGGCCTTGGCGCTCTGGGCCGGCCTGATCGTCGTGTTCACGGCGGCGGGGCTGGCGACCTTGTTCATCGGCCTGGCCCTGGTCGTGCCGCTGATCGGGCACGCCACCTGGCACGCCTATCGCGACCTGGTGCCGGATTGACCTCGACCCATCCGGTCGGCGACCTGCTGCCCGCCTGGCTGGCGACGGCCGAGCCCGCGGTCGCCATACCGGTCGCGCTGTTCCTGTTCGGCCTTGCCGGCGGCTTCGCGCATTGCGCCGGCATGTGCGCGCCCTTCGTCTTCGCCCAGGTCGGTGCCCGCCTCGCCGACCGCCCGCTGAGCGCTGCCGGCGGCCTGGTCCGCCTCGGGGCCGGTCTTCTCCCCGCCTACCATCTGGGCCGCGCGCTGACCTATACGGCGCTCGGAGCCGTCGCCGGTGCCGTCGGCGAGGCGGTTTCCGAATGGAGCGGCGCACGGCTTGCGGTGCCGCTGGGGCTCGGTCTCGCTGCGCTGGTTTTCGCCGGCGTAGCTCTGGCAGGTTCGGGCTTCGGTGTCGGTCGGCTCGGCGGTCTGCTGGCCAGGGCGGCACAACCGCTGCTGCGCCAGGCAGGCCGGCCGCGCGGGTCTTTCGCGCTGGGGTTGCTGTTGGGCCTGCTGCCTTGCCATCTGATCTATGCCGGGCTGGCGGTGGCCGCAACCCGCGCCTCCGCCCTGCAAGGGGGGATCGCCATGCTGGCCTTCGTGGCCGGCACGATGGTGGGGCTGTCGGCGCTGGGCATCGCCGGGGTCGCCGCCGGGCGTCGGTTCCGAGGCCTGTCCCGCCGGCTTCTCCCCGTCGCCGGGCTTGCCAACGCCGTTATTCTCGGCCTGCTCGCCTATCGCGCCGCCTGGCCGGCCTGACGCGCCCACCAACCCTCACGCCGGCTTGTTGCGCGGGGGTATGACGGCTATCTTCCCGGCCTTCCATTGAAAGCGGGTTTTCGGGAACCGGCGTCATGACCAAGCCGCGCACGCTCTACGACAAGATCTGGGACAGCCACCTGGTGCACCAGCAGGCCGACGGGACCTGCGTGCTCTATATCGACCGTCATCTCGTGCACGAGGTGACCAGCCCCCAGGCGTTCGAGGGCCTTCGTGCCGCCGGACGCAAGGTGCGCCGGACCGATGCCACCATCGCGGTCGCCGACCACAATGTGCCGACCACCGACCGCTCGAAGGGCATCACCGACGAGGAGAGCCGTATCCAGGTCGAGACGCTGGAGCAGAACTGCCGCGATTTCGGCGTCGAGTATTACGGCATGGACGACATCCGCCAGGGCATCGTCCACATCATCGGGCCGGAGCAGGGGCTGACCCAGCCCGGCATGACCATCGTCTGCGGCGACAGCCACACGGCGACGCACGGTGCCTTCGGCGCGCTCGCCTTCGGCATCGGCACGTCGGAGGTGGAGCATGTGCTGGCGACCCAGACCCTGATGCAGAAGCCCTCGCTCAACATGCGGGTCAACTTGACCGGCAAGCCGCCGAAGGGCACGACCGCGAAGGATCTGATCCTGGCCATCATCGGCAAGATCGGCACCGCCGGCGGCACCGGCTGCGTGATCGAGTACACCGGCGAGGCGATCCGGGCGCTGTCGATGGAAGGCCGCATGACGGTCTGCAACATGACCATCGAGGCGGGCGCCCGCGCCGGACTGATCGCGCCGGACGAGACGACCTTCGCCTATCTCAAGGGCAAGCCGCATGTACCGAAGGCAGGCGCCTTCGAACAGGCGGTGGCCTATTGGCGCACGCTGACCTCGGATCCGGGGGCGGTGTACGACAAGGAGGTGACGCTCGATGCCTCCGCGATCGTGCCGACCGTGACCTGGGGCACCAGCCCCGAGGACGTGGCGCCGATCACCGGCATCGTGCCGCTGCCCGAAAGCGTCTCCGACGAGGGCAAGCGCGCGGCGATGAAGCGGTCCTACGAATACATGGGCATCCAGCCGGGGCAGAAGCTGCAGGATCTGAAGATCGATCGGGTCTTCATCGGTTCGTGCACCAATGGGCGGATCGAGGACCTGCGCGCCGCGGCGGCCGTCGCCAAGGGCCGCAAGGTCGCCGCGCATGTCGGCGCCATGGTGGTGCCGGGCTCCGGCCTGGTGAAGGAGCAGGCCGAAAGCGAGGGGCTCGACAAGATCTTCCGCGAGGCCGGCTTCGAATGGCGCGAGCCCGGCTGCTCCATGTGCCTGGCGATGAACGCCGACCGGCTCGAGCCCGGCGAGCGCTGCGCCTCTACCTCGAACCGCAATTTCGAGGGCCGCCAGGGCCGCGGCGGGCGCACCCATCTCGTCAGCCCGGAGATGGCCGCGGCCGCGGCGATCAAGGGCTATCTCGCCGATGTGCGCGACTATCTCTGAGGGAGCGAGGCCATGCAGAAGTTCACCAAGCTGACCGGCGTCGCGGCGCCGCTGCCGATGGTCAATATCGACACCGACATGATCATCCCCAAGCAGTTCCTGAAGACGATCAAGCGCACCGGCCTCGGCAAGAACCTGTTCGACGAGATGCGCTACGATTCCGACGGCAAGGAGAAGCCGGATTTCGTGCTGAACAAGCCGGCCTATCGCAAGTCGCAGATCCTGGTGGCCGGCGCCAATTTCGGCTGCGGGTCGAGCCGGGAGCACGCGCCCTGGGCGCTGCTCGATTTCGGCATCCGCTGCGTGATCTCGACCTCGTTCGCCGACATCTTCTACAACAACTGCTTCAAGAACGGCATCCTGCCGATCAAGGTGTCTCAGGAGGACCTCGACAAGCTGTTCGACGACGCCAACCGCGGCGCCAATGCGACCATCACGGTCGATCTGGAAGCGCAGGAGATCCGCGGGCCCGACGGCGGCGTGGTGAAGTTCGAGATCGATCCGTTCCGCAAGAAATGTCTGCTGGAAGGGCTCGACGATATCGGCCTGACCCTGCAGCAGGCCTCGGCCATCGACAGCTTCGAATCCAGCCAGCGCACCGGCCAGCCCTGGCTGTATCGCTGACCCCCGCCTCGCCGTCCCAGTCGAAGAAGAATTAGGGAGTAGTCCAAGAATGCCCGCGAACAAGTCCCTGCTCGTGCTGCCCGGCGACGGTATCGGTCCCGAGGTGATGCGCGAGGCCAAGCGTGTCATCGACTGGATGGGCAAGAAGCGGGCCGTGCGGTTCGAGCTGGAGGAGGATCTCTGCGGCGGCTGCGCCATCGACGCGCATGGCATGCCGATCACCGACGACACGGTGAAGAAGGCCCAGCAGGTCGATGCCGTGCTGCTCGGCGCCGTCGGCGGGCCGAAATGGGACAACCTGCCGTTCGACCAGAAGCCGGAGCGCGGGCTGCTCCGGCTGCGCAAGGAAATGGACCTGTTCGCCAACCTGCGCCCGGCGGTCTGCTTCCCGGCGCTCGCCGATGCCTCCTCGCTCAAGCGCGAGCTGGTCGAAGGCCTCGACATCATGATCGTGCGCGAGCTGACCGGCGGCGTCTATTTCGGCACCCCGCGCGGCATCGAGACCTTGCCGGACGGCCAGCGCCGCGGCATCAACACGCAGGTCTATACGACCAATGAGATCCGCCGCGTCGCCAGCGTCGCCTTCGAGCTGGCGCGCAAGCGGCGGAACAAGGTGACGTCGTGCGAGAAGGCGAACGTCATGGAATCGGGCGTCTTGTGGCGCGAGGAGGTGCAGAAGCTGCACGACGAGCAGTACAAGGATGTCGAGCTGCAGCATATGTACGCCGACAATGCCGCCATGCAGCTGGTGCGCAACCCGAAGCAGTTCGACGTCATCGTCACCGACAACCTGTTCGGCGACATCCTGTCCGACGAGGCGGCGATGCTGACCGGCTCGCTCGGCATGCTGCCCTCGGCCTCGCTCGGCGCGCCGGACGCGACCGGCAAGCGCAAGGCCCTGTACGAGCCGGTGCACGGCTCCGCCCCCGATATCGCCGGGCAGAACGCGGCCAACCCGATCGCCACCATCCTCTCCTTCGCCATGGCGCTGCGCTACACCTTCGACATGCCGGACGAGGCCGACCTGGTCGAGAAGGCGGCCAAGGAGGTGCTGGACAAGGGGCTGCGCACCGGCGACATCATGCAGAAGGGCGCCGCCAAGGTGTCGACCACTGTGATGGGCGACAGCCTGCTGATGGCGCTGAGCAAGCTCGCCGGATGACGCGCGGCGCGAGCTGAGAGGAGGGGCGATGGCAGGCAAGCAACCGGAGGCCGCGATCCCCGACGACATTCGCGCCATGACCTTCGAGCAGGCGCTGGCTGAGCTCGACGAAATCGTGCGCACGCTCGAGACCGGCAAGGTCGACCTCGAGAAGTCGATCGCGATCTATGCCCGCGGCAGCCACCTCAAGCGGCATTGCGAGGACAAGCTCAGGACGGCGAGCGAGCGGATCGAGAAGATCGTCGACGGCCCCGACGGACCGAAAGCGGTCCCCGCCGATCTCGACTGACGGTTCGGCACGGTGACGTTGCACCGGGCGATGGCGGCCGCCGCGGCGCTGGTCGAGCGCGAGCTGGATCACTGGCTGCCGCATGCCGACACCGTGGAAGGCCGCCTGCACGCCGCCATGCGCTATGCCGCGCTCGGGCCGGGCAAGCGGATGCGCCCGCTGCTGGTGGTCGAGACGGCCCGGCTGTTCGGCGTCGCGGCCGAACGGGCGGCGCCGGCGGCGGCGGCGATCGAGCTCGTGCATGCCTATTCGCTGGTGCACGACGATCTGCCCTGCATGGACGACGACGACCTGCGCCGCGGCCGTGCCACCGTGCACCGCGCCTTCGACGAGGCGACGGCGGTGCTCACCGGCGACGCGTTGCTGACCTTGGCCTTCGAGGTCATGGGCGATGTCTCCGCCGGGCCCGACGCGGCGGCACGCTGCGAGCTGGTCGTGGGCCTCGCGCGCGCGGCGGGGGCCAATGGCATGGTGGCCGGCCAGGCGATCGACCTTGCCGCCGAGACCGCCGAAATCGACCTGATCGAGACGCGCCGGCTGCAGGCGCTGAAAACCGGCGCGCTGATCGGATTTTCCTGCGAAGCCGGAGCGATCCTGGGGCGCGCCGACCTTCCGGCCCGCAAGGCGCTTGCCGCCTATGCGGCGGATCTCGGGCTGTCCTTTCAGATCACGGACGACGTGCTCGACCTGGAAGGCGACGAGGCGGCCGTCGGCAAGAAACTGCGCAAAGACCGGAAGGCGGGCAAGGTCACCTTTGTCGATCACCTCGGCCTGGACGGCGCCAAGCGCGAAGCGCAGCAGCTGGCGCAGGCAGCGGCCGGCCGGCTTGCATCATTCGGCGAAAGGGCCGATGTTCTGCGTAAATTGGCGGCATTCGTTGTAAGCCGCCGCTCGTGACGATCGGGGTATGGGGCCGTTGACGGAACAGGGTTCGACACCGCTGCTCGACACTGTGCGTGAGCCAGCCGATATCCGCGGGTTCGGCGCGGAGCAGCTGAAGCAACTGGCCGACGAGCTGCGCCGCGAGACGATCGACGCGGTGTCGATCACCGGCGGGCACCTAGGCGCGGGCCTTGGCGTGGTCGAGCTGACCGTCGCGCTGCACCACATCTTCGAGACGCCGCGCGACCGGCTGATCTGGGATGTCGGCCACCAGGCCTATCCGCACAAGATCCTGACCGGCCGGCGCGACCGCATCCGCACCATCCGCCAGGGCGGCGGGCTTTCCGGCTTCACCAGGCGCGCCGAGAGCCTGTACGACCCGTTCGGCGCCGCGCATTCCTCGACGTCGATTTCCGCCGGGCTCGGCATGGCCGTGGCGCGCGACCTGTCGGGCGGCGACCACAAGGTGATCTGCGTCATCGGCGACGGATCGATGAGCGCCGGCATGGCCTATGAGGCGATGAACAATGCCGGCTCGCTGCGCTCGCGCCTGATCGTGGTGCTGAACGACAACGACATGTCGATCGCCCCGCCGGTCGGCGCCATGAGCGCCTATCTCTCGCGGCTGATCTCCTCACGCTCCTATCTGTCGTTCCGGCATGTCGGCAAGCAGATCGCCGACTACCTGCCGAAGCAGATGAAGCAGGCGGCGAAGCGCGCCGAGGAATATGCGCGCGGCATGGTCACCGGCGGCACGCTGTTCGAGGAGTTCGGCTTCTACTATGTCGGCCCGATCGACGGGCACAACCTGGACCACCTGCTGCCGGTGCTGAAGAACGCCCGTGACGCGCAGGACGATCAGCCGATCCTGATCCACGTGGTGACGCAAAAGGGCAAAGGCTATCCGCCGGCCGAGGCCTCCGACGACAAGTATCACGGCGTCGCCAAGTTCGATGTCGCGACCGGTGCCCAGGCCAAGGCCAAGGCGAATGCGCCGCAATACACGCGCGTCTTCGCCGAGGAGCTGATCCGCCAGGCCGAGCTCGATCCGAAGATCGTCGCCATCACCGCCGCGATGCCCTCGGGCACCGGGCTCGACCTGTTCGGCAAGCGGTTCCCGGAGCGCTGTTTCGATGTCGGCATCGCCGAGCAGCACGGCGTGACCTTCGCGGCCGGGCTCGCGGCCGAGGGCTACAAGCCGTTCGCCGCGATCTATTCGACCTTCCTGCAGCGGGCCTACGACCAGGTGGTGCACGACGTGGCGATCCAGTCGCTGCCGGTGCGCTTCGCCATGGATCGCGCCGGCCTGGTCGGCGCCGACGGCCCGACGCATGCCGGCGCCTACGACATTGCGTTCCTCGCGACATTGCCCGGATTCGTTGTCATGGCCGCGGCGGACGAGGCGGAGCTCGTGCACATGGTGGCGACGGCGGCGGCGATCGACGACCGGCCGTCCTCGATCCGCTACCCGCGCGGCGAGGGTGTCGGCGTAGAACTGCCGGCCCGGGGCGCGCCGCTCGCGATCGGCAAGGGACGCGTGGTGCGCGAGGGCAGCGCCATCGCGATCCTCTCGTTCGGCGCGCGCCTCGCCGAATGCATGAAGGCGGCCGAGGACCTGGCGCTGCGCGGTCTGTCCACCACCGTCGCCGATGCGCGCTTCGCCAAGCCGCTGGACGAGGACCTGATCCGCCGCCTGGTGCGCGGGCATGAAGTCCTGATCACGATCGAGGAAGGGGCGCCGGGTGGGTTCGGCGCCCACGTGCTGCATTTCCTGGCGCGAGACGGGCTGCTCGATCACGGCGTCAAGATCCGGACCATGACCTTGCCCGACAGCTTCATCGAGCACGACACGCCGCTGCGCCAGTATGAAGCGGCGGGGCTCAATGCGGCGCATATCGTGCAGACGGCGCTCGCTGCGCTCGGCCGTCCGAGCATCGAGAGAACCGCGCGCGCCTGACGGCATTCCGCACATGAATCTGGCCGTCGCCGGCGCGGACCGCGCCACACTCGGCATCGCCGCGATGGCCCTGGCGACCCTGGTCTTCGCCTGCAACGACGTGGTCGCCAAATGGCTGGTCGGGCAGTACGGGGTGGGCCAGCTGCTCCTGGTGCGCAGCATTGGCGCGGTGGCCCTGGTGCTGCTCGTGCTGCGCGGCAATGTCGGCCGGCTGGTCCCGGTCGAGCGGCCTTGGCTGCATGCCGGTCGGGCCGCGCTAATGGCCTTCGAGGTCAGCTGCTTCTATCTCGCCGTACGGCAATTGCCGCTGGCCGATGTGATGGTGATCTATTTCGGCGCGCCGATTTTCGTCACCGCCTTGTCGGTGCCGTTGCTGGGCGAGCGGGTCGGCTGGCGCCGCGCGCTCGCGGTCGTCAGCGGGTTTGCCGGCATCGTCATCGCCATGCGCCCGACCGACGTTGCCTTCGCACTGCCGGCCGCGATCGCGCTCGCCGGCAGCCTTGCCTATGGCTTGATGCTGATCTCGGCCCGCAGCTTGCGCGGCACCAGCGCCGTCGTGCTGGCCGGGCACCAGGCGCTCGGTGTCCTGGCACTCGGCGGCATCGCCGCCTTCTTCGACTGGACGCCGGTCGCGGTGCCGGAGCTGGCCTTGATGCTGCTGGTCGGCTGCGTGGCGTTCAGCGGGCATGCATTGGTCAACTGGTCGCTCTCGGCGGCGCCCGCCGCCGTCGCGGCGCCGATCAGCTATCTGTCGGTCGTATGGGCGACGATCCTCGGCTATCTCGTGTTCGGGGACCGACCCGCGGTGGAGACGGTGGTCGGCTGCCTGGTCGTCGCCGGCAGCGGCCTCTACATCTTCTTTCGCGAGAGGAGGCTCGGCCTAGGCTGAACGGGCGATGCCGGCGATTGCCTCGAGTGCGCGATCGATCTCTTCCTCGCTGTTGTAGTAATGCGGCGATGCCCGCACCACGCTCTGCAGCTGCCGCGCAGCCATGTCGAGACGTGTCGAGGTGAGGCCGGAGACCGTCACATTGATCGTCTGCTGCGCCAATCGCTGTTTGACCGCGGCGGGATCTATGCGATCGATGGTGAACGACACGATGGCCGAGCGCATGTCGCCGAGATCGCGCAGGCGAGTGCCGGGGATCGCCGCCAGGCCGGTGCGCAGCCGATCCGCCAACGACCAGGCGCGCTCACGGATCGCATCCAGCCCCAGCGACATGGCATAGTCGGCGGCGGCGCCGAGCCCGATCTTGCCGGCGACGAAGCATTCCCAGTTCTCGAACCGCCTTGCATCGGCACGGAACTCATAGGTGTCGGCGCCGGTCCAGTCGGCGGAATGCAGGTCGATAAAGGGCGGCTCCAGGCGGCCGATCAGGCCTCGCCGCACATAGAGAAAGCCCGTCCCGCGGGGGCCGCGGAGAAATTTCCGTCCGGTCGCCGACAGCATGTCGCAGCCGAGCGCCTCCACATCGACCGGCATCTGCCCCACCGACTGGCAGGCATCGAGCAGATAGGGAATGCCGTGCGCCCTGGCGATGCGACCCACTGCTTCCGCCGGATTGACCAGGCCGCCATTGGTCGGGATATGCGTGATCGCGATCAGCTTCACGCGGCCGTCGATCATGCGCTCGAGCGCATGCGGATCGAGTGCGCCGCCATTGTCGTTCGGCACCACCTCGATCACGGCGCCGGTGCGCCGCGCCACCTGGAGGAAGGCCAGGTAGTTGGAGGCGTATTCGGCCTGGGCCGTCAGGATGCGGTCGCCGGGCCCGAAGCCGAAGGAATAGAACGCCATGTCCCAGGCGCGCGTCGCGTTCTCCACGACGGCGATCTCGTCCGGCGCCGCGTTGACCAGGCGCGCGATCGATCCGTAGACGCCTTCGATGGCGCCGGCGGCCTCGGCCGCGGCCTCGTATCCGCCGATTGCCGCCTCGCGCTCGAGATGCTGCTGAACGGCCTGCAGCACCTGCCGGGGCGGCAGGGCTGCGCCGGCATTGTTGAGATGGACGACGTTGGCCGTGCCGGGCGTATCGGATCGAACCCTGGATAGATCGATGCTCATCAGTGGCCGAGGATCGGATGCGGCGTATAGGGTTCCTCCAGCGCCTTGATCTCCTCCGCCGACAGCGCGAGCTGTGTCGCCTTGGCGAGGTCGTCGAGCTGTTCGAGCTTGCTGGCGCCGATGATCGGCGCTGTGACATAGGGCTTCGACAGCATCCAGGCGAGCGCCACACCGGCATTGCTGACGCCGCGCTTCCGGGCGATCTCGCCGATCCGGTCGACCACGCGGAAATCGCTGTCCTGGTAGTACATGCGCTGCGCCATCTCGTCGCCTTTTGCGCGCTTGGTCTCGCCGTAATCCTGGCGGCGGCGATTGCCGGCCAGGAAGCCGCGGGCGAGCGGGCTCCACGGAATGATGCCGACGCCCTGGTCGGTGCAGAGCGGGATCATCTCGCGCTCTTCCTCGCGGTAGATCAGGTTGTAGTGGTTCTGCATGGTGACGAAGCGGCAGAAGCCGTTCTCCTTCGCCACCTGCTGCATCTTGGCGAACTGCCAGGCGAACATCGAGGAGGCGCCGATATAGAGCGCTTTGCCGGCTTTCACCACGTCGCTCAAGGCCTCCATCGTCTCCTCGACCGGCGTGGTCCGGTCGAAGCGATGGATCTGGTAGAGATCGACGTGATCCAGGCCGAGCCGCGTCAGCGAGGCGTCGATCGCGTGCATGATGTGCTTGCGCGACAGGCCCCGCTGGTTGGGCCCGTCACCCATCGGATTGTACACCTTGGTGGCGACGATCACGTTCTCGCGCGCGGCGCCGATCTGCTTCAGGGCGCGGCCCGTCACCACTTCGCTTTCGCCGTTCGAGTAGACGTCGGCGGTATCGAAGAAGGTGATCCCGAGGTCGAGGGCGCGCTTGTAGAACGGAACGGCATCGCGCTCGTCCAGCACCCAGTCGCGCCATTTCGACGTGCCGTAGGTCATGGTGCCGAGGCAGAGGCGGCTGACTGTTGTGCCGGTGCTTCCCAGATTGACCTGCTGCATCCTGACCTCCCCTGGCTAGAGCACGGCGCCGAGCACCTCGAACAGGCGATCGATATCGGCGTCGGTATTGTAGAGGTGCGGCGTGATCCGCATGGCAGGACCGCGCACGCTGACATAGACGCGGGCCTGCGCAAGCTTTTCCGGCAGCCCCTCCGGAACCGCGCCTGGGAAGCGCAAGCCCAGGAAATGCCCGGCGCGGAGCGATGCGCGCGCGGCCGTCAGCCCGAGATTGTGGGCACGTGCGGCGATGGCGTCGGTGCGCCGGCGCAGGGTCGCCTGGATTTCCGCGACGCCCCAATCGTGGATCTGGCGCAGCGAGGCGATGGCGACCGGCGTCAGCCCGAAATTCGCTTTCTCGCCGACATCGAAGCGACGTGCGCCGGGCTGGAAGTCGGCGCGGTAGTCGACCAGCCGAGCGAAATCTTCCGACCCGCCGCGGGCGATCCAGTTCTGCTCGATCGGGCGGCCGTCCTGGCGGCCGGGCGCAACGTAGAGGAACCCGTAGGAATAGGGACCGAGCAGCCATTTGTAGGTGGCCGCGACCAGGAAATCCGGCTGCACCGCCCGCATGTCGATCGGCAGGGCGCCGAGCGATTGCGTGGCGTCGATGACCAGCGCGGCGCCGACCTCCCGCAATCTGGCGCCGACGCGGACAAGATCGATCAATCCGCCATCGGTCCAGTGGCAGTTCGGCAGCGCCGCGATGGCCGTGCGTTCGTCGATCGCCTGCAGAATGCTACGCGTCCAGTCCCCATCTTCCGGACGCGCAACCGTCACCACCTCGCCGCCCTCGCGCTCCGCCAGATCCTGCCAGGAAAAGAGGTTGGAGGGAAACTGGTGCGCAAGGACGAGCGCCCGGCGCCCGGGCGGCAGGCGCAGATTGGCCGCCGCGACGGCGACGCCATAGCTTGCCGCCGGCACGATGGCGATATCTTCCGCCGTCGCGCCGATCAGGGCCGCGAACAGGTCGCGTGCCGTCTCCGTTTCGGTGAAGAAGTCGCGCGGCGTGATCTCCCAGGCGCGGGCCTTGCGTCCGGCCGCTTCCTCGCCCGCTTCGCGCGCGGCGCGCGGCAACGGCCCCATATAGGCGCAGTTCAGATAGGCGATATCGTCGGGGATATCGAAGAGGTGCCGCTGGCTCGGGATCATGTCATGGCTCCCAGCGGAAACAGCCGCGTGACATGCCCCATCTTGCGGCCCTGGCGTATCTCGGACTTGCCATAGAGATGCAGATGGCTGCCGGCGTCGAGCAACAGTTTCGGCCATTCCAGCACGGCATCGCCCACCAGGTTCCGCATCACGGCATCCGCCCGACGCTCCGTCGATCCGAGCGGAAGGCCGCAGATGGCCCGTACATGCTGCGCGAACTGGCTGGTGGCGGCTGCCTCGATGGTCAGGTGGCCGGAATTGTGGACTCGTGGTGCGATCTCGTTCATCAGCACCTCGCCCCCGGCGGTGACGAACATCTCGACCGCCATCACGCCGACATGATCGAGCGCCTGGGCGAGCGAGCGGGCCACGGCCTCGGCGCGCGTGACGATCTCGGGCCCGATGGCCGCCGGCCAACGGCTCTCCGCCAGGATATGGTGGGCGTGCCGGTTCTCGAACGGCTCGAAGGCGGCGATCTGGCCGTCCGGGCCGCGCGCGATGATGACCGAGATCTCCAGCGCGAAATCCACGAAGCCCTCCAGGATGCAGGGCACTTCGCCGAGCTTCCGCCAGGCCTCGACGACGGCGTCGGGCGTCGCCGCGGCGATGGCAATCTGGCCCTTGCCGTCATAGCCCATGCGCCGCGTCTTCAGGATGGCGCCGCCGGTCAGATGGCGCGCGGTGATGCCGGCCTCGATGGCGGAACTGACGGCGAAATAGGGCGCCGTGGCGATGCCGAGCCGGGTTGCCAGCGCCTTCTCGGCCAATCGGTCCTGGGTGACCGCAAGCACGTTGGCGCCGGGACGCATCGGCTTCGCCGCCGCGATCCGTTCCAGCGCCGCCGCCGGGACGTTCTCGAACTCCACCGTGGCGACGTCGATCGCCGCCGCGAAAGCGTCCAGCGCGGCGAGATTGTCGTAGGGGGCGCGCGTCCACGTCGCAGCGACATCGGCCGCCGGCGCCTCGTCGTCCGGGCAGAAGATGTGGCAGCGATAGCCGAGCGGGGCGGCCGCCAGGGCTATCATGCGCCCGAGCTGGCCGCCGCCGAGGATGCCGATCGTCGAGCCGGGGGGGATCACCTGCGTCAGCTCGGTACCTCCGGCACGCGTTCGGTCTGGCGCTTGCGCCAGGCTTCCAGGCGTTTGGCAAGGCGCGCATCGCCGGTGGCCAGGATCTGCGCGGCGAGCAGGCCCGCGTTGCGGGCTCCCGGCTCGCCGATCGCCAGAGTGCCGACCGGAATGCCGCCCGGCATCTGAACGATCGACAACAGGCTATCCATGCCCTTGAGCGCCTTGCTCTCCACCGGCACGCCAAGCACCGGCAGGCGCGTCATCGACGCTGCCATGCCTGGCAGATGCGCGGCGCCGCCGGCACCGGCGATGATCACCTTCAGGCCGCGCGCGGCCGCCTTCTCGGCATAGTCGTACAATCGGCGGGGCGTCCGATGTGCCGAAATGACGCGGCACTCGTGAGGGACGCGGAGCTCGGCCAGCACTTCTGCGGCATGCTTCATCGTCGCCCAGTCGGATTGGCTTCCCATGATGATGCCGACCAGCGGCGTTTCAGCCATCGCAATCTCCGCGCGAAAGGCGCGGATTATAGGCGGGGTCGCCTCACCTGCAATATCGGCCGACGACATGCCGTTACTTGCCTAGGACGATCCCCGCCGCGTAGGTTCTGGGTGATTCGGGAGGGGCATGCCGACCTTGTACCGCTGCCCGGCCGTCCTGGCCGGAACATCCCTGATGGTTCTGGCCGCCAGCCCGGCCGTCGCGCAAACCGCCGCGACGGCGATCGGCGTGGCCGTCGGTGCCCTGGGCCTGCTCGCCGCAGCCGGCGCGGTGATCGTCAGCCTGGGCGCCTCGCGCCGCCGCCAGGAGGCGGAACGCGTGCGCGAAGTCCAGAGCACCGAAAACCGCCGCCTGCGCAAGGCGCTTTCGGACGTGCCGGCGGCCTTGTGGCGTCGCGAGGCGGACGGAACGATCACGGCCTCGGCCGCGCTGCTCCGCTTGCTTTCGCTGCCGGAGGCGCCGACCGACATATCCGCGATTCTGACGCCGCAGGCGGCCACCGCGCTCGACGCCGCCATCCGGGACGGCGCGTTCCAGCTGGAGCTCGGCACGCGGTGGGGACAGATCCTGGCGGCCGAAGGCACCGTCAAGGATGGCGCATTGTCGATCGTGCTGCGCGACGCCACCGCGCAACACGACGTCCTGCGGCAGGCCGAGGCGACCCAGGCGGCGGCCGACCTGCAGCTCTCCTTGCTGATGCAATTGCCGGTGCCGGTCTGGCGCCGGGACACCACGCTCGATCCGATCTGGGTCAACGGCGCGGTCGGGGCCGCGCTGGAGATCGATCCCGCGAAAGTCGTGAGCGGCCGGATGGAGTTTGCCTCGACGGTGGAGCGCCAGGCGGCCCGCGCCCTGGCGATGAAGGCCAGGACCTCCGGCAAGCGCCAGACCGCCTTGCGCAGCCTGGTGGTGGCCGGCGAGCGGCGGCGCTTCCGCGTGGTCGAGATGCCGTTCCATGACGGCACCCTAGGCATCGCCTTCGATGCGACCGAGGAGGATGCCGCCCGCGCCGATCTGAAGCGCCACATCGCGGCGCATGCCGAGGTGCTGCAGAACCTGGCCACCGCGATCTGCGTGTTCGATGCCGGCCGGCGCCTGGTCCTGTACAACCGCGCCTTCGCGCGGCTGTGGAGCCTGGAAGATTCCTTTCTCGAACAGCAGCCGACCCATGGCGAGTTGCTGGAGCATCTGCGCGAGCACCGGCGACTGCCGGAGCAGGCGGACTGGCAGCTCTGGAAGCAGCAGCGCAACGAGCTCTTCACCACCGTGCTCGAGCCGCGCGAGGAGCTCATGCACCTGCCGGACGAACGGACCTTACGCGTGGTCACCACGCCGCATCCGTTCGGTGGCTTGCTCGTCACCTATGAGGACGTCACCAACCAGTTCGTGCTGGAGCGCGCGCGCAACACGCTGGTCGCGGTGCAGCGGGCGACACTGGACAATCTCTACGAAGGCGTCGCGGTGTTCCGTGGCGATGGCCGGCTCGAATTGTGGAATCCGGCCTTCATCCGCATCTGGCGGCTCGATGCGAGGATGCTCGAATCGGTGCCGCATATCGACGAGGTCGTCGATGCTCTGCGTCCGGTGCTGGCCGACGGGGACGACTGGGACACGACGCGCACCCGCATCACCGGCCCGTTCCACGACCGCGAACGCACCTCGGGCCGCGTCGATACCGCGATCGGCAAGGTGATCGACTACGCGACCGTGCCGTTGCCGGACGGCGCGATGCTGTTCACCTTCTGGGACGTCACCGATTCGGTGAATGTCGAGCGGGCGCTGATCGAGCGCAACCAGGCCCTGCAGGCGGCGGATCAGCTGAAATCGGAATTCATCGCCAATGTCAGCCACGAGCTGCGCACGCCGCTCAACACCGTGATTGGCTTCGGCGAGATCCTGGTGAACCAGTATTTCGGCGACCTCAACGCACGCCAGCGCGAATACGCCGAGGGCATCCTCGAAAGCTCGCACATCCTGCTGCACCTGATCGACGACATCCTCGACCTGGCGACCATCGAGGCCGGCCACATGGCGTTGGCCCTGAAGCCGATCGACGTCTACGCGCTGCTCGACGGCGTGGCCAAGCTCGCCCGCCATCGCGCTCGCGAGAAGGAACTCACGCTCGAGCTCGAATGCGAGCCCGGTATCGGCCTGATCGTGGCCGACGAGCGCCGCATCCGCCAGGTCCTGTTCAACCTAGTCAGCAATGCCATCAAGTTCACCCCGCCGGGCGGCCGCATCACCCTCGGCGCGGGGCGGTCGGGCGATCAGATCGACCTGACCGTGTCCGATACCGGGATCGGCATTCCCGAGGAAGAGCGCGCCTTCGCTTTCGACCGCTTCAGCAAGGGCCGCGCCGGGCATCATCAGCAGGGCGCCGGGCTCGGCCTCGCATTGGTCAAGAGCTTCATCGAGCTGCATGGCGGCGAGATCGACCTCGCCTCGGTGCCGGACCGGGGCACCACCGTCACCTGCCGCCTGCCGTCGCGTGCCGGTCAGGCGGCGGCCTGACGCCTTCGCCTATGTCTACTTGCCGACGATATCGTTCTGCATGCCGCCCAGCGCACCGAGCACGGCATCGATATCGGCCTGGGCGACCTTGTTCTTCTGCAGCGCCTTCTGCATCGCTTCGCCCGTCGCGTTGAACTCCGCCACCGTGATGTTCATGCCCTTGTGGGACGTCACCATGTCGCGGCCGGTATACTTGCAGGGGCCTCCGGTCGCCTCGCAGAGTTGATCGACCAGATGCGCCTTCAGCTTCGGGATGTCGGTCTTGGCGAAGCGATGGTTGATCCGATTGTCGCCCGCGATGTTGGCGACGAAGTCGTCGACCACGACGACAAGGCCGGGCTGCTGGCCGAGCCGGTCGTAGAGCGATTTGTATTGTGGCGCAGAGGCTTGTTGCTGGGCGCAGCTCGCCGCCAGGAGTACCCCGCCGGCCAGCGCGATGCACTGCAGAATGCGCATGGATCGACCCCTTCCGTGCCCGAAACGAATCCCGACTATAGGCCGTCGCGCGGTGCCGCCAAGGCGTTCACGATCATCCTTTCGCGAGACGCCGGTCGACCGATGGACGATCGTCGAGCGAAGGGTGGCGGTCGATCGCCAGGTGCTGGTCGATTTCGTCCGCCAGGCGCGCGACCTCCTCGGCCGCTGCCGAACGGGGGGCGACCTCGGTGACCCCTTTGCCCTTGAGCAGACTTGCCGCATAGACGGTGCGGTTGCCAAGGGCGGCCTCGGCAACGGCGAGCTGCTCGCCATCGATGGCGGCCCGCATCTCGTCCGCCAGCAGGCCCCGCGCCGGCACCCGGTTCAGCACCAGCATCATGTCGCGGCGCTCGTCGCGGATCATCTTGATGGTCGGCTTGGTGGCCCAAAGGTCCATCGGCGAAAGCTGCATTGGCACCAGCACCAGTTCCGCGGCGCGCACGGCGGCTTTGGCGCCGGTCTCGGTATGCGGCGGACTGTCGATCAGAATCAGATCGAAATCGTTCTTCAGACGGTCGGCTTCCGTCCCCGTGCGCCAGCCCGACACCCACCTGAGGTCGATGTGATCTTCACCGCCGTTCGCCTTGCTGCGCACCCGGTACCATTGCGTCAGGCTTTCCTGCGGATCGATATCGATCAGCGCGACGCGGCGCTGCTGGCTCGCCCAATGGGCGGCAAGCTGGGCGACCAGCGTCGTCTTGCCTGCACCACCCTTTTGCTGGGCGACGGTGATCACGCGCGCCGGCATGCTGCGCCTCCATCCGTCCAATGCGGCAGTGTGCCCCGATTCGGCATTGACAGGAAAGGGCGGCGTCCTTAGAGCCGTCCCCGGGCCACGCCCCCCCAACGGGGCGCGCCGTTCTGGAAGGAACGTCAGATATGCAGAAGCCGAACCTGCGGCCGGTCGTGCCGCATTTTTCCTCTGGTCCGTGCGCCAAGCGGCCGGGCTGGTCCCCTGAAAACCTGAAGCACGCGGCACTCGGGCGGTCGCACCGCGCCAAGGAAGGCAAGGCGAAGCTGGTCGAAGTCATCGACCGGTCCCGCCAGTTGCTCGGCATGCCCGCCGACTACCGCCTGGGCATCGTGCCGGCCTCCGATACCGGCGCCGTGGAGATGGCGCTGTGGTCGCTGCTCGGCGCGCGGCCGGTCGACCTGCTCGGCTGGGAGAGCTTCGGCATCGAATGGGTCAACGACGTCACCAAGCAGCTGAAGCTGAAGGACGTCCGCCCGATCACGGCGCCGTATGGCCGGCTGCCCGATCTGGCGCAAGTCGACTGGTCGCACGATGTGGTGTTCACCTGGAACGGCACCACGTCCGGCGTGCGCGTGCCGGACGGCAATTGGATTGCCGATGACCGCCAGGGCCTCGCGATCTGCGACGCCACTTCGGCGGTCTTCGCCATGGACCTTCCCTGGGCGAAGCTCGATGTGGTCACCTGGTCCTGGCAGAAGGTGCTGGGCGGCGAGGCGGCGCACGGCATGCTGGCGCTCAGCCCGCGGGCGGTCGCGCGACTCGAGAGCTACACGCCGCCCTGGCCGCTGCCCAAGATCTTCCGGCTGACCAAGGGCGGCAAGCTGATCGACGGCGTCTTCGCCGGCGAGACCATCAACACGCCGTCGCTGCTCTGCACCGAGGACCAGATCGATGCGTTGCGCTGGGCCGAGGGGATCGGCGGCCTCAAGAGCCTGATCGCGCGCTCGGAGGCGAGCCTCGAGGTCATCGCCGACTGGGTGGCGAAGACGCCCTGGGTCGATTTCCTGGCCGAGGATCCGGTCACGCGCTCGTGCACCAGCGTCTGCCTCAAGATCGTCGATCCCGCGTTTCTGGCGCTGCCGGATGCCGACAAGACGGCCGCGGTGAAGGCCCTGGTGGCGCCGATCGAGAAGGAGGGCGTCGCCTTCGATATCGCCGGCCATCGCGATGCGCCGCCCGGCATCCGCATCTGGTGCGGCGCCACCGTCGAGACGAGCGACGTTGCAGCGCTCACGCACTGGCTCGACTGGGCCTTTGCCGAGACCCGACCCACCTTCAAGAAGACGGCCTGAACGCCATGCCCAAGGTTCTGATTTCCGACGAGCTGTCGCCGTCGGCGGTGGCGATCTTTCGCGACCGCGGCGTCGAGGTCGACCTCAAGCCGGGCCTCAAGCCCGAGGAGCTGATCGCCATCATCGGCGACTACGACGGTCTCGCCATCCGCTCGGCGACCAAGGTGACGACCAAGGTGCTGGCTGCGGCGCACCGGCTGAAGGTCGTCGGCCGCGCGGGGATCGGCGTCGACAATGTGGACGTGCCGGCGGCCACCGCGCGCGGCGTCTGCGTGATGAACACGCCGTTCGGCAATTCGATCACCACGGCCGAGCACGCCATCGCCATGATGTTCGCCCTGGCGCGCCAGCTGCCGGAAGCCGACCGGTCGACCCGGGCGGGCAAGTGGGAGAAGACACGCTTCATGGGCGTCGAATTGTTCGGCAAGACGCTCGGCGTGATCGGCTGCGGCAATATCGGTTCGATCGTCGCCGACCGGGCGCTCGGCCTGAAGATGAAGGTGGTCGCCTTCGACCCCTTCCTGTCGCCGGAGCGCGCCGTCGAGCTGGGCGTGGAGAAGGTCGACCTGGACGAGCTGCTCGGGCGGGCCGACTTCATCACGCTGCATACGCCGATGACCGAGCAGACCCGGCACATCCTGCGCAAGGACACCCTGGCCAAGTGCAAGAAGGGGGTGCGCATCATCAATTGCGCCCGCGGCGGCCTGATCGTCGAGGAGGACCTGGCCGATGCGCTGAAGAGCGGCCAGGTCGGCGGCGCGGCCCTGGACGTGTTCGTGGAGGAGCCGGCGCGGGCGAACCCGCTCTTCGAGATGCCGGGCGTGGTGGCGACGCCGCATCTCGGCGCCTCGACCACCGAGGCGCAGGAGAACGTGGCGCTGCAGATCGCGGAGCAGATGTCGGACTATCTCCTGCTCGGCGCGGTGAGCAACGCGCTCAACATGCCCTCCGTCACCGCCGAGGAGGCGCCCAAGCTCCGGCCATACATGAAGCTGGCCGAGCAGATGGGCGCGTTCGCCGGCCAGCTCTCGGATCCCGGCATCAAGAAGGTGACGGTGGAATACGAGGGGCATGTGGCCTCGCTCAACACGCGCCCGCTCACGGCCATCGTCCTGCAGGGGCTGCTGCGGCCGATCCTGGACAGCGTCAACATGGTGAACGCGCCGGTGATCGCGAAGGAGAACGGCATCGACGTGGTCGAGGCGCGGCACGACCGCGAAGGGGATTATCACACGCTGATGCGGCTGGTCGTCGAGACTTCGGAACGGACTCGCGACGTGGCCGGCACGCTGTTCGCCGACCGTCGGCCCCGCATCGTCGAGGTCAAGGGCATCAAGGTGGAGGCCGAGCTCGGCCCCCACATGCTCTATGTCACCAACGAGGACAAGCCGGGCTTCATCGGCCGACTCGGCACGCTGCTCGGCGATGCCGGGATCAACATCGCCACCTTCCATCTGGGACGGGCCGAGCCGGGCAAGGACGCTATTGCCCTGGTCGAGGTGGACGGCCCGATTCCCGGCGCGGTCCTCGAGGCCGTGCGCGCCATTCCGGCCGTGCGGCAGGCGGCGCCTTTGTCGTTCTAGATTGCGGTGCGTGGGCTCGGCGCGTCAGGGCGCCAATGCGTAGCCGACATTGCGGACGCCGATGATGATGCGGGGAACCTTCGGGTCCACCTCGATCTTGCGCCGCAGGTTGGAGATGTGGATGTCGATCGACCGGTCCGCGGGGCTCCATTCGCGCTGATGCACCAGCGCCAGAAGGTCGCGCCGGCTCACCGGCTCCGGCATGCGGCGCGCCAGTTCGGCGAGAACCTGGAACTCGGCCGTCGTCACATGCACCGTGTCTCCGATCGGCGATTCGAGCCGCCGCGCCGGCAGATCGAGACGCCAGCCCTGGAAGGTCGTCACGCCGCTGGTCGGAACGCCGTTGGCGGTGGCCCCGGACGGCTGCTCCCATCCGCGGCGGCGCAACACGGCGCGCACGCGGGCCAGCAGCTCGCGATTGAGGAACGGCTTGACCAGGAAATCGTCGGCGCCGGCCTCGAGGCCGACCACGCGCTCGATCGGATCCGACCGGCCGCTCACGATGACGATCGGAGTATTCGCCCGCTTGCGAATCTCGCGGATCAGGTCGAGACCGTCCTCGTTCGGGAGGCCGAGATCCAAGATCACGAGATCGTGATGCTCGGATGCCAAATAGGTCCGTGCCTCGGCGCCAGTGGAAGCTTCGGTGACGCTGAGTCCGGCCTCGGTCAAATATTGGGTGTATACACTGCGGATCACCTCATCGTCTTCGACGATCAGGAGGTGGGGCTTCGATGCTTTCATGGGTATCTGATTGAAAAAACCTTTTTCGGCGATCTGCTTTTTTCATGGAAGCAGAATCGATATCAGTTGTCAAATCGGAGACCCCCGCTTGAGTTGTAAGAGTATATTAAGGTAAAACGACATCGTGTGCGCGAGATAGTATGTTTGGTTTGGGCGCGCGAAACTCTTCCTATAATTCGCTTCTAATTCAACGAAAAGCGGAACAACGTAACACTGCATGGCCTACTATGCAGTGTTGCCCGCCCTATGTGGCAAAATGTTAAATCTTGTATGAGCGAGATTGTGTTATTATTCGCAAGTTTCCCGGTTGATCCCGGCCTGCGGGCGCTCACCGCCACGTTCGGCAATCCTTGGCGCGAGGCCAGGCCGGATCTGTCGCGACCCCGCAGTGCCGGCTAGTCAAGCGAGCGCACCTTGACGTAGCTGCCCGGTGCTTCTTCGATCACCGCAAGGCGCCCGTCGCCGGGCTTGCGCGCCTGAACCTTGTCGCCGGCGTGGTTGGCGATCCAATCCGCCCAATCCGGCCACCACGACCCTTCGTGGCGCGCGGCGCCGGCAAACCACTGTTCCGGCGTCGGCGGGTTCTCGGGGTTCGTCCAGAAACAGTACTTCCGCGCCGAGGGCGGGTTCACCACGCCGGCGATATGGCCGGAGCCCGACAGGACGAACCGGTAGGGTCCCCGATAGAGCTGGCTCGCGGCATAGGTCGCTTTCCACGGCGCGATGTGGTCGCTCTCGGTGGAGAGCTGGTAGACCGGCAGCGCGACGCGGCGGAGATCGATCGGAACGTCCCTCATGGTGATCCCGCCCGCCTCAACCAGCCGGTTCTCCAGGTACATGTTGCGCAGGTAGAAATTGTGCATCTGCGCCGGCATACGGGTGGCGTCGGCGTTCCAGTACAGCAGGTCGAAAGCCATCGGCTTGCGCCCGCGCAGATAGTTGTTCACCACGAACGACCAAATCAGGTCGTTGTCGCGCATCATGTTGAACACGTTGGCCATGTGCCGGCCTTCGAGATAGCCCTTCTCGCTGATATGGGCTTCGAGCCGCTTCAGCTGCTCCTCGTCGATGAAGACCTTGAGCTCACCCGCCTCCTTGAAGTCGGTCAGCGCGGTGAAGAAGGTGGCGGAGACGAAGCGGTCGTCGCCGGTTGCCGCCATGTAGGCGAGCGTCGCCGCCATCAGCGTGCCGCCGATGCAATAGCCGATCACATTGGCCTGGCGCTCGCCGGTGGCCTGCTCGATGGCGTCGAGCGCCGCCAGCGGTCCTTCGACCATGTAATCCTCGAAGGTCTTCTGGGCGAGCCGGTGATCCGGGTTGACCCAGGAAACGACGAAGACCGTCAACCCTTGCTCGACCGCCCAGCGGATGAACGAGTTCCTCGGCTGCAGGTCGAGGATGTAGAACTTGTTGATCCAGGGCGGCACGATCAGCAGCGGCCGGCGATAGACCGTCGGCGTGGTCGGTTCGTACTGGATCAGCTGCATCAGATCGTTCTGGAACACGACCTTGCCCGGTGAGGTCGCGACATTCTTGCCGAGCTCGAACTGGTCGGAATCGGTCATGCTGACCTTCAACCGGCCGCGACCGCGATGGATGTCGGCAATCATGTTCTCCAGGCCGCGCACGAGATTTTCGCCGTTCGATTCCAGCGTCTCCCGCATCACCTGCGGATTGAGCGCGACGAAGTTCGTCGGCGCCAGCGCGTCGACGAACTGGCGCGCATAGAACTCGCCCTTGCGCCGCGTCGCCGGATCGACATCCGTGCTGCGCACCTGCTGTATCAGCCACTGGGTGCCCAGCAGATAGGCCTGCTTCACGAAATCGTAGGCCACCTCCTCGTTCCAGGCCTTGTCGGTGAAGCGGCGGTCGTCCTTGGCCGGCTCGATGACCGGCTTCACTTCCTCGCCGCGCATGCGGCGGCCGATATTGATCCAGAGATTGGTGTAGTCGCGCCACAGGTCGATCTGCGCCTCTGCGGCGCGGAAGGGGTCCGACATCCAGCGTTGCATGACCTGTACGAAGGCGCTCTGCAGGGCATCCGGATCGGGCAGCTGGAAGCCATCGTCCTGCGCCGCCGCCTTGATCGATTCCGAGAGCGCCGCTTGTCCCTTCTCGGCCAGCTCGGCGAGCTTGCGGGCAAGTTCGACGGGGTCCGGCCCGACCTTGGCCGTTGTATCGTTCATTGGTTCCTCCCTGGTGGCCGTCGGCCCCGAGACGCCCATACCGGCCTTATATACGGTGCCCGTCCCGACTCTTCCACGTGGTGAGCCCGGGGTTTCGGGATACGATATCGGCGGAGGAACGCCTCATGAACGAAACGACCTCGCGTCTGCGATCCGGCAATATCGTGCGGCCCGACGAAGCCTGGCTCGGCCGCGTCGACGAGCCCGCGATGGAGCCGGAGCTGCCGATCGTCGATCCGCACCACCATCTTTGGGATCGGCAGGGCTACCCCTACCTGCTGCCGGAGCTGTTGGCCGACCTGGATAGCGGCCACGATATTCGCGCGACGGTGTTCGTGGAGTGCATGTCTATGTATCGGGCCGATGCGGCGAGCGACATGCGGCCGGTCGGCGAAACCGAGTTCGTCAATGGTGTGGCGGCGATGAGCGCGAGCGGCGGCTATGGCGCGTCGCGTGTCTGCGCCGGCATCGTCGGCTTTGCCGATCTCACGCTGGGCGACCGCGCCCGGCCCGTTCTCGAGGCGCATCTGCAGGCCGGCGGCGGCCGGTTCAGAGGCATCCGCCATGCCGCGGGCTGGGACGCCAGCGAGGCAGTGTGGAACAGCCACACCCATCCGCCGGAGGGCCTCTATCGCAGCCCGGCCTTCCGCACCGGTTTCGCGCAGCTGGCCGGGCTGAACCTGGTGTTCGACGCCTGGCTCTATCATCCGCAACTGTCCGACGTGGCCGATCTCGCACGCGCCTTCCCGGCCACCGCAATCGTGCTCGACCATGTCGGCGGCCCGATCGGCATCGGGCCCTATGCCGGCCGGGAGGCGGAAACTTTTGCGCGATGGAAATCCGAAATAGCCGCACTGGCCGGCTGCAGCAACGTGGTGGTCAAGCTCGGCGGGCTTGGCATGAAAATCGGAGTGTTCGATTTCCATCGCCGGTCGGAACCGGCCGGTTCCGAAGAGCTGGCCAGGGCCTGGCGGCCCTGGATCGAGACCTGCATCGAAGCCTTTGGCGCCGATCGATGCATGTTCGAGAGCAACTTCCCGGTCGACAAGGTGACCTGCAGCTACAGAATCCTGTGGAACGCCTTCAAGCGCCTTGCCGCCGGCGCGTCGCCGACCGAGAAGGCCGCGCTGTTTTCAGGCACGGCAAAGCGTGTCTACCGGCTGCCCGAGTGAGGCTTCAGGCAAGATCGAAGACGGCGACCATCGGCGCATGGGTGGAATCGGTGAAATTGGCACCCATTTTCTCTGCGTCCCGTTCGTCGGCCAGTCCCTGGTTGTGGATCTCCACAGCGCGGCAATGGGCGGCCAAGGGCTGACTTGCCAGTACGTGATCGACCAGCGCCTGCTGCCCATGACGCCGCACGGTGAAGCGACGCTCCGCCGGAACTGCATCCGCCAGCGGCACGAGGGCTCGCTCCGCGGACGGTGCCTCGACAGAATCGCTGCGGTCGGCGGTCAGCAGCCGCACCGGCACTTCCGTCGGCCCGGCATTCAGGTCGCCGCACACGGCGATCAGCGCGCCTGCGTCCTCGTCAAGCAGGCGGTCGACCAGCAGCCGCGCCTCGAGCGCCTGCGCGCTGCGTTTCATCGCGGCCAACTGATAACCGGCCGCCCATCGCGCGGTGCCGCTCTGCGAGCCGGGATCCGGGTGTGTTCCAGGTATCGGAACCGGCAGCGGCGCGCGCAGGTGGAGATTGATCAGGTGAAGCTTCTGCCCGTCGGCGAGCGTCGCGCAGGCGTATAGCAGCGGACGGTCGAACGGCGCCGCGATTTCACCGAAAGGCCCTGTCCGCAGGGCTGGCGGCGCGACGAGCTCATGGCGAACGGCCCGTGTCGAGACGATCGGCAACCGCGACAGGATCATCAGATTGTGCCGATCGGCGACGCCGGCCCCGTCGGGCCCCGGCGTGACGGCAACATGAAAGCCTTCATAGATCGTCCCTGCAATGACCCTCTGCAGCGCCGATGGCTCGCGCGGACGCCCCTTTGCCGGATGCCGGCCGTCGATCTCCTGCAGGCACAGAATATCGGCTGCCAATCCGGTCAACCGGGGCCGCAGGACGGCGATGCGAGCGTCGAGCGGCGGCGAGCCGGGTCGCTCGCCGAGACTCTCGAGATTGTAGGTGAGCAGCCTCAGCATCGGATTCCGTATCGGTGCGGTCAGCGAACGACCAGCACGGCGCAGCCCGATGTCTGCACCAACGGCTCGGCGCCGATCCTGCCCGCGAGGCCGGCGGGCAAGATCAGGATGGACGGTGTGTCCTGCCGCAGGACCGATCGCACGATGCTCAGGTCCGTGTCGCGCGTGCGCCTTGGCGTCAGTTGCGGCGGCAGGTCTCTGATCTTGTGGTCCACGTCGATGACTGTCAGTTGTGACGCGAATGCGTGCGCCAGGGCAGCGCCAGTCTCGATCGCGCGCCTGCCCGCCTCGGTCCCGTCGTCGCAGACGGCGATGCTTCGGGTGGCGTCGGCACTGAAGCTCTGCAGCAGGACGTCGCAATCGGAGAGCTCGGTCAGGATGGCTTCCGCCATGCCGCGGCGGCCACCGCCTGCGCCGGGCGGAGAGGCAGCGTAGAGCATCACCAGGTCGCCGGGTCGCACCGCGCCCCGGACCGAGGCGGCGAACTGCCCCCGGATCGTCTGCATCCTCCCGGTGATGCCGGCTTCACGCGCGGCTTCGGCCATGGTCCGCTCGGCCAGCCGCGCGAAGGCGAGAAGCTCGCGCTCCAGATCGCTGGCTTGCATCGGCATGTGCTGCGCGGTGGCGAGACTCACCTGGCCGGCGAAGGGAAACGCCGCCATCCGGTGCAGGCTCTCGTCCTCCACCAGCAATGCCGAAAGGTCTGCCTTCAACGAGGCCGCGAAGCGCGCCGCCTGGCGCAAGACCGGCCGCAGATCGCCGAAACCGGAAATGGCGACGACGACATGGCGCGCCCCGACATCCCCCGTGCGGTCAGCCATGGCGATCTCCCTTCGCGAGGGCCGTGAGCCGGCCGGCGGCCTCTGCAAAGGCCGCGATCCGCTTTTCGACCAGGCCGTTGACGGTGCCGGCAGGGTAGACGCCATCGGCGCCCCGCTCGCCGGCAGGCGTGCTGCACAGCAGCGCTATGCCGTCGTCGATCGTCCGAACCGGATAGACGGCGAACTTGCCGGCGCGCACCGCTTCGACGACGTCCTCGCGCAGCATCAGGTGCCTTGCATTGGCGGCAGGGATGAGCACGCCCTGGCTGCCCGTGAGCTTGCGGGCGCGACACACGTCGTAGAAGCCCTCGATCTTCTCGTTGACGCCGCCTATCGCCTGGATCTCCCCGTGCTGGTTGACCGAGCCGGTGACCGCGAGGTCCTGCCGGACGGGAAGGCCCGCCAGGGCCGACAGCAAGGCATAGAGCTCTGCCGAGGAGGCGCTGTCGCCTTCGACTCCGCCATAGGATTGCTCGAAGACGAGACTGGCGCTCAACGAAAGCGGCTTTTCCGGCAGGTATCGACCTGCCAGGAACCCGGACAGGATGAGGACGCCCTTGGAATGCAGCGGCCCGCCGAGCTCCACTTCGCGCTCGATATCGACCACGTTGCCGCGCCCGAACCGCACGCTCGCGGTGATCCGGACCGGCCGGCCGAAGGCAATCTCGCCGAGCGATGTGACGGAAAGGCCGTTGACCTGGCCGATTCTGTTTCCCGCGATGTCGATGAGAAGCGTGCCTTCGGTAATCTGATCTACGGCACGACGATAGAGGCGGTCCAGGCGCCCTCGGCGTGCCTCCAGCGCGCCGCGTATATCGGCCGCCTCGATCCGCTCCGACCCGCGTGCCGCCGCCAGATGGTCGGCCTCCTCCAGCAGTTCGGTGATCGGCCGAACCCGGGTTGACAGCCGCCCGCCATCGCCGGCGCTGCGCGCTGCCTGCTCGATGGCCAGCGCCGCCGCCGCGCGATCCAGGTGACGCAGGCCGTGCCGCCCGGCCAGCGTCGCCAGCAGGCGTGCGAACTGGATCGTGGTCTGGTCGGTGCGCTCGACGTCGTCCTCGAAGTCGGCAGCAACCTTGAACAGCTCGCTGAATTCCGGATCGTGCTGGCACAGCAGGTAGTAGATCCAACGGTCGCCGATCAGGACCACTTTCAGATCGAGCGGGATGGGACCTGGCTCGAGCGATACGGTCGCGGCGAGCGCGAGCAGCTGCTCCAGAGATTCTATTCTGATCTGGCGGGCCCGGATGGCCCGTTTCAGCGATTCCCAGGCATAGGGGTTCTGCAGCAGGCGCCGAGCGTCGAGCAGAAGATAGCCGCCATTCGCGCGGTGCAGCGCGCCCGGCTTGATCAGATTGAAATCCGTCATCAATGCGCCGAACCGGGCCACGTGCTCGATCCGTCCGACCAGCGCCTGATGCGTGGGATGGTCTTCGAAGACCACAGGCGCGCCGGCCCCCTCGTGGTCCATGACGACATTCACCCGATAGCGGCGATAGCGATGGTTGTCGGCGTCGCGGGCGAAATCGGGCGTCGGTGTCCCGTCGCCGGTCGGCCCCTGACCGTCGGCGAGGAACTCGTCGGTATTCATCACGATGTCCCGCTCGACCTCGTCGAGATAGGCGAGAGCCTTGGGAATGTCCTGGAAATCAGCCCTGACCTCGCCGATCAGGTGGCGAACCGCGAAACTGCTCACCTCCTCGTTCAGCTTTCGAACGGCTTCGCGGTGCTCGCGCTGCCATTGCGGGATACGGGCGACCGTTGCCTCCAACTCCTCCTGCATTTCGCGCATCGCCTCGCGCAGACGCGTCTGCTCCTCCTGGGGCAGCCGCGCGAACTCCTCCGGCGGCATCACCTCGTTGCCCTTGACGGGCGCGAGACCCATGCCGAGCGGAGTCCGGATCAACACGACGCCGCGTTCCATCGCCTTCTGGCCAAGCTGCTCGAATGCCGTGTCGTGCCGGCGCTTGAGCTCTTCGTCGATCACCTGCCGCCGTCCGCGATATTCTTCCGTGTCGAAGGCTGCCGGCAGTGCTGCCTTCAGCTCCTGCACCAGCTTCTCCATGGCCTTGCGCAATCCGGTGGCTCGTCCCGGAGGCAGGTCCATGGCCGTCGGCTTGCCTGGATCGGTGAAATTGTGGACATAGCACCATGCCTGCGGCCTCGGCTCGCCGGCGGCCCGTTGCCTCAAATGCTCGGAGATGATCGAGAAGCGGCCGCTCCCCGACTGGCCGAGCACAAAGAGGTTGTAACCCTGGCGTCGCATGGCAGCGCCGAACTCGAGCGCTGCCATGGCGCGCGCCTGACCGACCGGTTGATCCAGGGGCGTCAGCTCCGCGGTCGTCATGAACGGCAGCGCCGCTGCGTCGCACGCCTTGTAGACCTCGTCGGCGGGCAACGGAACGAGCTCGGTCATGCGAAGTTCCCCTTCTGATCACATGGCGCAAGACCAACCTAGTATTGCGGCAACGGCGCGACGTTGATTTGTATCATCGTGCCACGCGAGGAATGTCCCACAATCCGGCCGCGCAGTGCCGTTCGGCCGATCCTTTCCGGAACGATGCGTCACGATCGAACTGAATGCGGAGGATAGCCGATGCCGAAAGCCCGCGCCGGAGATCGTCAACCTCCGCGCCCCCGCCGCGCGAGGCAGAAGCAGGTTGTGGCGACACATGTGCCGCCTGATCGTGTCGCGCCGCCCAGTCTGCCCGCGGTGATTGCCCCCCCGTTGCCGCCCGCGAGCGACGACCTGGAGGCAGGTCATCACTCGCCGATCGATCGGATCACGCGCGCCGGCATCGGTCGCCTGACCAACGGCTTGTCGCCTGCGGCGCTGGCGATGGCGTGGCTCGACTGGGCCTATCATCTCGGCACGTCGCCCGGAAAGCAGGCATGGCTGGTCGAGAAGGCGGCCCGGAAGTGGACCCGGTATGCCGACTTCCTGGTTCACTGCGCGAGCGCGCCGGCGAGCGCGCATAGCTGCATCGAGCCTCTCCCTCAGGACCGTCGCTTCGCCGATCCGGGATGGCGGGCGCCGCCGTTCAACGCCATCTATCAGGCCTTCCTGCTGACCCAGCAATGGTGGCACAACGCGACGACGGACGTGCGCGGCGTCTCGCGACACCACGAGGACGTCGTGGCCTTCACGGCCCGGCAGATTGCCGACATCTTCTCGCCCAGCAACTGCCCGCTGACCAATCCTGCGGTGTTGAAGCGTGCCGCGGAGACGGGCGGCCTCAATTTCGTGCATGGCCTGCAGAATTTCCTGGAGGACTGGCGGCGCAACGTTCTGCAGCGTCCGCCGGTGGGTGCCGATGCCTATCGCGTCGGCGTCGACGTGGCAGCGACGCCGGGCCGTGTGGTCTACCGGAACGAGCTGATCGAGCTGCTGCAATACGATCCGGCCACGCCGAAGGTCCGGCGCGAGCCGGTGCTGATCGTGCCCGCCTGGATCATGAAGTACTACATCCTCGATCTGTCGCAGCAGAATTCACTGGTGCGCTATCTGGTCGGGCAGGGGTTCACGGTCTTCATGATCTCGTGGCGAAACCCCACCGAGGCGCAGCGGGATGTCGGCATGGCGGATTACCTTCGCCTGGGCATCTTCTCCGCTCTGGACGAAATCGAGCGCGTCGCTCCGGACGCCAAGGTCCATGCGACCGGCTATTGCCTCGGCGGTACCTTGCTCGCCATCGCCGCCGCCGCGCTGGCACGCGATCGTCGCGATCGCCTGCGGTCGATGACGCTGTTTGCCGCACAGGTCGATTTCGCCGAGGCGGGCGAGCTGACGCTGTTCATCGACGAATCGCAGGTCTCGTTCCTCGAGGACCTGATGTGGGAGCACGGCTACCTCGACACGCATCAGATGGCCGGAACCTTCCAGCTTCTGCGCTCGAACGACCTGATCTGGTCGCGCATGGTCAACGAGTACATGATGGGCGAGCGGGCGCCGATGACCGACCTGATGGCATGGAATGCCGATGCCACGCGCCTGCCTTACCGGATGCACAGCGAGTACCTGCGCCGCCTGTTCCTCGACAACGAGCTCGCGGTCGGGAGATACGAGGTCGACGGACGCGTCGTGGCGTTGACCGATATCCGCGTGCCGATCTTCGCCGTCGGCACCGAGTGGGACCATGTCGCGCCGTGGCGTTCGGTCTACAAGATCAATCTGCTGACCGACGCGGACGTGACCTTCGCGCTCACCTCGGGCGGCCACAATGCCGGGATCGTCAGCGAGCCCGGCAATCCCCGGCGGCGCTATCGGATTACGCATCGGCGCGCCAACGATCCGTATGTGGACCCCGAGGCCTGGCTCGCCAATACGCCGGCGCAGCAGGGCTCATGGTGGCCAAGCTGGGCGGCATGGCTCGGACGCCATTCGATCGGGCAGGCTTCGCCGCCGCGGGCGGCCGCCGGCGTGGCGCCGGCGCCGGGAACCTACGTGCTGCAGGCCTGATCGCAATCCGATCCCGTTGTTAACCAAGGTTGCGCCGCGGTGGGCTGCCGGGGCGCATCGACGGGACGCAACGCTTTATCAACGAATTTTCTGCAATTCTTACGGTGAGGAAACGCCTATTCACGAACAGGAGGTCGACATGGCCGGACGCGTGATCGGCTTTACCGAGACGGAGAAGGTGGACCACCTGATGACCCGCGAGATGCTGGACAAGCGCGCTCTGCATGCCCTTGCCGCGTTCCGCGACGAAGTCGAGATGGCGATCTTCAGCGCCAATACCGAGATCATCGGCCGCGAGACGCCCAACCTGACGCGCGACAGCTTCCTGAAGCTGGCTGTAGCCGTCGCGGAATCCCGCGCCCGCTACATCAAGGTGGCGATCGAGTTGGCCGCGATGGCTGGCAAGAAGCCACCCCGGGAGATGATCGACGCCCTCGCCGAGGCGCGGCGCGCCTATGAGGAGATCACGCATGCCTTCCAGGCGGTCGAACGCGTGATCGAGCGCGGCTACATCCCGGTCGCCAAGCTCGCCAAGGTCGGCTGAGCGCCGCGAGATGCGCGCCTAGCCGGGCTGCTCCGCGATCGCCCGCAATCCGGCAAAGGCGGCATCCGGGCGCAGGATGATCCAGGTCGGGATCGGCGCCAGATAGACCGACATGCGCCCCTTGGCTTCGAACCTTTCGCGGAACGACGAAGCCGCGAGATGGCTCGCTATCCGCGGTGCGATGCCGCCCCCGATATAGACACCGCCGCGTGCGCCGCTGGTCAGGGCAAGATTGCCGGCGACACCGCCGAGAAAGCCGCAGAACAGATCGAGTGCGGCTTTCGCAACGGTGCAGCTGCCGTCCATTGCCGCCCCCGTGATGCCGGCTGCGTCGCGCGGCGGCGCCGCCACCCCGTCCAGAGTCATCACTGCCTGATAGAGATTCTCGAGACCCTGGCCCGACAGCGCGCGCTCCGCCGAAACGTGGCCATGCCGCTCGCGCAGATATGCAATGACATCCGCTTCGCGTGCGTCCGTTGCCGGCAGCGTCGCGTGACCGCCTTCGGTCGGCACCACCGCCGGCCCGCCCGAGCCCGGCACGTAGAGGCCGACGCCAAGGCCGGTGCCCGGTCCCAGCACAGCCATGGGCGCTCCGGCTTGCGCAGGGCCGCCACCGATCTGCTGCAGGTCGCTGCCGCTCAATCCCGGCAGAGACCAGGCGAGCGCCTCGAAATCGTTCACGACGCGGCTGGACCTGAAGCCGAACCTGGCCCTGAGCGCATTGCCGTCGATCACCCATTCGCTGTTGGTGAGGTCGCAGCGGTTGGCCGCGACCGGTCCGGCCACCGCCAGTGCCGCCGCCGTGACGGCATTGCGCCCCTGCCGGCGCGCGAGGTAGGCGCGGACGGCATCCTCGAAGCGGCCGAAATCGCGGACGTGCAGGATCTCCATCCGGTCGACGACGCCGTCTGATAGCAGTGCAAACCGGGCATTGGTGCCGCCGATATCGCCGATCAGGGCGGCCGGGGCGGCTTGCGCCGCCGCCGGCTTACGAGGCGCAGCCGTCATGGTCCGATCCTAGCCGGCTTCGCGTCCGGCGCGACCGCTGTCAGGGGTGCCACCAGCGGCCGTTCAGCACCAGGCCGGCGGCCAGCAGCCGGCGGTCGCCGGTATGGATCTCGCCGATCGAATCGACGTAGTCGAAGCGGCCCTTGACGACATCGATGACGCTGGCCTCGCCGATGGCGCCGACCGTCAGGGTGCCGAGCTCGGGCCGCCCGATCGCCTTCGCGGGATTGGTCGCCGACAGCCTGATGACGGTCGGCAGGTCGAGGCCGAGGCAGAGGAACTTCGACATCGTGGTCAGCAGGTCGAAGGCCGGGCCCTCGATCGAGACGGCATGCACGTCGGAGGAGATGACATCGGGCAGGAAGCCGGCCGCGAGCATCGCCCGGGTGGTGGCGAAGCCGAACGAGCCGCCGCCATGGCCGATATCGAAGACGATGCCGCGTTCGCGCGCTTCCAGCACCTCCTCGCGCACCCGTCCGTCGGCGCGGGCCGGCGCGTTCGGAAACGGGCGGAAGCAATGGGTCAGCACATCGCCCTTGCGCAGCCGCGCCAGCACCTCCTTGCGCGCCGGCGGCGGGTTGTCGAGATGCGCCATCACCGGCAGGCCGAGCTCTTCCGCCACCTCGATCGCCATGTCGAGCGGCATGATGCCGTTGTCGCCGCCCGCGACCTTGCCGACGCGCACCTTGATGCCGACGATCAGATCGGCGTTCTCCCGGGCCACGCGGCGGCATTCCCGGAGGTCGAGCAGCCGCAGGTCGGCGCATTCACCCACCATCACCGGCTTCGAGAAGGCGTAGATGCCGGGGAACGAGACGTTGAGATAGGGCAGGATGCGCACCGGCGACGGATCGATCACGTGCTTGCGGAAGCCATGGAAATTGCCGGGGCCGGCACTGCCGGCATCGACGAAGGTGGCCACCGCGCCGGACCGCGCCAGAGGCTCCGCTGCGACGCCGAGCGAGGTTCCGCCCCAATAGACATGGGTGTGGAGGTCGATCAGGCCCGGACAGACGATCCTGCCGCCGACATCGCGGATGTCCTGGCCGTGCAGGTCCTGACCGATGGCGGCGACCTTGCCGGCGGAGAAAGCGATATCTCCGACGGTATCGAGCCCCTGGGCGGGATCGATGATCCGCCCTCCCTTCAGCACAAGGTCATGCATGGATCGGCGCCTCCAACTGGGCACGGCGGCAGGGAAGCCTGGTTGGGGCGGGAGGATTCGAACCTCCGTATGTCGGAATCAAAATCCGATGCCTTGCCACTTGGCGACGCCCCAATTCGGGGGCCGCAAGCTAGCGCGAAGCGCCGGCCATGACCAGCCGCCTGATCGGCCTAAAACGCCGGTACTTCGCGCCGTTCGGCGAGAATTCGGCGCTCAGCCGACCTTGACGAACTTGGCGAAGACGTAGCCGGTCTTGTCGCCGACCTTCACCTTCATCCACCGGCCGTCCTTGCTCTTCTCGATCACCTGCAGCTTCGCGCCCTGGCGCAGCTGCTGGATCACCTTGGACTTGGTGTCCGGCTCGGTGCGGAAGTTGGCTTTCGCGGCGGATACCGTGCCGGGGCCGAGATCGGCCCGCGCGATCGGCGACGCCGGCTTCGCCGGGGAAGGTGCGGCGTGGACCGAGGCGGCGGCCAGCACGAGGCCGGCGGCCACCAGAAGTGCTTTGGCGATCGACATGAGGGCGAACCCGAGGGATGTGCAGGAACGCGCCAACCTATCGCGATTCGCGCCGGCGCGGGATGTGGTGCAGCAGCGCGTCCAAAGTTGTCTCATCCAGGTCACCGATCTGCTCGGCCAGACGATTGGCGAGTTCGGTCGCCTTGGGCGTGAGTCCGCTGGTATCGACGACCACGCGGGGATGCGAGAGGTGGGCGAGGCGGTGCAGCGCCTCGGCGTCGTCCCAGATCAGCAGGAAGTAGCTGCAGAGCCGCTCCACCATGGCGAAGCTCGGCCGCCCGCGATGGCCGTGCTCCAGCGCCGAGAGATAGGCCGAGGTGACGCCGAGATCGGCCGCCATCTGCTTCAAGGTCACCCCGCGCATTGCGCGAAGCTCGCGCATGCGCCGGCCGAACGGAGTCACCGCTTCGACTCCTTCGGCTTGAGGCGGCGCAACAGCACATAGAGCGCGCCGTCGCCGCCATGTCCGGGGCCGGCCGGACCCACGCCCAGCACCAGGTCGGCCAGCGGCGGCTCGGCCAGCCAGCGCGGCACCGCCTGGCGCAGCACGCCGCGCCGGCGGGCGGGAATGGGGCCCGGCAGGTCGGGCTCGTCGCGGCCCTTGCCGGTGATGACCAGGGCGTGGCGCCGGTCGGCCGCAGCCGAGCGGCGAACAAAGCCGCCGAGGGCGTCGAACGCGGCGGCCTCGGTAAGTCCGTGCAGATCCAGTCGGGCGTCGATCGGGATGATGCCTCGCTTCAATCGATCGGCGGTGCGGCGGTCGATGGGCGGCGGTCCGGCCCGCTTCCGCTTGGCGATCCCGGACTTTGGCGGCGGCGGCGGGATCTCGGCGGTGGCCGGGCGCTGCGCTGGCGCGGCAGGAGCAGAGACAGGCGCTGCCTTGCGCCCTTTCAGAGGCCTGGCCGTGGCCGCCAGCGAATGCCAGAGATCGAGATCGGCGCCGGAGGGCTTAGGCGAGCGGCTCATCGACCACGATGATATGCAGCCGCCGCGGACCATGCGCGCCCATGACCAGCTGCTGCTCGATATCGGCGGTGCGCGACGGGCCGGAAACGAAATTGACCGCGCGCGGCATGTCGCCCGGCGCGCGCGCGGCACGCAGCCGGGCGAAGGCATCTTCGAGGGCGCCGACGACCTGGTTCTTGCCGAGCACCACGATGTGGTTGTCGGGCACGAAGTTGAGGGTGGTCGGCCGTGTCGGCGCCGAGCAGAGCATCAGCGTGCCGGTCTCCGCGATCGCGGCGAAAGCCGGCGTCACGCTGGTTGCGTCATCGATGGTTGCCGGGCCACGCGCGATCTCCAGCAAGGGCCGGTCGGCCCAGGGAATGCTGTCGAGGCTCGCGTCCGGCGACAATTTCAGCCGCGGGGGAAGGTTGTGTCCGGCCAGGTACTCGGTGACCCGGCTCGGCACCTCGGCGAGGGAGGCGACCCGCTCGACGGTCGCGGCCAGCTCGCCGGCCTTGCTTGCGAACAGTTCCAGCTGCGCCTCGGGCGGTATCTGCGCCCGCGCCGGGACGAGGTTGCGGCGCGGATGGGCGATGCGGTCCTCCACCGCGGCGACAGAGGTGCCGCTCGGCGCGTTGCGGCCGAGGCCGGCGCGCACCGCGCCCAGGATGCGATCGCGGCCCGAACTCATGTGCCCCGTTCGCGCCGCCAGCGGGCGTGGAACGTCCCGCCCTCGGGCGCCGGCATGTCGCGCACCTGCGTCCAGCCGCCGGCCAGCGGCAGCTTGGCGAAGCGACCGCGCTTGCGGCCGGCGGCGCCGAGCATGGCGATGGCGAGGCGCGTCGCCACGCGATAGAGCGTTGGGCGCTTGGCGAGCCAGGCCCAGAGCTCGATCCCGGCCCGCTGCAGCGACGGCGCCACCTTCCGCTCGTACGCCACCTCACGCCAGTGCCGCATGATCGCGGGCAGCGGGATCTTCATCGGGCAGACGCTTTCGCAGCGGCCGCAGAAGGTGGAGGCGTTGGGCAGATGCTGTGCCGCCTCGATGCCGAGGAAATGCGGGTCCAAGGCGGCGCCGATCGGGCCGGGATAGACCCAGCCATAGGTGTGGCCGCCGACCGCGTGATAGACCGGGCAATGGTTCATGCAGGCGCCGCAGCGGATGCAGCGCAGCAGGTCCTGCAGCTCGGTGCCGAGCATGGCGGAGCGGCCGTTGTCGAGCAGCACGACATGAAACTGCTCCGGCCCGTCCAGGTCGTCGGGCCGTCGCGGCCCGGTGGACAGCGTGGTGTAGACCGACATCTCCTGGCCGGTCGCCGATCGCGCCAGCACGCGCAGGATGGTCGCGCAATCCTCGAGCGTCGGCACCACCTTCTCGATCGAGGTGACGACGACATGCACCTTCGGCAGGGTCTGGGTCAGGTCGCCGTTGCCTTCGTTGGTGACGATCACGGTGGAGCCGGTCTCGGCGATCAGGAAATTCGCGCCGGTGATGCCGACCTCGGCCTCGAAATACTTCCGCCTGAGAATCTGCCGCGCCTCGTTGACCATCGCTTCCGGCTCGGTCTGGCGCTCGGTATAGCCGAGCTTCTGGTGGTGCTGATGGAACAGCTCGGTGATCTGCTCCTTGGTCTTGTGCACGGCCGGGCCGATGATGTGCGAGGGCGGCTCGCCCGCCAGCTGGATGATGTACTCGCCGAGATCGGTCTCGATCGGCTGAACGCCGTTCTCCTCGAGGAAATCGTTGAGCGCAATCTCCTCCGACACCATCGACTTGCCCTTGGTCGCCGTCTTGGCGCCGACCGAGCGGCAGATCGACAGCACGGTCTCACGCGCCTGCGCCGGCGTGCTGCACCAGTGCACATGCCCGCCGCGCGATTCCACCTGCGCGGCGAACCGTTCGAGGTAGGTGTCGAGGTTCTCGATCACGTGCGTCTTGATGGCGCGCGCCTCGTCGCGCAGCGCGTCGAATTCCGGCAGGCCGTCGATCGCGGCCTTGCGCCGCACCGGAAAGTTCAACTCCAGACGGCCGAGCGCGGTCTTCAGCTGCGCGTCGCCCAGCGCCTTGGCGGCATTCTTCTTGAAGGCATGCGCGGTGGACTGCATGTCACTTGGCCTCGCCGATCGCCGGGCCGTCGGCCATGCCGGCCAGCACTTCCGCGACGTGGCGCGTGCGCACCGGAATGCCCTCGCGCGTAAGCCGCCCTGCCATATTGAGCAGACAGCCGAGATCGCCGGCGAGCAGCGTCTCCGCGCCGGTCGCCGCGATGTCGGCGGCCTTGCGCGCGACGATCTCGCCGGAGATATCCGGGTACTTGACGCAGAACGTGCCGCCGAACCCGCAGCAAGTCTCGGCCCCGGGGAGTTCCGTCAGCTCCAGCCCCTCGACCGTGGCGAGAAGCTTGCGCGGCTGCGCCTTGACGCCGAGCTCGCGCAGGCCCGAGCAGCTATCGTGATAGGTCGCGCGTCCCTGGAACCTGGCGCCGACGCGCTCGACGCCCAGGATGTCGACCAGGAAGGCCATGAGCTCGTGGGTCCGGCCGGCGAGATCTTCCGCCTCCCGTTTCCACGCGGGCTCGCCGGCCAGCAGGGCAGGGTAGTGCTCGCGGAGCATGCCGGCGCAGGAGCCGGACGGCGCCACGACGTAGTCGAAGCCGCGGAAGGCGGCGATGGTTTGCCTCGCAATCTCCGCGGCGTCCCGGCGGTCGCCCGAGTTGTAGGCTGGCTGGCCGCAGCAGACCTGCGAGGCGGGCACGCTCACCCGGCAGCCGGCATCCTCCATCAGCTTGACCGCCGCAAAGCCGATGGTGGGCCGGAACAGATCGACCAGACAGGTGACGAAGAGCCCGACATGAGGCGTGCCGCTCGGCATGACCAGATCCGCAAACCGTTCAGAAAAGTCGGTGTTCGTCGCCCGGACTATAGGGACCGCGCGGCGGCGGCGCCACGGCGCAGCCGGTCGATCTCGATCGGCCCCTTGAGCTGACGGACCGACGCCGACAGGAACCCCTCGTCGAACCGGTCGTGCCGTTTCGTCATCGCATCGGGCAGCCGGTGCCAGGGCAGGGTCGGCCGCTGGTGATGCTGACGATGCAGGTTGCCGTGCAGGATCATGAGCGATGCCCAGCGCGGCAGCGCCAGGTTCCAGGCGAAGCGGCGGTCGTCGAGCGGGGTGCCGTGGTGATACAGGTTGTCGACGAAACCGACCAGGAAGCCGCGCGCCACCAGGAAGGCCGCGAGCAACGGCCAGTTCTCGCCGTACAGCCAGAAGGCGAGCCCGAATACGGCCAGCGCCAGCAACCCGTCCAGTCTCACGCCGGGCAGGACGCCGGGCGCGAACAGGGATGCGCGGGCATGCGCCGCCACGCCGGGCTCCTCCGGCAGAAAGGCGCGGTCGATCAGGCGATCGATGAGGCGCCGCGGCAGCAGGCAGATCAGCGGCGCGGCAATCTCGCCGAGATAGAGACCGAACAACATGCCCCAGTAGTACCGGGCATAGGCGATGACGTGCGGCACCCGGCCGGGATCGAAAGTGTCGGGGCGGTCATGCACATGGCGGTTGAACCCGTGGTGCCCGAGATGCGCCGTCCGCAGCACGCCGAGCGCGGAGCCGAACAGGATCGCCAGGAGGCGCCCCAGGGCATCGTTGGCGGCGCGGCCCGGCAGCAGGTTGCCGTGCAAGGCCTCGTGCAGCACGGCCCAGTAGCTGTTGGAGATCAACACCACCGGTATCAGCAGGACCGCCCAGGCCAGGCCGTGGGACAGCAGCACGGGCACGGCGAACAGGGCCATGGCGACCAGGGCGATATGTGCGATCGCGCCCCAGGCCGCGGCGCGCTCGAGCCGCCGGGCCCGGCCGAGAGACCCGATATCACCAGCGCTCACGCCGATTTCTCCCCAACGCCCATGCCCGTCACCCTCTTACGGATGTTGACCCTGCAGTGCAATGACAGGCAGATAGGCGGGTCGGCAGGGTGTCACGGACCGGTGACTTGTGGGCGCATTGGGTCGTCCGCAGGATCGCTCAGCGGGGCCGGGCCGGCAGTCTGTGGAAGGTGAGGGACGAGATGCGTTGGTGGTTGACGGCGGCGGCGGCAATCCTGATCGGTCTGGGCGGCACTGCCATTGCCCAGGATGCGCTGACGCCGGCCCAGAAGGAGGCCGTCGAGCGGCTGGTTCGCGAGGTCATCCGCACCAACCCGGAGATCATCATGGAGGCGCTGGAAAGTCACGACCAGCGTCAGAAGCAGGCGGAAGCTCAGCGCTTCGTCGATGCGCTCGGCGCTCAGAAGCACGCCATACGCAGCGACCCGAATTCCGAAGTGACGGGCAATCCGCAGGGCGACGTGACGGTGGTCGAGTTCTTCGACTACCGATGCCCGTATTGCAAGCAGGCGCACACCCAGCTGCAGGCGCTGATCAAGCGTGATCCCAAGGTGCGCGTCGTGCTGAAGGAATTCCCGATCCTCGGGCCGGAATCGCTGCTGGCATCGCGTGCCGCCATTGCGGCGCGGTTCCAAGGCAAATATCTGCCCTTGCACACCGCCATGCTGGAGACGCGCGCTCTCAACGAGGCGGTCATCTTTCGGCTGGCGGCGGATGTCGGCCTCGATGTCGAACGCCTGAAGAGCGATATGTCCAAGCCCGAGGTGCAGGCGATCATCGCCAGGAACCGCAAGCTGGCCGAAATGCTCGGCATCACCGGGACGCCAGCCTTCATCATCGGGGATCAGCTGGCGCCGGGGGCGCTCGGTGTGGATCGGCTGGCGGCCATGGTCGAAGAGGCCCGCACGGCCTGCCGTACCTGTTGAGCCAAGTACGGCTGTGGCGCGAGATCTGATCGCGCCCACGACTTTTGCGTGCGCAGGGCCGGATTGGCCGTAACCTCACCACCGGGCCGCGCCTGACAAGGCGCGGCCCGGCAGTGGGGCGGCCGCCGTCCGCTCCCCCTCTTGAGCCAACCCCCTCAGGCCGCAGCTGCCGAGCTCACGTGCATCTTGGGAATGCACGCCAGCATCTCGGTGCAGCGGTCTCCCGTGCGGGCTGTCCCGACGGCGACCTTAGCTGTGTCGGCTTCACAGAACGAAGCCGGGCCGCTCATATATCAGTTGCAGCATATCACGACAACGTGCTCTTCGCCCGGCCCGCCCGGGTTCGTGTTAGGCTTCTCATATGGCTTCCGTCCTGACGCCGGCCTCATTGACCGATCTCGCGGCCGAGCGAATCCGCGAAGCGGTCATGCGGGGCGAGCTGCGGCTCGGCGAGAAGATTTCGGAAGCCTCGCTTGCCGCGGCGTTGCGCATGAGCAAGACGCCGGTGCGGGAAGCACTGGTGCGCCTGAGCAACGAGGGGCTGGTGATCATCTCCCCCCGCCGCGGCACCTTCGTATTCCGCCTCACCCGCGAGGAGATGGCCGAGATCAGCGGTTTCCGCTTCGCGCTCGAGAGCTCGGCGCTGCGCCTCTCGTTCGAGCGCGATCGCCAGGCGTTGATCCGCATCTTGAGCGAGGCCGTGGCCACCATGACCGCCGCGCGCAAGCGGGGCGACCTGCGTGGCTATGGCAAGGCCGATGCGGACTTCCATTGCGGCATCATTCGCGGCTGCGACAATCGCTATCTTGTCGAAGCGTATCAACGCATCTCGGCGCGCGTCGCGGCCATCCGCACCCACATGACGCCGCGGCCGCGCATGACCGACACGGCCTTCGCCGAACATCACCGGCTGGTGCGGCTGCTACAGTTCGGGCGTCTGCAGGCCGCGATCGACCTGCTCGGCCGGCATATCGACCGCAATGTCCGCTATTACGTGCGCGAGACCCTCGACCCCGCCGAGCCGGGCCGGGCGGAGGAGCTTCGGCGCAAGCTCGGAATGAAGGACGGCTCTCGCCAAGTGCGGCGCCGGCAGCGTCTGCCGCCGGCAAGGCGTGCTCAGGCCTTCACGCCGGCATAGGCCGCCGGCGGCGCATCGGGGTCGAGCGGCCAGCGTGCCCGGGGCGCTGCCGCCAAGTCATCGACGAGGCCAAGGCGCAGCCTTTCCAGGCCTGCCCAGGCGACCATCGCGGCATTGTCGGTGCAGAGCGCAGCCGGGGGCACCACCAGCTCGCAGGCCGCGGCCGCGGCGAGCGCAGCGAGACGGTCGCGGAGCGTCTGGTTGGCGGCAACGCCGCCGGCCACCACGAGATGCCGCAGGCCCGGTGTGGCGATGCGGGCCAGCGCCAGCGCTTGCGCCGTCCGGTCGGCCAGCACGTCGGCGACGGCCGCCTGGAACGACGCCGCGATGTCGGCGGTCGTGGCAGGATCCAGCGTGCCCTGAGCGGCCGCCAACAGGCGCACCGCCGTCTTCAGCCCGGAGAATGAGAAATGGCATCCCGGCCGGCCCAACATCGGCCGCGGCAGGGCGAAGCGCTTTGGATTGCCGGTTTTCGCCGCGCGTTCGATGGCCGGGCCGCCCGGATAGCCGAGGCCGAGCAGCTTCGCCACCTTGTCGAAGGCCTCGCCGACCGCATCGTCGATCGTGGTGCCGAGGCGGCGGAAGCGCCCCACACCGTCGACCAGCAGCAGCTGGCAATGCCCGCCCGACACCAGCAGCAGCAGATAGGGAAACGGCAGGTCCGCCACCAGGCGGGGGGACAGGGCATGCGCTTCCAGGTGGTTGACGGTGACCAGCGGCTTCCGCGCGGCGGCGGCGATCGCCTTGCCGGTCATCAGGCCGACCATCAGCCCGCCGATCAGGCCGGGGCCGGCGGTGGCGGCCACGGCGTCGAGATCGGCGAAGCCCAGGCCGGCTTCGGCCATGGCCTCCTCGATCAGGCGGTCGATATGCTCGATATGCACGCGGGCGGCGATTTCCGGCACCACCCCCAGATAGGGCCGATGCTGGTCGATCTGGCTGAGCAGGCGCTCCCCCCTGATGCGGCGGGTGTCGTCCACCACCGCGGCGGCGGTTTCATCGCAACTCGTCTCGATTCCAAGCACCAGCATCGCTTTATCGTAGATTGGTCGGCCGCGGGATTGGTCAGGCGGGGCGGGAGGCGTCTATCATCGGCGGGATGAATCGGCAAACCCTCTTGCGGCTCGGTACCCGCGGCTCCCCCCTGGCATTGGCGCAGGCGACCGAGGCGCGCGACCGCCTGCTCGCCGCCCATCCGGGGATCGGTCCGGGCGGCGTCGAGATCGTGACGTTCAAGACGACGGGCGATCGTATTCAGGACCGGCCGCTCGCCGAGGCGGGCGGCAAGGGGCTGTTCACCAAGGAACTGGAGGAGGCGCTGATCGACGGCCGGATCGACATTGCCGTGCATTCGATGAAGGACATGCCGACCGTGCTGCCGCCCGGGCTGGTGATCGACTGCCTGCTCCCCCGCGAGGACCCGCGCGACGCATTGATCGGCGCCGCCGACAGCATCGGCAACCTGGCCCATGGCGCCGTGGTGGGCACCTCGTCGCTGCGCCGCCAGGCGCAGCTGCTGAGCCTGCGCCGCGATCTTCGCGTCGTCGGCCTGCGCGGCAATGTCGACACGCGGCTTCGCAAGGTGGCGGAGGGGGCGATCGAGGTCACGCTGCTGGCGATGGCGGGGCTCCGCCGGATTGACCGCGCCTCCGCCGGCAAGCCGGTTTCGCCCGACGAGATCCTCCCCGCGGTCGCGCAGGGCGCAATCGGCATCGAGCGGCGGGCCGATGATCCGGCGGTCGAGGCCCTGCTGGCGCCGCTCAATCACGCCGAGACCGCGGCGCGGGTGGCGGCGGAGCGCGCGATGCTGGCGGAGCTCGACGGCTCGTGCCGCACGCCGATCGCCGGCCTCGCCGAGATCGATGCCGATGGCACGTTGATGCTGCGCGCCGCGGTCTATGCGACCGATGGCAGTGCGGCCTGGACGACGACGCGAGCGGGGGGCGCCGCCGACGCGGCGCGCCTTGGCGCCGATGCGGGACGTGAGCTGCGCATGCGCGCGGCGCGAGTGCTCGGCTGATGGCGCGGCTTCTAGTCACCCGGCCGATCGAGCAGGCCGAGGGCCTCGCCGAGTATCTGCGCGGCCTCGGCCATGAAATCCTGGTCGAGCCGATGCTGCGCATCCGCTTCCTCGACGAGGGATTGCCGCCGCTCGACGGCGTGCAGGCGCTGCTCCTGACCAGCCGGAACGGCGCGATCGCGCTGGCCCGCGCGACCGGACGCCGCGACCTCCGGCTGATCGCGGTCGGCGATGCCACGGCGGCCGAGGCCCAGACTGCCGGCTTTGCGCAGATCGAGAGCGCGCACGGCGATGCCGCTGCGCTCATCGATTACGTGGCCCGCCATCTCCGTCCCGAGGACGGGATGCTGCTGCACATTTCCGGCTTCGACGTGGCCGTGGATGTCGCCGGCGCGCTGGCGGAGAAGGGCTTTCAGGCCGACCGCGCCGTGCTCTACGAGGCGGACGTGGCCGATGCCCTGACGCCGGCCTTGCGGACGGCGCTGGCCGAGCGGGCGATCGACGGCGTGCTGTTCCATTCGCCCCGTGCCGCCCGCACCTTTGCGGGACTGGTGGAGGATGCCGGTCTTGCGGCGCGGCTGCGCAGTGTCACGGCTTTCGCGCTGAGCCATCAGGTGGCGGAGGCGATCCGGCATCTCGACTGGCAGGCGATCCGGGTGGCCGAGGCGCCGAACGAGGCGGCGCTGCTGGCGCTGCTGGAAGTTCCGGTGGCTCTGGCCGGTCCACCGCCAGTGCCGCCGCCGGCGCCCAGAGTGTCGCGCCTGCCGGGCCTGTTCATGGCCGCGGTGATCGGGCTGATTGCCGGCGCGGCGGCGGCCTACGGCGTGGTGCGGTGGCTGGTGCCGGCAACGGCGACGATCGCGCCGGCGCCGGCCGCGACGCTCGACATACGTCCGCTGCAACAGCGGCTGGCCGAACTCGAACAGCGCCTGGCCGCCGCGCCGGCGCCGAATGCAGATGTCGACGCGCTGACAGGTCGCGTTGCGGCGCTGGAGGCGCGGCCGGCACCGGCCGATGCCTCGGCGCGGCTGGACCAGCTGGCGGAGCAGGTGAGGCAGCTGGAAGCGCGGCCGGCCGGCGGCCCCGGCGAAGCCGCCGCCGTCACCGGCAGTGGCGATGTCGTGGAGCGTCTCGCCGCGCTCGAGCAGAAGGTGCAGAGCCTTGCCGAGCCGCAGGCTGTGCCGCCCGAGCTGTCGGAGCGCCTGGAGGCAGTCGAACGACAATCCAAGGCGGTTGCCGATCGTCTGGCCGCCGCCGCCCCGCCGGCCGGCGAGGCGCGGCGCGTCGCGCTGGTGCTCGGCGTCAACGATCTCACCGAGCAAGTGATGTCCGGGCGCCCCTATGCGGAAGCGCTGGATCAGGTTGAAACCCTGCTCGGCGAGGAGAAGCCGCTTGCCGCGCCGCTGCAGAAGCAGGCCGGCACCGGTGTGCCGACGGTGGCCGCCCTGCGGCGCGAATTCGATGCCGTCGCCCGCGGCGTGATTGAGGCAGCGGCGGCGGGCGAGGGCGATCACTGGCTGGACCATGTGCGCGGCCGCCTGGCTTCGCTGTTCGTGCTGCGCCGGACCGGCGAGGTGCCGGGCGAAGCGCCGGACGCGGTGGTGGCCCGGGCGGAAGCGCGCCTGCAGGACGGCGACCTCGCGGGCGCCGTGGCAGAGATCGGCAAGCTGACCGGACGGGCGGGGGAGGCGGCCGCGGATTGGCTGCGCCCGGCGCAGGCGCGGCTCGACGCCGAGGCGGCGCTGGCGGCGCTCCGGCGCCGCACCTTCGAAATCGCCCGCGCCGGGCTCAGATGATCCGCCTGGTCCTTGCCGTCGTCGTCATGCTGGCGCTGTCGCTGGCGGCGGCGTGGCTGGCCGATCGGCCGGGCCGGCTGGTGCTGGACTGGAGCGGCTGGCGCTTCGAGACGAGCGTCGCCGCCATCCTGGCCGTTCTGGTCGTGCTCACCGTGCTCGCTGCGCTGCTGCATCGGATCTGGCTGTGGCTGCGCGACCGTCCCGGCGCGCTCGGCCGGTTCCGCGATCGTGGCCGGCGCCGCAAGGGCCTGGAAGCGCTGACCCGCGGGCTGGTCGCAGCGGCGGCCGGCGACACCCGCGACGCCGTCCGGCTGGCCGAATCGGCCGGCCGGCTGCTGGACGAGCCGGCGCTGAAACTGCTCCTGGCGGCGCAATCGGCCCAGATGACCGGCGACGACGTCCGGGCCGAACGCGCCTTCAACATGATGCTGGAACGCCCGGATACCGAATTCCTGGGTCGTCGCGGGCTGCTGGTACTGGCCCGGCGGCGGCAGGATCTGGGCGCGGCGCTGGCGCATGCGCGGCGGGCGCATGCGCTGCGGCCGGGCACCGCCTGGGTATTGACCGAATTGATCGATCTGGAGGCGGCGGCGGGAAATTTCCCGGCCGCGGCCGATGCCGCCGCCCAGGCGGAGCGGCGCGGCGTGCTGCCGGGGCCCGAAGCGGCGCGGCTGCAGGCGACAGCGCTGGTCGAGCTGGCGCGCCGGGCCGAGGCCGAAGGCGATGCGAAGGAGGCGCTGCGCGCCAGCCTGCGGGCGCACGAGCTTGTTGCCGATTTCACGCCGGCCGTCACGCTGGCGGCGCGCCTCTTGCTGGCCCGCGGCAAGCGGCGCCGTGCAACGAGGCTGCTCACCGATGCCTGGGCCGCCGCACCGCATCCCGATATTGCGGAGGCATATCTCGATCTGGAGCCCGAGGCGGCGCCCGAGCGGCGCCGCGTTCGGGCGCAGGAACTGGCGGCGCTGCGGCCGGACGATCCGGAAAGCCGCCTGCTGCTGGCCCGCGCGGCGCTGGCCGCCGGCGACCTCAAGGCGGCACGGAACGAGATCGCGCCACTGGCCGGCGAGCAGGCGGAGCCCCGGGTCTGCCGCCTGATGGCCGAAATCGACGAGGCCGAATACGGCGATGCGGCCTCGGCGCGGGACTGGCTGCGCCGCGCCGCTAACGCGCCGATCCGGGCGGCCTGGCGCTGCACCTCGTGCGGCTTTGCCACCCCGGCCTGGAGCGCGTTCTGCCCGGCTTGTGCGGCCTTCGGCGCCGTTGGCTGGAGCCTGCAGGCGCCTGCCGCCATGCGGCCGCCGCTGGTGACGCTCGGCGCCGTGCCCTTGCCGCTGCATGGACCGGCGGCGCTGCCGCCGGTGCGTGGCGGATGAACTCCCGTATCGGCATTGCGTTTGCAAGATAGAAGGCGAACGGAGACGCAGAGAATGCGCCGATGACGGAAAAGCGATCGGGGTCCGGATTCAGGTCGTCAGGCCGCTACGTCCTGATCGGCGTGCTGACCGCGGCGCCGCTGGCGATCACCTGGTTCATCTTCGATTTCCTGTTCCGCCAGCTCTCCGATTTCGGACGTCCGCTGGTCGCCGCGGCGGCATTCGAGCTCGCGCCCGACCAGCCGGCCATCGCCGCCTGGCTCGACAACGAGACTTTCCTGTCCGTTCTGGCGGCGCTCGCGACACTGTGCCTGCTCTGGCTGCTCGGCTGGATGACCACGCGCATGGTCGGGCAGCGGATGATCCGGACCTTCGAGCGACTGATCGGCCTCATCCCCTTCGTCGATCAGGTCTACCACGCCACCAAGCGGTTCCTGACCGTGGCGAGCACATCGAGCGGCAGCGGCGAGCGCCGCGTCGTGCTGATCAATTTCCCTTCGGCCGAGATGAAGACCATCGGGCTCGTCACCAAGATCCTGAAGGACCGGGATACGGGGGAGGAGTTGGCCGCCATCTATGTGCCGACCGCGCCCAATCCGACTTCGGGCTATATCGAGATCGTCCCGGTGCGCGACGTCACCTTCACCGATTGGACCTTCGACCAGGCCATGGCTTTCGTGGTCACCGGCGGCTCCAATGCGCCCGATACCATCGCCTACGGCAAGATAGGCGGCCCGGCCTCATCGGTGACCGGCCCGCCGACGCGGTGAGCGACAAGCGCAAGCGGCCCATTGCGGGCTCTCGCTCAGGCGGGTCGGCGGCGATACAGGGCGATCGAAGTCAGCGACATCACGACCTCGTCCCGCTGGTTCAGGCATTCGGTGGTGAATCGCACGCTGCCGATGTCCGGGCGGCGCTGCGACGGTGCCTTGTCCAGAACGGTGGAGCGCACGCGGAGCGTGTCGCCGGGGCGCACCGGCACCCGCCAGCGCAGGTCGTCGAAGCCGGGCGAGCCGATCGAGGCGGCCGTGCCGACGAAGCTGTCCACCATCAGGCGCATCGCCATGGAGGCGGTGTGCCAGCCGCTCGCCACCAGGCCGCCGAAGATGCTGTCCTTCGCCGCTACGGCGTCGAGATGGAAGTATTGTGGATCGAACTCGCGGGCGAAGGCGATGATCTCTTCCGCCGTCACCGTCTTGCTGCCGGTCTCGCGCACGGTGCCGGGCTGGACATCCTCGAAGAAGATCATGCCGCGGCTCCCGCCGGCCGGCGCGGAAACAGGCCTTTGCTCCGCATGGTCAGGACCATCTCGCCGGCCTGGTTGCTGAGCTCGTGGCGGACGATGAGCAGCCCGCGATCGGGCTTCGTTCGCGACGCGCGCGCCTCCAGGACGATAAGCCTCAGCGAAATGGTGTCGCCCGGCCGCACCGGCTTCAGCCAGCGCAGTTCGTCGATGCCGGGTGAGCCGAGGCTGGGTGCGCGCGTCGCCAGCAGGCCGTCGACGAACAGGCGCATGACCATCGAGGCGGTATGCCAGCCGCTGGCGATCAGTCCGCCATAGGGATAGCTCTTCGCCGCCTCTTCATCGATGTGAAAGGGCTGGGGATCGAAGGCCGTGGCGAAGCGGACGATTTCCTCCTTCGTCACCGTGCGGCGGCCGAGCTCGAATTCCTGCCCGGCGCGGAAGTCGTCCCAGTAGAGCCTCGTCTCCGAGGTCATCCCGCGGCTCACGCGTTGAAGCGGAAATGGACCACGTCGCCGTCCTGCACGACGTAGTCGCGGCCCTCGAGGCGGAACTTGCCGGCTTCCTTGGCACCCGCCTCGCCGTTGCCGGCGACGTAGTCGCCATAGGCGATCACCTCGGCGCGGATGAAGCCGCGTTCGAAATCGGTGTGGATGACGCCCGCGGCTTCCGGTGCCTTGGCGCCCTGGCGCACGGTCCAGGCGCGCGCCTCCTTCGGACCGACGGTGAAGAAGGTAATCAGCCCGAGCAGGTCATAGCCGGCGCGGATCAGGCGGGCGAGACCGGTCTCCGTCAAGCCGAGATCGGCAAGAAAGACCTGGCGTTCCTCCGGATCGGTCAGCTGCGCCACTTCGGCCTCGATGGCGGCCGAGATCACGACGACGCCGGCCTTCTCCGCCTTCGCCTTTTCCGTCACTCGTTCGGTGTGCCGGTTGCCGCTGGCCGCCGAAGCTTCCTCCACATTGCAGACATAGAGAACCGGCTTGGCGGTGAGCAGCTGCAGCTCCCTGAACGCCTTCGCCTCGGCGGCATCCACTGCGACGGTGCGGGCCGGCTTGCCGGCGCGCAGCACCTCCAGCACCTTCTGCATCAGCGCGAGACGCATCTTGGAATCCTCGTCGCCCCCGCGCGCCTTCTTGGTCGCGGCGTCGACGCGGCGCTCGATCGAATCGAGATCGGCCAGCATCAGCTCGGTCTCGACCGTTTCGGCATCGGCGATCGGGTCGACCCGGCCCTCGACATGGGTGATGTCGGTGCCCTCGAAGCACCGCAGCACGTGGCAGACGGCGTCGACCTCGCGGATATGGGCCAGGAACTGGTTGCCGAGGCCTTCGCCCTGGGAGGCGCCGCGCACCAGTCCGGCGATGTCGACGAAGCCGATCTGGGTCGGGATGACCTGTGCCGACTTGCCGACGCGGGCCAGGGTGTCGAGCCGTGCATCCGGCACGTTCACCACGCCGGAATTCGGCTCGATGGTGCAGAACGGATAGTTCGCGGCTTCGGCCGCCGCGGTCTGCGTCAGCGCGTTGAACAGGGTCGACTTGCCGACATTCGGCAGGCCGACGATACCGCACTTGAATCCCACGCTAGGTCTCCTCGGCCTGATTTGCCCCGGCCTGGCTTGAGCCGGCCTGGCTTGACCCGGGTGGTGCCGGCTTCTTCGGCTTCGGCGGCGCGATCAGCGTGCCGACTCGCGAGGCGAAGGCGGCGTCCTTGCCCTCCGCCAGAAGCGGCGAGGCCTCGGCGATCGCCGCCAGCAGCGGGTCGAGCCAGGCATGCTCCGCCTTGGCAAAGTCGTTCAGCACCCAGGCCAGCACCTTGTCGCGCTCGCCCGGATGGCCGATACCGAGCCGGCAGCGCCGATAGTCCGGCCCGACATGCGCGTCGAGCGAGCGCAGCCCATTGTGGCCCGCATGTCCGCCACCGGCCTTCATGCGCAGCTTGCCGGCCGCGAGGTCGAGTTCGTCATGGAACACCACGATGTCCTCGGGCGGAATCTTCAAATATCGCGCCGCCTCGCCCACCGCTTCCCCGGACAGGTTCATATAGGTCAACGGCTTCAGAATCAGGCTGCGCCGGCCGCCCAGCTGGCCTTCGGCGACGAGGCCCTTGAACCGCGTGCGCGGCGCGGCGAACCGCTGCTTCGCGGCAATTGCATCGACCGCCATGAAGCCGATGTTGTGACGGTTGCGCATATGTTCCGGCCCGGGATTGCCGAGCCCGACGAGAAGCAGCATGGCTGTGCCCGATCAGGAAGCCCGGGCCCGTGCCGCCGATTCGGCGGCACGGGCGCTGGGCAGACGGTCAGCCCTTCTTGCCACCACCACCGGCCGGCGCCTTGGCCGGCGCGGCGGCGGCCGCGGCGGGCGCCTTGCCGCCGGGGGCGGCGGCGG
>QOZS01000024.1 GCA_003576705.1 Desertibaculum subflavum
CCATTCCGTCGTGGCCGGGCTTGACCCGGCCACCCACGCGGCAGCCGCAGCGCCGCGGAGAGCCGCGGATGGCCGGGTCAAGCCCGGGCAAGACGAGTTGATGGGAACAGACGCGCCGCGGAACAGACACGCCGCGGAACAGACACGCCGCGGAACAGACGCGCCGGCCTCTTCCCGTAGTGGCCGGGCTTGACCCGGCTACCCACGTAGCAGCCGCAGCTCCACGGAGAGCCGTGGATGCCCGGGTCAAGCCCGGGCAAGACGAAGTAGGGAACAGAAGCGCCGCGGAACAGACGCGCCGCGCTCAGTCGCCCGGCTGGTCCTGGCCCTCGCGCTTGCCCTCGGCCTCGTCGGCTTGGCGGTCCAGGCCCGCGGCCATGTCGAGCGCGGAATGCCGCATATCCCGGCGGCTCATGATGCCGGCCGCGGCGCGGGCGCTGTCGGCCTGGCGCCTCAGGCGGTCCGATGCATGGGACATGATCTCAACTCGTTGAAATGCCTCACACCGCCAAAGAAATGCGGCAGCGCGGCAAGGGTTCCAAGCTTGGCCGGCGCGTCAGATCACGATTTCCCGCGCCACCCCCCGGCAATCCATCTCGTATTCCAGCTCGACGACCGGCGGCCGGGCGAAATGCCAGGTCAGCCCCCCGGACGCCGCCCCGCGGGCGACGATCTCTCCGGCCAGAAAAGGGTGCAGGTCGTGCACGGTATAGGCCTGGGTCTCCGTCACATCGGCCCAGCCCTTGCCCAGCGCGCCGAGCCTGCGCTCCATCTCGCTTAAGACCCAGCGCGCCTTGGTCTTCAGCCCGGCCGGGCTGATGTCGCCGCGCGCGGTGATGTGGTCGCGGTAATTGGCGTGGCCCTCCGGCGCCTCGCCGGAGCCGGCGACGACGAAATCCTCCGGCCCTTTCCGGGTGGCCGGCACCGTATAGGTGAAGGCGTAGAAGGCGGGCTCGGCCGGCTTGTCGATCTCCGGGCAGACATTGCTGCGCGCCACCGGGTTGACGCCGTCGCGGAAGATCTTCCACTCGGTCAAGGTGCCGACATAGAGCCGGTTGAAGGCGACGAAGCCCTCCTCGGTGAAGGGTGCGGGGGAGCGCAGCTCGCAGGCGGCGAAGGCGGTCTTCGGCCGGCCGAGGCCTTCCAGATGCGCGGCGATGGCGCGGAAGCCCTCGGCGACGGCAACGGGCTTGCGGAACCGCGCCCGCTCCAGCCCGAAGCCGGGCAGGGCGGCCACGCCGGCGGAGTAGGGGAAGACGCCCTTGACGAAGCGGTAGTTGCCGTCCGCGAAACTCAACACCTCGGCCATGCTGTCCCTCGCCCTCTCGTGAAGCCGATTTCATGCTTCGGCCCCGATCTTGCCATTGTCGCCACCCATGAGTAGTGCCAAGTGACAGCCATGATGAGCCCCATGCGCCGCCTTCTCGCCGCCCTTGCCGTCACCGCCGCCCTCGCCGCGCCCGCGGCCGCGGTGCCGCTCACGGAACAAGACAAGGCCGACATCGCCCGCGTCGAGGCCTATCTCAACGGCTTCCGCTCGCTCGAATCCAAGTTCGTGCAGATCGCGCATGACGGCGGCATGGCCGAGGGCACCGTCTATATGGAGCGGCCGAACCGCATCCGGGTCGATTACGCGCCGCCGGTGCCGGTGCTGATGGTGGGCTCCGGCTCCTGGATCACCTTCTACGACAAGGAGCTGAAGCAGGCGAACCGCGTGCCGCTCGATTCCAATCCCTTGTCGGTGCTGCTGGCCAAGGAGGTCCGCCTCGCCGATCCGGTCGAGGTGACGCGCATCACCCGCGAGGCGCAGACCCTGCAGATCACCGTGCGCGACAAGAAGAACCCGCAGGAGGGCGAGCTCACCATGGTGTTCGCCGACAAGCCCCTGCAATTCCGCAAATGGGTGGTCAAGGACCGGGCCGGGCAGGAGACCACAGTGGCGCTGGCCGACGCGCATTTCGACGTAGCGCTCGACCCTAAGCTCTTCACCCATGCCCGCGAGCTCGAGGATCTCCGCATCAAGTGAGAAGCGGCGGCGATTGACAAGCCGCCCGGGTGTGCGAAATCTCGGCCGGAGCCCATGTCTGCCCAGGGGGACCGGCCCGATATGAAGCTGCGTTTCGGCCTCGCCGTGCTCGCCGCCATCGCCCTCGCGCTGCCCGTGGCGGCCGAGGACAAGGTGGTCCACGTCTATAACTGGTCGGATTACATCGACAAGGACGTGCTGGCGGACTTCACCAAGGAGACCGGCATCAAGGTGGTCTACGACACCTACGATTCGAACGAGGTGCTGGAGACCAAGCTGATGGCCGGCAAGACCGGCTACGACGTCGTCGCGCCGACCTCCTACGCGCTGGCGCGCCAGATCCAGGCCGGCGTGCACCGCAAGCTCGACAAGGCCAAGCTGCCGAACCTCAAGCACATGTCGCCGGTGATCGCCGAGCGCATGGCGCGCTACGACCCCGGCAACGCCCACGCCGTGGTCTATATGTGGGGCACCACCGGCATCGGCTACAACGCGAAGAAGATCGCCGAGCGGATGCCGGACGCGCCGACCGGTTCGCTCCGCATGCTGTTCGATCCGAACGTGGTGAAGCGCTTCGCCGATTGCGGGGTCAACGTGCTGGACGATGCGGCCGAGCTCTTCCCGGCGGCGCTGAAATATCTCGGCCTCGATCCCGACAGCAAGCAGATGGCCGATCTGGAGAAGGCCGAGAAGGCCCTGATGGCGATCCGGCCCTATATCCGCAAGTTCCATTCCAGCCAGTACATCGAGGACCTGGCGAACGGCGATACCTGCCTCGCCTTCGGCTGGTCGGGCGACATCCTGCAGGCCAAAGCCCGCGCGGCGGAGGCGAAGTCGGGCGTCGAGATCGTTTACAAGATCCCGCGCGAGGGCGCGCAGATGTGGTTCGACAGTTTCGCGATTCCTGCGGACGCGCCGCATCCCGACGCCGCGCATGCCTTCATCGACTACATGATGCGGCCGGAGGTGATCGCCCGCTGCACCAACGCCGTCTCCTACCCGAACGGCAACAAGGACGCCGACAGGTTCGTCGAGGCCGCGATCAAGCAGGACCCGGAGATCTATCCGCCGCCGGCGCGGATCGCGACGCTCTTCACCATCTCACCCTACGCCCAGCGCCAGCAGACCCAGCTCAACCGCATGTGGACGCGGATCAAGGCCGGGCAGTGAGGTGACCGCCCATGTGGAGCTGGCGGGCGTCACCAAGCGCTATGGCCGGGTGACGGCGGTCGATCGCGTCGACCTGCAGATCCCCAAGGGCGAGTTCTTCGCCCTGCTCGGCCCCTCGGGCTCGGGCAAGACCACCTTGCTCCGCCTGCTCGCCGGCTTCGAGCTGCCGGACGAGGGCCGGGTGGTGATCGCCGGCCGCGACGTGGCGCAGGTGCCGCCCTATCACCGGCCGGTCAACATGGTGTTCCAAGCCTATGCGCTGTTCCCGCATCTCTCGGTGGCGCGGAACGTCGCCTTCGGCCTGGAGATGGAGCGCGTGGGCAAGTCCGAGATCCAGGCCCGCGTCGCCGAGGCCCTGGCGCAGGTGGAGCTGTCGGGCTTCGAGGACAGGAAGCCCGACCAGCTCTCCGGCGGCCAGCGCCAGCGCGTCGCCATCGCCCGCGCCATCGTCAAGCGGCCGGAGCTGCTGCTGCTCGACGAGCCGCTCGCCGCGCTCGACCGGCGCCTGCGGGAGAAGACCCGGGCCGAGCTGCGGGCCTTGCAGCAGCGCCTCGGCCTCACCTTCGTCATGGTGACGCACGACCAGGACGAGGCGCTGGCGCTGGCCACCCGCATCGCCGTGCTGGACCGCGGCCGCATCGTCCAGGTCGGCACGCCGGCCGAGCTTTACGAGCGCCCGGCCAGCCGCTTCGTCGCCGAGTTCCTCGGCGATTGCAACCTGCTGGAGGCGGCCATCGTCGAGCCGGGCGTGGCCGCGCTTCCCGGCGGTGCCCGCCTGCATTTCGCCGGCGACGCGGCGCCGGGCAGCCGCGTCACCCTGGCGATCCGGCCGGAGAAGATCGCCATCGGCGCCGATGGCCGCAACACCGCGGTCGGTACGATCGAGGCGGTCGAGTATCTCGGCGATATCAGCCACCTGCAGGTCCGCCTGCCGGACGGCACCGCGCTCGAGGTGACCCGGGTCAACGGCGCCGGCCCGCCGCTCGTGGCCGGCGACCGGCTGATGCTGACCATTCCGCTCGAGGCCATCACCGTGCTGCCGGCATGAGCGCGAACTGGGGCCTGCGCCTCGCCGTGCTGCTGCCGGCGCTCTGGCTCGTGCTGTTCGTCGCCTGGCCGCTCCTGATCGTGGCGGAGATCAGCTTCTCCGAGGTCGTCTCCGCCATCCCGCCTTACCTGCCCGTGTTCGGCTGGAGCGAGAGCGGGCCGAGCGTCAGCGGCAATGTCGAGAACTACCGCCTTCTCGCCTCCGACGCGCTCTACACCGCCTCGCTCTTGACCAGCCTCCGCATCGCCGCCGTCGCGACCGCGCTCACCTTGCTGATCGGCCTTCCCATCGCGCATGGCATCGCGCGGGCTGAGCCGCGCTTCCGCGGCGCGCTGCTGCTGCTGGTCATCCTGCCGTTCTGGACCTCGTTCCTGATCCGCGTCTATGCCTGGATCGGCATCCTGAAGAACGAAGGCCTGCTGAACGAGCTGCTGCTGGCGCTCGGCCTGATCGACCAGCCGCTGACCATCCTCACCACCGAATGGGCGATCCATCTCGGCATCGTCTACGCCTATCTGCCGTTCATGGTGCTGCCGCTCTACGTGGCGATCGAGCGCATCGATCCCGCGCTACGCGAGGCCGCGGCCGATCTCGGCGCCCGCGGCACCGCCACCTTCTTCCGCATCACGCTGCCGCTGGCCCGGCCCGGCATTGCGGCGGGCTGCCTGCTGGTCTTCATCCCGGCGATGGGCGAGTTCGTCATCCCCGATCTGCTCGGCGGGCCGAACACGCTGATGATCGGCAAGACGCTCTGGGTCGAGTTCTTCGCCAACCGCGACTGGCCGGTCGCCGCGGCGCTCGCGGTCGTGCTGCTGGTCCTGGTGCTGGTCGGCATCGCCGCGCTCGACCGCGCGCAGCGCCGCGCCGGCGAGGGCCTGGCCTGATGCGGCGCGGCAACAGTCTGTTCGGCGTCACCGTGCTGACCGCCGGCTTCGCCTTCCTCTACCTGCCGATCGTCCTGCTGGTCATCGGCTCGTTCAACGCCGGCCGCCAGGTCAATGTCTGGGCCGGCTGGTCGGCGCGCTGGTATGGCGAAGCGCTGCGGAACGAACAGCTCGTCGCCTCCATCTGGGTCAGCCTGCAGGTCGCGCTCGCCGCGGCGACGCTGGCGACCGTCGTCGGCACGATCGGCGCCTTCGTGCTGACCCGGCTGCCGCGCTTCCGCGGCCGGGCGCTGTTCCGGATCGGCTTCCTCACGCCGCTGGTGCTGCCCGAGGTGATCCTCGGCCTGGCGCTGCTGCTGCTCTTCGTGCGGCTCGATCTCGACCGCGGCATCGGTACGGTGATCCTGGCGCATGCGACCTTCGGCGCCGCCTTCGTCGCTGTGGTGGTGTCGAGCCGGCTCGCCAGCTTCGATCCGGCGCTGGAAGAGGCGGCGATGGATCTCGGCGCCACGCCGATGCGCGCCTTCCTCCGGGTGACCTTGCCGGTGATCGCGCCCGCGGTGCTGGCCGGCTGGCTGCTTGCCTTCACGCTGTCGCTGGACGACCTGGTGATCGCGTCCTTCGCCAGCGGGCCCGGCGCCACCACCTTGCCGATGCGGATCTACAGCCAGGTCCGCCTCGGTGTCAGCCCGGAGATTAACGCCATATCAACCATGATGATCGCGGCGGTGACCGTCGCCGTGATCGGCGCGAGCCTGGCGGCCAAGCGGCGCCGCTGAGCGGTCGCGCGCCGATTGCATCACTTCTGGCGTGAGGGCGGAATTTCGTTAGGGATTGCGCGCGATCCTGCCGCCATGAATTCTTTGAACTCCCCCGCGCGTCGCAACCGTTCCGAGTGGCTGCTGGCCGCCATGTTCGTGCTGGTCGCCGCTGCCGCCATCGGCGTGGCCTGGGGCAATTATCGCCGCAGCGTCGAGTGGTTCGAAACGACGAAGCTCGAGGAGAAGCTGACCGCGCTCAAGCTGGTCGAGGCCTTCGTCGGCACCTATACCGACTATCGCATGCGGCACCTGGCCAAAGGCGCGCCGGTGCCGGCGACCTTCCGGGCCCACTCGATCGACCTGTTCAACAAGAAGAACACCAGCCTGAACGCGCTGCGCATCGAATGGCTGGGCATCCCTGGTCGCGAGATCGCCATCGCGCCGCGCGATCCCGATACGATCGACGCATTGAGCGAGGCGGCGCGCACGCGCGATGCCGCGCCGATATCGCATTGGCGCATAGCCGGCGGCGAGACGTTCTTCCGCACCATCTCGCCCTCGGTGGCGACGCAGGCCGCCTGCGTCGAGTGCCACAACCAACATCTGAACGGCCGGCCCGCCTGGGCGCTGAACGACGTCATGGGCGCCTTCGTGATCGATGTTCCGGCCGACCGCTTCCTGGCCGAGGCGCTGCGCGACGCCGTCGCGATCGGCTGCCTGGTGTTCCTGATCGGCGTCGCCGTCCTCGCGGCGGCCGTCTTCCGCCTGCAGTACCAGCGGCGCCATGCGGCCGTCGCGGCGGCGATCGCGGCGGAGCGCGAGCGCGCGGCGGTCGAGGCGAAAGACGCGGCCGAGGCGGCCAATCGGGCCAAGTCGGAATTCCTCGCGCTGATGAGCCACGAGCTGCGCACGCCGCTCAACGCCATCAACGGCTTCTCCGAGGTCATCGCCAAGGAGCTGTTCGGGTCGATCTCCGAGCGCTACCGGGGTTATGCCAACGACATCCACCAGAGCGGCAAGCACCTGCTGACCGTCATCGGCGACATCCTGGAGATCGCCAAGGCCGATGCGGGACGCCTCGAACTGGTCGAGGAGACGGCGCATCTGAACGACATCGTCGTCCCCTGCCTGAAGACCTTGGCCGGCCGCGCCATGGCGGGCGGCGTGCACCTCGACGCCGCCGACCGGCCCGACGTGCTGGTCACAGGCGACATCACCAAGCTGCGCCAGATCCTGCTGAACCTGGTCTCGAACGCGGTCAAGTTCACGCCGCCGGGCGGCAGCGCCACGGTGCGCGCCGGGCTCGACCGGGACGGCGCGCTGCGCCTGGTGGTCGAGGATACCGGCATCGGCATCGCCGATTACGACCTGCAGCGCGTGCTGCGTCCGTTCGAGCAGATCGAATCGCAATTCCAGCGCAAGCACGAAGGCACCGGCCTCGGCCTGCCGCTCGCCAAGGTGCTGACGGAGCTGCATGGCGGCACGCTCGAACTTGCCAGCACGCCGGGCGAGGGAACCCGCGTCACCGTCATTCTGCCGGCGACGCGGATCCGACTGCGCGAGACCAAATCGGCAGCGAACGAGCGCACCGATCCGCCGATAAGCGCCTTGGCGCGGGCTTAGCCTGCGCCCAGCGGCTACTCCGCTGCGGCCGCCGCCTGGTCGGAGAGCGGGTGCGCCAAGCGATGCACCATCTCCTTCGGGCAGACCTGCCAGAACCGGTCGCGCTCGCGCTCCCAGTCGGCGAGCAGGCTCTGGGCGAAGATCGAGCCGGTCTCGCGGGCATGCTCCGCGATCAGCTCGCGCAGCACGCCGTCCCAGTGCGCCGAGGCGATGCGCTGGTAGACCACGCTCTCGTCGTTGATCAGCACCGGCAGCTCGTCCTCCGGGTCGTAGACATAGGCCATGCCGCCGGTCATGCCGGCGGCGAAGTTGTCGCCCACCGGGCCGAGGATCGCCGCTACGCCGCCGGTCATGTACTCGCAGCCATTGGCGCCGCAGCCTTCCACCACGGTCAGCGCGCCGGAATTGCGCACCGCGAAGCGTTCGCCCGCCTGGCCGGCGGCGAACAGCTTGCCGCCGGTCGCGCCGTAGAGGACCGTGTTGCCGATGATGGTATTGTCGCGCGCCACCAGCTTGGACGAGGCCATCGGACGCACCACGATGGTGGCGCCGGAGAGGCCCTTGCCGACATAGTCATTGGCATCGCCGCGCACTTCGAGCTTCATGCCCTGCACCGCGAAGGCGCCGAGCGACTGGCCGGCGGAGCCGCGTAGCCGGACGGTGACATGGCCTGGCTGCAGCCCGGTCATGCCGAACTTCTGCGTGACCAGCGAGGCGAAGCGCGTGCCGATGGCCCGGTGCGTGTTCCGGATCGTGTAGGCGAGCTGCATCTTCTCGCCATGGGCGAACAGCGCTTCGGCATCCTTGATCATCTGGGCGTCCAGCGTGTCCGGCACCTCGTTGCGGCCTTGGAGCGTGCAATGCCGCGCATTGTCGCCGGCATCGGCCATGGTGAGCAGCGGGTTGAGGTCGAGGTCTTCCAGATGCGCGCTGCCGCGGCTCACCTGCTTCAGGAGGTCGGCGCGGCCGATCACCTCGTTCAGCGAGCGATAGCCGAGCGATGCCAGGATCTCGCGCACCTCCTCGGCGATGAAGCTGAACAGGTTGATCACCTTGTCCGGCGTGCCTTCGAACTTCTTGCGCAGATCCTCGCGTTGCGTGCAGATGCCGACCGGGCAGGTATTGGAATGGCACTGCCGGACCATGATGCAGCCCATGGCGATCAGCGCGGCGGTGCCGACGCCGAATTCCTCGGCGCCCAGCATCGCCGCCACCACCACGTCGCGGCCGGTCTTGATGCCGCCATCGGTGCGCAGCAGCACGCGGTGGCGCAGCTTGTTCAAGGTCAGCACCTGGTTGACCTCGGAAAGGCCCATCTCCCAGGGGATGCCGGCATACTTGATCGAGGTCTGCGGGCTGGCGCCGGTGCCGCCGACATGACCTGAGATCAGGATCACGTCGGCCTTCGCCTTGGCGACGCCGGCGGCGATGGTGCCGATGCCGCTCTCCGCCACCAGCTTCACGCAGACCTTGGCCTCCGGGTTGATCTGCTTCAGGTCGTAGATCAGCTGCGCCAGGTCCTCGATCGAATAAATGTCGTGATGCGGCGGCGGCGAGATCAGCATCACGCCGGGCGTGGCGTGGCGCAGCTTGGCGATCAGCTCGGTCACCTTGAAGCCGGGCAGCTGGCCGCCCTCGCCGGGCTTGGCGCCTTGCGCGACCTTGATCTCCAGCTCCTTGCAGTTGACCAGGTATTCGGCGGTGACGCCGAAGCGGCCGGAGGCCACCTGCTTGATCGAGGAGTTCGCGTTGTCGCCGTTCGGGCGTGCCTTGAAGTTGGCCGAGCTCTCGCCGCCCTCGCCGGAATCCGACTTGGCGCCGATCCGGTTCATCGCGATGGTCAAGGTCTCGTGCGCCTCGGGGCCGAGGGCGCCGAGCGACATGCCGGGCGTGACGAAGCGCTTGCGCAGCTCGGTGATGCTCTCGACCTCCTCGACATCGATCGGGGCGCGATCCGGCCGGAAGTCGAGCAGCGAGCGGATCGACACCATCGGGCCGTCGCGCAAGGCCTGGCTGTAGCGCTTGAACAGCGAGAAGCTCTCGGTGCCGACTGCCGTTTGCAGCATGTGGATCAGCTCGCCTTCCCAGGCATGCCGCTCGCCGCCGCGGCGGTACTTGTAGAGCCCGCCGATCGGCAGGACGTTCGATTCCTGCCAATAGGCGTTGCTGTGCAGCTCCAGCACCTTGGTCTGCAAGCCGGGCAGGCCGATGCCGGAGATGCGGCTGACCATGCCGGGGAACAGATCGGCGACCAGCGCGCGCGACAGGCCGACGGCCTCGAAGTTGTAGCCGCCGCGATAGGACGAGACGAGCGAGATGCCCATCTTCGACATCACCTTGAGCAGGCCCTGGTCGATCGATTCCTTGAACCGTGCCACGCATTCCTTCAGCGGCCGCTGGCCGAACAGGCCGCGGGCATGGCGATCGGCGATCGAGGCCTGGGCGAGATAGGCGTTCACCGTGGTCGCGCCGACGCCGATCAGCACGGCATAGGCATGCACGTCCAGGCAATCGGCCGCGCGCACGTTGAGCGAGGTGAAGGTGCGCAGCCCCTCCTGGACGAGATGCGAATGCACTGCGCCGGCGGCCAGGATCATCGGCATGCCGGCGCGCTCGTCGGAGACGTGCTCGTCGGTCAGGATCAGGTGGACATGGCCGCCGCGCACGGCGATCTCGGCCTCCTTGCGAATCCGCGCGACCGCGCGCTTCAACGCCTCCGGCCCGCCCTCCACTTCGAAGGTGCAGTCGATCTCGGCCGCGCTCTCGCCCATGCGCTCGCGCAGGATCCGGTACTCGCCATTGGTCAGCACCGGACTCTCGAGCAGCAGGATGCGCATCTGGCTCGCATCCTCGTCCAGCACGTTGCCGAGATTACCGAGTCGGGTGCGCAGGCTCATGACGCGCCGCTCGCGTAGCGAGTCGATCGGAGGGTTGGTCACCTGGCTGAACTGCTGGCGGAAATAGTGGTGCAGGCCGCGATGGCGGTCCGACAGCACGGCGAGCGGCGTGTCGTCGCCCATCGAGCCGACCGCTTCCTTGGCATCCTCCACCATCGGATGGAGAATCATCTCCAGGTCTTCCAAGGTATAGCCGGCGGCGATCTGGCGGCGGCGCAGCTCGCCCTTGTCGAAGCTGCCGGCGGTCTCGTCGGCCGCGGCGAAGAAGGAGGCGAGCTCGGCCACGCCCTTGACCCAGTCCTCATAGGGCTGCTCGGCGGCGAGCTTGTCCTTCACCGCGCGGTCGCGATAGAGCCTGCCTTTCTTCAGGTCGACAGCGAGCATCTGGCCGGGGCCGACGCGGCCCTTCTCGATGATCTCGCTCTCGGGCAGCGGCACCATGCCGGTCTCGGAGCCGACGAAGAGCAGCCCGTCCTCGGTGATCGAATAGCGCATCGGCCGCAGCCCATTGCGGTCCATGCCGGCGATCGCCCAGCGGCCGTCGCTGGCGCAGATCGCCGCCGGTCCGTCCCACGGCTCCATGACCGAGTTGCAATAGGCATAGAGCGCGCGGTGGCTCTCCGGCATCGACGGCTTGTTCGACCACGCCTCCGGAATCAGCAGCGTCTTGACCAGCGGCGCGGTGCGGCCGGCGCGCACCAGCACCTCGAACACCGCGTCGAGCGCGGCCGAGTCGGAGGAGCCCGACTGCACCACCGGCTTGATGTCCTCGCCATGCTCGCCGAAGGCCTCGGAGGCCATGCGGATCTCGTGGCTGCGCATCCAGTTGATGTTGCCGCGCACGGTGTTGATCTCGCCGTTATGGGCGAGCATGCGGAACGGCTGCGCCAGCCGCCAGGTCGGGAAGGTGTTGGTCGAGTAGCGCTGGTGGAAGATGGCGAAGGACGAGATGAAGCGCGCGTCGTTCAGGTCGGGATAGAAGACGGCGAGCTGCTCGGCCAGAAACATGCCCTTGTAGATGACGGAGCGGCATGACAGCGAGCAGATGTAGAAGTCGGTGATATGCGCGCGCAGCACCGCCTTCTCGATGCGGCGGCGGATCAGGTAGAGCTCGCGCTCGAAGGCCTGGTCGTCGAGACCCTTGCGGTTCTCGATCATGATCTGCTCGATCTCGGGCCGCGTGGCGTTCGCCTTCTCGCCGATCACCGAGACGTCGCAGGGCACCTGGCGCCAGCCGAAGATGCCGTGGCCGAAGGCCAGGATCTCGGCCTCGACGATGGTGCGGCAGGTCTCCTGGGCGGCGAAATCGGTCTTCGGCAGGAACACCATGCCGACGGCGAGCTTGGCCTCCGACGGGGTGAAGCCGGTGGAGCGGATGTGTTCCTTGAAGAAATCCTGCGGGATCTCGACATGGATGCCGGCGCCGTCGCCGGTCTTGCCGTCGGCGTCGACCGCGCCGCGATGCCAGACCGCCTTCAAGGCCTGGATGCCGGCCTCGACCACGCGGCGCGAGCGCTGGCCGTCCAGCGCGACGATCATGCCGACGCCACAGGCATCGTGCTCGTCGCGCGGGTCGTACATGCCATCGCGTGCCAGGCGGGCGGTCTCGGATTGCCACTGGGTGACGTAGTCGGTCATGGCCGGGTCTCCCCTTACTCGGCGGCCAGCGCCGCGCCGGACATGGCACGGGCGGAAATGTAGCGGTGCATCGCCTGGGCGGCGTCGCGGCCGTCGCGGATCGCCCAGACGACCAGCGAGGCGCCGCGCACGATGTCGCCGGCGGCGAACACGCCGGGCAGCGAGGTCTCGAACTTGCGGAAGTCGATCTTGAGCGTGCCGGCGCGGGTCACGGCGAGATCGGGATCGGCGAACATGGCCGGCAGGTCTTCGGGATCGAAGCCGAGCGCCAGGATGGCGAGATCCGCCTTGAGGTCGAATTCCGAGCCCTCGACCGGTTTCGGCGCGGCGCGGCCGGCGGCATCGGCGAGGCCGAGCTTCATGCGCTGCACCTTCAGCTTGGTGAGCTTGCCGGTGCGGCCGCGGAAGCCGAGCGGCTGGGTCAGCCACAGGAACTCGACGCCTTCCTCCTCCGCGTGCTTCACCTCGCGCAGGCTGCCCGGCATGTTGGCGCGGTCGCGGCGATACAGGCACTGCACCGACTTCGCGCCCTGGCGCACCGCGGTGCGCACGCAGTCCATCGCCGTGTCGCCGCCGCCGATCACCACCACGCGCTTGCCCTCGGCATCGAGCGTGCCGTCCGCGAAGGCCGGCACGGCGTCGCCGAGGCCCGTGCGGTTCGAGGCGGTGAGATAGTCCATGGCCGGCACGATGTTGCCGAGCTCGCGGCCCGGCGCCGCGAGTTCGCGCGCCCGGTAGACGCCGGTGGCGACCAGCACCGCCGCGTGGCGGTCGCGGAGCGTGGCGAGCGAGACGTCGCGGCCGACTTCGCAGTTCAGCTCGAAGCGGATGCCGCCCTCGACCAGCAGCTTCGTGCGGCGCTCGACCGCCTGCTTCTCCAGCTTGAAGTTCGGGATGCCGTAGATCAGCAGCCCGCCGACCCGGTCGTATCGGTCATAGACGGTGACCTGATAGCCCATGCGGCGCAGCATGTCGGCGGCGGCGAGTCCGGCGGGGCCGGCGCCGACGATGCCGACGGATTCCTTGCGCTCGCGGCGTGGCTTGGGCGGCTTCACCCAGCCCATCTCGAAGGCGTTCTCGGTGATGTACTTCTCGATCGAGCCGATGGTGACCGCCTCGAACCCCTTCTCGATGACGCAATTGCCTTCGCAGAGCCGGTCCTGCGGGCAGATGCGGCCACAGATCTCGGGGAAGGTGTTGGTTGCCTGGGCGGTCTCGTAGGCCTCTTCCAGCCGGCCCTCGGCGGTCAGCTTCAGCCAGTCCGGGATGTTGTTGCCGAGCGGGCAGTGCACCTGGCAGAACGGCACCCCGCATTGCGAGCAGCGGGACGATTGCTGCGCTGCCTGGTCGGTGCTGAAGGCCTGATAGATCTCGCCGAAATCGCGCCGCCGCTGGTCGGCCGGGCGCTTGTCGGGCATCCGTTGCGGCACCGACACGAATTTCAGCATCTGCTCGGCCATCTCGACCCCCGAACTCTCGGAAACTGGCGTGATCCGAGCGCCCGGAAGCGATCGGGACCCGCACCTTAATCGGTGCGGGTCCCTGTGGCTATGGCTAAAATGCCATTTAGGTCAGATTATATGTCCTATTTTTCTGCAATCGGACCGGCTGGTCCCTCCCGGGGTCGCCACTGCCCTCCCGGACAGATATAAAAGGTCCGGATCGGTTCATTTTTCCCCTACTTCGAGAGCCGCAGGGTGGAGATGCTCTTGCCGATGGCGCGGAACGCGTCCTGCAGCTCCACGCCGTCATTGGGCAGATAGACGTGGGCCGGGCTGGTGGCGCAGTTCTGCACCAGGCTTGTTGCCGCCGGGGTGTCGATCACGTCCAGGCCCACAGTGTAGACGGTGATCCCCTGCGCCTTCATGGCGGTGCAGAGCGCCTCGGACTGTGCGTAGGAGCTGCCGTGATTGGAGTTCTCGTTGATCTTGTATTGGTTGGCACCGCTGCCGCTGATGGAGTTCTTGGCGATGACGCCATTGTGGTAGATGCTGTTGTACTCGCCGTCCGTCATGATCACGACGGCCTTCAGCAACTTGTCGTCGCCATAGGAGCCCGCCGTGCTGCTGGCCGGAAGGCCGGCGCCCATGCCGGCGGTGAAGGTCGGGGACACCAGATACCAGCCCCAGGCCACGCCGATCTGGCCACCGGTCGAGCCGTTGGCGTTCATGGCGTCGATCCAGGCGTGCAGATCCGCCTTGTTACTGGTCAGCGGCCGGATCGGGCTCGACTGGCAGGGGTTGTACCCGCCGGGGTCGGTGTAGTTCTTGCCGACCGGCGAGACCGCGGGCGATGCGTCGGTGAGGGCGTTGGCCCCCTCACGCTCGGTGACGCAGGTCGAGATGTTGAACGTGACGTTGGAATTGTCGGAATAGCGCCGGAAACGATACTGGGTGCAGCCGAAGGTGTTGCAGCCAGCGGTGGGCGTCCCGCGGACGGCGTTGGCATAGACGCCGGCATTCACCGCGGCCGAATAGGGCACCAGCGCCACCTTGCTGTAGCTCGGCGTCTGCTGGTCCTTCACCACGATGTCGACCAGCTCCTTGGCGGCGGCGCGAAGATCCTCCTCGCGCTGGCCGTCCATGGACGAGGTCAAGTCGAGGACGAGAGACACCTCGACGTTCTGCGAGGCGCGCTTCACCTCCGTCGCCGCGGTGACGGGGATCGCCTCGACGCCCAGCACCCGTGTGAAGGTGGACGGCAGGGTCGCGGCCGCGGTCAGCGTCAGCGTCTCCTGGTCCACAGATGCCTGGATCGACGGCTGCTGCAGGGTCGCACCCAGATAGCCGGGCTGAATGTTGGCGAAGTAGAACTTCGCAATGTCTGCGTCCCGGCTCTCGTGATACATCACCCGCGCACCGGCCAGGGCGGCGGCGTCGAGCGCCTGCGACATGCGCTGCTTGAGCATGTAGCCGCGGGCGGTGTCGACGCCCACGCCGGCAATGCCGATGATGGGAACGGCGGCGACCGCCATCACGGCCGCCATGGTGCCCCGCCTGTCGTCGCGCAGGCGACGCAGGAGATTCCGAATCGAATTGGTTCGCTTGCTCGTCATGGCCGCGACCTCACGCTCTACCTGTCCCTGCCGATACTGGCGAGGTGTCATAAAGAATTGTTAAATCCAGGAAGGTTGTGCAAGTGAAATCGACCTTAATACTTGAGTTTGTCTTGGATTTATATTGGATTTTATGAAATTCGTTTGCATCCGGAGCAGGCGGGGCAGCGCGCAAACCTGCCGGGACGGTGACATTCATCACGCGTTAAGCTTGATGACCGCCACAGCGGGCGGGCGGGGCGCGGGTTACTCTCCCACCATCAGAACAAGGCCACCGGGGACGGCGGCCGGCAGAGACAGGGGAAGAGCCATGACGATCCAGATCACCAGCCGCGAAGCGCTGTACAGCTATCAGAACGCCGATTACGGCAGCACCCGGCCGAGCTTTGCCGGCATGGTCGGCGGCCTCTGCATCTGGCTGGTGGCGGTTACCGTGGTGGTTACCAACCTGATCTGAGCGGCGTCAGGCGACAGAACGGGCGGGCGCATCCTTGACGGCCCCGCCCGGTTTCGGGCCGGTCAGGACTTCCATCGCCGCCTGCACCCCGCCCTTGGCGTGCGGCACCCCGGCCAGCGACAGCCCCATCTCCACCCCGCCCAGCGTGCCGAGCAGCATCAGGTCGTTGAAGCTGCCGAGATGGCCGATGCGGAACACCTTCCCCGCCACCTTTGACAATCCGGCGCCGAGCGACAGGTCGTAGGCCTCCAGCGTCTGCTTGCGGAACGCGTCGGCATCGTGGCCGGCCGGCATCAGCACGGCGGTCAGCGCGCTCGAATACTCGGCCGGGTTGACGCAGAGCAGCTCCAGCCCCCAGGCGCGGACGGCGCTGCGCGTCGCCTCGGCATGCCGGTCGTGCCGGGCGAAGACGTTGGCCAGGCCCTCCTCCATCAGCATCTCGATCGCCTCGTGGAGGCCGTAGAGCAGGTTGGTGGCCGGCGTGTAGGGAAAATACCCGTTCTTGTTGGCGGCCAGCATGGGCCCCCAATCCCAGTAGCTGCGCGGCAGGCCGGCCTGCTTGTGCGCGGCCAGCGCCTTGGCGCTGATCGCGTTGAACGACAGGCCGGGCGGCAGCATCAGGCCTTTCTGCGAGCCGGCGACGGTGACGTCGACGCCCCATTCGTCGTGCCGGTATTCGATCGAGGCGAGGGATGAGATGGTGTCGACCATCAGCAACGCCGGGTGCCCGGCCGCGTCGATGGCGCGGCGCACCGCGTCGACCCGCGTCGTGACCGCGGTCGAGGTCTCGTTATGCACCACCATGACGGCCTTGATGGCGTGCCCGCGGTCCTCCTTGAGGCGGGCTTCGACCAGCCCGGCATCGACGCCGCGGCGCCAGTCGCCGGCGACGAAGTCGACCTTCAGGCCGAGTCGCTCGGCGAGCTCACGCCACAGCGTGGCGAAATGCCCGGTCTCGAACATCAGCACGCGGTCGCCGGACGACAGCGTGTTGACCAGCGCCGCCTCCCAGGCGCCGGTGCCGGAGGCCGGATAGATCACGACATCGCACTCCGTGCCGAAGATCGGCTTGATCCCGGCCAGCACCTTGCGGCCCAGCACGCCGAATTCCGGGCCCCGGTGGTCGATGGTCGGGTGGTCGATCGCGCGCAGGATGCGGTCGGGCACGTTGGTCGGCCCGGGAATCTGCAGGAAGTGCCGCCCGCTCGCCGCGTTGCTGTACCGGATCATCGCGCTCCCCGTCGCTGGTCGACCCCTCGATAGGTCATCAAAGCGCTACGCCGCGCGAAGTCAACGACACGTTCCGGTGTGCCCGGCCGGCGTGCCCGGCTGGTGCGCGCGGCTGGTGCGCGCGGCGCGGGGCGACGTAAGATGCAGGTCGCGCGGGAGGCGCCCGAATGGCGATTGCGACGACGGCTAGGACGCGGCTGCAGGCGCGGCTCGAACGCGAGCTGCGGGGCGCCGTGATGTTCGACGCGGCGAGCCGCGGCCGCTATGCGACCGATGCGTCGATCTACCAGATCGAACCGATCGGCGTCGTCGTCCCGGTCGATCAGGCCGATGCGGCGGCGGCACTGGCCATCGCCATCGATGAAGGCGCACCCGTGCTGCCGCGCGGCGCCGGCACCTCGCAATGCGGCCAGACGGTGGGCGAGGCGGTCGTCATCGACCTCTCCCGGCACGTGAACAAGATCGTTGCCTTCGACCGCAGCCAGGCGACGGTGACGGTCGAGCCCGGGATCGTGCTCGACAAGCTCAACGCCTTCCTGCGTCCGCACGGGCTCTGGTTCCCGGTCGATGTCTCGACCAGCGCGCAGGCGACGATCGGCGGCATGGCCGGCAACAATTCCTGCGGCTCGCGCTCGATCCGCTACGGCAACATGGTGCACAACGTCCTCGGCATCGACGCGACGCTCGCCGATGGGACGGAAGCCTATTTCGGCCAGATCGACGGCAACCTCTCGAATCTCAGCGGGCCGTCGCGCCTGCTCGACATTGCGGGGCGCGTGCGCGCCATCGCCGCGCGCGAAGCGGCCGAGATCGAGGCGCGCTATCCGAAGCTCTTGCGCCGGGTCGGCGGCTACAATCTCGAGACGGTGCGGCCCGAGGGCCACAACCTCGCGCATCTTCTGGTCGGCTCGGAAGGCACGCTCGCCTTCTCGCGCCAGCTGCACCTGAAGCTCGCGCCGCTGCCGAAGCACCGCACGCTCGGCGTCTGCCACTTCCCGACCTTCTACCAGGCGATGGACCTGACGCGGCACATCGTGACGCTCGGGCCGACCGCGGTGGAGCTGGTCGACCGCACCATGATCGAGTTGGCGCGCGGCAACCCGGCCTTTGCCGGCACGGTCGCGAAATTCCTGAAAGGCGAGCCGGATGCGATCCTGCTGGTCGAGTTCGCCGGCGAGGACCCGGCGGAGCAGCTCGGCAAGCTGAAGGACCTGGTCGTGCTGCTCGGCGATCTCGGCCTGCCGGGCGGCGTGGTCGAAGTGACCGACGCGACGCTGCAGCGCGATATCTGGGAAGTACGCAAGGCCGGCCTCAACATCATGATGTCGATGAAGGGCGACGGAAAGCCGGTCAGCTTCATCGAGGATTGCGCGGTGCCGCTGGAGCACCTCGCCGAGTACACGGCGCGCCTGACCCGCGTGTTCGAGAAGCACGGCACCAGGGGCACCTGGTATGCCCACGCCTCCGTCGGCACGTTGCACGTGCGGCCGATCCTGAACATGAAGACGGAGGACGGGCCGCGCCAGATGCGCGCCATCGCCGAGGAGGCGGCGGCCATGGTGCGCGAATACAAGGGGGCCTATTCCGGCGAGCACGGCGACGGTCTCGTTCGCTCGGAATGGATCGCGCCGTTCTTCGGCCCGCGCCTCACCTCGGCCTTCGAGGAGATCAAGGATCTGTTCGATCCGAAGGGGCTGATGAATCCGGGCAAGATCGTACGGCCGAGCAAGATGGACGACCGCGCGCTGTTCCGCTTCAGCGAGCGCTATCGCCCCGAGCCGGTCAGGCCAGCGCTCGACTGGCCGGATGCCGGCGGCTTCCTCGGCGCAGTCGAGATGTGCAACAACAACGGCCATTGCCGCAAGTTCGATGCCGGCACCATGTGCCCGTCCTGGCGCGTCACCGGCAATGAGCGCGATCTCACGCGCGGCCGGGCCAACACGCTCCGTCTTGCGCTTTCCGGTCAGCTCGGGCCGGACGCGCTCACCTCGGATGCGATGTACGAGACGATGTCGCTCTGCGTCGGCTGCAAGGGCTGCAAGCGCGAATGCCCGACCGGCGTCGACATGGCGCGGATGAAGACCGAATTCCTGTACCACTATCGCCAGCGCCGCGGCCTGCGCCCGTTCGACCGGCTGGTCGCCTATCTGCCGCGCTACGCGCGCTATGCCTCGCGGCTCGGCGGCCTGCTCGCCTTGCGCGACAAGGTGCCGGGCCTCGCCGCACTCTCCGAGAAGCTCGCGGGTTTCGCGCGGCAGCGCCCGCTGCCGCGCTGGAGCCGGCGGCCGTTCCGCGCCGTAGCCGATGGCGCGGCGTCGGCCGATGTCGTGCTGTTGGCCGACACCTTCAACACCTGGTTCGAGCCGGAGAATGTGGAAGCGGCGCTGGCGGTCTTGCGTATCGCCGGCTATCGCGTGCATGTGGTCGGCGGCGCCGGCGGGCGGCCGCTCTGCTGCGGCCGCACCTTCCTCGCCGCCGGCCTGGTGGACGAGGCGCGCGCGGAGGCGACGCGGCTTACCGACGCCCTGGCGCCCTATGTGGCGCGAGCGCTGCCGATTCTGGGGCTCGAGCCATCCTGCCTGTTCACCTTGCGCGACGAATTGCAGGCCCTTCTGCCCGGACCGGCCGCGCGCGAGCTCGGCCGGCGCGCGCTGCTGTTCGAGGAGTTCCTCGCCGCCGAGCTCGCGGCCGGGCGCTGCACCTTGCCGCTCGTCGCCTTGGCCCAGAAGCGCGCGCTGATCCACGGCCATTGCCACCAGAAGGCCTTCGATACCGTGCAGCCGACCGTGGCGCTGCTGAAAGCGATCCCGGAACTGCAGGTCGAGGTGATCGAGACCAGCTGCTGCGGCATGGCCGGCGCCTTCGGCTACGAGGCGGCGAATTACGACATGTCGATGCAGATGGGCGAACTCGCGCTGCTGCCGCGCATCCGGGCGAGCGACGCGGAGACGCTGCTGGTGGCCGACGGCACCTCGTGTCGCCACCAGATCGCCGACGGTACGGGCCGCGAGGCCCAGCACATTGCGCAGGTGCTGCTCAAGGCGTTGCGCTAGACTGCGGCAAAGCCATTCGGGGAGAGGCGCTCACATGCAGCGGCTCGCAGTTTTCTGTGTTTTGATCGCCGCTGCAGGCTGCGCCGAGCCGCGCGGCTGGCGCGGCAACCTCGCCGGCGATTACCAGCTGGTGGCGACCTGCGCCGCCGACCTGCTCGGCCCGCAATACGGCGCCATCGGCACCATCCGGGACGACCAGCGCATCGCCATCCTGGCGAGCCCGGCGCGCGAGGGCGCTGTCGTCTACGAAGCGCGGCTGCAGGAAACCGCGCCGCAGCGCATCTTCGCGGAAGTGCGCGAGGGGGGCGACAGTCCGGCCGCGCTGGCCGCCTGGCGCGCCATCCAGGCCTGCGCCCCCGGCGGGCCTGACCGCGTGCACGAGCCCGGACAGCCGGGACAGTGGGACTGGATCACCGGCTGAGCCGAGCACGGAAGGACGTAGCGTGCCGCTCACCTATCGCGAGTTCAACGCGTTCTGCGGCGGCCTGCCGGCAGCCACTTATGTCGTGCAATGGGGCGGGGCGCATGTCTGGAAGGTGGGCGGCAAGGTCTTCGCCATCGGCGGCTGGGCGCGCGGCGAGCATCCGGGCATCACCTTCAAAGTGTCCGATATCGGGTTCGAGATGCTGCGCGAGGCACCGGGCTGCCGGCCGGCGCCCTACCTCGCCTCGCGCGGCATGAAGTGGATCCAGAGCTTTGAGCGCGGCCTCGGCAAGAAGGAGCTGAAGCTCTACCTGAAGGGCTCGCACGCGCTGGTCGCGGCGGGGCTGAGCAGGAAGAAACGCGCGGAGCTTGGCCTCTAGCGATCTCTCACGCGAGCCCTGCCTTCCGGAATCCGTCGATCAGGCGCTCGCGGTCGTCGGGACGGAATTCGAGCAGCTCGTCGGCGGGAAGGCGCATCAGGATGCGAAAGGCCTCGCCGAACTTCTCCAGCGCGTCGTCCATCACGGCGCGGGCCTTGGCCGCATTGCCCACCTGACCAAGAGCCGCGATCAACGTGTAATAGGGCAGGCGGAAATCGGGGAACGACTGGCGCAGCCGCCGTGCCGCGGCGACCGCCCGCTCATAGTCCTCGCTCCAATATTGCGCGAGGGCAACGAAGTGTCGCCAGAGCGGCATGAGGGGATCGAACGGGCTCAGCCGCATGGCGGTCTGCAGCGGTTCGATCGCGTCGCGCGGCAAGCCACCCCAAAGACGGGCGCCACCGCAGGCACCGTGCGCCGCGGCGGAATTGGGGTTGCAGCGCACCGCGATATCGGCCTCGGCAAGGCTCTCGGCATGCCGTCCCGACATCCAGAAAGCGCGGGCCAGCGCGGCGTGGGCTGCCGCGTCCGTCGCGTCGATGCTTACCGCATGCCGCGCATGATCGCGTGCCAGCGGAATGTTCACCGCGCGCAGGTCAGGGCGGAAGATGGTCATCTCGTTCATGTAGTTGAGGGAAAGAGCGGCAGCCGCCGGGGCGAATCGCGGGTCGAGGTCGAGGGCGCGCCGGAAGAAGGTCCGCGCATTCTCGATCTCGACCGCCTCGATCTTGGCGAAATGCCACATCCCGCGGTAGTAGCAGTCCCAGGCGTCGAGGCTGTCGGGCGGCTTGCGCGCGGCGCGCTCGCTCTCGCTGCGTTCCATGGCGGGCAGTATCGCCGCCGAGACGCTGGCCGCGATCTCGTCCTGCACGACGAAGATGTCGGTGAGATCGCGGTCGTAGCGCTCGGCCCAGAGGTGGCTGGCGGTCGCCGCCTCGACCAGCTGCCCGGTCACCCGGACGCGGTTGCCGGCCTTGCGCACGCTGCCTTCCAGCACATAGCGCACGCCGAGCTCCCGGCCGACCTGCTTCATGTCGACGGTGCGGCCCTTGTAGATGAAGCTCGAATTACGGGCGATGACGAACAGCGCGCGCGATCTCGACAGGAGCGTGATGACATCCTCGGCGATGCCGTCGGCGAAGTAGTCCTGCTCGATATCGCCGCTCATGTTCTCGAACGGCAGCACCGCGATCGACGGCTTGTCAGGCAGCGGCAGCGCGGCTTCCAGCCTGGCCTGCTCGTGGCCGGCTCCGTTGGCTTCGCGCAACGGATGCGCGATCGTCTTGAGCCGGTATCTTCCGTCGACTTCACCGGTCGCGGCGTCCGGAGTTCCGGGACGGTCCGATAGCGGCGTTTCGCTGACGGCGCCGACGAACCGGAAACCCTTGCGGGCGACGGTTCGGAGCAGCCGCTGCTCCTGGCCGCTGTCGCCGATCGCCCTGCGCACCGCATTGATGTGACTGGTGATGGTCGATTCGGAAACAATCCGCCCGCCCCAGACGGCATCGAGCAGGTCGTCCTTGCTGACCACGCGCTGGCGGTTGCTGACCAGGTAGACCAGCAGGTCGAAGACTTGCGGACCGATGGCGACGACCTCTGCCCCGCGCGACAGCTCCCGCCGGCCAGTGTCGAGCACGCAGTCCTCGAATATGAATGGCACTCAGGACTCCCCAACCTTGGTGCACAGGCGCACATAGTCGAGGCAACCGGGCGGACACCCGGCCAGGACAGAAGTTGATAGCACGCGATCCGGCCCGCTCCGGAAAAATTCCAGGCGAGCGTGCCCGCCGAGGTGTGCCGAACATCGAGCTGGCTTGAGCCCTACCATCCCTGCGGCGGCCGGCCCCAGGCTCAACGCGTCTTCCTGGTTGGCGGGAAGAGGCCGCAAAAGCGAGTGGCGCACTCGACAGGATTCGAACCTGTGACCTCTGCCTTCGGAGGGCAGCGCTCTATCCAACTGAGCTACGAGTGCGCGATGGCGGCAACCTAGCCGGTCGGCCGCGATTTGCAAGGCACAGCACCCCGGCCGGCGGGCCCGATTGCGCGCGAGGGGGCCGCTGCCTACAGTCGCCGCCGGGTCTCGCGGGGAGGCGGATATGCGGCGATTCTGGCTGATTCTGGCGTGTGTTATCGGCGTAGCCGTACCGGCTGCCGCGGCCGATCTCAATATCTCCGCCTTCTATGGCCGCTGGCAGGGCAACGCGATCTCGGAGACCGACAAGTCGATCACCTTCGCCGTCACCGCGCGCGACATGGACGTGCTGATCCAGCCGGCCGGCAACGGCTTTCGGGTGAGCTGGACCACGATCCGCCGGCAGAAGGGCGATCCGCGGAACCCCACTCTGGAGAAGCGCGCCGCGGAGCTGGTGTTCCGGCCCGCGGCCCAGCCCGGCATCTGGCGTGCCGAGGGGTCGGCGGACCCGATGCAGGGCCAATTCGCCTGGGCCGGCATTCAGGGCCGCACCCTGACCGTGAACGTGATGGTGATCGGCGCCGGCGGCTCCTACGAACTGCAGAGCTTCGCCCGCCGCCTGACCGATATGGGCATGGAGCTCGAATTCGACCGCATCGTCGACGGCGACAAGGTGCGCACCGCCAAGGGCCGCCTCGTCAAGGTGGCCAACAACTGACGTCGCGGCGGCGCGTTCTGGGTCTCGATTTTTCCGGCGCGCAGGATTGCGGCCGGCGCATCTGGATCGCCGAAGGTACACCGGGCCGGCGCGGGCTGAAGCTCGACGCGCTGGCGACGGCGTCCGACCGCCTGCAGGTCGGCTCGATGCCAGGCCAGGTGTTTCCGGCGCTGCGCGCGCATCTCGCCGCGGCGCGCGACGCCGCGATCGGCGCCGATTTCCCGGTTTCGCTCGCCGCCGCGCTGATCGGGGATGGCGGCTGGCAGCGTTTCGTCGCCGGATTTCCGGCGCGCTTCGCTGACCCAGAATCCTTCCGCGCCTGGTGCGCGGGGCAGGTCGATGAGCGCAGCGCCCGGCGCGCTTGCGATCGGGAAGCACGCACGCCCTTCGCCGCGCACAATCTGCGCCTGTTCCGACAGACCTGGTCCGGCCTTGCGCATCTCGTCGGGCCGCTGGTGGCGGATGGGCTGGTGGCGGTGCCGCCCTTGACCGTTGCATCGCCCGACCGCGCCTGGCTGCTCGAAACCTGTCCGGCCTCGGCCTTGCTGCATCTCGGCCTGCGCGAACCGTACAAGGGCCGCGAGCCGGCACGCCGGGCGGCGCGCCGGCGTATCCTCGACGCGCTGGTCGATCGTGCCTGGATCGACGCCCCGGCGCGACGCCTGCGGGATGCGATGGTGGCAGATAATGGCGGCGACGCGCTGGATGCCGCCATCGCCGCCGCCGCTGCGGCGCGGGCCATCGCCGAACCATCCAATCTGCTGCCGCGCGATGGCGCCGAGTCGATCGAGGGCCGCGTCTACTTCACCTGAGCGGCGGCTTCCCGGGCGCGGGCGAGCAGGCCTGCCTTGCCCGGCCTGAAGCCGCCGGCGATCCATTCGCGCTCCAGCCGCTGCAGCAACTCGCCGACCGCCGGACCCGGTGCGAGGCCGAGCTTCAGCAGATCGGCACCGCGCAGCGGGAAGGCGGGCGGGCGCCAACTCCCGGCCGCATCGAGCGCCGCGCGCCAGTCGGCACCGTCGGCGCCGGCCAGCAGCACGGCATCGCGAAAGCCCTCGGCGCCGCGGCGATAGCGCTCGACGCGCGCGGCGATCGGCGGCGACGGCAGATGCGTCATCGCTGCCAGCCGTTCGCGCTCCTTGACCGAGAGCCTCAGCCGCTCGGCGAGGGCGAGGGCCGCCGCTTCATCGGTCGGGAGCAGCGCGGCGAGGCGCCGCATCGGCTCGGCCTCGCCCAGCTCGCGCTCGATCGCGACCAGCCGGTCCAGCCGTTCGAAGCGGGTGAGTGCGGGGCTGACCGGCGCCAGGATGCCGCGCGCCGACATCAGCCATACCGTCTGCGGCGCCGCCTCGGCCTTGAGCAGCTTGCGCATTTCCTGGGCGACGCGCTCGGCCGACAGGCCGGCGATCCTCGCGGCGGCGGCGGCGCAGGCATCGAGGCCGGCCATGTCGGGCTCGCCCTGGCCGTAATGCGCGTGGAAGCGGAAGAAGCGCAGGATGCGCAGCGCATCCTCCTCGATCCGCTGCGCCGGTGCGCCGACGAACCGCACCCTGTGCGCGGCGAGGTCGGCAAGGCCGCCGGTCGGGTCGTAGACCGTGCCGTCGGCATCGGCATAGAGCGCGTTCATGGTGAAGTCGCGCCGTGCCGCATCCGCCGCCCAGTCGTCGGTGAACTCGACCCTGGCGTGGCGCCCATCGGTCTCGACATCGCGCCTGAGCGTCGTGATCTCGTAGGGGCGGTGCTCGGAAACGGCCGTCACCGTGCCATGGGCCATGCCGGTCGGCACCGCCTTCAGACCGGCCTGCTTCAGCGCTGTCATCACCGATTCCGGCGCAAGGTCGGTTGCGATGTCGACATCGGTGACGTTGCGCCCGATCACCGCGTCGCGCACGCAGCCGCCGACGAAGCGGGCCGCGCCGCCGGCACGCGCGAGCGCGCCCAGCACCGCGCCGGCGGCCGGTGCCGTCATCCAGTCCGGCGGCGCGATTTTGCGGGCCGGCGTCATCGCGCGATGTGGCTCCCCTGCTCAGCCGCCATTCAGGCGGCGGTACAGGTTCAATAGCATGCCGGCGGTGGCGCCCCAGATGAAATGCCCGCCATAGGGAATGGCGAGGAAATGGCGCACGCCGTTGTTCCAGCTGCGCGAGCCGCGCTTGTGGTTCTTCGCCTCCATCAGGAAGGCGAGCGGCGCCTCGAAGATCTCCGCCACTTCGTGCCGGTCCGGCGTCAGCTCGAAACCCGGCGTCACGAAGCCGACCACCGGCGTCACCGCATAGCCGGTGACGGTGACGTAAAGGTCGAGCTGGCCGACGACATCGACGAAGCTGCGGGCGAGGCCGATCTCCTCTTCCGTCTCGCGCAGCGCGCAGGCAACCGCATCGGGATCGCCCGGCTCCTCGCGGCCGCCGGGAAAGCTGATCTGGCCGGCATGGCTGGAGAGATGCGCCGTGCGCCGGGTGAACAGCACCGAGAGGCCCTCCGGCCGCTCGATCACCGGCACCAGCACGGCGGCGCGCTTGGTCGGCCTGGCCGGCGCCTGGCCGGGATTCAGGGCATGATCCCCGTTGACGCGCATCTGCGGTTCCGGCGGCATCTCGGCCCAGCCGGCGGCGGGGGCGAGACGGGTGGCGATGATCTCCTTCGCCAGCACGGATTTCGCGATCGGTTCCGATTGCATGGCGCTCACGCCGCCTCCAGCTGGCCGATCGGGAAGAAACGGCCGCTGCTCCAGACGCCGAACTTCGTCTCGCCGTCGACCGCCTCCTCGACACCCAACTCGACCAGCTCGTAGAAGACCGAGCGGGCGATCAGCGCCTCCAGCCGGTCGCGCACCAGGATATAGGGCGAGGGCTCGCCGTCCGCGGCGGTCTCGACGCGAATCGGATGCGCGGCATCGGCGGTGACCACGTCGTCGACATGGGTGCGGAAGGTCAGCACCTGGTCGCGGCCTGCGCCGGTCACCGCCAGCTCGACGGCGAGGAAGGGCGCATCGTCGACCTTGATGCCGAGCTTCTCGACCGGCGTGACCAGATAATACCTGTCGTCGGCATCGCGGCGGATCACGCTCGAGAACAGCTGCACCATCGGCTTCCGGCCGATCGGCGTGCCCATGTAGTACCAGGTGCCGTCGCGGGCGATGCGCATGTCGATATCGCCGCAGAAATCCGGATTCCACTTGCGGACCGGCGGCGGCCCCTTGGTCTTCTTCAGGTCGGCGAACAGCCGGGTCGGATCGATCGTCGTCGTGGTCATGGGCGGATTCTAGTCCTACCCGGCCTCATCGCGGGAGAGGCTTGGGCATCAATCCTCTGATTTCCCTCGCCGTGCACAGACGAAGGCCGGTGGCCCGTTCTCTGCATGGCTGCCTTACGCGAACGTGAATTCGCAAGCGCAGCATGCAGGCTTTCGTTAACCACTCGGGAACATATAGTGTGGGTGCCATGCGCAACCTGAGCGAAGCGAGCGACACACTGCTCGCGGAGGTCGAAGCGGCCGGACGCAAGCTCGCCGCCGCCAAGGCCGAGATCGGCAAGGTCATTTTCGGCCAGCACGAAGTGGTCGAAGAGACCCTCATCACTCTCCTCGCTGGCGGCCACGGGCTGCTGATCGGTGTTCCGGGCCTCGCCAAGTCGAAGCTGGTCGAGACGCTCGGCACCGTGCTCGGCCTCGACGACCGCCGGGTGCAGTTCACCCCCGACCTGATGCCGGCTGACATCACCGGCTCGGAAGTGCTGGAGGAGGCCGAGCATGGCCGCCGCGCCTTCCGCTTCATCGCCGGGCCGGTGTTCTGCCAGCTCTTGATGGCGGACGAGATCAACCGCGCCAGCCCGCGCACCCAATCGGCGCTGCTGCAGGCCATGCAGGAGAAGCAGGTTTCGGTGGCCGGCCAGCGCCACCAGCTGCCCGCCCCGTTCCACGTGCTGGCGACGCAGAACCCGCTCGAGCAGGAAGGCACCTATCCGCTGCCCGAGGCCCAGCTCGACCGCTTCCTGCTGCAGATCGACGTCACCTATCCCGATCTCGAGGCCGAGCGACGCATGCTGCTGGCGACGACGGGTGTGGGCGAGGAGCAAGTGAAAGGCGTGCTGACCGCCGCCGAGCTGCAGGCCATCCAGCGCCTGGTGCGCCGGGTGCCGATCGGCGAGAGCGTGGTGGAAGCGATCCTGGCCCTGGTCCGCTCCGGCCGCCCCGAGAATGGCGGCGGACCCGAAATCGAGAAGCATGTCGCCTGGGGGCCGGGGCCGCGCGCCAGCCAGGCGCTGATGCTGGCGGTGCGCGCCCGCGCGCTGCTGCAGGGCCGCCTTGCCCCGTCGGTCGACGATGTGGTGGCGCTGGCCCCGCCGGTGCTGAAGCACCGCATGGCGCTCAATTTCGCGGCACGCGCCGATGGCGTCACGCTCGACGCCATCATCCAGCGCCTGCTCGAGCCGATCCGATAAGCACGATGCGCGCCGACGCGCTGACCGCGCGACGGCAGCGGGCCGAAGAGCTCGCGCAACGCTTCCCGCCGCTGCTGGTGGCGGCCGATCGCGTCGCCGCGACAGTGGCACAGGGCGTGCACGGCCGGCGCCGTGTCGGCATCGGTGACGCCTTCTGGCAGTTCCGCGCCTATGAGCAGGGCGATCCGCTGCAGATCGTCGATTGGCGGCAATCGGCCAAGCGCGAGCGCCTCTATGTCCGCCAGAACGAGTGGGAGGCGGCGGAGAGCGTCTGGCTCTGGCGCGACGGCTCGCCGTCGATGGATTACCGCTCGCGCCGAGTCGCGACGACCAAGCGTGAGCGCGCCGAGGTGCTGCTGCTTGCCGTCGCCTCGCTGCTGGTGCGCGGCGGCGAGCGCATCGCGCTGCTGGCCGGCGGGGCGCCGCCACAGACCGGCCGCGCGACTTTGGAGCGGATCGCGGCCGAGCTCGATGGCCGGGTTGGTGCCGGGACCGAGAGCCTGCCGTCATGGCGCGAGCTGCCGCGCTATGCCGGCCTCGTCCTGGTCGGCGACTTCCTGTCGCCGCTGGCGGAACTGGAAGCGACGTTCCGGCGTTTCGCCGCCGGCGCCGTGCGCGGACATCTCTGCCAGGTGCTGGACCCGGCGGAGGAGGAATTGCCGTTCGACGGCCGCACCCGGTTCGAAGGGCTGGAAGGCGAGGGCGAGTATCTGGCGAGCCGCGCCGAGCGGCTGCGCGGCGCCTATCACGCCAGGCTGGCGGCGCATCAGGAAGGATTGCGCGAGATCTGCCGGCGGCTCGGCTGGAGCTATGCGACGCACCGCACCGACCGCCCGGCCGAGACGGCATTGCTGGGGCTCTACACGGCGATTGCGGGGGCATACGGACGATAGATTGATCTCAGCCGGTTCGTTTTCGAGATAGGCCGACGGTTTCTGGATAGGATTGGGTTCATCCATGTGGTCGCTTGGTGCCATCGGTTTCGTAAATCCCTGGTTCCTGGTCGCGCTGGCCGGGCTGCCGGTGATCTGGTGGCTGATCCGGGTGACCCCGCCGGCGCCGCGCCGGGTGGCCTTTCCGGCGATCCGCCTGCTGTTCGGCCTGCGCGTCGAGGAGACGACGCCGGCCCGAACCCCGCTCTGGCTGCTGCTCTTGCGCCTGTTCCTGGCCGCGCTGGCCATCCTGGCGTTGTCGGGCCCCGTGCTGGATCCCGGCGCGCGGCTCGCTGGCAATGGCCCCGTCGTGCTGGTGGTCGACGACGGCTGGTCGGCGGCACGCGGCTGGGCGGCGCGCAAGACCGCGGCCGGCGCCATCCTCGACCAGGCCGAGCGAGCCGATCGGCCGGTACTGCTGCAGACCAGCGCGCCGACTGCCGGCAGCGAGGGCGTCGCCGTGGGCAAGCTCGGGCCGGTGAGCGAGGCACGCGCCCGGCTCGCCGCGTTGGAACCGAAGCCCTGGGATGCCGATCGGCTGCGCACCGCCCGCGCGCTGGTGGAGACGCGCCTCGACGACCGCGCCGAGGTGATCTGGCTCGCCGACGACCTCGACGAGGGCGGCGCGGTGGCGCTGGCCGAGCGGCTGCAGGGGCTGGGCGATGTGCGCATCCTGATCGAGGCGCCGGAGCGCGCGCCGCATGCGCTGTTGCTGCCCGAGCTCGAAGGCACCGCCTTCGGCCTGAAGGCGCTGCGGGCGACTCGCGCGGGCCCCGAAGCCATCTGGGTGCGCGCCATTGCCGATGGCGGCCGCGTGCTGGCACGCCAGCCGCTCGCCTTCGAGGAAGGGTCGACCGAGGCGACCGCCCCGCTGGAGCTGCCGACCGAGCTGCGCAACGCGCTGCAGCGGATCGAGATCGAAGGCGAGGCGACCGCCGGCGCCGCCGTTCTGCTCGACAGCCGCTGGCGCCGGCGGCCGGTCGGGCTCGTCTCCGGCGCCGCGGCCGAGGCCGACCAGCCGCTGCTCTCAGAGCTCTACTATCTCGACCGCGCGCTGCAGCCCTTCGCCGAAGTGACGCGCGGCACGATTGACGCCCTGTTGCAGCGGCCGCTCGCCATGGTCGTGCTGGCCGATGTCGGCAAGATCCTCGCCCGCGACCGTACGGCGCTGGAGCGCTGGATCGGCCAGGGCGGCGTGCTGGTGCGCTTCGCCGGCCCGCGCATGGCCGACGGCGCCGACGAGCTGGTGCCGACCCGGCTCCGCATCGGCGGCCGTGCGCTGGGCGGCGCGCTGACCTGGGAGCAGCCGGCCCGCATCGCACCGTTCGGCGACCACACGCCCTTCGCCAGCCTCAACGTGCCCGGCGACGTCATCATCAACCGGCAGGTGCTGGCCGAGCCGGCGCTCGATCTCGCCGACCGCACCTGGGCGCGCCTCACCGACGGCACGCCACTGGTCACCGCCGAGAAGCGCGGCGAAGGCTGGCTGGTGCTGTTCCACACCACCGCCAATCCGGAATGGTCGAACCTACCGATCTCCGGCCTGTTCGTGGAGATGCTGCGCCGGCTGGTCGATCTCGGCCGCGGCACCGCGGTCGACGAAGGCGCCTTGCCGCTGAAGCCGGTCAGCGTGATGGATGCCTATGGCCGCATGTCGCAGCCGGGTGCCACCGCGCTGCCGATCGCCGCGCGCGACATCGTCACCGCGCGCCCCTCGCCGGTGCATCCGCCCGGGCTCTACGGGCCGCCGGAGGCGCTGCGGGCGCTCAACCTCACCAACGGCGTGACGGCACTGAAGCCGCTGCCGCCGATGCCGAACGGCGTCAACGTCGCCACGCTCTCCACCGAGGCGGAGATCGATTTGATGCCCTGGCTGCTGGCCGCGGCCATCGCGCTCGGTATTGCCGACACGGTGATCGGCCTGGCGCTGCGCGGCCTGCTCGGCCGTCGCCGCGCCGTCACCGCGGCGGCATCATTGGCGCTGGCGATCGTCTCGATCGCCGGGTCCGACCGCGCGCAAGCTCAGAGCGCGTCCGATCAGGCAGCGCTGCGCGGCACGCTCGAACTGCGCCTCGCCCATATCCTGACCGGCAATGCGCAGGTGGATCAGACCGCGAAGGCGGGCCTCGCCGGCCTGACCCTGATCCTGGCGCGCCGCACCTCGGTGGAGGGTGGCGAGCCGGTGTCGCTCGATGTCGAGCGCGACGACATCCTGTTCTATCCGCTGCTGTACTGGCCGATGGCCGATCAGCAGCCGAACCTTTCCGACGCCGCGGTGGCCAAGGTGGCGCAGTTCATGAAGACCGGCGGCACCATCCTGTTCGACACCCGCGACCAGGACATGGCCGGCGGTGCCGGCGGGTTCGGCGCGCAGGGCGTCGTCGGCCCCGGTGCGCAGCGGCTGCGCCAGCTGCTCGGGCGGCTCGACATCCCGCCGCTGGCCCCGGTGCCGGCCGATCACATCCTGACCAAGGCGTTCTATCTGACGCAGGAATTTCCCGGTCGCTTCGCCGGCGGCAAGGTCTGGGTCGAGCGGCATGGCCGCGGCAGCAATGACGGCGTCTCGCCGGTGGTGATCGGCGGCAACGACTGGGCGGCCGCCTGGGCGATCGACGGCGAGGGCCGCGCCCTGCATGCCGTGGTGCCGGGCGGCCAGCGCCAGCGCGAGATGGCCTATCGCTTCGGCGTCAACCTGGTGATGTACGCGCTGACCGGCAACTACAAGGCCGATCAGGTGCATGTGCCGGCGCTGCTCGAACGGCTGGGGCAATAGCGCATGACCGCCTATTCCGGCCTCACCTTCTCGCCGCTGCTGTCCTGGTGGCTGATTGGCGCGCTGGGCGCCGCGCTGGCGGTGGTGATCGGCCTCGGCCTCTGGCGCGGCGCCCGCGGCACCTGGCTCCGCCTCGCCACGCTCGGCCTCGGCCTGCTCGCGCTCGCCAATCCGATCCTGATCGAGGAGCAGCGCGAGCCGCTTTCGGACGTCGCCGTGATCGTCGCCGACGAATCGCCGAGCCAGGGCCTGGGCGAGCGCAAGGCCCGCACCGATGCGGCGATCAAGGCGCTGCAGGACAAGCTCGCCCAGTTCCCCAACATGGAAGTGCGCGTGGTCGGCGCCGGCGGCGCCAACCGCAGCGACGCGACCGAGGACGGCACGCGCCTGTTCGGCGCGCTGGAGCGGGCGATCGGCGACGTGCCGCGCGAGCGCATCGCCGGCGCCATCCTGCTGAGCGACGGCCAGGTGCATGACGTGCCGACGCCGGAAGCGGCGGAGCGGCTGGGCTTTCCGGTGCACGGCCTGCTGACCGGCGATCGCGACGAGAGCGACCGCCGCCTGGTGGTGGAGAAGGCGCCGGGCTATGGCATCGTCGGCGAGGAGCTCGTCATCGAGCTCCGGGTCGAGGACGGCAAGAAGGCTGGTCAGCCGGTCACGCTGACCGTCCGCGTCGACCAGGGCGCGCCCGAGGTGATGACGGCGCAGACCGGCACGACGGTGAAGATCCCGTTCAAGCTCGAGCGCGCCGGCCGCACCGTGGTCGAGATCGAAGCCTCCGCCGGCGAGAACGAGCTGACCTTGCGCAACAACCGTGCCGCGGTCGCGGTGAACGGCGTGCGCGACCGGCTGCGGGTTCTGCTGATCACCGGCGAGCCGCATGCCGGCGAGCGGATCTGGCGCAATTTTCTCAAGGCCGATCCGGCGGTCGACCTCGTCCATTTCACCATCCTGCGCCCGCCGGAAAAGCAGGACGGCACGCCGATCCGCGAGCTGTCGCTGATCGCCTTCCCGATCCGCGAGCTGTTCGAGATCAAGCTGACCGACTTCAATCTGGTGATCTTCGACCAGTACCGCCGCCGCGGCGTGCTGCCCACGGCGTATTACGAGAACATCGCCAACTACGTGCGCAAGGGCGGCGCGGTGTTCGAGGCGGCGGGGCCGGCCTTCTCCGGCCCGCTCAGCATCTACCGCACGCCGCTCGCCGAAGTGCTGCCCGGCCGGCCGACCGGCGGCATGGCGACGGCCGGCTTCCGGCCGATGCTGACCGATCTCGGCAAGCGCCATCCGGTCACCGCCGACCTGCCCGGCGCCGATGCCGAAGGCGGGCGGCCGACCTGGGGCCGCTGGTTCCGCCAGATCGAAGTCGAGCCGGCCGGCGGCACCACCTTGATGAGCGGCGCCAGCGACCAGCCGCTCCTGATCCTCGACCGCGTCGGCCAGGGCCGCGTGGCGCAGTTCCTGTCCGACCATCTGTGGCTCTGGGCCCGCGGCTACGAGGGCGGCGGCCCGCACCAGGAAGTGCTGCGCCGCGTCGCGCACTGGCTGATGAAGGAGCCGGAGCTGGAGGAGGACGTGCTGGTCGCCGATGTGGAGGGCGACCGGGTGCAGATCACCCGCCGCTCACTGGAGCCGCGCGACAATCCGGTCCAGGTCACCGCGCCGGACGGCACGACGACGCAGGTGGAACTGACTCAGGCCTCCGGCGGTCGGCGCACCGGCACCTATCGCGCCAAGGAGCCGGGCCTGCACAAGATGACCGATGGCGCTAAGGAAGCGACGGCGATCGTCGGCGCGATCAATCCGGTGGAGTTCTCCGATGTGCGCACGACGGAAGCGGTGCTGGAGCCGGCCGTCAGCGCGACGCGCGGCGCCGTGCGCTGGCTCGCCGACGGTCTGCCTGATATCCGCCGCCTGCCGGCCGAGCGCGACCCGCAGGGCCGCGGCTGGCTCGGCCTGATCGGCCGCGGCCAGTATCTGGTCACCGGCGCCTCGCAATATCCGCTGATGCCGGCCCTGCTGGTGCTGGCCCTGCTGCTCGCCGGCCTGCTCGCCGTGTGGCGGCGCGAGGCGAAGTAGGGCGCTGTCGCGTCACTGCGGCGGATGGCTTGCGTCCGCTGCCGATAGCGGCCGGGCCACAGCCTCCAACGGGCGCCGTTCCGCCGCGACGCCGAAGCGCGCCTGCACCACGGCCGCGACCAGCATCAGCCCGGCACCGAACAGATAGCCCGCGAACACGTTGCCGCGCGACCCTGTCTCGATCAGCGCGCCGAACAGCCAGGGCGCGGCCACGCCGCCGAGCCCGGTGCCCAGCGCATAGAAGAGCGCGATGGCGAGCGCCCGCACTTCCAGCGGAAAGGTCTCGCTGACGGTCAGATAGGCGGAGCTCGCCGCCGCCGAGGCGAAGAAGAAGATCGTCGACCAGGCAATCGTCTGCGTCGTCGCGCTGAGCAGATCGGCGGCGAAAAGCTGCCCCGTGGCCGCGAGCAGCAGGCCGGAGATCGCATAGGTCGACGCGATCATCGGCCGCCGGCCGAGCGTGTCGAATAACGGGCCCAGGATGATTGGCCCCGCCACATTGCCGGCGGCAAAGGGCAGGATGTACCAGCCGACGCTCTCGGCCGGCACGGCGTAGAAGTCGGTCAGCACCAGCGCATAGGTGAAGAAGATCGCGTTGTAGAAGAAGGCCTGCGCCGTCATCAGCACGAGGCCGACCAGCGCGCGGCGGCGATGGGCGCGGAAGATGGTCTCCGCAACCTCGATCAGTCCGGTAGCGCGGCGCGGGCGCAGGTGGATGACGGCATGCGATTCCGCCGGAAGATGACGGCCGCGCGCCGCATAGCCGCTCTCGATCGCGGCCACGATCGCCGTCGCCTCGTCGGCGCGGCCATGCGTGGCGAGCCAGCGCGGGCTTTCCGGAATCCAGAGCCGCATCAGGATGATCGGCCCGGCCAGCACGCCGCCGATCAGGAAGCAGGCGCGCCAGCCGAGCTCATGGCCGAGCCAGGCCGGGTCCAGCAGCACGACGGAGCCCGCGGCGCCCAGCGCCGCGCCGACCCAGAAGGTGCCGTTGACGGCAAGGTCGGTGCGGCCGCGATAGCGCGCCGGGATCAGCTCCTGGATGGTCGAGTTGATGGCGGCATATTCGCCGCCGATGCCGGCACCGGTCAGGAAGCGGAACAGCGCGAAGCTCCAGATGTCGAAGGCGAAGGCGGTGGCGATGGTGGCGAGCGCATAGACGCCGAGCGTGACAAAGAAGAGCAGCCGGCGGCCCATGCGGTCGGCGAGCCAGCCGAACAGCAGCGCGCCCAGCACCGCGCCGAGCAGATAGGCGGTGGCGGAGAGGCCGACCTCCGCATTGCTGAACTGCAGGCGCGGGCTTTCCTTCAGCGCGCCGGCCACCGCACCGGCGAGCGTCACCTCCAGCCCGTCCAGCACCCAGGTGATGCCGAGCGCCAGCACGATCAGCGTGTGGAACCGGCCCCAGGGCAGCCGATCGAGTCTCGCCGGAATGTCGGTCGCGATGACCGGGGCGGCGCGCTGCATCGCGTCCCTCTTGTTCGTTGTCCCCTCCCGCCCGGCATCCTGCGCCGGAGTGCCGCGCCGGCACAACCCGTTCAGGCCTTGGACAGCAGCTTGTGCGCCTTGTGCCAGTCCTTCAGCGATTGCGAGGGGTATTCCGGCTCGCGCTCTTCGCCGCGCTTGGCATCGACCCGCACCCAGCTGGCCTTGGAGCCCAGCATCATGTGCACCTGCGCGGGCGGCGCCGGCAGGTCGGTGTCGATGGCGCTGGCAAAGGGATGCACCAGGTCCGGCCAGCGCGGGTCCCAGACCCACAGCGCCGAGCCGCAGCGGCCGCAGAAACGCCGTTCGCCGGGACTTTCCTCGCCGTCGATCCGGGCATGGAACTTGCGGATGTGGCGCTCGCCGGTGATTTCCAGCGTGTCGGCCCTGGCGCCGAGGTTGATCGCATAACCGCCGCCGCCCGCCGTCTTGCGGCAGATCGAGCAGTAGCAGCGCAGATACGGCACCGGCGCATAGGCGTCGCAGGCAAAGCGGACCGCCCCGCAATAGCACGACCCTTCGATCCGCATGGGACCTCCCTCACGACGACAGCGGCGCGAGATGATAGATCAATCGGCAACGCCGATCCGGGAGGAAACCAGATGACCGCGTTCCAGTTGCTCGACTACGCCGTGACCGAGCGCGTCGCCGAGATCACCCTCAAGCGCGCGCCGGTGAACGCGATCAATCACGCCCTGATCGACGAGATCCTGGCCGCCTATGCCCGCGCCAAGGAGGATGACGGCGTGCGCGCCGTGATCCTGACCAGCGCCTTCGAGCGCGCCTTCTCCGCCGGCATGGACCTCGCGATGATCCGCGGCGGATCCGGCCTCGATCTGCGGCGCTACCTGGAAAAGCTCTATATGGGCATGCACGATGCCCAGTACCGCCTGGGCAAGCCGACCATCGCGGCGCTGACCGGGCCGGCGCGGGCTGCCGGCGTGACGCTCGCCGTCTCCTGCGACGTCATCGTGGCGAGCGAGCGGGCGTCGATCGGCTATCCCGAGATCGAGGTCGGCGTCATCCCGGCGATGCACTTCGTGCATCTGCCGCGCCAGATCGGCCGCCACAAGGCGTTCGAACTGTTGTTCACCGGCAAGAGCATCGGGGCCGCCGAGGCGGAGCGCCGTGGCCTGGTCAACCACGTCGTGCCGCAGGCGGAGGTGCTGCCGAAGGCGCGCGCGCTTGCCCGCGATTTCGCCGAGAAGTCACCCGTGGTGATGAAGCTGGCCCGCGACGCCTATATGCGGGTCAACGATTTCGAGTACCGGCGCGCCATCGAGAGCACGGTGGAGACGATCTGCAACATCATCGCCACCGCCGACGCGCAGGAGGGCCTCGACGCCTTCAACGAAAAGCGCAAGCCGAGATGGTGAGCTCGGCTGAAACGAAATGCGGCCCCTTGCGGGGCCGCATTCCTTAGTCCTGACGAGACCGACCAGAGGGGCCGGTCGCTCCGCCGATTAGCGGCGGCGACGACGGGCCAGCAGGCCGAGGCCGAGCAGGCCGCCGCCGAGCAGCGCCATCGAGGCCGGCTCGGGGACACTCACCGTGATGGTGACCAGGAAGTCGTCATGGTTGTCGTCCGGGCCGGCGCCGGCGTCGTCCAGGAACACATAGACGGTGTCGCAATCCGTCCCGGTGCCCACGCCGGTCGGGTCGCAGCTCAGGAAGAAGTTCGGGGAATCGGCGGTGCCCGCCGAGTCGTCCGGGTTCGTACCGTTGCTCACCGATCCCGACGGCCCATCGACGTTGGTCTGGTCGGTCAGGAACGAGAAGGTCAGAAGGCCGACACCGCTGCCGACGACCGAGTCGCTGTCCAGCGGCGACGCAAGGCTGCCGGCGATGACCGAGTCCGGACCGGTGCCGCCGTTGTGGGTGAACGTGATCAGGCCGCCGCCGAGACTGAACGTGTTGGTGTAGCCGGCTTCGGCACCGTAGAAGTTGACGGTCACCGTGCCCTGCACGGGCAGGTTGATCAGCAGGTCCGACCCGAAATAGCCGTTCAGCTGCGACGCGCCGCCGAACAGCGGATTCAGGAAATCATTCTCGCCGGTGCCGCCCGGGATCTGCCCGAACGTGCCGCCGTCGATGCTCAGAAACGCCGCGTTCGCCGGCGCGGCGACGGCAAGGCCGACACCGAATGCCGCTGCTGCGACCATGCCCGTGAACTTGTTCATCTGGTCCTCCACGGTAAGGGCAGCGAACACAACGCGGCCCGTTACAACAATCCCGATCCACCTGTAAGCAGCAATCGTGCCAGAAGTAACTATTCCCGTTAATACAGAGGGTTAGCTCTCCACCAAAGTCCGCACTCATCGTGATTGTAAACCCGTTTGACAGAATGCGGCGGATCTCCACCCCTTGTTAACCGACCGGGCGGCCGGCCCCGACCACACGTTTATGGGGAATGAACGAATAGGGTCTGCCGGATAATTGTGCCCGCCGCGGCGGTGCGGCCGGCGTCTGCCGGCTCTGCCTGCGTCATCGCCGTTGCGCCGTCCCTGCCCGACCGTTAAGACCGTCGCGGGAGGTTGGCGGCGGACGAGCCCCTCGCCAACCCGGTCAGGTCCGGAAGGAAGCAGCCGTAACGAGCTCCGGTTCGGGTCGTTGACAGCCTCCCACCCCGTTTCTCTTGCCATTGACGGCGTGCCGCCCCGCCGATGAACGAGCCCGCCGCCTATCGCGTCCTTGCCCGGAAGCACCGTCCGGCCGATTTCTCGAGCCTGATCGGCCAGGACGCCTTGGTGCGCACGCTGACCAACGCCTTCGAGAGCGGGCGGCTCGCCCATGCCTTCATCCTCACCGGGGTGCGCGGGGTGGGGAAGACGACCACGGCCCGCATCATCGCCCGCGCGCTCAACTGCGTCGGGCCGGACGGCACGGGCGGGCCGACGATCAATCCCTGCGGCATCTGCGAGCCGTGCCGCGCCATTGCCGAGGACCGCCATGTCGACGTGATCGAGATGGATGCGGCATCCCGCACCGGCATCGGCGATATCCGCGAGATCATCGAGGCGGTGCGCTATGCGCCGGCCTCGGCGCGCTACAAGGTCTACATCATCGACGAAGTGCACATGCTCTCCACGGCCGCCTTCAACGGCCTCTTGAAGACGCTGGAAGAGCCGCCGCCGCATGTGAAGTTCGTCTTCGCCACCACCGAGATCCGCAAGGTGCCGGTGACCGTGCTGTCGCGCTGCCAGCGCTTCGACCTGCGCCGGGTGGAGGCGGAGCGGCTGGTCGCGCATCTCGGCAACATCGCCAAGGCGGAAGGCGTCACCGTCGCGCCGGAAGCGCTCGCGCTGATCGCCCGCGCCGCGGAAGGCAGCGTGCGCGACGCGCTCTCGCTGCTGGACCAGGCGATCGCGCATGGCAACGGCGCGGTCGAGGCCGAGGCGGTGCGCGACATGCTGGGCCTCGCCGATCGCGGCCAGGTGCTCGACCTGTTCGAGGCGATCATGCGGGGCGATGTGCCGGAGGCGCTTCGCCTCTATGGCCAGCAGCACGAGGCCGGCACCGACCCGGAAGCCGTGGTGCGCGACCTGCTGGAGCTGACGCATTGGCTGACCCGGCTCCGCATCGTGCCGGCGCTGGCCGACGACCCGAGCGTCCCCGAGGCGGAGCGCGGCCGCGGCCGTGCGATGGCGCAGAAACTCGGCATGGCGGTGCTGCAGCGCGCCTGGCAGATGCTGCTGAAGGGGCTGGGCGAGGTGCAGCGGGCGCCGCGTCCCGCCGCGGCGGCGGAGATGCTGATCCTGCGCCTCGCCCATGTGGCCGAGCTGCCGCCGCCCGGTGACCTGGTGGCGGCGCTGACCCAGGGTGCCGCCGCGGCTCCCGCCGCGGCCCCGGCTGCCATGCCGGCCGGACGCCCGGCGCCCGCCCTCCCCTCGCGCCCAATGGCGAAGGCGGTTGGCGAGAGCGCACCCAGCGCCCCGCGCGCGGCCCCCGCCGCATCACCGGCCCCGGCGGAGGCGAAGCTGCCGAGCAGCCTGAGGGAGATCGTGGAACTGGTGGCCGCCCGCGGCGATTCACGTCTCAGGGCCGAGATCGTTCTCTATGTGCGACCGGTCCGGATCGATGCCGGCCATGTCGAGTTCTCCACCGCGCCAGGAGCGCCGCCCGACCTTGCCAACCGTCTGCAGCTGAAGCTCAGGGAATGGACGGCGCGGCCCTGGGCGGTGGTGGTTTCGACACAGCCGGGCGAGCCGTCGATCGACGAGAGCGAGAAGGCAGCCAAGGCGGCCGCGCGGGCCGAGGTCGAGCGCCACCCGTTGGTACAGGCGGTGTTCGCGGCCTTTCCCGGCGCCGCGATCCAGACGGTGACGCCGCCCGCGCCGGCGGCGGATCCGGTCGAGACGGAGGAGGAAGCGCCGGCGGAACCGACGGAAGCGGAGGATTAGGCCGTGAAGAACCTCACCGAGATGCTGAAGCAGGCGCAACAGCTGCAGGGCCGCATGGCGGAAATGCAGGCCAAGCTCGAAGCGCACGAGCTGACCGGCAGCGCCGGCGGCGGCATGGTCACCGTCACCCTGAGCGGCAAGGGCGAGATGCGGCGCGTCTCGATCGACCCGGCGCTGTTCAAGCCGGAGGAGCAGACCGTGGTGGAGGATCTGATCGTCGCCGCCCATCACGATGCCAAGACGAAGGCCGAGGCCTATATGGCGGAGCAGATGGCCCAGGTGACCGGCGGCCTGCCGCTGCCGCCCGGCTTCAAGCTGCCGTTCTGAGCGGGGTGAGATCGCTTCCTTGACCGAGCTCGAGCGTCTGATCCAGCTGCTCGCCAAGCTGCCGGGCCTCGGGCCGCGCTCGGCGCGCCGCGCCGCGTTGCACCTGATCGACCGCCGCGAGCAGCTGCTGCGCCCGCTGGCGAGTGCGCTGACCGAGGCGGCCGAGCGCGTCAAGGCCTGCTCTGCCTGCGGCAATCTCGACACCCGCGATCCGTGCGGCATCTGCGCCGATCCGGAGCGCGATGGCACGGCGATTTGCGTGGTCGAGGATGTGCGTGACCTCTGGGCGCTGGAACGCGCCGGTGCCTTCAGGGGGCGTTACCACGTGCTCGGCGGCACGCTGTCGGCATTGGACGGCCGCGGCCCGGAATCGCTCCGCATCGGCGAACTGGTCGAGCGGGTCCGGGCGACCGGGGCGGCGGAGGTCATCCTCGCCATGAACGCGACGGTCGAAGGCCAGACCACGGCGCATTACGTGGCCGAGCGGCTGGAGCCGACCGGCGCGAAGCTGACGCGACTCGCGCAGGGCGTTCCGCTCGGCGGCGAGCTCGATTATCTCGATGACGGGACGCTGAAGGCCGCGCTCAGGGCGCGGCGGCCGGCCGGCTGATCAGGCTGCCTGGCGCAGCCCGAGCTCCTGCCACACGGCGGAGAGTGCATTGACCAGGTCGCGCATCATGGCGTCGTCGTGCAGCGGCGTCGGCGTGATGCGCAGGCGCTCGGTGCCGCGCGGCACGGTGGGATAGTTGATCGGCTGGATATAGATGCCGTGCTCGTCCAGCAGCCGGTCGGAAGCCTGCTTGCACATGGCCGGATCGCCGACGAAGACCGGCACGATATGGCTTTCGGAGGGCATCACCGGCAGGCCGGCTCTGGCCAGCATGGCCTTCAGGGTCGCGGCGCGCTCCTGGTGCCGCTCACGCATCTCGTCATGCGCGCGCAGATAGCGGATGCTGGCGCGCGCGCCGGCGGCGACCGCGGGCGGAATGGTGGTGGTGAAGATGAAGCCCGGCGCGTGGCTGCGCACCGCATCGACCAGGTCGGCCGAGGCCGCGATATAGCCGCCGACCACGCCGAAGGCCTTGGCGAGCGTGCCTTCGATCACGTCGATCCGCGCCATCACGCCGTCGCGCTCGGCGACGCCGGCGCCGGTCCGCCCGTACATGCCGACCGCATGCACCTCGTCGAGATAGGTCAGCGCGTTGTACGTCTCGGCGAGATCGCAGATTGCCGCCAACGGCGCGATGTCGCCGTCCATCGAATAGACGCTCTCGAAGGCAATGAGCTTGGCGCGATCGCGGCCGGCCGCCTTGAGCAGCTCTTCCAGATGGGCAAGGTCGTTGTGGCGGAACACCTGCCGTTCGCAGCCGGCATGGCGGATGCCCTCGATCATCGAGGCGTGGTTCAGCGCGTCCGACAGGATCAGGCAATCGGGCAGCAGCTTGCCGAGGGTCGACAAAGCCGCCTCGTTGGCGACGAAGCCCGAGGTGAAGACGAGGGCCGCGGGCTTGCCGTGCAGGCCGGCAAGCTCGGCTTCCAGCTCGATCACGGCGTGATGCGTGCCGGAGATGTTGCGGGTGCCGCCGGCCCCGGCGCCGTAGCGGTCGATCGCCTCGTGCATGGCCTCGATCACCGCGGGATGCTGGCCCATGCCGAGATAGTCGTTCGAGCACCAGATCACGATCTCCCGGCCGTTCGCCGTGCCGTGGTCGACGGCGCGCGGAAAGCGGCCCGCCTTGCGCGCCAGGTCGGTGAATACGCGATAGCGCCGCTCGGCCTTCAGCCGCGCGATCGCATCGCCGAAAATCCGGTCGTAGTCCATGACCCCGCTCGACCCTGCATGGCGCCCATCCTCCGGATGAACGCCCCAACCGGGCGGCATCATCCGCCCGGCCGGACCGGCTGTGAAGCCGGAATCGCGCGACAATTGGTCTCTTTGCCGCGATTTCGGTTAGCCCTTAGGCCGCCCGGCCTAGCGGGGCGCCGCCGATTTCGCGCGGTCGAGGCTGCGCTGAATGGCCTTGGCAAGGCCGCTTTCCACCTCGCGGCCGAGCGACCCGCCATCGCCTTTGACGCCGTGGCCGATGACGGCGCGCAGCGCGTCGACATGGGCGCCGACGATCTCGGGATCGGCCGGCACCTCGGCACCGCCGATCTCGGCCGTGCGTTCGAGATAGCGGCAGAGCGAGCCGGCGATGCCGGTCACCAGCTTGAAATCGAAGGTGGCGCCCTGGCCCTTGATGTCGTGCACCACGCCGTAGACAGATTGCAGCGCCTCGATGCGGGAGGCGGGCGCAACGGCAGCGGTGAAGGCGGCCGCCCCGGCTTCCAGCGCCGCCAAGTCGTTCGCCACCCAGCCGAGATAATCCCCGGCCATGTCCTGCAGCGCCGCCTCGGCGCGGGCGATCAGCCCGGGATCGGTCGGCCTGGGCGGTCCGACCTTGGCGCGCAGCGGATTGACCGGTTGGATCACCTCATAGGCGGCGGGCTTGGCCATCGGGCTCAGCCGTCCAGCATCTCGAGCGTGCCGACGCCCGCACCGCCGCGCGGAATATTCGGACCCGCATCGATGCCGCGGCGCAGTGGCCCGAAATAGGCACCATTGCGGACGAAGGGCCGCGGCCGCTCGACGACGGCCATGACCCGCTGATAGAGCGCGGTGACGCTGAGCGGCTTGGCCAGGAACTCGGTCACGCCGGCATCCCGGGCGGCGACCACTTTGTCGGGCTCCGAATAGGCCGAGGTCATGATGATCGGCAGGAAGCGGTTGGGGCTGCGGCCGTCCTGGCGCACGGCATGGGTGAAGGCGATGCCGTCCATCGGCCGCATCATCATGTCGCAGACCACGATGTCGACCGCCTGGCCGCGCAGGAGGTCGAGCGCTTCTTCGCCCTCCGGCGCCTCGACAATGTCGTGCGAGCCCAGCTGGTGCAGGATGGTGCGCACCAGCCGCCGCATCGGTTCATTGTCGTCCACCAGCAGGAACGACAGGTTTTCGAAGCTGTAGTAACTCACGGCGCGTTGTGGCTCCCCCAAACCATGCCACCTTCCGGTTGCGCTACAATTGTGAGCGCCGAGGGGTTTATGAATTCCTAAGCGCCGGCCGATCACGCCCGGCGATCATGCCATGCCGAGCGCCTGCATGTAGAGGTCGAGCAGGGCTTCCTGCTCCTGGCGGTCGGCCTGCTCCACCTTCCGCAAGCGAATGATCTGGCGGATGATCTTGGTGTCGAAGCCGGCGCCCTTGGCCTCGGCGTAGACCTCCTTGATGTCGTCGGCGAGCGCCTTCTTTTCCTCCTCCAGCCGCTCGATGCGGGCGACGATCTGACGCAGCCGCTCGGCCGCGATGCCGCCCACGTCGTTCGCCGGTTGCTCGTTCTTCGCCGCTGCCGTCGCTGCCATCTGTTCCTCGAACACTTTCGAATAGACCTCAATGCTTCGGTGGCTTGAACGCCGCCAGCTTCTCCGGCGACGCCTCGGTCTGGTGCTTCGCCTTCCATTCCTCGTAGGGCATGCCGTACACGATCTCGCGCGATTCGTCCTTGCTCATCTGGACGCCCTTGGCTTCGGCCGCCTCGCGGTACCAGTTCGACAGGCAGTTGCGGCAGAAGCCGGCGAGATTCATCAGATCCAGGTTCTGCACATCGGTGCGCTCGCGCAGATGTTGCACCAGCCGGCGGAACGCCGCCGCCTCCAACTCGGTCTTCTGGTCCATCGCACTCTCCTCTCCGAGGATCGATCGCCACCCCTAGAGATAGCGCGGACCGGGCTTGCGGTCAGTAGCGCTCGACGCGGAACGGCGTGGCTTCGGCCATGATCTCCGCCAGCACGCGGGCCAGGCGCCCGGCCCAGCGCTCCACTCCGGCCGGCCGGTCGATCTCGTCCTGGCGCACCTCGATCAGCACATGCGGCAGTCCCGCCGATGCGCCGTGCCGGCCCATCGTGTAGCCGACATGGCTCTTGCCCGAATAGGGGTGGTTGTCGCCGACCTCGAGGCCCGGCTCGGCACCGAGCTTCGCCATCAGCGGCACGGCGAGCCGCGGGTCCTGATCCCACAGGATGCCGCAATGCCACGGCCGGGCGCGGCCGCGCATCGTCGGGGTAAAGCTGTGGATCGACACAATGGCCGGCGCCTCGACGCTGCGCCGCATGACATCGATCTGCCGCGCGATCGCGTCATGATACGGCGTGTGGAAGCGCGCGATGCGTCCCGCAACCTCGTCGGACGACAAACCGCGATTGCCGGCGATGACGGTGCCGTCGGACAGCTCGCAGATCAGCGTCGGGTCGTCCGGCGCGCGGTTGCAATCGACCAGCAGCCGGGAGAAGCCCGACAGCACGGCCGGCGCGTCGAGCCGCTCGACCAGCGCCTCGGTCAGCGCGGCGGCGCCGATATCCCAGCCGATATGCCGCGCGAGTTCCGCCTCGCCGATGCCAAGCGTGCCGTAACCCTCGGGCAGTACGCGGCTCGCATGGTCGCAGGTCAGCAGCAGATCGCGCCGGCCGCCTTCCAGCAGGCGGAAGGCGGCATCCCCCGCCACGGCTACACGATCTGGCAGGCTTCGTCGAAATCGAGCCGCGGGTTGCGCGGGAACACGCCGGAGGGATCCCCGTAACCGATGTTGCAGAGGAAGTTGGACTTGATGCGGCCGCCGGGGAAGAACGCCGCATCCACCTTCGCGTTGTCGAAGCCCGACATCGCGCCGCAATCGAGACCGAGCGAGCGCGCGGCGATGATGAAATAGCCGCCCTGCAGCGAGCCGTTGCGGAATGCCGTGATCTCGCGCGCCGGGCCGTTGAACCAGTCCTTGGCCTCCGGCTTCTGCGGGAACAGCTTGGGGATCTGCTCGTTGAAATCCAGGTCGTAGGCGATGATGGCGCAGACCGGCGCCTGCATGGTCTTGTCCAGATTGCCGGCGGAGAGCGCCGGCGCCAGCTTATGCTTCGCCTCCTTCGATTGCACGAAGACGATGCGCGCCGGCGAGCAGTTGGCCGAGGTCGGGCCCCAGCGCATCAGATCGTACAGCGCTCGTAGCGTGATCTCGGAGACGGGCTTGTCGCTCCACACGTTGTGCGTGCGCGCGGCGCGGAAGATGGTGTCCAGGGCGGCGTCGGTCAGCATGTCGGCCCTTCTTGAAGGTTGGTCTGCCGGTCGAGGCATGGCCCCGGGGAAGCAGGGGAAGTGACTTCATTCACGAACCGTTCCAGACTAGTCATTGGTCCCGTTCGCGCAACCTCACTCCCCGGATGACCATTAACCGTCCCACCCTCCGCGCCGCGTTCGCGCTCATCTGCGGCGCGATGACGGTCGCCTCGCCGGCTGTCGCATGGGACCATCTGCCGGTGCTCGCCTATGGGCGCTTCGGCGCCGATGGCGGCCGCGGCATCCGCATCGAGCAGTTCGAGGCACATCTTGCCGAAATCACGAGCGGCGGTTGGAGCGTGCTGCCGCTGTCCGAGGCGCTGGCGGCCCTGCGCGAGCGGCGGACGCTGCCGGAGCGCTCGCTCGCCATCACCATCGACGGCACGCATGAATCGGTCTTCCTCGAAGCCTGGCCGCGGCTGAAACGGGCTGGCCTGCCGGCGACCTTGTTCGTCACCACCAACGCGCTCGACCGTGCGGTGCCGGGCTACATGAGCTGGGCGCAGCTTCGCGAGATGGCCGAGAGCGGCATCGAGATCGGCAGCCTGACGGTGGCGCATCCGCATCTGGCCGACCAGTCGCCCGCACGCATCGCGGAGGAACTGGCGCAGGCGCGGCGCCGCATCGAGGCCGAGATCGGCCGGCCGGCGGCCTTCTTCGCCTACCCCTATGGCGAGTGGAATGCCGGGGTGCGCGATGCCGTGGTCGGCTCCGGCCACGTGGCCGCCTTCGGGCAGCAATCGGGCGTGGTGCATGCGGGCTCCGACTGGTGGGCCTTGCCGCGCTTTCCGATGAACGAGGCCCAGGGCGGCATGACGCGCTTCCTGGTGGCGATCAACGCGCTGCCGCTGCCGGTGACCGGTCTGGAGCCGGCCGATCCGGCGCTGAGCAGCGCGCGCCCCGAGATCGGCTTCACCGTCGAGCCCGCGGTCGGTGCGCTCGACCGGCTCGCCTGTTTCGCCTCGAACGAGACCGGCCCGCTCGACCTCGACATCGATGGCCGTCGCGTGGCCGTCCGGCTCGCCCGCGACCTGCCGGCGGGGCGCACGCGCGTCAATTGCACCGTTCCGGGTCCGGATGGCCATTGGCGCTGGCTCGGCCTGCAACTGCATCTCGCCAAGGGAGGACAATGACGATGTTCCGCAAGAATCCGATGAAGGCCAAGCTGAAGGCCGGCAAGCAGCTGATCGGCGTGTGGCTGAACGGCACCGGCGCCGACAATGCCGAAGTGCTGACCCATAGCGGGCTCGACTTCCTCGCCATCGACCAGGAGCACGGCCCCGGCACCATTCCCAACCTGATCGACCAGCTGCGCGCCATGCAGGGCACCGATACCGGCTCGATCATGCGCGTGCCGTGGAACGACCTCGTCTATTTCAAGCGCGTGCTCGACGCCGGCATCGAAGGCGTGATCTGTCCGATGGTGGAGAACGCGGCCCAGGCGAAGGCGGTCGCCGATGCCTGCTACTACCCGCCGGTCGGCATCCGCGGCGCCGCCGGCAGCATCCGCGCGGCGACCTACGGCTACACCAAGGACTACAAGCAGAAGATCGGCGAGGAGCTGATCGTCGCCGTGCAGGTGGAGAGCGCGGCGGCGGTAGAGCGCATCCCCGACATCGCGGCGGTGCCCGGCATCGACATGATCTTCATCGGCCCGCGCGATCTCTCCGGCTCGATCGGAAAGCTCGACCAGTTCGAGGATCCGGAGGTCAAGGCGCTGGTGCGCCGCGCCGAGGAGCGCATCCTGAAATCCGGCAAATGGCTCGCCTCGGTCTCCTATCACAACACGCCGGACAAGGAGCTGTTCGCCCGCGGCTACCACATGGTCATCGCCGGCGGCGATCTCGGGCTGCTGGTCTCCGGCGCGCGCAACATCCTCGCCGCCGTCGGGCGGTGACCGCGCGGGAAGCGGGCGGCCTCTACAGTGCCGTCCGCTTCACGCGGCTCACTTGCGCCGTTCGACCAGGGCGATGCCGTCGGCGATCAGCTTGTCGATATCGGGCGCGGCATAACCGGCTTCGCCCAGCACCTCGCGGGTGTGCTGGCCGAACAGCGGGGGCTTGCGCCGTACCTCGGCCGGCGTGCGGCCGAACTTGATGGGGATGCCGGTGCCGCGATAGCCGTCCTTCTCCACCACCATCTCGCGCGCCTTGGTATGCGGGTGGTTCAGCACGTCGGGCACGGTGAGCAGCGCGCCGGCCGGCACGCCGAGATTCATCAGCTGCATGGCGAGCGCCTCGCCATCCTGGGCCGCCACCAGCGGCTCGATGATGTCGGCGAGGACGTCGCGATTGGCCTGGCGGTCCTTGTTGGTGCGGAAGCGCGGATCGTCGGCCAGCTCGGGCCGGCCGAGCGCGGCGCAGAACTTCCGGAATTGGCCGTCATTGCCGGCGCCGACCAGCACGGCGCGGCCCTTGGCCTGCACCACCTGGTAGGGCACGACGGTCGGATGCCGGTTGCCGGTCGGCTTCGGCACGTAGGTGGGATCCATCAGCACGTTCGGCGCGTGCGGGTGCTGGAAGGTCAGCGCGGTGTCGAACAGCGTCGTCTCCAGGAACTGGCCCTTGCCGGAGCGGCCGCGCTCCAGCATCGCCATCAGGATGCCGCCGGCCGCATTGAGGCCGGTGCCGATATCGACCAGCGGCACGCCGAGCCGCATTGGCCCCGATTCAGGCGAGCCGTTGACCGACATCAGGCCCGCCCAGGCCGCCACCATCGCGTCGTAGCCGGGGAAGCCGCCGAGCGGGCCTTCCGAGCCGAAGCCGGTGATGCGGGCATGGATCAGCCGGGGGAATTTCGCCGACAACTGCGCATAGCCGATGCCCCATTTCTCCATCGTGCCGGCCTTGAAGTTCTCGATCAGCACGTCGGCGCCTTCCAACAGGCGCAGCAGCACGGCGCGGCCCTCGGGCCTGGCGATGTCGAGCCCGATCGAGCGCTTGTTGCGGTTGATGCCGGAGAAATACGCCGACAGGCCGTCCTTGAACGGCGGGCCCCAGTCGCGTGTCTCGTCGCCCTGCGGCGGTTCGACCTTGATCACCTCGGCGCCGTGATCGGCCAGCATCTGCGTGCAATAGGGCCCACCCAGCACGCGGCTCAGATCCACCACCTTCACGCCGGCCAAGGCGCCTGCGGGTTTCTGTTCGGACAACGTCAATGCTCCTCTTTTCACCACGGAGAGCGCGGAGGACTCGGAGGCACACGGAGAGTGGTCTTCCGCGCGAAGCGCCCTGAAATTCTCCGCGTGCCTCCGAGTCCTCCGCGTACTCCGTGGTTAAACTGATTTCTACGCCGCGAAGGCGGTTTCGGCGAAGCGGGGATAGGTTTCGGCGATCTCGCGCCGGATGGTGCCGCGCAGGGCGGCCAGCGTCGCGGCGTCCGGCGCCGGCGTCTCCGGCACCACATCCGGCCGGTCGAAATCGAAACCGGTGTTATCGAGCACCTCTTCCACGCTGTGGCCCGGATGCACGCTCTTCAACACGAAGCGCACGCGTGCGGGATCGAAGTCGAACAGCGCGAGATTGGTCACGAGGTGGCGCGGCCCGCCGGGGCGGTAGATGCCGGGCTCGCTCACCCCCGGCGCGCTGATGAAATCCACCTTGGGCACGAACACGCGCCGCGTGTGCTCTTCGCGGAACAGGATCACCTTCGGCACCACGAAATAGAGATAGGCGGATCCGAAGCTGCCGGGCCAGCGCACGTCGTTGCGCGGATAGGTGCCGCCGGCGCCGACCAGGTTGATGTTGGCCTGACCGTCGATCTGGCCGCCGCCGAGGAAGAAGGTGTCGAGCCGGCCGGTGCCGGCGACGTCGAACAGCTCGCCATTGCCGTTGGTGAAGAAGTTGTTCTTCTGCGAGCCCAGCACCGTCACCCGCATCTGCCCGTGCGAGCGCATCCGCGTCAACAGCGCGGCGGAACCGGGGATCGGCGACGAGGCGCCGCAGGCGACGTGGCGGCAGCCCGCGAGCAGCGGCGCGATCACCGAGATCAGCAGTTCCTTCGTCGTGTAGGCGATGTCGCTCATTCCGCCGCGGCCCTCGCAGCCCCCATCAGCCGATCGAGCATGCGGGCGAATCCGGCCTCGCTGCGGGCCAGCTCGACATAGTCGCGCAGGAAGCCGTCATCGACGCCATAGCGGCCGGCCAGTCCGAGCGGCGTGGCGCCGCGCTTCGCTTCGGCGACGGCGCCGAGATACATCGCCGGGATGGTGCCGGCGGCGAGCTGCTCGTCGTCGAGGAAGCTGCCGTCGCGCACTTCCTCCACCGTGACCAGCGTGGTCTTCGCGGCATGCGCCATGGTCAAGAGCTCGCGCCGCCGGCCTATCCAGACATTGCCTTCCGCATCCGCCATCGGCGCATGGAACAGGGCGATATCGGCGCGCATCGCCGGCAGCGCCACCACCTTGTCGCCGGGCAGGAAGGGGTTGTCGATCACCGCCCAGTCCGGCCGGTTGGCCAAGAGGTCGGTGCCGAGGATGCCGCGCAAGGTGGTGAAGGGCTGGCCCTTCTCGGCCGCCTGCAGCTGGGCGAAGACCGCCGGGCAGGTGGTGTCCTTGACCGTAATGGTGCCCCGGCGCACGGCATCGACGAAGCGCGGCGCGCCGCCATATTCGCCGAAGGTTACCCCGGCCGTCTCGATGGCGGCGACGCAGCCGGCCCCGATCAGCAGGTCGGCCTGCAGCCCGCTGTTCGGCGCCGTGATCAGATTGAGGCCGCGCGCGCCGCGGCGGATCAGCGCGAGCGTCGCCGCCAGGGCGACACCCGCGCCGTCGACCGGGACGGTGATGCTGGCGCCATCGGGAATCTGGCGGACGAGCTCTTCCAGGCTGGCAAAGGCGGCCGCAGGTTGCATTGCCGTTTCCTCCTCGCTGGTCCAAGGCTAGCAAGCGCCGCCGCCGCGGTCCAAGGCGCCCGGCGCATGGCACCTATCGCTGGGGCCGGGCGGTCAGACGCGCGGGCCCTTTTCCAGCAGCGCCACGACGTCATGCGCCTTGCCGGCGCGGATGCCGAGCTCGTCCAGGTGCCGCACGGTGTCGCGCAGATACTCGACATTGCTGCCGCTCTGGCCGCGGCTGCGGGCGATCACCTCGGCGATATGCGCGGGCGACAGGCGACCGGCATAGGCCGGGTCGGCCGGATTGGCGACGAACGTGACCGCCTGCACCGGCGGATGCCGCTCGAGGAAGACCGGCAGCACCCGCACGGCATAGACCTCGTAGACCATCTCGCGGTTCCACAGATAGGTCAGCACCATCTCGCGGTCGCGCGCCCCGATGCGGTGCGCGATGCCGCGGCAGGCCCCGCCGCGGTCGAGGCCGAGCACCAGGCCGGGCGCCTCCGGCGTGCCGCGATAGAGCGTGGAATGGATGCAGAAGGCCCGGTGATAGCCGCGCAGCAAAGCAGGCCGGCTCTCCACCGGCGCGAAGCCCGGATTCCACATCAGCGAGCCATAGGCAAAGACCCAGGCATCGCCCGGCGGCAGCGGCGGATAGCGCGGCGGGCTCGGCCTAGCGGCGGACATTGACCAGCGCCACGCCGACCGCGATCAGCACCATGCCGGCGATCGAGACCGGCGCCAGCCGCTCGTCGAACAGGAACCAGGCGATCACCGCGGTGCAGGGCGGCACCAGGAACATCAGGCTCGATACCTGCGAGGCGGCGCCGCGGCGGATCAGGAGGAACAGCAAGGTGATGGCGCCGAGCGACAGCACGAAGATCAGCCAGGTCATGGCGAAGATCAGCCGGCCCGACCATTCCACCTGCATGGTCTCGATGAGCCAGGCGAGGCCCAGCATGGCGATGGCCGCGGCGACGAACTGGACGGCATTGCCGCTGCGCAGATCCGCGGGACCGCAGAACTTCTTCTGGTAGAGCGTGCCGGCGGTCATGCCGAACAGCGCCAGCACGGAAAGCCCCATGCCGAACGGCGTGCCGAGGCCGAGCGCCAGTTTCTCCCACACCACCAGCACGACGCCGGCCAGCCCGAGCAGGAAACCAAGCCATTGCCGCGCCGTCACCGTCTCGCCGAGGAACGGGCCGGCGGCGAGCGCAACCAGCAGCGGCTGAATGCCGGTGATCAGTGCGGAGACGCCGGCCTCGACGCCGTGATGGATCGAGGCGAACACGCCGCCGAGATAGACGCCGTGCAGCAGCAGGCCGGCGACCACCTGATGGCCGGCCTGCGCGCCGCGCGGCCAGGGCGCGCCGACCGCGAGCGCGACCACGATCAGGATGGCGGCGACGATGGCGAAGCGGATGCCGAGAAAGGTCAGCGGCTCGATATACGGCAGGCCGAACTTGGCGCCGATGAAGCCGGTGCTCCACAGCACGACGAACACGCCGGGCATGGCGGCGAGCCAGATCGCTTGCGACGCGGGCGCGCTGGCGGGCGGCTTCAAGCCGGCATCAGTGGTCATGGTGAGTCTTCGCCCCCAAGAGCAGTAACGTGTCATGCCCGGGCTTGACCCGGGCATCCACGGCTCTCCGCTGAGCTGTCGCTACCGCGTGGATGGCCGGGTCAAGCCCGGCCATGACGATCCTGAATCGCCGCGGCCCATTCCGGCAACTCATTTCGCTTGCCGCGGCGCACTGCCGTCTACGAGACGCGCGGCTCGCTCGGTCCCGGCTGCTACGCCGCCTTCGCGCCCCTGATCGCGCGCCACACCGCTTCCGGCGTCGCCGGCATGTCGACATGCGTCACGCCGTACTCGGCCAGCGCGTCGACCAGCGCGTTCATCACGGCCGGCGCGGCGCCGACCGTGCCGGCCTCGCCGGCGCCCTTGACGCCGAGCACGTTGGTGGTGGCCGGCACCACGTTGAGCTGGAAGCCGATATCCGGCAGGTCGTCGGCGCGCGGCAGGCCGTAATCCATGAACGATCCGCTCAGCAGCTGCCCGTTGGCATCATAGGCCGTGTGCTCGATCAGGGCCTGGCCGACGCCCTGCGCGATGCCGCCATGCGCCTGGCCTTCCAGGATCATCGGGTTGATCACCCGGCCCATATCGTCGACCACGGTATAGCCGACGAGCTGCACGCGGCCGGTATCCGGCTCCACCTCCACCTCGGCGATATGGCAGCCGTTCGGGAAGGTGCCGGCGACCTTGAACACCTCGTCGGCGTCGAGGCCGCCTTCCATGCCGGCCGGCCGCTTCGCCGGGTCGCGCGCCGCCTGGGCGACATCGAACAGCGACAGGCCGCGATCGGTGCCGGCGATGCGGAAGCGGCCTTGCGCGAACTCGATATCGGCGGTCGCCGTCTCCAGCAGGTGGCCGGCGATCTGCCTGCCCTTGTCGATCACCTTGTCGGCGGCGCCGACCAGGGCGCCGCCCTCGGAATAGAGCGAGCGCGCGCCGCCGGTGCCGCCGCCCGACTTGATCAGGTCGCTATCGCCCTGCACGACGCGGATCTTGTCGTAGGGGATACCAAGCTTCTCGTTGACCAGCTGCATATAGGCGGTCTCGTGACCCTGGCCGGTCGATTGCGTGCCGACCAGAAGGATGACGCTGCCATCGGCCTCGAACTTGATCTCGGCGCGTTCCTCGGTTGGGCCGGCCGTCGCCTCGAGGTAGCAGGCGATGCCGAAGCCGCGGGCCTTGCCCTTGGCTTTCGATGCCGCCTTGCGGGCGGCGAAGCCCGCCCGGTCGGCGGCCTTCAGCGCCAGTTCCAGGTTCTGCGCGAACTCGCCGCTGTCGTAGTTGAGGCCGGTCGGCGTCGCATAGGGCATCGCGCTCGGCGGGATGAAGTTGCGCCGGCGCAATTCCACCGCGTCGATACCGGTGACGCGCGCCGCCTTGTCGATCAGCCGCTCGACCAGGTAGTTCGCCTCCGGCCGCCCGGCGCCGCGATAGGCGTCGATCGGCACGGTGTTGGTCAGCACGCCCTTCACCTCGACGTAGATCTGCGGCATGCGGTACTGCACCGACAGCACGCGCGAACCCGCCATGGTCGGGATAAACGGCGCGAAGTTGGAGAGATAGGCGCCGAGATTGGCGAGCGTGGCGACCCGGAGTGCCAGGATCTTGCCGTCGGCGTCCAGCGCGATCTCGGCCTGGCTCAGGTTGTCGCGGCCCTGGGTGTCGCTGAGGAAGGCCTCGGCGCGCTCGCTGGTCCACTTGACCGGTCGCCCGAGCTTCTTCGCCGCATAGGTCACCAGCACGTGTTCGGCATAGAGGAACAGCTTCATGCCGAAGCCGCCGCCGACATCCGGCGTGATCACGCGCAGCTTCTCGGACGGGACCTTCAGCACCATCTCGGCCAACATGCGACGCACCGAATGCACGCCCTGGGTGTTGGTGTGGAGCGTGTAGCGGTCGCTCGTCGCGTCGTAGCTTGCCAGCGCGGCGCGCGCTTCCATCGAGGCGACGACGACACGGTTGTTCACGACTTCGATCGCGACCTTGTGCTTCGCCGCGGCGAAGGCTTCGTCGACCTTCGCCTTGTCGCCCTGGTGCCAGTCGAAGCAGAGATTGCCGGGCGCCTCGGCATGGATCTGCGGCGCGCCGGGCTTGAGCGCATCGCGCATGTCGGCGACGCCCGGCTCCTCGGCATAGTCGACCATCACCTGTTCGGCCGCGTCGCGCGCCTCAGTCAGGGTCTCAGCCACCACGAAGGCGACGGCATCGCCGACGAAGCGGACCTTTTCGGTCGCCAGCACCGGAAAGACCGGGCTGGCGCGGTCGGTCCCGTCCTTGTTCTTCAGGGGTACCAGGCAGGGCCGGGGGCCGATGCCGTCGGCGGCCAGGTCCTTGGCCGTCAAGACTCCCAGCACGCCGGGCACGGCGGTGGCGGCCGCGACGTCGATACCCTTGATCCGTGCATGGGCATGCGGCGACCGCACTACATAGCCATACACTTGATCGGGCAGGTTGATGTCATCGACATAGCGGCCATTGCCGGTGATCAGCCGCTGGTCCTCGAATCGGCGCAGCGCCTGGGCGGTTCCGAACTTCTCCATACGAGTTCTGGACTCACTTTCTGAAAACTGGGCTGTGGCGATCTTAGGGCGCGGGGGAGGGGCGGCAAGCTGCCGGTTGCTCATGGCAGGGTTTCGCGGCAGCTTGCCGGTTGCGAAACCCCGCGAATCGCGCCGAGACGCCCGAATTGAGCGACCACGAGCAAGACCCGCTGGACGATATCGAGCCGGAACCCCGCCGCGGCCACACTGCCGTGATTGCCGGCGTGGTGGCCGTGGTGGCGCTGGTGGTGGCGGTGGCCGCGTGGTTCCTGCAGTTCGGCGGACCCACGCCGCCGCCCCGCGTGGCCGAGGCGCCGGCGCCGGTCACGCCCGCACCCTCTGCGTCCACTCCCGGCGGCGCGGTGAAGCCGCTCGATACGACGCCGCTGCCGCCGCGCATGGTCGACAGCTCGGCCACCACCTATCCGCTGTCCAACTGGCAGATCGCCCCGGTGCCGGCGCGGGGCGGCGCGATCGAGCGCGCCCGCATTCTCGGCCGTGCCGACGCGACCCAGCAGGGCAACCTGCGCCAGGATGACCTGCTCGAGATCACCGGCTGGGCCGGCGATCCGGCGCTCGGCATGCGGGTCGGCAAGGTCCTGCTGTCCGCCTGCGACCAGATCTTCGCCAGTGCCGCGGTCGGCCGGCCGCGCCCCGATATCGCGAAGAGCGTGCATCGCAATCTGACCGAATCCGGCTGGGTGGCGGAAATCCTGCTCGGCCACGTGCCGCGCTGCGACAACACGGTCATACGCGCCTGGGGCGTGGCGCCCGGGCGCCCGCTGTTGCTCGAGATGGAGGCGGAGCTGCCGCTGCCGGCGGAGCCGCGCCCGGTGGCGCCGCTGCCGGCCGTGACCTTGCGCGCGCCGCTCGCCGGCCCGCCGGCCGAGCCGATCAGCCCCTCGACATTCCTTGTGCTCGAGCGTGCCGCCCCGCTGCGCTCCTGTGGCGCCGCGGATTGCGCCACGGTCGCCACCCTCGCCCAGGGGCGCAACGACGGCTATCTGATCGAGCGCAGCGGCGAATGGGTGCTGATCGCGGTCGGCGGCAATGCCGGCTGGATCATCGACAGCGCGATCGAGATATTGCCGCTGCAGAAGGACGGCACACCGCCGCCGTCGCCCCCGGCCAACGGGCAGAGCAAGAATCCGGCCCGCGACCGGCGCTGATCGCCGGTGCGCGCCGCGGTCGTCGTCGTCACCTATCGCACCGGACCGCTGCTCTGGCGCTGCATCGCCTCGGTCCTCGCTGCGCCGGAGGCGGCGCAACTCGTTGTCGTCGACAACGGCAACGACGTGGCGACGGTCGACCGCCTGCGCGCCATGGCCGCGGCCGAGCCGCGGATCGACCTGCTCACCGGCCACGGTAATGTCGGCTTCGCGCGCGGCTGCAATCTCGGCGCCGCGCGCACCAGCGAACCGGTCATCCTGTTCCTCAATCCCGATACGGAGCCGGCACCGGCGGTGCTGCCGGCGCTGCTTGCCGCGCTTGCAGCCGATCCGGGCGCCTGGGTTGCGGCGCCACTCCTGGTCGACGGTCGAGGCCGCGTACAGCCCGGCACGCCGCGCAACGCCCTCACGCCGCGCAGCATGCTGGGGGAGGCACTCCGGCTCGACCTCGTGTTTCCCAAGGCGTTTCCCCGCCTGAACCTGCATCGCATGGCGATGCCGGCCGCACCCTTCGCCATCGCCGCCTGTTCGGGTGCCGGCCTGGCGATCCGGCGCGAGCGCCTGCAGGCGCTCGGCGGCTTTGACGAAGGCTATTTCCTGCATGTCGAGGATCTCGATCTCTGCCAGCGCATCAATGCGTCGGGCGGCCGCATTCTCTGTGTGCCGTCGGCGCGCGTGCTGCATTGCGGCGGCACCAGCGATGCGCCGGCCGTGACGGTGGAAGGCCACAAGGCACGCGGCTTCGTGCGCTATCTGCGGCGGCATTTCGGCGCCGGGCTGCCGCGCCCCGCGCTGGCGGCCCTGATCGCGCTGGTCTGGCTCAGATTCGCGGGGCGGGCTCTCGTGGCGACCATAGCGCCGGGGCGCGCCGGATCGCCTTGAGCGGCGACCAGACCAGTGCCGCGGCAATGGCGCCGGCCGGCACCCGGCGTGCCGCCTGAATATGTCGGCGCTCCGCCCAGCGCTGGGGCAGCCCGGCGCAGGCATCGCGCAAGCCGCGCAGAAAGGCCGGCGCCCGGCCGCGCAGCGCCGCTGCAGCGAGCAGGGCGAGGGTTGCGGCGACATGAGGTGTAAGCATCACCGCGAGCAGCGGCATCGGCATGCAGCGTAGCAGCAGCCATAGCCGGTTGCGGGCGCCGTGATAGACGGCGAAATCCGAGCGCCGGCCGGCGCTGGCGCCGCCCCAGTGCCGCACGATGGCATCCGGCACCAGCACGCTCTTTCCGCCCGCGAGGCGCAGGCGGAAGCCGAAATCGACATCCTCGCAGAAGCAGAAGAAGGCCTCCGCGAAACCGTCCAGGGCGCGGAAGCGCTCGGTGCGGTAGAGCGCCGCGGCAGCACAGGCGCTGAAGCATTCGGCTTCGCGGAACGGCTGCAGCCGCTGCCCGAAGCCGCCGCGCCAGGGAATGCCCCAGGCGCTCAGCGCATCGCCGGCGCCGTCGAGCCGCGCCGGATCGGCAGCGTCGAGCTGCAGCGAGGCGAAGGCATCGACATCGGCATGTCGCTTTGTGGCGGCGAGCAGCCGCTCCAGCCAATCGGGCGCGGGGATCGCATCGGGGTTCAGCAGCGCGAGCCAGGTTCCGCGCGCGGCGGCGGCGGCCCGATTGTTGGCGGCGGCAAAGCCCAGATTGCCGCCCATCGGCACGAATCGCAGGCGGGGATCGGTGCTGGCGCCGCGTGCCGCGGCGAAGGCACCGTCGGTCGAAGCATTGTCGCAGACGATCGCCTCGAAGCCGCCGAAGGTCTGGGCTTCGAGCGCGGCGAGGCAGCGTGCCAGATGCGCCCCGGCATTGTGCACGACGACGATCACCGTCACCGACGGCGCGGGCGCATCTGGTTCGCTCAGCGGGCTGTCTCCGGTCCGGGTTGCGCGCCTTCGGCGTGGCGACGCATCATGCCAAGCCGCCGGCCGGGCCGGTATACGAACCAGATCCTAAGGAGACACGCGAATCGATGTCAGGCCGGGCGGCAACGGCGTCCCGATGGCTGATGGCGTTCGGCCTGATGCTGTCGCTGGCCGCCGGCGCGATCGGCCTGACCCCGCTGCGGCTCGGCGTCTGGGGCACCAGCGAGGCGATCGGCCTGACCCTGCATGTCGGGGCGCTGCTGGCGGCGCTCGGCCTGGCCCTGGCGGCCAGGGCCTGGCCCGGCGCCGTCGCATCGACCCTGCAGGCGCCGGTCGTGCTGGTGCCCTTCGCGCTGGCGGTGTGGAGCACACTGGTCGCACCGGCGGCGGAGTATCCCTGGCTTTCGGTGTTCGGCGCGCCGCAAACCTCGGAGGGTGCGCTGCTCTTCCTCGACATGGCGGTCTGGTCGGCAGCCACCATGATGCTGCGCGACGCGGTGCCGGCCGCGCGGGTGGTCGCCGCCACGGCGCTCGCCGCGTCCTTGGCCTTCGCGCTGCTTTTTCTCGGCGCGGCGACGCGAATCTTTTTCTATCCGGACTGGCTGGCCTTCTTCGGCCTATTCACGCCGGCGATCGTTGTCGGGCTCGGCGGCGGCATGGCGGGCGGTCGCGACGCCGCGGCGCGCTGGCTCTGGGGCGCGGCGCTGGCCGCTGGCCTGGTGCCGCTCGCGATGTCGCGCAATCTCGCGGCCATCGCCGCGGTGCTGCTGGCGACGCCGCTTGCTTTCGGGGCTGATCGCCTGATGCGCCGGCGGCCGCATCTCGAACGCTGGTGGCGCCCGGCTGCCGTCGCGCTGGCCATCGTTGCGCCGTTGCTCGGCCTTGCGTTCATCTGGCTGCTCGGCGCATCCGGATTTCTGGCGACGATCTCGTCACGCATGCTGGCGGCCAAGGTGGCGCTGGCCGGGTTCGGCGGCGCGGCGTCGCGCTGGCTGACCGGCCAGGGTTGGGGGCATGACGTGCTGACCTTGCTGCGCGGCCTCGACCACGCCGGGCAGACCGGGCTCGACCAATCCTGGGACCTCGCCGCGCGCGACTATTTCCACAGCCACCATGGCGTCCTGGAAGCTCTGATCAGCGCCGGGATTCCGGGCGCCGTGCTGTTCGCGGCGCTGCCGGTCGCCGCGATCATCGGTGCCGAGCCGCGCTATCGTGCCCTCGCCGCCGCCACCGCGCTGGCCTATGCCGCCACCATCTGCTTCTGGTTCCAGAGCCCGGCCAGCTTCGCGTTTCAGGCGATCGCCTTCGCCGCCCTGGCGCGCCGTCGCGCCGTGCCGGCCTGGCGGCCGATCGCCGCCGCATTGCCGCCGTCGGGCTGTGCGCTGGCACTGGCCGGCGCGGTCGCCTTCCTGTTGCCGTTCGGCGTCGCGGCGCAGCGCCAGTTCGTCCGCACCGACGTGCGCCTCGCCTCGGCGCCGGAGGCGGCCTGTGCCGATTTTCCTGCCGAGGCCTGGCGCGGCGACCTCGGCCTCGCGCGGCTCTACGGCTCGCAAATCTACGGCGCCGAGAGCAAGGCCCGGACCGAGGGCTGGTCGCCGGCGCTGCTCGACCGCCTTGCCGCCTTCGTCTGCCTCGCCGAGCAGCGCAGCGCGCGCGACGGGGCGGTCTACCTGCTGTTCTGGGGGCTCGATCTGCGCGGGCGGCTGGCACATCTCGGCGAGTTCGCGGGCGCGCGGGCCCGCTTGGCGACCTTATTCGACAATTGGTCGGCGCGCCTGGATGCGTTCGGCGCCCTGGCACCGGGCCGAAGCGATGTCGCGGTCGGCTATTACGGCTGGGCGATCGCCGGCGGGCGGCGGGCCGAAGCAATCGCGCTGGGCAACCGGTGGCTCGCGCGACGGCCGGACGATCCGATCAGCTTGTGGTTCACCGGCAATGCGATGCTGCTCGACACCGACGACGCAATCGCCCGGCTCGGGCTGCAGCGGATGAGCCGGGCATTGGCGCTCGGCGTCGACCGGATGATCCCGGTGGATCCTGCGATGCGTCGCCGTCTGCAGGCCGCAGGGGGATGATTCTGTTCGCATTTCCAAGATGTTGCCGAAACACCACACAATGCCGTTAACCAAATGGCGAGGCGTCCACCTAACCTTTTGTTAGGCGGGAAAAGCTGTTATCCATCAAGGTGAACGCTGAGCGTGATGTGTCTGCGGCGGCGGGTGCGGCAGATGCGGATTTTGCGTTCCAAGAGGGGTGCATCATGAAGCGGCAAGTTTGGAGCGTAGTCGCAGGCGCTGTTGTCTTGGGCTTGGCGTTGCTGGCGCGGCCGGCGCAGGCACAATACGCCTACGGGTCAGAGCTGCCGTCCGATGGTAACGGCCCCGGCGCTTCCGCTGTCGCTTCCAGCCTCGCGGTGACCCGCATTGCCACCGTCACCAACGCCGCGCCGACCGAATCCCGCATCTCCCAACTCGCCAGCAACAGCGCCTTCTCGCCGCTGGCGGTCGCGCAGGTCGGCACCAGCGTCGGCAACAAGGGCTTCGGCCAGGGCACCGGCCTCGCCGGCCAGGGCGGCCAGCGCCGCTACGGTCTGTGGCTCAACGGCGCCTATTCGGATATCGACTACGACAAGTCCAACCTGAGGTTCGACGGCGATTCCTACTCGGTCGGCTTCGGGCTCGACTACCTCGTCATTGACAACGTCATCATCGGCATCTCGGCCGCCTACGAGAACACCGACCTGAAGCTGCAGAGCGCGCTCGGCAAGTTCGAGCGCGACGGCTGGACCGTCGGCCCCTATGTCGCGATCCGGCTCGGCCAGTACTTCACGCTGTCCGGCACGCTCGGCTTCTCCTGGCTCGACGCCGATGCGTCGACCGGCGCCGGCGGCAGCGAGAAGTACGATACCGATCGCTGGTATGCGAGCGGCAATCTCGGCTTCAATTACCCGGTCGGGCAGTGGCGGCTCGGTGCCTCGGTCGGCTATCTCCACATCGACGAGGAAGACGATGCGCATACCACCAGCCTCGGCTTTGCCGTCGGCCGGCAGGATCGCACCATCGGCCAGGGCCGCGTCGGCGCCTCCGTCGGCTATGATTTCGGCGGCATCACGCCCTATCTCATGGGCCGGTTGGAGCATGAGTTCGATTCGCCGAACGGCGTCAACCTGACCAATGGCGGCGGTATCACCACGCAGTCGACCAAGCCCGACCGCACCGGCTTCGTGGTCGGCCTCGGCGTCAACTTCAACTACGGCGCGCTGTCGGGCGGTCTGCTGGCGACCAGCCAGGAAGGGCGCGACAGTCTGGATGTCTACACGCTCTCCGCCAACATCCGCATGGCGTTCTGATCCACTCGCGCGGTCGCGCGCGACGCGAAGGGCCAGCTTTTTCAGGCTGGCCCTTCTGCTTTGCGCCGGCCTGCTGGCCGGCTGCGGCGCGGTGCTGGAGCCGATCCAGGAAGGCCGCGCGCTGATCGAGGGCCTGGCGGCGCGCGACGGCTGGACGCGGACCGAGTATGCGGCGGAACGGTTCTCCTTCATCGGCTATCGCCGCTTTCTCGCCGGCAGCCCCGAACTGATCGTCTATATCGAAGGCGACGGTGCCGAATGGGCAGGCCAGCGGCAGCCCGCTGATCCGACTCCGCCGGAGCCCGACGCCTTTCGCCTGGCGCTGGCCGATCAGGGTGCCAGCCGGCTTTATCTCGGCCGGCCCTGCCAGTTCCTCGCCGCGGCCGAGCTTGTGCGTTGCGATTCGGTCTATTGGGCCGGCCGCCGCCACGCGCCGGAAGTCATCGCCGCGCTGTCGCTGGCGATCGATCGCGAGAAGGCGGCGAGCGGTGCCCGCCGCATCGTCCTGCACGGCAAGTCGGGCGGGGGTGTCGCGGCGGCGCTGGTCGCCGCGCGCCGGCGGGACGTTGCCTTTCTGATGACGGCGGCGGCCTATCTCGACAGCGCGCTGTGGACCGCGACTCATGGCGTGACGCCGCTGCACGGCTCGCTCAACCCGGCCGATCTGGTCGCCGATCTTGCGCATGTTCGCCAGGTGCACCTCGTCGGCGGGCGCGACCGGATCGCGCCGCCGGCGGTGACGCAGAGCTATGCCGCCCGCTTTCCCGAGGGCGCGCCGGTCGCGGTGATCGTGCTGGCCGATTTCGACCACGATTGCTGCTGGCGCCGGCGGTGGCCCGCTCTGCTGGCGGAATACCGCCGCCTGCCGTGACAACCGGGAAATGGCCGCCCCCGCTGTTTGACCCCGTCGCGGGCGCACGGCTATACCGCGCCCGGGCGGACCTACGGCGAGTCCTCACGCGAAACGGACGCGGATGAACGAAACGGGAGAGCGGGGCGGTGAGGCGGCGGAGACGATCGTCGCGCGCCACCAGGGCAGCCACTATGCCGTGCTCCGCCATGCGGACCGTTTCTACGGCGTTGCGCTCGACGATCTGCCCTTCGATCCCGAGCGCATCCGAACCGGCAGCTGCCGCCGCAGCGTGCACCAGGCGGCGAGCCGGGCCGAGGTCGAAGCGCTGATCGATGCGGATCCCTGGGCGTGGTCGACCGACCCGCTGCCGCCGGTTTTCCACCGCGGCGCGCGTCCCGCCGCTGCCCGCGGCGACGGGCGCGAGCCGGTCGTCGATCTGCGCGGCGCGGTGGTCAGCGTGCCGGTCCGCCCGGCGGCGGAGACCGTGAAGCGCCGTCTGATCCACGGCATCCGCGGCGAGGCACGCCGGTGCGTCGCGCTGCTGCGCCAGATCGACCTTGCGGTGCGGCCGGGCGAGCGGGTCGGCATCGTCGGCCGCAACGGCAGCGGCAAGACCACGTTGCTGAAGGCGGTGGCCGGCATCTATCCGCTCGCGGAAGGCAGCCGCCATGTCGTCGGCTCCATTGCGCCGGTGATCGCGCAGGGGATCGGCTTCGATCACGAGCTTTCGGCCGCGACCAACATCAAGCTGGCACTCGCGCATATGGGGCGGCTGGAAGCTTGGTCGCCGGCATTGCAGGAAGCCATTCTCGATTTCGCCGAGCTTGGCCACCGCGCGCATCTGCCGGTGCAGCTCTTGAGCTCGGGCCAGCAGGCGCGGCTCGCCTTCGCCGTCACCCTGTTCCAGACGCCCGACATCCTGATCCTCGACGAGATCTTCGCCACCGGCGACGAGGCCTTCCTGCGCCGCGCCACCGCGGCGATGACGGCGCGCATCCGCACCACGCCGATCGTGTTCCTGGTGAGCCACAACCTGGCGCCGATCGAGGCGCTCTGCACCCGCTGCCTGATGCTGGCCGAGGGGCGCATTGCTGCCGACGGGCCGACGGCCGACGTGCTGGATCTCTATCGGCGGACCTATCGGGGCGCCGCATGACGGACCGGACCGACCCCGCGGCGCAGGGCCCGGCCTCCGGGCTGCGGCACCTTGCGCGCACCGCGCTCTATCTCGGCTGGGTGCGCGTGCAGCGGCGCTATGTGGGATCCAGTCTCGGCGCGCTCTGGTCGCTGGCCAATCCGATCGCCACGACCCTGATCCTGTTCCTGGTCTTCGCGCATTTCATGCGCGTGCCGATCGCCAATTACGGCCTCTACCTCGTCGCCGGCATTATTCCCTGGACCTTCCTCGCCACCACCTTGAACACGGTGACCCAGTCGCTGACCAGCCGGCGCGACGTGCTGCAATCCTCGCTGGTGCCGCCGATCGTGTTCGTGATCGCCGACGTGGCGGCGGAACTGATCATGTTCGCGCTCGCCTATCTGGCGCTGCTGCTGCTCGCCGCGCTGGTATTCGGCGCGCCCGCCGCGGTGGCCTGCGCGTTGCCCATCGTGCTGGCGCCGCTCGTCGTGTTCACAGGCGCCGTGGCCGTGGCCGTCGCCTTCCTGTCGGTCTATTTTCGCGACCTGCCGCATCTGTTGCAGGTGTTTCTCGCCATGATGTTCTGGCTGGTGCCGGTGGTCTATTCCGTCGACATGGTGCCGGAGCCGTTCCGCTTCATCGTCAACTACAATCCCTTCGCGCTGATGATCCTGCCCTCCATCCTGGTGGTGCATGGCGGCATCCTGCCCTCGGCCAAGCTGTTCGCGACCTCGGTCGGCATGGCGGGGCTGGCCTGCCTGGCCGCCTGGTGGCTGCACGCCAGGTTGCGGCGCGATCTCGTCTACCACCTGTAAAAGCTTGACAAACAGGGGGGCAAACCGCAGTTTCGCCGCGGTTTTTCGCCGCCCCAGACTGCGTCGAATCGCTTCATTCCCGTTCATTTTTCAGGGCCGTCCGCCGGCATGCTTCCCGAGGCCGACCTCGCACGCATCTACCGTTCGCTCCGCCTGATCCGCCGCGCCGAGGAAGAGACGGCGCGCATCTACCCGAGCGACAGGATCAAGAGCCCCGTCCATCTCGCCATCGGCCAGGAGGCCGTGGCGACCGGCATCTGCGATCCGCTGCGGCCGGAAGACGTGGTGGCGCCGACCTATCGCAGCCATGCGCTCTATCTTGCCAAGGGCGGCTCGCTGCGCGGCATGATGGCCGAGATGTACGGCAAGGCGACCGGCGTCGCCGCCGGCAAGGGCGGCTCGATGCACCTGATCGATGCGGCGCGCCATGTGCTCGGCGCCTCCGCCGTGGTCGGCACCACCATCCCGCTCGCCGTCGGCTACGCGCTGGCGCTGAAGCGCGAGGGCAAGGGCCGCGTCGCCGTGGCGCTGTTCGGCGACGGTGCGACGGAAGAAGGCGTGTTCTACGAGAGCCTCAACTTTGCCTCGCTGCACCGACTGCCGGTGCTGTTCGTCTGCGAGAACAACGGCTTCGCCATCCACACGCCGCTCGCCAAGCGCTGGGCATCCGAGAAGCTCTGCGACCGCGCCGCGGGTTTCGGTCTGCCCACCACACGCATCGCCGATGGCGACGTGCTGGCGATCCGCGAATCCGCCGCCGGCTATGTCGAGAAGATGCGCAAGCGCGAGAGCGGCCCGGCCTTCATGGAATGCCTGACCTATCGCTGGCGCGAGCATGTTGGCCCGGCCGAGGATTACGACGCCGGCTATCGCCCGCATTCCGATCTGGAGGCTTGGCAGAAGACCGATCAGGTCGCCCGCATCGGCGGCATGCTGAAGGCGGAGGCGCGGGCGAAGGTCGATGCGGCGATCGAGGCGGAGATCGCCGACGCGGTCGCCTTCGCCGAGCAGAGCCCCTGGCCCGACCCGAAGGAGCTGACGGCCGATGTCTACGCCTAGCTCTGGGCCCAGCTCTGGGCCTGGCCCCTCGGGCAAGAACGGCCTGCGCACGCTGAAATATGTCGACGCCATCGCCGAGGCGCTGGCTCAGGAGATGGAGCTCGATCCTTCCGTCTTCCTGTTCGGCCTCGATGTCGACGACCACAAGGCGATCCAGGGCTCGACCCGTGGCCTGCTGCAGCGCTTCGGCGCCGAGCGGGTGTTCACCACACCGCTTTCCGAAGACGCGATGACCGGCGTCGCCATCGGTGCGGCCATGGCCGGCATGCGGCCGGTCCATGTGCACATCCGGATGGATTTCCTGATGCTGTGCATGAACCAGCTGGTCAACATCGCCGCCAAGGCCCGCTACATGTATGGCGGCCAGGTCAAGGTGCCGATGGTGGTGCGCTCCATGATCGGCAAGTCCTGGGGCCAGGGCGCGCAGCACAGCCAGGGCCTGCATTCCATGTTCATGCACGTGCCCGGCCTCAAAGTGGTGGCGCCGTCCAATGCGCATGACGTGAAGGGCTGCCTGATCGCGGCGATCCGCGACGACAATCCGGTGATCTTCGTCGAGCACCGCCTGCTCTACGGCACCGAGGCGAACGTGCCGGAAGAGCCCTATGTGCAGGAATTCGGCAAGGCGCGCGTCGCCCGCAAGGGCAAGGACATCACCCTGGTCGGCATCTCCAACATGCTGGTCGAATGCCTGCGCGCGGCGGAGCTGCTGCACGAGGCCGGCATCGAGGCCGAGGTGATCGACCCGATCTCGCTGGTGCCGCTCGACTTCGCCACCATCCTGGCCTCGGCCTCGCGCACCGGCCGGCTGCTGGTGGTCGACAATGCCTGGACCAATTGCGGCGCCAGCGCCGAGATCCTGGCCCGCACGGCGGAGAGCGCGGACCGCGCCATTTTGATGCGGCGCATGGGCTTCGCGCCCACGACCTGCCCGACCAGCCCGCCCTTGGAGGCGCTGTTCTATCCGAACCCCGCCACCATCGCGACACAGGCGCGCCGCATGATCGAGCCCAAGGCGCCGGAATGGGATCCCAATTCCGAGCGCGCCAAGCTCGCCTACCAGACCCAGTTCCGCGGCCCGTTCTGAGCCGCGCAATGGCTGCAAGCTCGATGTCCCTCGCCGTGTCCCTCTCTCCCCACTGGTGGGGAGAGAGGCTAGGTGAGGGGGGCGTTCGTCAAAGACTCATCGTCGGAACTCGTGCGCACCGTTCGCAGCGTCGCGCCCGATCTGCGCAGCGCATCCTCCCCACCTCACCCAACCCTCTCCCCCCTCTTCGAGGGCGGAGAGGGCTTTCTGCGTAACGGAAACTTGCCGATGTTCTACGAACTCGCCGTCAGCACCTGGGGGGAGGAGGAAATCGCCGCCCTCCACCGCGTGATCGAATCGGGCCGCTTCACCATGGGCGAGAACGTCGCCCGCTTCGAGGCCGACTTCGCCCGCTATTTCGGCATGAAGCACGCGGTGATGGTCAATTCCGGCTCCTCCGCCAACCTCGCGGCCGTGGCCGCACTTTGCCACAAGGCGGAGAGGCCGCTCCAGCGCGGCGACGAGGTGATCGTGCCGGCGATCTCCTGGGCTACGACCTATCACCCGCTGCAGCAATATGGCCTGAAGCTGAAATTCGTCGACGTCGATATCGACACGCTCAACATGGACGTGAAGCAGCTCGAGCGTGCGCTGACGCCGAAGACGCGCATGCTGGTTGCCGTCTCGATCCTCGGCAACCCCTGCGCCCTCGATGTCATGCGCGCCTTCTGCGACAAGCACGGCCTCTACTTCCTGGAGGACAACTGCGAATCCATGGATGCCGAGGTGGCGGGCCGCAAGACCGGCACCTTCGGCCATCTCAACACCTACAGCTTCTTCTTCTCGCACCACATCTCGACCATGGAAGGCGGGATGGTGCTGACCGACGACGAGGAGCTCGCCCATCTCTGCCGTGCCATCCGCGCGCATGGCTGGGTGCGCGATCTGCCGACGGACACCAAACTGTACCAGCGCAAGGCGAACGACCGCTATCAGGCCTATCGCTTCATCCTGCCGGGCTACAACCTCCGCCCGCTCGAGATGTCGGGCGCGGTCGGCATCGAGCAGCTGAAGAAGCTGCCCGGCATGACGGCGGCCCGGCGGAAGAACATGGCGCTGTTCCAGAAGCTGTTCGCCGGCGACGAGCGCTTCATCATCCAGAAGGAGCACGGCACCTCGTCCTGCTTCTCCTTCACCATCATCCTCAACCCCAAGCTCGGGCCCGACCGCGACTACATCTTCCAGGCGCTGGAGAAGGCCGATATCGGCTATCGCGTCATCACCGGCGGCAATTTCCTGCGCCACGACGCGATCAAGTACTACGATTACGATGTGGTCGGCGGGTCCTGCCCGAATGCCGATATCGCGCATGATTACGGCCTGTTCGTCGGCAACCATCCGTTCGACATCGCAGCCCAGATCACCCGGCTCCACGAGGTGCTCGATCGCGCGTGGAACGAATCGACCCAGAAGCGCTGAGGATTGAGAGCATGGCGCAAGGCCTGAACGTTCTGGTCACCGGCGGTGCGGGCTATCTCGGTTCCACCTTGGTGCCGATGCTGCTCGCCCAGGGGCACAAGGTCACCGTGCTCGACAATTTCATGTTCAAGCAGAACTCGCTGGCGCAGATCTGCCACGACCCGAATTTCGACGTCGTGCAGGACGATTGCCGCAACGAGGGCGTGGTGAAGCGCCTGATCGCGAAGGCGGATGTGGTGATCCCGCTCGCCGCCCTGGTCGGCGCGCCGCTCTGCAACGCCGACCAGACCGGCGCGGTGACGATCAATCTCGACGCGGTGAAGATGATCTGCCGGCTGGCATCACCGGCGCAGCGCATCGTGCTGCCGAACACAAATTCCGGCTACGGCGTCGGCGAGAAGGACGCGTTCTGCACCGAGGACAGCCCGCTCAACCCGATCACGCTCTACGGCCGCACCAAGGTGGACGCCGAGAAGGCCGTCATGGAGCGCGACAATTCGCTCTCCTTCCGCCTCGCCACCGTGTTCGGCATGTCACCCCGCATGCGGGTCGACCTGCTGGTCAACGATTTCGTGCACCGCGCCGTGTTCGACCGCGCCGTCGTGCTGTTCGAGGCGCATTTCAAGCGCAACTACATCCATGTGCGCGACGTGGCGCGCGCCTTCCTCCACGCGATCGACAATTTCGAGGCGATGAAGGGCCAGAGCTACAATGTGGGCCTCTCCGACGCCAACCTGTCGAAGGCCGAGCTCTGCCAGCGCATCCAGAAGCACCTGCCGAAATTCGTCTATCTCGAGGCGCCGATCGGCGAGGACCCGGACAAGCGCGACTACATCGTCTCCAACTCGAAGATCGAGGCGACCGGCTACGCGCCGGCCCATTCTCTCGATGCCGGCATCGCCGAACTGATCAAGGGCTTCCGCATGATCCGGAATACGCAGTACGGCAACGTGTGAGGCGCTCGCTCTTCCTTTCAACCGTCGTGGCCGGGCTTGACCCGGCCACCCACGCGTTGAGGTCAGCGGAGCGGATAGCCGTGGATGCCCGGGTCAAGCCCGGGCATGACGACCTGAACGGGATGGTCATATGGCCTTCGAGCTGAAAGGTCGCCGCGTCTGGATTGCCGGCCATCGCGGCATGGTGGGGGCGGCGCTGCTCCGCCGCCTGCAGCGCGAGCCGGTGACGCTGCTGGCCGCCGACCGCGCGGCGCTCGACCTGCGCCGCCAGGCCGATGTCGAGACCTGGGTCGAGAAGAACAAGCCGGAGGCCATCATCATCGCCGCTGCCAAGGTCGGCGGCATCAAGGCGAACGACGCCTATCCGGTCGATTTCCTGTACGACAACCTCGCCATCCAGACCAACATCCTGCGCGCCGCGGCGGAGCAGGGTGTCGCACGCGTCATGGTGCTCGGCTCCTCCTGCGTCTATCCGAAGCTCGCCGAACAGCCGATCAAAGAAGAGACGCTGCTCACCGCGCCACTCGAGCCGACCAACCAGTGGTACGCGCTGGCCAAAATTGCGGCGATGAAGCTCGCCGAGAGCTATCGCCGCCAGCACGGGCGCGACTTCGTCAGCGTGGTGCCGACCAATCTCTACGGCCCGGGCGACAATTTCGACCTCGAGCAGGGCCACGTGATCTCGGCGCTGATGCGCAAGATCCACGAAGCGAAGCAGGCCGGCCGCGATGCCGTCGAGATCTGGGGCACCGGCAACCCGAAGCGGGAATTCGTCTTCGTGGACGACGCCGCGGACGGCCTTGTCTTCCTCCTGCAGAACTATGCGGGCGAGGATCCGATCAACTTGGCCGGCGGGGAGGAGGTCTCGATCCGTGAGCTTGCAGGCCTGCTCGCTGAGATCATCAATTACCAGGGCCGTTTTGAGTATCTAACGGACCGACCCGATGGAATGCCGCGCAAGCTATTGGATTCACAGCGTATTTCCAAGATGGGCTGGGTGCCGAGCACGTCTCTTAGGGACGGGCTGATGGCCACCTATAGATGGTTCGCCCAAACTAGGTTATGAACCCCTCGTGATTTGAGGTCGCTCTACCGGGCTGCGACCGGCGTTGCGCAAGGGGTTGTTGAGGGATGTCCGATCTCGACCTGCTGCTGATCAATCCGGGCGGCCGCGAGCAGATCTACCAGGAGCTGGGCGAGGAGCTGACCGCGGTGGAGCCGCCGATGTGGTGCGGCATCATCGCCAACAATGCCCGCATCCACGGCCTCTCGGTGCAGATCATCGACAGCGAGGCCGAGCGCTGGGGGCCGCAGACCGTGGCCGCCGCGGTGGCCGAGCTGAAGCCGCGCCTGGTCGGCCTGATCGTGTTCGGGCACCAGCCCTCCGCCTCGACCCAGCAGATGGTTGGCGCCCGCATCGCGGCCGAGGCGATCAAGGCGGCCGCGCCGGAGCAGCGGATGATCATCGTCGGCGGCCATGTCGCCGCGCTGCCGGAACGCACCCTGCAGGAAGAGGTGGTGGACTTCGCCTGCAACGGCGAGGGGCCGGTGACCATCCGCGAACTGGTGGCGCAGCTGAAGGGCGAGACCCCGGATTTCGCCGCCGTGCCGGGCCTGGTCTGGCGCGACGGCGAGACGATCCGGAACAATCTGGGCGCACCGCTGATCCAGGATCTCGACACCGAGCTGCCGGGCTCCGCCTGGGACCTGCTGCCGATGGAAAAATACCGGGCGCATAACTGGCAGTGCTTCGGCGACCTCGCCAAGCGGGTGCCCTATGCCTCGATCTACACCACGCTCGGCTGTCCTTATAAGTGCAGCTTCTGTTGCATCAATGCGCCGTTCGGCAAGAACGGCTACCGCATGCGCAGCCCCGAGAACGTGGTGGCCGAGATCGACCATCTGGTGAAGACCTACAACGTCCGCACCTACAAGATCGTCGACGAGATGTTCGTGCTGAACGAGCGGCACGTGATGGCGGTCTGCGACCTGCTGATCGAGCGCAATTACGGCCTCAACATCTGGGCCTATGCGCGGGTCGATACGGTGAAGCCGCATTTCCTCGACAAGCTGAAACGGGCCGGCTTCCAATGGCTCGCGCTCGGCATCGAGAGCGGCTCGAAGCATGTCCGCGACGGCGCCCGCAAGGCGCTCAAGGACAACGACATCGTCAACATCGTGCGGATGATCCAGCAGGCCGGCATCAACGTCATCGGCAATTTCATCTTCGGCCTGCCGGACGACACCGAGGCGAGCATGCGTGCCACGCTCGAGCTGGCGCAGGAGCTGAACTGCGAGTTCTCCAACTTCTATTCCGCCATGGCCTATCCAGGCTCGCCGCTCTACGCCATGGCGGTGGAGAAGGGCTGGGCGCTGCCGGAGAGCTGGTCCGGCTATTCGCAGCATTCCTTCGATTGCCGCCCGCTGGACACCGAGCATGTCGGCGCCGACACGGTGCTCGCCTTCCGCGACGCGGCCTTCGATGCCTATTTCACCAGCCCGCGCTATCTCGACATGGTGACCCAGCGCTTCGGTTGGGACACGAGGAAGCACATCGAGCAGATGACCAAGCACAAGCTGAAGCGCAAGCTGCTCGAAGGCCGCGCGCCGCTCCGTATCGACGCGCTCGAATCCGCCGCCTGAACCGATGTCCCTCGCAGGGGTCGACGTCGCCGTCCTTGCGGGCGGGCTTGGTACACGCATTGCCGGCGTGCTGGGCGATACGCCCAAGGTGTTGGCGCCGGTGGACGGCCGGCCCTATCTCGCCTGGCTGGTCGACTGGCTCGCGCGCTTCGGCGTGCGCCGCGTCGTGCTCTGCCTCGGCCATCTCGCATCCAAGGTCGAGGACTGGGTGGCGCGCAATCCCCGCGCGGATATGGAGATCGTCGTCTCGGTGGAGCCGTCGCCGCTCGGCACCGCCGGCGCGCTCCGCCATGCCCGCGCGCAGCTCGGCTCCGATCCCGTCTTGGTGCTCAACGGCGACAGCTTCGTCGCCGCCGATCTCGCCGCCCTGCTGGCGCGGCACCGCGCGGCCGGCACCGAGGCCACCATGCTCTGCGTCCAGGTCGCCGATGCCGGGCGCTACGGCCGCATCGAGCTGGATGAGGCAGGCCGTATCCGCCGCTTTGCCGAGAAGGAGGCGGGCGGCGGGCCGGGCCTTATCAACGCCGGATTCTATCTGCTTGGCCGTGCCATGCTGGACCGCATCGCGGCCGGCCAAGCGACGTCGATCGAACAGGAGATCTTCATGGCGGAAGCGCCGGGCCGCATCGCGGCCGAGGTGACGGGCGGCCCCTTCATCGATATCGGCACGCCGGAGAGCCTGGCCGCCGCCGGCGCCGCGTTCCGGCGGATCGTCGGGGTGCCGGCATGATCATCAGCCGGACGCCGTTCCGCGTGTCGCTGTTCGGCGGCGGCACCGACTATCCACAATGGTACCGCAGCCACGGCGGCTCGGTGCTCGGCTTCGCCATCAACAAGTACTGCTACATCACGCTCCGAGAACTGCCGCCCTTCTTCGAGCACAAGCACCGCATCGTCTATTCCCGGGTCGAGCTGGTGCGCGGCATCGAGGAGATCCAGCATCCCGCCGTGCGCGCCGTGCTGCAGGACAAGAAGATCAGACACGGTGTCGAGCTGCACCATGACGGCGACCTGCCGGCGCGCTCCGGCCTCGGCTCGTCCTCCTCCTTCACGGTCGGCCTGCTCAACGCGCTCGCGGCGCTGGAAGGCCGCATGCTGAGCCGGCAGGAGCTGGCGGCCGAGGCGATCCGCATCGAGCAGGAGGTGATCCGCGAGAATGTCGGCTCGCAGGATCAGGTCTGGGCCGCCTATGGCGGGCTCAACCGCATCGACTTCAACACCGACGGCACCAGGGCGGTGCTGCCGGTGGTGGTCCCGCCGGCGCGCCGCCAGGCGCTCGAATCGTCGCTGATGCTGTTCTTCACCGGCTTCTCGCGCTTCGCCTCCGAGGTGGCGAAGAAGAAGATCGAGAATTTCGCCACGCGCGAGGCGCATCTGAAGGGTCTGCGCCAGAACGTGGAGGAGGGGCTCGCCATCCTGCAGGACGAGCGCCGCTCGCTCGACGAGCTCGGCCGGCTGCTACACGAAGGTTGGCGGCTCAAGCGCGAACTGGCCGACGGCGTCTCGACGCCGGCGATCGACGAGATCTACCAGGCCGGTCTCGCCGCCGGCGCGATCGGCGGCAAGCTGCTCGGCGCCGGCGGCGGCGGCTTCATGCTGTTCTACGTGCCTGCGGAGAAGCGCGCTGCGGTGCGCGAGCAGCTGCGCGACCTGATCCATGTCGGCTTCAAGATCGAGGGCGAGGGCAGCAAGATCGTCCTCTACGAGCCGAACGGGCTTTGACGCGGGTCGAGCGCCTCGGCCGCAGATTGGCCGCGGAGAATTCCCGCTGGCGCGTCTTCCTCGACCACATCCGCGACGAAGCCGGCCGCGAAGTGCCGGACTATCTGGTCGTGGAGCCGAAAGTCGCCCTGCCCGGCGCGGTCACCGGCGTCGCCGTCCTGCCGGTGATGGACGACCGTGTCGTCCTGCTGCCGGTCTGGCGCCATGCCATCGCCGCCCAAGGCTTCGAGCTGGTGAAGGGCTTCATCGACGCCGGCGAGACGGCGGCCGAGGGCGCGCTGCGCGAGCTCGCGGAGGAAACCGGCCTCGCCTGCGATCCGGCCGATCTGGCGTTCATCGGCAATGTCGCGCCGGAGCCGTCCACCTTGGCCGGCAAGGGAGCACTGTTCATCGCGCGCGATTGCCGGCCGGCATCGTCGCCGAGCGACGACGAGATCGGCCTCGCCGCGCCGCGAGCCTTCGCGACCGACGAGCTCGATGTGCTGATCCGCGACGGCGCGATCGAGGACGCGATGACGCTGGTCGCCTGCCTCAGCTATCTGCGCCGATAGCCGACGCGCTCAATCTCCGGTCTGCAGGCGCTCCACCAGATCTTTCACCGACGGGATGAAGCCGTTGGCGTAGTAGGGGTCCTGGGCGAAGCGATAGGCGGCGTGGCCGGCGAACATCAGGTTGTGGTCGAGCGATTCCGAGTGGCTGATGTCCTGCAGGGTCTTCTGGATGCAGAAGCTGCGCGGGTCGGCCTTGCGGCCGGTGGTGCCTTCCTCGTTCTGCGACCAGTTGGAAAAGCTGCAGGCCGAAAGACAGCCCATGCATTCCACCTGGTCGATGCGGATCTGCCGCCCGCGCTCCGGCGTGACGAAGATCAGGGTCGAATCCGGCGTGCGCATCGCCTCGGTGAAGCCCTGGTTCATCCAGGCCAGCGCATGCTGCTTGTCGGCCGCGGTGACGAAGACGGCGCGGCCGCGCGGGCCGACCTTGAGCTCGGTATCGTGCTCGCCGATCGGCTCGTGGGTGAAGGCGATCTGGCGCGCGCTGCGCTCGTGCAGCTCGATCAGGAAGGCGTTGCGCACCGCCGATGAATAGAACCCGGTGGGGCTAAACTTGTTGAGGTACACGTCACCCGGCTTCAAGGTCAGCAGCCGCTTCTTCCAGGCATCCGAAATCGGGCTTTCCTGAGTCAGCAGCGGCCGGGTGCCGAACTGGAAGGCGATCGGGCCGAGCTCCGGGTTGCCGATCCAATCCTCCCACTCGCGCAGGTTCCACACGCCGCCCGCCATCACGATCGGGGTGTGCTCCAGGCCGAACTCGCGCATGGTCTCGCGCAGCGCCAGCACGCGCGGGAAGGGCGGCTCGGGATGGCGCGGGTCCTCGGAGTTGCTCAGGCCGTTATGGCCGCCGGCCAGCCACGGGTCCTCGTAGACCACGCCGCCCAGCCAGTCGGAGAACTTGTGATAGGCCCGCTTCCACAGCGCCCGGAACGCACGGGCCGAGGACACGATCGGGTAGTACCAGATGCCGTAATTGGCCGCGATCTGGGCGATGCGATAGGGCATCCCGGCGCCGCAGGTGACGCCGTTCACCAGCCCCTTGGCGCCTTCCAGCACGCCGTGCAGCACCCGCTCGGCGCCGCCCATCTCCCACAGGATGTTGACGTGGAGGCGAGCGTCAGGCCCGGCGATGTCGCGCGCGATCTGCGCCTGGGTGACGCCGCCGGCGATGGCATAGGCGACCAACTCCTCGTGCCGCTCGCGCCGCGTCTTGCCGTGATAGATCTGCGGGATCGGCCGGCCTTCGGCGTCGTAGCTGTCGGCATTGACGCCCGAAAAGGTGCCGACGCCGCCGGCCTTGGCCCAGGCGCCGGAGCTTTCGCCGTTAGAGACCGAAATCCCCTTGCCGCCTTCGACCAGGGGCAGCACCTCGCGGCCGGAGATGCGGAGGGGGTTGAGCGTCTTCACGTGCCTCTCCTGTGGTGACGGCCCCGGGTTACGGGGCCGGCCCTATCCGCCCTGATCTTGTGCGGTGCGCGTCGGACGGCAAGCGGCCGTCCGGGGCCCGTTTGCGATGGCTGCTTTTATCCGGTCAGGCTTCCGCCGGCATCTCGGCCTTGCGCTGGGAGATGTCCTCGCCCGTCGCCTGGTCGACCGCCTTCATGCTGAGGCGCACCTTACCACGGTCATCCACGCCCAGCACCTTGACCTTGACCTCCTGGCCTTCCTGGATCACGTCGGTCACCTTGGCGACCCGCTTCGGCGCCAGCTCGCTGATATGCACAAGCCCGTCGCGGCTGCCGAAGAAGTTCACGAAGGCGCCGAACTCGACCACCTTCACGACCTTGCCCTTGTAGATGTGGCCGACCTCCGGCTCGCTGGCGATCGACTTGATCCAGTCGATGGCGGCCTGGGCGTCATTGGCATCGGTCGCCGCCACCTTGATCGTGCCGTCGTCCTCGATGTCGATCTTGGTGTTGGTCTTCTCGCAGATCTCGCGGATCACCTTGCCGCCGGTGCCGATCACTTCGCGGATCTTGTCCTTGGGGATCTGCATCACGGTGACGCGCGGGGCATGGCCCTTCACCTCGGCGCGGGCGGCGTCCAGCGCGCGGCCCATCTCGCCCAGGATGTGCAGGCGGCCGTCCTTTGCCTGATCCAGGGCGATGCGCATGATCTCCTCGGTGATGCCGGCGATCTTGATGTCCATCTGCAACGCGGTCACGCCCGAGGCGGTGCCGGCCACCTTGAAGTCCATGTCGCCGAGATGGTCTTCATCGCCCAGGATGTCGGACAGAACGGCGAAGCCGCGGTCCTCCTTGATCAGGCCCATGGCGATGCCGGCGCAGGGCGCCTTCAGCGGCACGCCGGCATCCATCATCGAGAGCGAGGAGCCGCAGACCGTCGCCATCGAGGACGAGCCGTTGCTCTCCGTCACTTCCGACACGACGCGGATCGTGTAGGGGAACTGCTCCTTCTTCGGCAGCAGCGGGTGCACGGCGCGCCAGGCGAGCTTGCCGTGGCCCACCTCGCGCCGGCCCGGCGTGCCCATGCGACCGGTCTCGCCGACCGAGAACGGCGGGAAGTTGTAGTGCAGCATGAAGTGCTCGCGGTACTCGCCCGTCAGCGCGTCGACGATCTGCTCGTCCTGGCCGGTGCCGAGCGTGGTTACGACCAGCGCCTGGGTCTCGCCGCGGGTGAAGAGGGCCGCACCGTGGGTGCGCGGCAGCACACCGACCTCGCAGACGATCGGCCGGATCGACTTGGTGTCGCGCCCGTCGATGCGAAGCCCGGTATCGAGCACGGCGTTGCGCAGCACATCGGCCTCGAGGTTCTTGAACACCCCGCCGACCACTGCCGCCTCGGCCTCGTTGCCGGCGCAGAGTTCCTTCGCCTTCTTCTTCACCGCATCGATCGCGGCATAGCGGTTCTGCTTGACGGTTTCCTTGTAGGCCGCCTTCAGGTCCTCGGTGATGGCGGCCCGCAGCTTGGCGGTGACCGTCTCCACCTCGGGGGCCGGCTTCGGCATGTCCCAGGGGTCCTTGGCGCAGCGCTCCGCCAGGCCGATGATCGCCTCGATCACCGGCTGGAACGACTTGTGGCCGAACATCACCGCGCCGAGCATGATTTCCTCGGAGAGCTCCGAGGCCTCCGATTCCACCATCAGCACGGCGTCGGCGGTGCCGGCGACGACGAGGTCGAGCTGGCTCTCCTCCATCTGCGCCGCGGTCGGGTTCAGCACGTATTCGCCGTTGACGTAGCCCACGGCGGCGGCGCCGATCGGGCCGAGGAACGGAATGCCGGACAGGGTCAGCGCCGCCGAGGCGCCGATCATCGCGATGATGTCGGAATCGTTCTCCAGGTCATGGCTCAGCACGGTGCAGATGACCTGGGTCTCGTGGCGGAAGCCGTCGGCGAAGAGCGGCCGGATCGGCCGGTCGATCAGCCGCGAGATCAGGGTCTCGCGCTCGCTCGGACGGCCCTCGCGCTTGAAGAAGCCGCCGGGAATCTTGCCCGCGGCGAAGGTTTTCTCCTGGTAGTTCACCGTGAGGGGGAAGAAGTCGATCCCCACCCGCGGCGACTTCGCGGCGACCGCGGTGCAGAGCACCGTGGTCTCGCCATAGGTGACGAGCACGGCGCCGTCGGCCTGACGGGCGATCCGCCCCGTCTCGAGGGTGAGCTTCTGCCCGCCCCACATCAGCTCCTTCTTGTGGATCTGGAACATGGTTCTTGGTCCTTCCTTCAGGCAGCCGATCGTCCTAGCCGGCCGCGTTCACCCCAACATCAGGGCACAATCGAATCATAAAGCCGGCGGCCGCCCCCGTCTGCGGGGGCGTCGCCGGCGTTTGGTTGTGGCCGGCCACCGCGTGGGGCCGCGCCGTCTGTCACTTGCGGATGCCGAGGCGCTTGATCAGCGCTTCGTAGCGCGAGTTGTCCTTGCCCTTCAGATAGTCGAGCAGGCTGCGCCGCTGGCTCACCAGCATCAGCAGGCCGCGGCGGGAATGGATGTCCTTGCCGTGGACCTTGAAATGCTCGGTCAGGTTGTTGATGCGCTCCGAGAGGATGGCGACCTGAACTTCGGGCGAGCCGGTGTCGGTCTTGCTCTGGGCAAATTCCTGGATGAGCGCCTGCTTGCGCTCGGCCGTAATCGACATCGGGTTCTCCTCTAGCGTAGGTTGAAAACGCGCACCGGCCGAACGTCGCCGCCCTGGACCTCTGCCAGGGCGACCAGCCGTCCCCTGGCCATGGCCCGGAACAGCCCGTCGTCGGTGTCGAGCACCCGTATCGCCTGGCCGCCCGCTAGGCGTTCGGCCTGGGGACCGGTCACGGCCAGTGCCGGGATGTCGTCCAGCACGGTCTCGACCGGGTAAAGGTGCTCGCAAGGCTGGCCTCTATGCCATAGGGCCCTCAGGCGTTCCAGCGAAATCGCCTGGTCCTCGCCGAACCGGCCGACCCGCGTGCGGCGCAGCGCCTCGACATAGCCGAAGCAGCCGAGGCGGGCGCCCAGATCGCGGGCCAGCGCCCGCACATAGGTGCCCTTGGCGCAGTCGACTTCGAACACCGCGGTGTCGGCACCGGCTTCCTTGAGCTCGAAGCGATGCACGGTCACCGGACGCGGCGGCAGGTCCGGCGGCGCGCCGGACCGCGCCAGCGCATAGGCCCGCTCGCCGTCGACCTTGAGCGCCGAGAAGGCCGGCGGGCGCTGCTCGAAACTGCCGGTGAAGGCCGGCAACAGGGTTTCGATCGCGCTGCGCTCGGGCCGCTTCTCGCTCGACGCGACGACCTGCCCCTCGCTGTCGTCGGTATCGCGCTGTTCGCCCCAGCGCACGGTGAAACGGTACGACTTGTCCGCATCGAGCGCATAGGCGACCGTCTTGGTCGCCTCGCCCATGGCGATCGGCAGCACGCCGGTCGCGATCGGATCCAACGTGCCGCCATGGCCGGCCTTGGCGGCATGGGTGATGGCGCGCACGGCCGCGACGACCTTGGCCGAGCTGATCCCCGGTTCCTTGTCGATCACGATCCAGCCGTCGATCTTGTCGCCCTTGGAGCGCCGCCGCTGGCTCATTCCTCGTCCGGATTCTTGGTCAGATCGGCCCGCACGCGCTCGTCGTTGAGCAGCTGGGAGATGCGGTCGGCGCGCTCGAACCGGTCGTCCAGGCGGAAATGCAGCTCGGGCGTGAATTTGAGCCGCACCCGCTTCGCCACCTGGCCACGCAGGAACGGCGCGCAGCGGCCGAGGCCGGCCAGCACCTCGCCCTTGTCGCGGCCGCCGAGCGGCAGCACGAAGACATGGGCGGTGCGCAGATCGGGGCTCGGCTTCACTTCGGAGATGGTGACGGAGACGCCGGCCAGCGCCGGATCACGCAGCTCCTCGCGCGCCAGCACCTCGGCCAGCGCGTGGCGGATCGCCTCGCCGACGCGCAGCAAGCGCTGCGAAGGCTCGCCCCCTCGGGGCGACGCCCCGCCTCGGCCGGACGAATGGGCACGCGACATGGCTTTGCTCCGGCATCACGCGGCAGCCCCGTCAGAGCTGCCGCGCCACCTCGATGACCTCGAAGCACTCGATGATGTCGCCTTCGCGGATGTCGTCATAATTCTCGAACGACATGCCGCATTCGGTGCCCTGCTTGACCTCGCGGACCTCGTCCTTGAAGCGCTTGAGGGTCGAAAGCGTGCCTTCGTGGATGACGACGTTGTCGCGCAGCAGGCGGACCTTGGCGCCGCGCTTGACGGTGCCTTCGGTGATCATGCAGCCGGCCACCTTGCCGACCTTGGTGATGTTGAACACCTGGCGGATCTCGGCATTGCCCAGGAACTGCTCGCGCAGGCTCGGCGCCAGCATGCCGGACAACATCGCCTTGAGGTCGTCCAGCACCTCGTAGATCACCGAGTAGTAGCGGATGTCGACATGGTCGCGGGTCGCCAGATCGCGCGCCTGCTTGTTGGCGCGCACGTTGAACCCGATGATCATGCCTTCCGATGCTCGGGCCAGGGTGACATCGCTCTCGTTGATGCCGCCGACGGCCGCATGCAGCACGCGGGCCGCCACCTCCTCGGTCGCGAACTTGGCGGTGGCGCTGACGATGGCTTCCAGCGAGCCCTGCACGTCGGCCTTCACCACGATCGGCAGCTCCTTCAGCTCGCCGGCCTTGATCTTGGCGAACATCTGCTCGACCGTGCCGCGGCCGCCCACCACGGCCTTGGTGTCGCGCGCCTTGCGCTGGCGGTAGTCGGAAATCTCGCGCGCGCGGGCCTCGTTCTCGACCACCGAGAAGCTGTCGCCGGCCTCCGGCAGGCCCTGCAGGCCCAGCACCTCGACGGGCATCGCGGGGCCGGCTTCTTCGATGTTCTTGCCGCGATCATCGACCAGGGCGCGCACGCGGCCCCATTCGGAGCCGGCGACGAAGATGTCGCCGACGCGCAGCGTGCCGCGCTGCACCAGAACGGTCGCCACCGGGCCGCGGCCGCGATCGAGCTGCGCCTCGACGACGGCGCCTTCCGCGGCGCGATCGGGATTGGCCTTCAGGTCGAGAATTTCCGCCTGCAGCAGGATCGCTTCCTCGAGCTTGTCCAGGCCCTGCTTGGTCTTGGCCGAAACCTCGATCGCCAGCACCTCGCCGCCCATCTCTTCGACGACGATCTCGTGCTGCAGCAGCTGTTCGCGCACCCGCTGCGGCCGGGCGTCCGGCTTGTCGACCTTGTTGATCGCCACCACGATCGGCACGTTGGCCGCCTTGGCATGGCGGATCGCCTCGATCGTCTGCGGCATGACGGAATCGTCGGCCGCCACCACCAGCACCACGATGTCGGTCACCTTGGCGCCGCGGGCGCGCATGGCGGTGAAGGCCTCGTGGCCCGGCGTGTCGAGGAAGGTGATCCGCGCCCCGGATTTCAGGTTCACCTGATAGGCGCCGATATGCTGGGTGATGCCGCCCGCCTCGCCGGCGGCGACGTCGGTCTCGCGCAACGCGTCCAGCAGCGACGTCTTGCCGTGGTCGACATGGCCCATGATGGTGACCACCGGCGGCCGCGACAACAGGTGCTCGTCCTGGTCGACCTCGCCGACCAGGCCCAGCTCGATATCGCTCTCCGATACGCGGCGGGCGCGATGGCCGAATTCCTGGATCACCAGCTCGGCGGTATCGGCGTCGATCGCCTGGGTGATGGTGACCATCATGCCCATCTTCATCAGCGACTTGATGACGTCGACGCTGCGCTCCGCCATGCGGCTCGCCAGTTCCTGCACGGTGATCGATTCCGGCAGGATGACGTCGCGCAGCACCTTCTTCGGCGCCTCGCGGCTCATGCCCATCTGCTGGCGCCGCTCGCGCTGCTGCTGGCGGCGATAGGCGGCCAGGGAACGGACGCGCTCGCTTTCGTCCAGCGCCGTGGTGACGGTCAGGCGGCCGCCGCCGCGGCGCTGCTCGCCGCCGCGGCCGCGCGTGGCCGGGGCCTTGACCGGGATCGGCGCCTTCATGCCGGGACGCAGACGCTTGCGCGCTTCCTCTTCTTCCTCGGCGGCTCCGGCCGGCCGGCCGCGCGCGGCAGCACCGGCGGCGTCCGTCGCCGGGGCGGCGGCTTCCGGCTCGTGCAGACGGCGGGCGGCTTCCTGCTCGCCGCGGCGACGCGCTTCGTCCTCCTGACGCTTGCGCGCTTCCTCTTCGGCCGCACGCTTGGCGGCGGCTTCGCGCTCGGCGCCGAGGCGAACCTCGTCCGCGGCGCGACGCTTGGCATCTTCCTCGGCGCGCTTGCGCGCCTCGGCATCGGCCCGGATCGAACCCTCCAGCGCGCGGGCGCGGGCGGCCTTCTCCTCGTCGGTCAGCTGGCGCAGCACGACGCGGCCGCGCAGCGAACGGTCGGCCTGCTGGCCGCTGCGCGGGGCGCCGCCGGCGGGGCCGCGGCTCGGTGCGGGCTCGGCGCGTGCCGGGCGG
>QOZS01000025.1 GCA_003576705.1 Desertibaculum subflavum
GGGACGCCATGGCCGGGCTTGACCCGGCCATCCACGGCTCTCCGCCGCGCCGCCCCCACCGCGTGGATGGCCGGGTCAAGCCCGGCCATGACATGTTGGAGTGTTGGAGGGGGAAACGCGTTCGATGACAGTTGAGATCACCAGCCGGCCGGAGTCCGCGAGCAGCAGCCTGGTGGCGCCGGCCAGCCTGGTCGGCTGCGCCGTGCTGTGGGGCAGCATGGTGCCGTTCACCCACCAGCTGGTACAGGCCTACGACCCGGTCTTCGTCTCGCTGCTGCGCTATGTGTTCGGCGTCGGCGCCATCCTGATCATGGTGCTGGTGCTGGAGCGCGGCCGGCTGGTGCCGCCGGGCCTGCCGTGGTGGCGCATCGTCAAGCTCGGCACCTTCGGCATCGCCGGCTTCGCGGTCTGCTTCTCCTTCGGCTTCACCTTCGCCGATCCGGTGACGGCGGCGGTGCTGATGAGCGCGGGGCCGGTGATCTACGCGATCCTGGCCCGCATCCTCTACCGCGCGCCGCTGGAGCGGGGGCTCGGGCTTGCCATCGCGCTGGTGGTGGCCGGCGGCGTGGCCGTGGTGCTGGGCCGGCCGCAGGGCGCGGCGCTCAGCTTTCGCGGCGGCGAGCTGCTCTATCTCGTCTCGTCGACTCTGTGGGCCTGGTACTCGATGCGGGCGCAGGAATGGCTCGGGCCCTATCGGCTCGGCCAGCTCCGCCTCTCGGCGCTGACCGCCGGCGTCGGCGGCGTGGTGCTGGTCGGCGTGTTCCTGCTCGTGCAGGCGGCCGGCCTGACCTATGGCGCGACCACGATGACGGCGCCGGCCGACTGGGCCAAGGTCGCCTGGATCGGGGTGACCGGCGCCGCCTTCTCGGTCGTATTATGGAATATCGGGGTGAGCCGGATCGGCGCGCCGGTGGCGAGCCTGTACGGCAACCTGTCGGGCGTGTTCGGCGTGCTGTTCGCCGCCGCGCTCGGCGCCGACTGGACCTGGGTGCAGGTCATGGGCGGCCTGCTCGTGCTCGGCGGCGTGGTGCAGATGCAGGCCCGCAGACTCAAACGATAGGGGAGAGAGAACGATGCGGATCAAGGCCAACAGCATCGAGTTCAACTGTCTGGTCGAAGGGCCGGAAGGCGCGCCCTGGGTCACCTTCTGCAACTCGCTCGCCACCGACCACCGCATGTGGGATTTCCAGGCGGCGGCGCTGAAGGGCCGCTATCGCCTGCTGCGCTACGACCGCCGCGGCCATGGCCAGACGCCGGCACCGGGCCGCGACTGGATGATCCAGGATCTCGCCCGCGACGTGGTCGGGCTGTGGGACGCCCTCGGCATCGAGAGGAGCCATTTCGTCGGCCTCTCGATCGGCGGCATGACGGGGCAGGAGCTGGCCATCGACTACGGCGACCGGCTGTTGAGCTTCGTCTGCGCCGACAGCCGGAGCGACGCGCCACCCGGCAGCGACAAGATGTGGATGGAGCGCATCGCCAAGGCGCGGCAGGGCGGCATGGCCGGCCTGGTCGACGAGACGCTCGGGCGCTGGTTCACGCCCGCCTTCGTCAAGTGGAACCCGCCGGTGCTGGACACGATCCGCGACATGATCCGCCATACCTCGCTCGACGGCTACGAGGGCTGCGGCCGCGCCATCATGCGGCTCGACCTGCTCGGCAAGCTGCCGCGGATCAAGACGCGCACCTTGTTCATTTGCGGCGCCGACGACCAGGGCACGCCGCCCTCGGGCATGCGCGAGATGAACAAGCTGGTCGCCGGCTCGCGCTATATCGAGATCGCCCCCGGCGCCCACCTGCCGAACATCGAGCAGCCGGAAGCCTTCAACCGCGCCCTGATCGATTTCCTGGGCGAGGGCTAGAACAAGGTGTAGCCGCCGTCGATCACGAAGCTGTCGCCGGTGTGATAGGCGGATGCATCCGAGGCGAGATAGACCGCGATGCCGCCGAAATCGCCGCCTTCGCCCCAACGGCGGGCCGGCACGCGCGGCAGCACCTTGGTCATGAAGGCGTCGCCATGGATGCGCCGCTCGGTCATGTCGGTGACGATCCAGCCCGGCAGGATCGAGTTGGCGGTGATCTTGTAGCGGGCGAGCTCGACCGCCAGGCCCTTCATCATGGCGATGACGCCGCCCTTGGTGGCGGCATAATGCTCGCCGCGCGGCGCGCCCATGATCGCGGCGGTGGAGGCGGTGACGGCGAGGCGGCCGCCCTGGCCGCGCTCCACCATGTGCTTCGCCGCCGCGCGCAGCGTGTACATCGCGCCGTGCAGGTTGACGCCGATCACGCGATGCCAGTCGGCGGTGTCGAACTCGGTGAACGGCTTGCCGCTGGAGCCGGAGACGCCGGCATTGGCGAAGCAGGCATCGACCTTGCCGAGCGTCTTGACGGTCTCGGCGAAGCCGCGCGCCACCTCGGCCTCGTCGGCGACGTTGCACTGGAGCGTCAGCACCTTGCGCCCGGTGGCCTTCAATTGCGCCGTCGCTTCCTCGTTCTTCTTCGGGTTGTTGCCCCAGATACAGACATCCGCCCCGGCCTCGGCGCAGGCCTGGGCCATGCCGAGCCCGATGCCGCCATTGCCGCCGGTGACCAGCACGACCTTACCGGTCAGGTCGAAGGGTTTGTAGGCCATCTGGATACGTCTCCTCGTAAGCTTCGTTGTGCTTCTGGCGGCGGACTATAGGGGCCGCGCGCCGCCGCACAAACCACTTGCCGGGTCGCGGCGCGGGCCGCATGTTGCCTGCCGCCGGGAGAGAAAACGCCAGTCCGTCATGTCCGTTCTGACCAGCACGCTCGACAGCCGCAGCGCCGCCTTCCGCGCCAATTCCGAAGCCATGGGAGCGCTGGTCGCCGACCTGCGCGCCAAGGTGGCCAAGGCCGCGCTCGGCGGCGACCAGCGCTCGCGCGACCGCCATGTCGGCCGCGGCAAATTGCTGCCGCGCGACCGGGTCAACATGCTGCTCGATCCCGGCACGCCATTCCTGGAGCTGTCCCAGCTCGCCGCGCACGGGGTCTATGACGACGACATTCCCGGCGCCGGCGTGATCACCGGCATTGGCCGCGTGCAGGGCCGCGAATGCGTGATCGTCTGCAACGACGCCACCGTGAAGGGCGGCACCTACTATCCGCTGACGGTGAAGAAGCACCTGCGCGCGCAGGAAATCGCGGTCGAGAACCGGCTGCCCTGCATCTACCTGGTCGATTCCGGCGGCGCCAACCTGCCGAACCAGGACGAAGTGTTTCCGGACCGCACGCATTTCGGCCGCATCTTCTACAACCAGGCCAACATGTCGGCGGCCGGCATTCCGCAGGTTGCCGTCGTCATGGGTTCCTGCACGGCCGGCGGCGCCTATGTGCCGGCGATGTGCGACGAGGCGGTGATCGTGCGCCGCCAGGGCACCATCTTCCTCGGCGGACCGCCGCTGGTGCGTGCGGCCACCGGCGAGATCGTCTCGGCCGAGGATCTCGGCGGCGCCGACGTGCATTCGCGCACGTCAGGGGTTACGGATCACTACGCGATGAACGACCGCCATGCGCTTGGGCTGGCGCGGCGCATCGTCGCCAACCTGAACACGCGGAAGCAGGTCGGCCTCGACCTCGCCGAGCCGCGCGCGCCGCTCTACGACCCGGCCGAGATCCACGGCGTGGTGCCGCAGGACACCCGCACGCCCTACGACGTGCGCGAGGTGATCGCCCGCGTGGTCGATGGCAGCGAGTTCGACGAGTGGAAGAAGCTCTACGCGACGACCCTGATCACCGGCTTCGCCCGCATCCACGGCTATCCGGTCGGCATCCTCGCCAATAACGGCATCCTGTTCTCGGAATCGGCGCTGAAGGGCGCGCATTTCATCGAGCTGTGCTGCCAGCGCGGCATCCCGCTGGTCTTCCTGCAGAACATCACCGGCTTCATGGTCGGTCGCAAATACGAATCCGGTGGCATCGCCAAGGACGGCGCCAAGCTGGTGACGGCGGTCGCCTGTGCCAAGGTGCCGAAGCTGACGGTGATCATCGGCGGCTCGTTCGGCGCCGGCAATTACGGCATGTGCGGCCGCGCCTACAGCCCGCGCTTCCTGTGGATGTGGCCGAATGCGCGCATCTCGGTGATGGGCGGCGAGCAGGCGGCGAGCGTGCTCGCCACCGTGCGCCGCGAAGGCATGGAGGCGCGCGGCGAGACCTGGCCGGCCGAGGCGGAGGCCGCCTTCAAGGCGCCGATCCGCGAGCAGTACGAGCACCAGGGGCATCCGTACTATGCCTCGGCCCGCATCTGGGACGACGGCATCATCGATCCGGCGGATACCCGCCGCGTGCTGGGGCTGTCGCTCTCCGCCGCGCTCAACGCGCCGGTGGAGAAGACGACCTTCGGCGTGTTCCGCATGTGAGTTGAGGTAGCGATCGTGGCCGATCCGAAAGTTCTCTCCGAGGTGGATGTCGACGGCGTGGCGGCGGTGAAGCTGAACCGCCCGGACGTGCACAACGCCATGGACGACGAGGTCATCGACCAGCTGACCGATACGCTGAAGGGCCTCGCCCGGCGGAAGGACGTCCGCATCGTGACCTTGACGGGGGAGGGCGAGAGCTTCTCGGCCGGCGGCGACCTCGCCTGGATGCGCCGCGCCGCCGACTACACGCGCGAGCGCAACCTGGAAGACGCGATCGCGCTCGGCAACATGTTCAAGACCTTGAGCGAGATGCCGCAGCCGACCATCGCGCTGGTCAACGGTCAGGCCTATGCCGGCGGCCTCGGCCTGATCTCGGCCTGCGACATCGCCATCGGCGTTAGATCTGCCAAGTTCGCCGTGACGGAAGTGCGGCTCGGCCTGATCGCCGGCACCATCTCGCCGCATGTGGTGCGCGCCATCGGCGCCCGCAACGCGCGCCGCCTGTTCCTGACCGCCGAGCGGTTCGACGCCGAGGCGGCCCACCGCTTCGGCCTGCTGCACGAGGTGGTGGAGGACCAGGCCGCGCTGGAAAAGGCGCGCGACCGCATTATCGGCTGGCTCCGGCAGGGCAGCCCACAGGCGCAGCACGACAGCAAGCGGCTGATCGCCTATGTGACAGGGCGCGAGGTGAATGCCGAGTTGGTGCTGGGCACCGCGCAGTTCATCGCCGAATCCCGCGCCTCCGACGACGGCAAGGAAGGCACCACGGCCTTCCTGCAGAAGCGGAAGGCGGCCTGGATGCCGGGGGTGTAGCGACGTGTTCGACTCTGTCTTGATCGCGAACCGGGGCGAGATCGCCTGCCGCGTCATCAAGACGGCGCGGCGGCTGGGCCTGCGCACCGTCGCGGTCTATTCCGATGCCGATGCCAAGGCGCGGCATGTCGCCATGGCCGATGCGGCGCATCGGATCGGGCCGCCGGCTGCACGCGAAAGCTATCTGCGCAGCGACGTCATCATCGCCGCCGCCAAGGCCGCTGGCGCCAAGGCGATCCATCCGGGTTATGGCTTCCTCTCCGAGAACGCCGAATTCGCCGAGGCCTGCGCCAAGGCGGCCATCACCTTCATTGGCCCGCCGCCCGCGGCCATCCGTGCCATGGGCCTGAAGGGCGCGGCCAAGGCGCTGATGGAGAAGGCCAAGGTGCCCGTGGTGCCGGGCTATCACGGCGACGACCAGGGCCTCGCCACCCTGCAGAAGGAGGCGGCCCGCATCGGCTATCCGGTGCTGATCAAGGCGGTGGCCGGCGGCGGCGGCAAGGGCATGCGCCGGGTCGACAGCGAGGCGGAGTTCGAGCGCGCCCTGACCGGCGCCAAGCGCGAGGCGGCGTCGGCCTTCGGCGACGACAAGGTGCTGATCGAGAAGTACCTGGTGAAGCCGCGCCATATCGAGATCCAGGTCTTCGCCGACAGCCACGGCAACGCGGTGCACCTGTTCGAGCGCGACTGCTCGATCCAGCGCCGGCACCAGAAGGTGATCGAGGAGGCGCCGGCCCCCGGCATGCCGGAAGCGATGCGCAAGGCGATGGGCGAGGCCGCCGTCGCCGCCGCCAAGGCGATCGGCTATGTCGGCGCCGGCACCGTGGAGTTCATCGCCGATGTCAGCGACGGCCTGCGGCAGGATCGCTTCTATTTCATGGAGATGAACACCCGTCTTCAAGTCGAGCATCCGGTGACCGAGATGATCACCGGCCAGGACCTGGTGGAGTGGCAGATCCGGGTCGCCGCCGGCGAGAAGCTGCCGTTACAGCAGGACGAGATCCGCATCGACGGCCATGCCGTCGAGGTGCGGCTCTATGCCGAGAACCCCGCGCGCAACTTCCTGCCCTCGACCGGCACCCTGGTGCGCTTCCGCGCCCCGCCGGAGGGCCCGCATCTGCGCCTCGATACCGGCGTGCGCGAGGGCGATGAGGTGACACCCTATTACGACCCGATGATCGCCAAGCTGATCGTGCACGACCGCGACCGCCGGGCCGCCTTGCGCAGGATGCGCCAGGCCCTGCACGAGACCGAGATCGTCGGCCCGGCCAACAACGTCGCCTTCCTGGCCCAGGTAGTAGGGCATGCGGCCTTCGTCGACGGCGATCTCGATACCGGCTTCATCGACCGGCACAAGGCCGATCTGATTCCGAAAGCGGCGGAAGTCGCGCCGGACACCTTGGCGCTGGCGGCCGTGGCGCTGCTGCTGCAGCGGGCGGACCAGGCCGCGACGGCGCGGCGCGCTTCCGGCGACCCGCATTCGCCCTGGGGCCTTGCCGACGGCTGGCGCATGAACGGCGCCTATGAAGAGCGTCTGGAGCTGATGGCCGGCGAGACATTGCACACGATCGGCGTGCTTCCGGAAGGCGCCGGCTGGCGGCTCAACATTCGCGGCGCATCCCTCTTCGCCGCCGGCACGCTCGACGACGGCACCTTGGTCGCCATGCTGGACGGGCAGCAGCGCCGCGTCGGCGTGGTGCGGCAGGGCGACCGCATCATCGTGCTGGAGCGCGGCCACGGTACCGCGCTCGGCCTGCACGACCCGCTCGATGTCGGCGAGGTGGAGGAGGGCGTCGGCGGCGCCATCACCGCGCCGCTGCCGGGCAAGGTGATCCAGGTGCTGGTCGCGGCCGGCGAGAAGGTGGAGAAGGGGAAACCCCTGTTGGTTCTCGAAGCGATGAAGATGGAGCACACCATCGCCGCCGCCGGCGCCGGCACCGTGGATACGGTGCATGTCGCCGCCGGCGACCAGGTGGCGGAAGGCGCCGCCCTCATCGCGCTGAAGGAAGCGGAGGCTTGAGATGGCCATTCCCAAGCGAGTGAAGATCTGGGAGGCCGGCGCGCGCGACGGCCTGCAGAATGAGCCCGCCACGGTGCCGACCGAGGTCAAGGTCGAGCTGATCGAGCGGCTGGTCGATGCCGGCCTGCAGGCGATCGAGGCGACCAGCTTCGTCTCGCCGAAATGGATTCCGCAGATGGGCGACAATTCCGAGGTGATGGCGCGGCTCAAGCGCAAGCCGGGCGTGTCGTACCAGGCGCTGACGCCGAACCTGAAGGGCTTCGAGGCGGCGATGGCCGCCGGCACGCCGGAAGTCGCGGTCTTTGCCGCGGCGACCGAGAGCTTCTCCAAGCGCAACACCAATTGCACCATCGCCGAGAGCCTGGAGCGGTTCGAACCGCTGCTCGCCGCCGCCAAGCAGCAGGGTGTGCCGGTGCGAGGTTTCGTCTCCGTCGTCTGCGGCTGCCCGTTCGAGGGCGAGGTCGATCCGGAGAAGGTCGCGGACGTCACCGAGAGGCTGGTGAAGATGGGCTGCTACGATGTCGGCCTTGGCGACACCATCGGCACCGGCACGCCGATCAAGGTGCAGCGCATGGTCGAGGCCTGCGCGAGCCGCGTCGGCGTCGAGAAGCTCGGCGTGCATTTCCACGACACCTATGGCCAGGCGCTCGCCAACATCCTGGCGGCGCTTGAACTCGGCGTGGACAAGGTCGACAGCTCGGTCGGCGGCCTCGGCGGCTGCCCCTATGCGCCCGGCGCCACCGGCAACGTGGCGACCGAGGACGTGGTCTACATGCTGGACGGCATGGGCATCGAGACCGGCATCGACCTGAAGCAGCTCGTCCGCATCGCCTGGTGGATCTCCGACCACCTCGGCCGTCCGCCGGTCTCGCGCGTGGCAAAGGCGCTGAAGAACAAGATCTGAGGCGCGCTACGCTGCCGGGGGCCGAGCCGATGGAAGGGCGCGCACTGGTGATCCTGGCCCTTCGGCTGGCCGGCCTGTTCGTCGTCGTCACCGCAGCGACCACTCTGCTGACGAGCTTCCCGCACTTCCTGCTTGCCCAAAGGGACCCGGGGCCGAGGGCCGACGCTCTGGTCTACGGCACTGCTTACTTGGCGCCTGCCCTGATTCAGCTGGCCGTAGGTCTCGTCCTATTGAGATACCCGCTACAGGTGGCAGCTCGGGCGTTGCGTATTCCCATCAGCGATCCGTCATCGATCGATGCCTCGCAGTTCGAGCGAGTGGCCTACGTGGTTCTGGGCGTGTACTTCGTGGTGATGGGAACTGAAACACTCCTGTTCGTTCTGGCCAAGTTGAGGCTCCATGCCCTGCTGGCGGTTCCTCACCCGACGATACCGCTCGAAGTGACTTCGTTCGATTTCGCGTCGATCAGCGTGGGCGCGTTCAAGATCCTCGTCGGTGCACTGCTGGTTCTCGGCGGCGGAGTGCTGGCCAGATGGCGCAGTCGCCTGACCGCATGACCTGCATGCAGTGCCGTGAAAGCCCTCTCTGCCCCTCAGGGGCGGAGAGGGTTTGGGAGAGGTGGGGCGCGCCGCGCCTCGACGACATTTGCTGGTGCGCAACGTGGCTGCGTATGTGCACATCCGCAAGCCGCATCCTCCCCACCTCTCCCAACCCTCTCCCCCCTCTTCGAGGGCGGAGAGGGCTTGCGACCGCGATCGTTGCCGAGACCGCGACGTGATTTCCGCCCGCCACGTCAGCCCGCGGCAGATCGCGGCCGGCCTCGCGCTGATCGCCGGCATCCTGCTGTTCATCTTCCCGCCCTCGGGCCTCGAGCCGCGGGCGGCGAAGGCGGCGGCGCTGGCGGTGATCGCGGTCGGCTTCTGGGCGACGGCGGCGCTGCCGGAGCATGTCACCGCGGTCGGCTTCTTCACGCTCTGCATGCTGTTCGGCGTGGCGCCGGCGAACGTGGTGTTCGGCGGCTTCGAATCGACGGCTTTGTGGCTCGTCTTCGGCGGCCTCGTCATCGGCATGGCGATGCGCCATACCGGCCTCGGCGAGCGGGTGGCGGGCGGGCTGGTGCGCTACTGCGCCTCCGGTTACGGCGCCGCCATCGGCGGGCTGCTGGTCATCAGCCTCGTGCTCGGATTCCTGATGCCGTCCTCGCTCGGCCGCGTGACGCTCTTGATGCCGATCGCCGTGGCGCTGGCCGGCCGGCTCGACTTCGAGAGCGGCTCGAACGGCCGCATCGGCATGGTGCTGGCGGTCAATTTCGGCGTGCACGTGCCGACCTTCACCATCCTGCCGGCCAACATCCCGAACATGGTGCTGGTCGGCGCCATGGAGAAGCACTACGGCCTGACGCCGCTCTACGGCGAGTACCTGCTGCTGCACTTCCCGGTGCTCGGCCTGCTGAAGACCGCGATGATCTTCGGCCTGATCCTGTGGCTGTTCCCCGATCGCGTGAAAGCCGGCCCGCACGCCGAAGCCAGGACCGCGGGCAAGCTGACGGCCGACCAGCGCAACCTCGCCCTCGTGCTGACGCTGTCGCTCGCCTTCTGGGTCACCGATTTCCTGCACCACATCTCGCCGGCCTGGATCAGCCTCGCCGCCGGCCTGTTCTGCCTGATCCCGGCGACTCGGATGCTGCCGCCCAACGGCTTCAACGCCATCGGCTTCAGCGGGCTGTTCTTCGTCGCCGGCATCATGGGGCTCGGCGCCATGGTCGCCGATACCGGGCTCGGCGACGCATTGATCGGCGCGCTGCTGAAGGTGCTGCCGCTGGCGCCGGACCAGCCAGCCGGCAATTTCGCCGTGCTCGGCTTCGTCGCCACCATCCTCAACCCAATCACCACCTTGCCCGGCGTGCCGGCGGTGCTGACGCCGCTCGCCCAGCAGATGGCGGATGCCACCGGCCTGCCGCTGAAGACGGTGCTGATGACCCAGGTGCTCGGCTTCTCCACCATCCTGCTGCCCTATGTCTCGGCGCCGCTGGTGGTCGGCATGCAGCTCGGCGGCGAGCCGCTGCGCCACGCGACCCGGCTCTGCCTCTGGCTGACCGTGCCGAGCATTCTCATTCTCTGGCCGATCGATTATCTCTGGTGGCACCTGCTCGGTTGGATCTGATGGCGCTGCATCTCCTGAAAGTCTGTGTCGGCATCGACAACATCGATCACCTGGCGCGGGTGCAGAAGCAGCGCCGCGGCCGGCGAAAGGCGCATTGGCACCACACCCGCATGATGCCACAGCGGGCTGACGATATTCTCGATGGCGGCTCGATCTACTGGATCATCAAGGGCTTCGTCCGGTTGCGGCAACGCATCGTCGACATCGACCAGATGCATCTGGAGGAGGAGGGGCGCTATTGCCGCCTGTCGCTCGACCCCGTGCTGGTGCCTACCGAGCCGCAGGCGCGCCGGCCGCATCAGGGCTGGCGCTATCTGGAGCCGGCCGACGCCCCGGCCGATCTCAAGGCCGGCAGGCGCGGCAAGGGCCAGGCCCTGCCGGCCCAGCTGATCGCCGAGCTGAAGGAGTTGGGCCTGCTGTGAGGGAAGGGGACCGGCGCCGGTCACCTCGAATTTACGCCGCATCGGCACCATATTCCTCCCGTAGTGGTGCATTGGGAGGGGCGGTGCCCCAGAACCGGCCATGACACGGATCCGATCGCTCGCGCTGCCGCTGTTCGCCCTGTCGCTGCTTCTGAGCGCCTGCTCGGCCTATGAATGGTACCAGCCAGGCGTCGGGCCGGAACAGGTGAGAGTCGACCGCAGCGATTGCGCCCGCGCCGCCGACCGGGAGGCCTTCTTCGCCTTCGGGCCGCCGTTCTTCGCCAGCCCGGCCTGGTATGTCGGCCCCTATTGCGGCTGGAGCTGCGCCCATAGCCGCTACCAGAACGACCAGTTCTTCTACCGCTTCCAGCGCGACAGCGAGGTCCGCCGCCTGACCGATTTCTGCATGCGCTCGAAGGGCTACGTATTGCGCGAAGTCCCGCAAAGCACGCCGCCGTAGGCGCGCGCTCCCTGTCAATCGTTCACCTCGGCGATCACCACATGGCCGGTGGCGACCGGCCAGTTGCGCACGGTCAGACGCTCCTCGTTGACCACCGCGCGCACCGGGCGCAGCGGGCCAGGCGGCAGGCGAAGCGTCGCCGTGTTGACGCTCGGCACCCCCGGCGGCACGCCGGGCGGCACGATGCCGTCGAGCAGGAAGATGTCACGGCCATGGCCGAAATAGCCGCGCGGGCGGCTCAGGATCACCACGCTGCCGGCGCCCTGGTCGGCCTCGGTGATGCGGCCCGGCCGGAGGTGCACCACCGCCGAGGAGCGCGGGAAGGGCGAGCGGTAGATATGCGTGACCGGATAGCCGGGCACCGCGAGGACGAATTCGTAATAGGCATTGGGCGAGGCGTGGAATGGGCCCCAGCGGCCGTCCGGGCCGGTGGTGCGGCGATAGCGCGCCTGGCCCATGCGCTCGCCGGTCGCCGGCGACACTTCGAAGATCTCGAGCTCGGCCTTGCCGACCGGGCTGTTGGTCGGCACGCCGTCGGCAAAGCCGCTGACCACGCCGTCCAGCACCGGCCGGCGCATCGGCACGATCTCCAGGCGCGGTTCCTTGCCGGTCAGGAAACGGTACATCTCGCGGAAGGCCTGCGGATGGAAGGCGAGCTCGCGGTGGTCGAGCCTGGGCAGCACCACGTTGGTCGCGCCGGCCAGCGCCGGCCCGTCGAAACCGACATTGGTGGGGATGCCGGGCAGGCCGAGATAGCGCCCATCAGGCTGGGCGAACTTGTCGTTGGAATCGCTCCGCAAGGTGAGATAGCGGACGCCCGGCACGGTTTCGCTTGCGGACCCGTTCAGGCGCCGGAGCAGCGGCCCATTGGCGTTGTACTCGCTGCCGACCAGGGTTGTGGTGGAGGCGATCACGCCGTGATTGGGCGCCGCAGCCAGAATGGCATGGCTGACCTTGGCCGGCCCGACGCTCTGCAGATAGTTGCGGATCGCAAGCCCGCCGCGGGCGGCACCGACGAGGGCCAGCTTCGAGGCCCGGTTCACCTTCAGCACCTCGTCGATACGCGCCGTCAGCTCGGCCAGCTGGTCGGCGGCGGATGAGCGGAACGGCTGTGGCTTGCCGTCGTCGCTGCGGGCGGTCGGATTGCGGAAGTCGATGGTGTGCAGGCGGGCGCGCGGATAACCGTTCGACTCGAAGCGCCACAGCATCGTCATCCAAAGCGCCGCACAATCGCCATTGCCATGGACGAACAGAACCGGCGGCTGCTGCGCCCGCACTGCCTGAAAAGGCAGCAAAACAACGAATATTAAGATCGCCAGCGCAATCCGTGGCATTTTCAGTTGATTTCCCGCCAAGACCGTATCGATATCATAGCGCATCGACATTGGTGCCGGCTTGTGCCGATGCGGTAACTTTCCAGCAATGACGAGGCAGTACGCATCGTCCGGCAGATTCCATGCGGGCGCTCGATGAGTCGGGTCGATTGCCGGCGCCCACATGGCGGAGTTCGGGTTCGATCGGCGATCGGGGGTGGGTGCCGGTCCGGTTCGCCTTGGGGGGCGGCAGGGCTTCGCGTGGTTCCTCCTTCCGGTGCCGCATATGCAATTGCATCGCGGTTTCGTCCAGGAGGCAACCATGCAGCTTGAAGGAAAGACGGCTTTCGTTACCGGGTCGACCAGCGGGATCGGTCTCGGCATCGCCACGGCGCTGGCGAAGCAGGGCTGCGCTGTCGCGCTCAACGCCCGCAAGGCGACCAAGGAGACCGACGAGCTCGCCGCCAAGCTCTCGCGCGAGACCAACGCCAAGGTCATCTACGTGCCGGCCGATATGAGCGTGGCGGGCGAGATCCATGCCGCGGTCGCCGAATGCGAGAAGCAGTTCGGCAAGCTCGACATCGTGGTCAACAATGCCGGCATCCAGCACGTGGAGCCGATCCACACCTTCCCGAACGAGATGTGGGAGCTGGTGCTGTCGACCAACCTGACGGCGGCCTTCCACACCACCAAGGCCGCGCTGCCGGGCATGAAGGCGCGCAAGTGGGGCCGCATCATCAACATCGCCTCCGCCCACGGCCTGGTCGCCTCGCCGTTCAAGTCCGCCTATGTGGCGGCCAAGCACGGCATGGTCGGCCTCACCAAGTGCACCGCGCTGGAGATCGCCGAGGAAGGCATCACCTGCAACGCGATCTGCCCGGGCTATGTATGGACGCCGCTGGTCGAGAAGCAGATCCCCGACCAGATGAAGGCGCACAGCATGTCCAAGGAGGACGTGATCAAGAAGGTGATGCTGTACAACCAGCCCACCAAGAAGTTCGCGACCGTCGAGGAGATGGGCGGACTCGCCGTCTTCCTGTCGAGCGACCTCGCGGCCTCGATCACCGGCACGGCCATCCCGGTCGATGGCGGCTGGGTCGCGCACTGAGACGACGCCGGCACCGAAACAAGTCCAGCCCCAGACGAGGCGATCCATGGCGCGCAAACCCTCCGGCCCCGGCGGAGGCATTGCTGCCTCCGCCGGCAAGAGCGCCGGCAAAGATTCGGGCAGGAAGAGAATCAACCTCGCGCTGCAGGGCGGCGGGTCCCATGGCGCCTTTGCCTGGGGTGTGATCGATCGCCTGCTGGAGGACGACCGGATCGACGTGGAGGGCATCGTCGGCACCTCGGCCGGCGCGATGAATGCCACGGTGACGGCGTATGGCCTCGCCGTCGGCGGCCCGGAAGGCGCCCGCAAGGCGCTGGCCACGTTCTGGACCAAGATCTCGGAGGCGGCACGGATGAGCCCGCTGCAGCCGTCGATCTGGGACAAGATGCTGAAGCCCGGCAGTCTCGACAATTCGCCGGGCTACATCTTCCTGGACGCGGTCTCCCGCATGTTCTCGCCGTACCAGCTCAATCCGACCAATTTCAATCCGCTGAAGGACACGCTCGCCTCGGTTATCGACTTCGAAGCCCTGCACCGCGAGCGCAAGGTGAAGCTGTTCCTCTGCGCTTCCAATGTCCTGACCGGCAAGATCCGGGTGTTCGACAACGAGGATGTCTGCGTTGAGGCGGTGCTGGCCTCGGCCTGCCTGCCCTTCATGTTCCAGGCGGTCGAGGTCGACGGCGAGTACTTCTGGGATGGCGGCTATATGGGCAACCCGCCGCTCTATCCGCTCATCTATCACTGCGACAGCCGCGACGTTCTCATCATCCAGCTCAATCCGATCAAGATTCCCGAGCTGCCGCGGACGGCGCAGGCGATCCTCGACCGCATCAATACGCTGTCGTTCAATTCCAGCCTGATGCGCGAGATGCGCGCCATCCATTTCGTCACCAAGCTGGTGGACAGCGGCTTCACCGATGGCGGCCGGCTGAAGCGCATGCTGATCCACACCGTCGATGCCGAGGACGTGCTGTCCCGGCTCGGCGCTTCGTCCAAGCTCAATGCCGATTGGGAATTTCTCACCCGGCTGCGCGATCTCGGCCGCGAGCGCGCCGAGATCTTCCTGAACGACCACTTCGACAAGATCGGGCACGAGAGCTCGACCACGTTCGAAGAAAAATTCCTCTGAGACGGACCTAAGCAAAGGGGTCAATCATGAAGCGCGAAGAAATCCTGAAACTGCCCTCGATGCCGGCGGCCAGCCCGAGCTTCCCGATGGGGCCGTACCGCTTCGTCAACCGCGAATACATGATCATCATCTACGAGAGCGACGCCGAGGCGATCCGCGCCGCGGTGCCCGAGCCGCTGGTGCCGGATCCGTCCAACCAGGTGTTCTACGAGTGGATCAAGATGCCGGATTCCTCCGGCTTCGGCGACTACACGGAATCGGGCGTGGTCATCCCCTGCACCTTCAAGGGCGAGGCTTGCAACTTCGTCGCGCAGATGTATCTCGACTGCGATCCGCCGATCGCCGCGGGCCGCGAGATCTGGGGCTTCCCCAAGAAGTACGCGCAGCCGAAGATGGAAGTCGCGCACGACACGCTGACCGGCACCTTGCACTATTCCGGCCAGATGGTCGCCATGGGCACCATGGGCTACAAGTTCGAGAGCCTGGCGCGCGACCCGAAGAAGACCATGGCCTCGCTGCAGAAGATGCAGGTCAACCTGAAGCTGATTCCGGACGTGGACGGCAAGCCGGCGATCGCCCAGCTGGTCGCCTACAACCTGGTCGACATCACGGTGAAGGGCTCCTGGGTCGGCCCGGCCCGGCTGCACCTGATCCCGCATGTCAACGCGCCGGTGGCCGACCTGCCGATCCGGAAGATCGTCGGTGGCCGGCATTTCGTGGCCGACCTGACCTTGCCGTTCGGCCGCGTCGTGCACGATTACCTGAAGGGCTGACCGGCCGCCGGGAGCCGGGAGCCGCCGCAGCCCATATTTGTGCCCCGGCCCCTGGAAGCGGCGCCGGCCGGGGCGCATATACTAGGGATCATGGCGACCAAGCTCCCGGACCAAAGAGGCGCCGGCGACGTCCAGGCCTTCCTGCAGCGCATGGCGGCGACCCCCAAAGCCGTGCGCAGCGGGCGTGGCCGGCTTCTGTTCGCCATGGACGCAACCGCAAGCCGCCGGCCGACCTGGGACCGCGCCGCTCAGATCCAGACCGAGATGTTCACCGAGGCGGCGCTGCACGGCTCGCTCGAGATCCAGCTCTGCTTCTTCCGCGGCTTCGGCGAATGCCGTGCCTCGTCCTGGATAGCCGAGCCCGGCGTGCTGGCGCAGCGCATGGCCTCGGTGCAATGCGTCGCCGGCCATACCCAGATCGCCAAGGTGCTGAGCCACGCGATCGACGAAACCAAGGCGCAGAAGATCGACGCCATGGCCTATGTCGGCGATTGCTGCGAGGAGGATGTCGACCGGCTGGGTGCGCTGGCGGGCGAGCTCGGCCTGCTCGGCGTGCCGGTCTTCCTGTTCCAGGAAGGCCACGACCCCGCGGCACGCTTCGCCTACGGCCAGATCGCGAAGCTTACGCGCGGCGCCCATCTCGCCTTCGACGCGGCGAGCCCGCAGGCGCTGCGCGACCTGTTGAAGGCGGTGGCGGCCTTCGCCGCGGGGGGCCGGCCGGCACTGCAGGATTTCGCCCGCCGCGCCGGCGGCGACGTGCCGCTGCTCGCCCGCCAGATCGGCCCCGGTACATGAACGTCCTGATCGCGCTCGGCCTGCTGGCGGCGATCGGTCTGCTCGCCTGGCTTTTCCTGCGCGTGCCGCCCGCGATGCAGGCCAAGCTGCTCCGCCGCGCGCTCTATTTGCTGGTGGGGATCGGCGTGGTGGCACTGGTGATCCGCGGCCGTATCGATCTCGCCTTCCTGTTCGGCGTGCTGCTGCCGCTGATCAGCCGGTTCCGCGCCGTGCCGGGCTTCGGCCATGTCGGCGGCGGTACCGCCGGGCCGGGCACCGGCGGTACCGCCGGCGGCGCTTCCGAAGTGACGACGGCCTGGCTTCGCATGCGGCTCGACCATGGCTCCGGCGCGGTCGACGGCGAGGTGCTGCAAGGCATCCGGAGCGGCCGGCGGCTCTCCGCCCTGACCCTCGACGAGCTGCTGGCGCTGCGCCGCGAATGCGCCCACGACAGCCAGTCGGTCGGCCTGATCGACGCCTTCCTCGACCGCACCCACGGGCCGGATTGGCGCGCTGGCGAAGCGGGAGCGGCGTCCGCTGAAGCCCCGCTGGCGGCAGACGGCAAGATGACGGCCGAGCGGGCCTCGGCCATCCTCGGGGTGTCGCCGGATGCGAGCCCCGAGCAGATTCGCGAGGCCCACCACAAGCTGATGAAGAAGGTCCATCCGGACCAGGGCGGCAGCGACTATCTCGCCAGCGAGATCAATGCCGCCAAGGACTTTCTGCTGAAGGGCCGCTAGGCCCTTCGGCCGCTTGACAGGGTGGGGGGCGGCGGTCATTCTCCGCCGCCGTTCGCGCCCGGCCGCCGCGCCGCGACGCGGGCGCCCCAGTCGTGGAAGGGGCCGTAGCTCAGATGGGAGAGCGCCTCGTTCGCAATGAGGAGGTCAGGGGTTCGATTCCCCTCGGCTCCACCACGCCCTTCCACGCCTGACTGCCGGGACTTTTCCGGTACCGCTCAAAGCCACGTTATCGCGCGCATGGCCGCTGTCCGCCGGCCGGTGCCGCCCTATCTCCCGATCGACCGCATCGACAGGGGAGATCCGCGACGTGCCGTCCGCCATCACCGCATCGCCGGCCGAAGGCCCGTTCGCGCCGCAAGGCTCGGCGCTGGCCGCCATCGCCGAACTGCTGACCGTCTATTTCGACGGCCTGCATCACAGCGACACGAGCCGGTTGCGAGACGTGTTCCATCCGGACGCCCGCTATGTCTGCGCCACCGAGGGCGGCCCGCTCCATCTCGACATGGAGGCCTACTTCGCCATCGTCGACCAGCGCCCATCGCCGGCCAGCCGAGGCGAAGCACGATCGGACCGCATCCTCGGCGTGGAGCTGGCCGGCCCGGTCACCGCGCTGGCGCGCGTGCAGTGCTCGATCGGGCCGAAGCTGTTCACCGACTTTCTCAGCCTCATCCATGTCGACGGGCGCTGGCGGATCATCTGCAAGGTGTTCCACTTCGATCTTCGCGCCTGAGGCTTGCGCCGGCCGGTTTGTGTGGCGGCCAGGAAGGCGGTATCAGACCGGGATGAAAGCCGCCATTGCCGCCGCCCTGCTCGCCGCCGCCCTCTGGTCTCCGGCCGGCGCCTTCGATCTGCAAGGCCATCGCGGCGCGCGCGGGCTCGCGCCGGAGAATACGCTGCCGGCCTTCGCGGTCGCCCTGCGCCTCGGCGTGGCGACGCTCGAATTCGACACGCTGATCACCCGCGACGATCGCCTGGTGGTCGGCCACGATCCGGTGCTGCTGCCCAAGATCGTCCGCGATGCCGAGGGCCGCTTCCTCGCGGCGCCGGGGCCGGCCGTGCGCTCGCTCGGCTTCGACGAGCTGCGCCGCTTCGATGTCGGCCGCATCAACCCGGCCGATCGCTACGCGCAGCAATTTCCCGAACAGCAGCCGATCGACGGCACCCGCATGCCGGCGCTGGAGGAGGTCTTTGCGCTGGCGAACAGGAGCGGCAACCGCGCCGTCCGCTTCAACATCGAAACCAAGAGCGATCCTGGCAGGCCGGATCTCGCGCCGCCGCCGGAAGCTTTCACCGACCGCCTGGTCGCGGCGATCCGCGCCGCCGGCCTGGCTGATCGCACCACCATCCAGTCGTTCGACTGGCGCACGCTGAAGCGCGTCGGCGAGGTGGCGCCGGAGATCCCGCGCGTCTGCCTGACCGCCGAGCAGCGCTGGCTCGACAACGTGCAGATCGGCCGCCCGGGCGCGAGCGCCTGGACCGCCGGCCTGGATGTCGATGATTTCGGTGGCTCGGTGCCGAAGCTGGTGCAGGCGGCCGGCTGCGCAATCTGGTCGCCGGCCTTCCCCGATCTGACCGCCGCGCGCCTCGCCGAGGCGAAGTCGCTCGGACTCAAGGTCGTGGTTTGGACGGTCAACGATGCGGCCGAGATGGCGCGCCTGATCGATCTCGGCGTCGACGGCATCATCTCCGATTATCCGGACCGGCTGCGCAAGGTCGCCGGCGACAAGGGCCTGGCGCTGCCGGCGGCGACGCCCCTCCTGCAATAACCGTCAGGCTTCCGGTCGGGGCCGCGGACGCAGGATCGGGAACAGCGCGATGCCCGCGGCAAAGCCACCGAGATGGGCGAGCCAGGCGACGCTCTCGCCGTCGATGCCGATGTCGAAGAAGGCGAGCATCAACGTAATGCCGACCCAGACGGCGATCAGCGCCGCGTTGGTGCGGCGATCGCTGGCGCGCCGGTTGTAGTGGCGCATCAGCATCAAGGTGCCGCCGAACAAACCGCTGATCGCACCGGAGGCGCCCACCAGCGGGTACTGGCTGGTCGGATAGACGAGAAAATGGATCAGCGCCGCGATCAGGCCGGAAACGACGTAGTAGACCACGGTCCGCCAGCCGCCGAAGGCGCGTTCTACCGGCGTGCCGAAGGCGGCGAGCGTCGCCATGTTGATCAAGAGATGCGCCATGCCGCCGTGCAGGAACATGTAGGTGAGCGGCGAGAGCAGGGCGAGCAGCGGGACCGGCCCGCCATAGGAGAACAGGGCCGGGATGAAGCCGAGATTGATCAGCACCGTGTCATCGGCATGGCCCGGCAACAGGAAGCGCACGAAATGGACGGCAAGGTTGATGCCGATCAGCCAGGTCAGCACCGGCGGCAGGTTCAGCATCGGGCCGCCGGCATGCGGCAGGGTTGCGCGCCGGCGATCGCGCGGCCAGCCGCCGCGATAGTGGCTCTCGTTCATCCGCGCGGCCCGGGCAGGGCAGCAAAGCGGGGCGGCCGCTTCTCCAGGAACGCGCGGGCGCCTTCCTTCACGTCGCCGTGGCGGAACAGCTCGGCATAGGCCCGTGTCTCGACATCGCGCGCCGCATCGAAGCCGTCTTCCAGGCTGGCGTTCAGCACCGCCTTCAGCTCGCGCAGGGCGATCGGGCTGTAGCCCTTGAGCAGATCGCAGACCCGCCGAACCTCCGCGGACAGGCCCGTCTTCGGCACCACCTTGGTGACCAGGCCGAGCTCGTAGGCGCGCCCGGCGGAGAAGCGCTCGCCGAGCAGGCAGATCGCCCGCGCCGCCGCCGGGCCGATCAGGCGGCTCAGCAGCACCGTGCCGCCGGTCGCCGGAAACACGCCGAGACGGATTTCCGGATAGCCGAACTCAGCCGTGTCGGCGGCGATCCGGATGTCGCAGGCCACGGCGAGCAGCATGCCGCCGCCCAGCGCATAACCGTTGATCGCCGCCACCACCGGCTGCGGCAGCCGGCGCAGGTTGTCGTAGACGCGCATGCCGTCGGCGGTTCGGGCGATGGCGCGGTTCGCGTCCAGTCCCTCGAACTCCTTGATGTCGGCGCCGGCGACGAAGGCCCTGTCGCCCGCGCCGGTAATCACCACGACACGCACGGTCGGATCGTCGCGCAATCGCGCCGTCGCCTCGTGCAGGTCGGCGAAGACCTGCGAGCTCAGCGCATTCAGCACTTCGGGCCGGTCGACGGCGACAGTGGCGATACCGTCGCCAATGGAAACGTCGAGGGTTGCGTAGGTCACGCGGGACTTCAGGCGCGCGGCTTGAGCAGGAATTCGCGGCCGACCTTCACCGACGGCTTGCCGTCGTACTCGATGATGTCGGCGGTGGCATAGGTCTCGTGCCAGCGATCGGGCAGGTAGGAGCCGGTGCCGACCACGTCGATGGGCGCATTCACGCTCGCCATCACCTTGCACTTGGCCGGGCCGAAGCCCGAGGAGGCGACGATGCCGACCTTGGGAAAGCCGGCTGCGTCCAGCGTGTCGCGCATGTGATGCACGGCCGCCGCACTGACACCGGTGCCGACCAGCCAGGCGAGCTCGTCATGCGTCCGGTACTGCCGCACGGCATTCGGCGCATGGCGCTCCAGGATCGCATAGGACGCGGCGGGATCGAGGCCCTCGACATAGCGCCCGCCATGCGTGTCCAGCCGCACGGAGAGCTTGCCCTGGGCGGCGAGCTCTGGGAAACGGCGGCAGACGTCGAGCGCGTCCGTTGTCTCGCGCCCGTAATAGTCGACCAGCACCGTCATCGGCTGGCCCGGATAGGTCTCGGCGAACATCTCGGCCGCCCGCACCGTCGATCCGGCATAGCCGATCAGGGCATGCGGCATGGTGCCGAGCCCGCCCTGGTTGCCGAACCAATGCGCCGTCGCGTCGGTCGCATTGCCGATGAAGCCGGTGGCGCCGACATCACGTTTCGCCGCCGCGCCGCCGACCGAGGCGGCATAGGCCATCAGCTCAGCCATCTCGGTGCCGGCGCAGTGCCGCGCATCCATGGCGAGGAACCGGACCTTCGGCAGATCGCAGCACATCGAATAGGCGTTGTAGGCGGCGACGCAGGCCGCACCGAGCTTCTGCAGGTAGAGCGTCTCCAGATCGACCAGATCGACCATGGCGCCTGAGAGATAGACCAGCGGCTCGCCGGCGCCGACCCACTGGCCCTCCTTCTGCCGGAGTTCGACGCCGATCCTGGTGCGGCGTGCCGCCGCCACCTGATCCAGCCAGTCGACCATCGGTTTGGGCGCACAGATCACCGGCCGGCGCAGGAAAACCGCATAGGTGACGCGCTTGTCGCCGAACCGGCGCACGATCTCGCGCGTGCGCTTGAAATAGTGATCGGTATAGCCCGAGATCTGCCCTTCGACCTCGGCGGCGGTCTCGCTTGCCATGTCAGGTCGCTCGGTCGAGGATTCAGGACGCCTGGGCGAGAGGGACGGGGAAGCCGACACCGGCGCGTTCCTTCTTCAGCATCTCCGCGACCAGGAAGGCGAGTTCGAGCGCCTGGCTCGCATTCAGCCGCGGATCGCATTGCGTGTGATAGCGGTCGGCGAGGTGCTGCTCCTCGATCGCCTGGGCACCGCCGAGGCACTCGGTCACGTTCTGCCCGGTCAATTCCAGATGCACGCCGCCGGCATAGGTTCCCTCGGCGCGATGCACGTCGAAGAACCGGCGCACCTCGGCCAGGATGCGGTCGAAGGGGCGTGTCTTGAAGCCGGTCGTCGCCGTGAAGGTGTTGCCGTGCATCGGATCGCAGCTCCACACGACGCTGCGGCCCTCGCGCTCCACCGCGCGGATCAGGGCGGGCAGGCGCTCCTCCACCTTGTCGGCGCCCATGCGCGAGATCAGCGTAAGCTTGCCCGGCACGTTGAGCGGGTTGAGCCGGTCGATCAGGCGAAGCAGGTCGTCCGGCTCCAGACTCGGCCCGCATTTCATGCCGATCGGGTTGATCACGCCGCGCATGAACTCGACATGCGCGCCGTCGAGCTGGCGGGTGCGGTCGCCGATCCAGATCATATGCGCCGAGCAATCGACATACTCGCCGGTCGGCGAGGTCGAATCCTGGCGGGTCAGCGCCTGCTCGAAGCCGAGCAGCAGCGCCTCGTGGCTGGTGAAGAAGTTGACTGTGCGCAGCTCCGGGAAGCGCTCCGGCGTCAGGCCGCAGGCCTCCATGAAGTTGAGCGCCTCGGAAATGCGCCCCGCCAGCTCATGAAAGCGCTCGCCCTGCGGGCTCTTGCCCACGAAGTCGAGATTCCAGCGCTGCACCCGGTGCAGATCGGCATAGCCGCCATTGGCGAAAGCGCGCACCAGGTTCAGCGTCGCCGCCGCCTGCGAATAGGCCTGCAGCAGGCGCTGCGGGTCGGGCGTGCGGGCTTCGCGCGTGAACTCGGCACCGTTGATAATGTCGCCGCGATAGGAGGGCAGCTCGACATTATCCTGCCGCTCGTTCGGGGCGGAGCGCGGCTTGGCGAACTGGCCGGCCATGCGGCCCACCTTCACCACCGGACAGGCGGCGGCGAAGGTCAGCACCACCGCCATCTGCAGGATGATGCGGAAGGTGTCGCGGATGTTGTTGGCGGAGAACTCGACAAAGCTTTCGGCGCAGTCACCGCCCTGCAAGAGAAACGCCTTACCCTGTGCCACCTGGGCGAGATCGGCCTGCAGGCTGCGGCACTCCCCGGCGAAGACCAGCGGCGGAAAGCGGGCGAGCGTCGCTTCGACGCTGGCGAGCGCCGCCGCATCGGGATAATCAGGCACCTGAGCGATCGGCTTCGACCGCCAGCTTTCGGGAGTCCAACGTCCGGGCATCACACAGCTGCTTTCCGCCAAATCCGGCAATTACCGAGGCTATACGGGGGCCCCCCCGCCTAGCAACGACCATCGTCGGGGCGCATCATCCAGTATTCGGGGGAAAAAGCCATGTTGTCGCAGACCCGCCGCGGGTTTGTTCTATCCGGCAGCGCCGCCATCCTGGCGGCCTGCGCCACCCGCACCGGCCGGCTGGCGCGCAATCCGTTTACGCTCGGCGTGGCCTCGGGCGAGCCTTCGGCCGATGGTTTCGTGCTCTGGACCCGACTGGCGCCTGATCCGCTGGCCGGCGGCGGCATGCCGGAGACGCCAGTCGAGGTCAGCTGGGCAGTGGCCGAGGACGAAGGTTTCCGCCGGGTGGTGCGCGAAGGCAAGGCGCTCGCGACACCGGATTGGGCGCATAGCGTCCATGTCGAGCTGAAGGGGCTCGAGCCGGACCGCTGGTATTTCTACCGCTTCCGACTGCCGGAGGCGGAGAGCCCGATCGGCCGCGCCCGCACCACGCCGGCCGCCGGCGCCGGCGACAAGCTCCGCGTCGTCTTCGCCAGCTGCCAGCGCTGGGAGGTCGGATACTACGGCGCCTGGCGCCATGCGGCGAAGGCGGACCCCGACCTGATCCTGCATCTCGGCGACTACATCTACGAGTACCAGCTGCGGGGCGCCCAGAACTACATCCGCACCCACGACGCGGATGCCACCTTCACGCTGGCCGATTACCGCAACCGCTACGCGCTCTACAAGCTGGAGCCGGAGCTGCAGGCGGCGCATGCGGCCTGTCCCTGGGTCGTCACCTGGGACGACCACGAGGTGGTGAACGACTACGCCAACGACCGGCCGGAACGGCAGAATCCGGGCCAACGCTTCCTCGACCGCCGCGCCGCCGCCTACAAGGCCTATTACGAGCACATGCCGCTGCGCGCAGCGCAGCGCCCGACCGGGCCGGACCTGCAGCTCTATCGCACCGTCGACTATGGCGGTCTCGCGCGCTTCCATGTGCTGGACGACCGGCAGTACCGATCGCACCAGGTCTGCAAGCGGCCCGACCGCGACGGTGGCAGCAACACGGTCGGGCGGGAATGCGCCGACCGGCTGAACACGGACCTGACCCTGCTCGGCCGCGAGCAGGAGGCCTGGCTGGCGCGGCAGCTCACAGGCTCGACCGCCGCCTGGAACGTGCTGGCGCAGCAGACCTTGATCGCGACCGCCGATTGGGGCGGCGGACGGTTCTGGACCGATGGCTGGGACGGCTATCCCGCCGCGCGCCAGCGCCTGGTCGATGTGCTCGGCTCCGGCCGCGTGCGCAATCCGGTGGTGATCGGTGGCGACGTGCACACTTTCTACGCCGCCGATATTCATGCCCGCGCCGGCGACCCGTCGTCGCCGATCGTGGCGCCGGAATTCATCGGCAGCTCGATCACCTCGCTCGGCCTGCCGCAGCGCCAGATCGACCAGCTGCGCCCGCACAATCCGCATATCAAGCTGGCGCGGTCCGACATCCGCGGCTTCGCGCTGGTCGAGATGGACCGCCGCAGGACGGCGGTCAGTATGCAGACGGTCGACAACGCCCTGCAACGCGACAGCGGCATATCCACGCTCGCCCGCTACGTGGTGGAGGAACGCAACCCGCGTATGCTGACCGCCTGACAGAAGCGGTCGGGGAGGAGACCAAGAATGAAGATCGCCAAGATCGACACCATCGCCATCAAGGTGCCGTTCACCTTCGGCGGCCAGCCGTTCGGCTGGGGCGGCAAGGTGTGGAACACCAACGACATCCTGCTGGTCCGGGTCGAGACCGATACCGGCATCGTCGGCTGGGGCGAGGCGTTCTGCTATGCCTGCCTGGAGGCGGTGCGCGCCTCGGTCGAGCACATGATCGCGCCGATGGCGATCGGCCGCGATGCCGGCGACATCGCCGGCCTCAGCCGCGCCCTGCAGCAGGGCCTGCACCTGCAGGGGCGCTACGGCATCACCATCTTCGCGCTCTCCGGCCTCGACATCGCGCTGTGGGACATCGCCGGCAAGGCGCTCGGCGTGCCGGTGCACCGCCTGCTCGGCGGCGCCGGCCGGACCGAGCTGCCGGCCTATGCCAGCCTGTTCAAGTACCGCAATGCGGAGCAGGTGGCGGCGCGCACCAAGATGGCGCTCGACCAGGGCTACAGATACATCAAGCTGCACGAGACCGAGGTGCCCGAGGTGCGGGCCTCGCGCGAGGCGGCGGGCGACGACATTCCCATCATGGTCGATACCAACTGCCCGTGGACGCCGGAACAGGCCCGCCTGATGGCGCGCAAGCTGAAGCCGTTCGACATCCACTGGCTGGAAGAGCCGATCTTCCCGCCCGAGGATTTCCTGAGCCTGGCGCGGCTGCGGCGCGAGGAGGGCATCGCGCTCGCCGCCGGCGAGAATGCCTGCACGGCGATGGAGTTCGCCCAGATGCTGCGCGCCGAGGCAGTCGACTACGTGCAGCCCTCGGTCACCAAGGTCGGCGGCATCACCGAGTTCCAGAAGGTGGCGGCGATCGCGGATTCCTTCGGCGTCACCGTCATGCCGCACTCGCCCTATTTCGGCCCGGGCTTCCTCGCCACCCTGCATCTCGCCGCCGCGCGGGCCGTGCCCGGCGGGCTGATCGAGCGCTTCCACCTCGATCTCGAGGCCAGCATCTACGGCAAGTGGATCGACCCGGTGAACGGCTTCTTCAAGGTGCCGCAGGTTCCGGGCCTCGGCCCGGAACCGGATGCCGACGTGATCAAGACCTATCGGGTGAAGTAGAGGCTGCGCTTCGCCGTCCTCCGGGACGGCACGGTGAAAAATTCTGTTCGGCCCGCTATCGTCGCCCCGCCTGACGGAGGGGAGAGGGCCTATGACCACAGCTTCGCCGCATCGCCTCGATGGTCGCGGTGCCATTGTCGTCGGGGTCGGCGCCGGCATCGGTCGCACCATCGCGATCGAATTCGCCCGCGCCGGCGCGACGGTCGCCTGTCTCGATCTCGACGGCAACGCGGCGAGCAAAGTCGCGGCGGAAGCGGGGCAGGGCGCCTTCGGCCTCGCTTGCAACGTGAGCGACCGCGCCTCGGTCGAAGCCGCCATGTCGGCGGCGCTGGCCCGGCTGCCCGATCTGCGCGCGCTGGTCTATGGCGCCGCGACGCGGGAGCCGACAGCGACCGTGGTCGACCTCGCGCCCGACGATTGGGACCGCGCCGTCGCCGTCAACCTGACCGGCGCCTTCCTGGTCGCGCGGCAGGGCGTGCCGGCGATGGCGAAATCGGGCGGCGGCTCGCTGATCCTGATCGCCTCGCAGCTCGCCCGGGTCGGCTCCCCGGCGCGGCCGGCCTATTGCGCGACCAAAGGCGCCCTGCTGCAGCTCGCGCGCGTCATGGCCGCCGACCACGCCAAGGACGGCATCCGCGTCAACACGCTGTCGCCCGGCGGCGTCGCTACCGAACGGCTGGAGCATCGCTTCGGCAGCGTGGCGCAGGCGGAACGCGAGCTCGGGCCGAAACACCTGCTGAACCGGCTCGGCCGGGCGGAGGAGATCGCGGCGGCCGCGCTCTATCTGGCGAGCGATGCCGCCGCCTTCATGACCGGGTCCGACCTCCTGATCGACGGCGGCTACACGGCCGTCTGACCGGATGCTGTTCAACTCCTTCGAGTTCGTCCTCGCCTTCCTGCCGGTCGTCTATGCCGGCTACTTGCTGCTCAGCCGGGCCGGCACGCCGCAGCTGGTCGTCATCTGGCTGGTGGCCGCCTCGGTCTTCTATTACGGCTGGTGGAATCCGATCTATCTGGTTCTCGTCGCGGCACTGATCGCCGGCAATTACGGCTGCGCCCGGATCATCCACCGCTACCGGGCGCGGGCGCAGGAGCGCGCGGCCGGCCTTGCCATGTGGGCCGGCATCGGCGGCAACCTGGCGACGCTCGGCTATTTCAAATACGCGAATTTTCTGGTCGACAACCTGAACGAGATCGCCGGCACCGGCTTCATCCTGGCGCCGATCCTGCTGCCGGTCGGCATTTCCTTCTTCATCTTTCAAAAGATCGCCTACCTCGTCGATGCGCGCTACCGCGACCCGGCGCCGCACGACATCCTGCAGTTCTCGCTGTTTGTGCTGTTCTTCCCCCAGCTGCTCGCCGGGCCGATCACGCATCACCGCGAGATCCTGCCGCAATTCAACGATCCCGCGCGGTTCCGGCCGCAAAGCGCCAACCTGGCCGTCGGCCTCACCATCTTCGCCATCGGCCTGTTCAAGAAGGTGGTGCTGGCCGACGGCTTCGCCGAGATCGCCACGCCGGTCTTCACCGCGGCCGAGCAGGTCCGGGCGATCACCGCACTGGACGCTTGGCGCGGCAGCGTCGCCTATGGCCTGCAGCTCTATTTCGACTTCTCCGGCTATTCCGACATGGCGATCGGCCTGGCGCGGATCTTCGGCATCAGCCTGCCGCTGAACTTCAATGCGCCGTATCGCGCCACCGGTATCATCGACTTCTGGCGCCGCTGGCACATGACCTTGTCGCGCTTCCTGCAGATGTATCTCTACATCCCGCTGGGCGGCAACCGGCATGGGCATGCGCGACGCTACGCGAACCTGATGATCACCATGCTGCTCGGCGGCCTCTGGCACGGGGCCGGGTGGAACTTCGTGCTGTGGGGCGGCCTGCATGGCGGCTTCCTGATCGTCAACCACGCATGGCGCCGACTGATCGGCGAGCCGAGCCGGCATCCGCTCGCGCGCGGCGCCGCGCGGCTGCTCACCTTCGTCGCCGTGATGCTCGCCTGGGTGCCGTTCCGGGCCGAGACCTGGGACGGCGCGGTCGCCGTGTATGCCGCGCTGCTGGCCGTGCCGGTGTTCGACCGGTTTCTGGCGGAGAATCTGGTGCTGCTCGCCTTCTGGCTCGCCGTGCTGTGGCTCTGGCCCACCACGCAGCAGATCATGCGCGCGCACGCGCCGGCCTTCGACTACATGCAGGCGGTGGCGGAGCCGATGGCACCGTGGCTGCGCCATCTGCTGGCGCGCTTCGTCTGGCAGCCGGGACCGGCCTGGGCCATGGCGGCCGGCGCGATCTTCGCGCTCGGCCTGCTCAATCTGACCCAGATCAGCGAATTCCTCTATTACCGGTTCTAGGCCGATGCACGACCGGACCAGCCGCCGCTATCTCGTCTTCGCCGCGCTCGGCGCCGCGTTCACCGTGCTGGTCGCGCTGGCGGTCAACATGATCGTCGATCCCTACGACGTCTTCCGTCTGGTCAACATCGAAGGGTTCAACATGCGCAAGCCCGCCATCGAGAACCAGGTGCGCTTCGCCAAGGCCTATCAGATGCGGGCGCTGAAGCCCGAGGTGATGGTGCTGGGCAATTCGCGGGTCGAGATCGGTCTCGACACCGACCGCCGCAGCCGCGAGACCGGGCTGCGCATCTTCAATGCCGGCCTGCCCGGTTCGACCATCTACGAGCTGCACCGCTACATGCAACACGCGGTAGCGATCGGCACCATCAAGCATATCGTGGTGGCGCTCGACATCTTCAGCTTCAACACCCAGCTGCCGGCGACCCAGAACGACTTCCTGGAGAGCCGGCTGATGATGCGGGCCGACAACCAGCCGACGCCGCTGTTCGACAGCCAGCGCGTCACCGACCTGTTCAACCTGTTCGTCGCCTGGGACACCGTCGAGCGCTCGATCGAAACGGTCTCGCTGCAGCACGAACCGCGCGCCTCGACGCGCAGCCCGAGCGGCTTCGATCCCATCGACGAGGCCGATTTCCTGCAAGGCGCCGGCAGCTATGCCGAAGCGTTCCGCCGGAAGGACCGGAACTACCTGCGCCGCAGCCTCAAGCGGGGCCTGAGCCTGCAGCCGTCGGCGCATTGGCCGCGCGGCTCCATCGCCGAGTTGGAGAAGATATTGGCATTGGCGCGCAGCGCCGACATCCAGCTCACGCTGTTCATCCATCCCTATCACGCGCATGTGCTGGAGATCCTGGATCTCGCCGGCCAGTGGGACACCTACGAGGATTGGAAGCGCGAGCTGGTGGTCGCGGTCCAGATCGACGCGGCGCGCCAGCCGAGCGGCCAGGCCTTCCCGCTCTGGGATTTCGGCGATTACAACGCGGTGACGACCGAGGCGGTGCCGCCGCCGCTGCCCGGCGCCACCATGCGCTACTACTGGGATTCCTCGCATTACAAGCCGTCGGCGGGACGTGTCCTCGCCGAGCGCATGTTCGCCTTCGGCCGCGACGAAGTGCCGGAAGGCTTCGGCACGCGCCTCTCGCCGGCGACCATCGAGCCCCAGCTCGCCGCCACCCGCGCCGCCCGCCAGCGCTACCGCGCCGAGCGGGCGGAGGAGGTGGCGGCGCTGACCGCACTGAAGCGTTGAGGAGGCCGGCGATCGCGGTGGAGGTTGCGCGACAAGCAGGGCCGGCCTGCCGTTCGTGCGATTGTCAGGCGCCATCCGCCGGCTCTATCCTCGGCGCAACGAAATGAGGAGGACGCCGGATGAGCCAGGCTCTGCGCCAGCCCGCGGTCGATTACGGCACGGAAGAGGCCGCCATGCAGGCCTATCTGCGTGAGGGCGAGCAGCGCGCCTTCGCGCTCGGCAATCGCGGCCCGATCCGCCTTACCGCCGACGGCAAGATCCATCCCGACATTCTGGACGCCTATTGGCGCTGCGGCTTCTACGTCTTCGAGGGCGTGCTGAAGCCGGACGAGCTCGCCGATATCGAGGCGGACTTCAAGGACATCCTGGACCGTCTGCCGGCCGAGAAGGGCTCTCCGGTCGACGCGAAGGGACGCCCGGCCCTGGCCGCGGGCTGCAAGGCGCCGACGCTCTTCTGGTCGAAGCCGCTCGGCGATCCGTTCGGCGGCACCGACGCAGCGGCCGGCCGCCATCCGGTGAAGATGTTCGAGCCCAAGGCGGCGGCAGGCGCGCCGAAGGAGGTCGTCTATCTGATCCTCGGGTCGCTGCAATTCTCCGAAGCGGCGCTCCGCGTCTACGGTCACCCGGACCTGCTCGCCGTCGCCGCCGCGGTGAACGGCGACGATTTCACGCCGTTCAACGAGGCGATCTTCATCAAGGAACCGGGGCTCGGCGCCTCGGTCGCCTGGCACCGCGACGGCGTCACCCATTGGAACGCGCCGGACTGGGACCAGGGCACGCACGGCTTCAACTTCATGGCCCAGCTCTATGGCTGCACGGCGGCGAACGGCGTCTGGGTGGTGCCCGGCTCGCACAAGCTGAACAAGGTCGACATCAAGGCGATGTGCGCCGCCGCCGGCAGCGATCGACTGCCCGACGCGGTGCCGATCATCTGCCGGCCCGGCGATGTGGCCATCACCAACCGTCAGGCGGTGCACGGCTCCTTCGCCAATACCAGCAAGGACTGGCGCGTCACCCTGAACATGGGCTTTCACCGGCGGAAATCGGTGCTCGGCGTCGAGGCGGGCGGCATCCACAACGCCCGCGCCGTCTACGACGAGGCCCGCATCCACGAGCGCGCCAAGCTGCTCGGCTACGCGATCGATGCGCGCCGGAAGCGCTTCCCGAACGAGACACCGTTCGTCTACCAGCCGCAGGTCGGCGAGAGCTACATCTGGGACGCCGCGGCGAAGGCGAGCATCAAGGACTACAACCTGCTCGACCTCAGCATCTGACGCGATGAAACTCCGCGCAGCTCCCGATCCGGCCGATCTGGATTTGATCCGCCAGTGGTTCAAGCGCCTTTCCGACCACGTGCAGGCGATCGACTACGAGGGCGCGCGGCCGATCTTCGCCGAGGACATGATCGCCTTCGGCACCTTCACCGACTTTATGTTCGACCGCGAGAGCGCCGAACGGCAGCAATGGCGAAATGTCTGGGGCACGATCCGCAATTTCCGTTGGCGGCTCGACGAGGTGCAGGCGATCGTCTCCGCCGACCGGCTGACGGCGGTGGGAATGGGCGTGTTCGATTCCGACGGCTTCCGCGAGGACGGCACGAAATTCGACCGCAAGGGCCGCGCCACGGTCAGCTTCGCGCGGACGAAGATCGGCGATCCCTGGATCGCGACCCATACGCACATGTCGCTGTTCCGCGGCACGCCGGACCGCTCGCACGGGCAGTTTGACTGAAACCTTGGTCGGCTGAGCTTCAGGCGCGCGTGGCGACGGCCACCGCCGCGCCGGCCATGACGGCCCAGGTCAGGCGCAGGCGATGCCGAGCACGAGAGCAAAGGCGAGCATGGCGTGCAGTTCCATCGCCTAGCGTTCCGCCAGGGCGAGCTTCAGGCCGAGTGCCGCGAAGGCGCCCGCGAAGGCGCGACGCATCCAGATGAGAACCTGCGGCCGCGAGATCACATGCGCGCGGATCGCGGCCGCGAACAGGCCGTAGAGGACGAAAACGGCGAAGGTCATAGCCATGAACACGCCCGAGAGCTCCAGCATGCGGGCAAGCGGGGCGGCTTCGTTCGTGCTGACGAATTGCGGCAGGAAGGCGAAGAAGAAGATCGAGAGCTTGGGGTTCAGCAGGTTGAGCAGGATGGCCTGGCCGATCACCTTGAGCGCGGGCCGCGCGCCCTGGTCCGGCTCGACCTTGAGCGCGCCGCTCTCCTTCAGTGTCATCCAGGCCATGTAGAGGAGATAGGCGACGCCGAGATATTTCAGCGTCTGGAAGGCGAGCGCCGAAGTGTGCAGCAGCGCCGCCAGGCCGAAGATCGCCGCCGCCATATGCGGCACGATGCCGAGGGTGCAGCCGAAGGCGGCGATGATGCTGGCCCGGGGTCCGCGCGAGAGCCCGGCGGCCAGCGTGTAAAGCACGCCGATGCCGGGCGACACGACGACGATCAGCGAGGTCAGCAGGAAGTCGTAACTCACGGACAGGCTCCGCGGCCAGTGCTCAGGCGTACAGCCGGAGCAGACCATAGGCCACGGTTCCGCCCAGCACCACGGCGGCAATGACGGTGAGCAGGACCAGTTGCGCCCGATTCATTTCCGCCGCCTCATGCCCTGGCGCTGTCGGTGACCGGCGCGCCGTTGCGCAGCTTCTGGCTGAGCAGGCCGACCGCCAGGACGCCGCCACCGATGATGTCGGTGATGCCGTCGGGATCGATCAGCAGGAAGGCCGCCGCCAGGAACAGCAGCCGCTCGAACCACGCCGCGTTGCGCAGGAAATAGCCTTCGAGCCCGGCCGCCAGCGCCACCACACCCACCATGCCGGTCGCCACCGCGCTCAGGATCTCGTACCAGCTGCCGGAGAACAGCAGGGCCGGGTTGTAGACGAAGAAGAACGGCACGATGAAGCCGGCAGCGGCGAATTTCATCGCCTGCACGCCGGCGCCCCATAGATTGGCGCCGCCGATCGACGCCGCGGCATAGACGGCGAGCGCAACGGGCGGCGTCACCGCCGAGAGGCAGGAGAAGTAGAAGGCGAACATATGCGCGGCCATGGGCTCGACGCCGAGCTTGATGATGGCCGGCACCAGCAGCGCCGCCTGCATGATGTAGGCGGGCGTGGTCGGCATGCCCATGCCGAGGATGATGCCGGCGACCATGGTGATCATCAGGGCAAGCAGCAGCTGGCCATAGGTGAAGTCGATCAGGAAGGCGGTGAAGCGGAGCGCGAGACCGGTCTGCAGCACGATGCCGATCACGATGCCGGCGGCGGCGCAAGCCATGGCGACCGGAATGGTGTTGATCGCCCCTTCGCGCAGCGCGTCGAGGCAGGCGCGCGGACCCATGCCCGTCTTCGGCCGGAGCCAGGAAATCGCCACCAGCGCCACGGTCGCCATGATCGCCGCATAGGTGGGCGTGAAGCCTTGGAGCAGCAGCGCCAGCAGCACCACCACCGGCATGAACAGGTGGGCCTGCTTGATCATGATCTGGCCGAGGATCGGCAGCTCTTCCTTCGGCAGTCCCTTGAGGCCGGAGCGCACCGCGTTGAAGTGGATCGCGGCGAACAATGCCCCGTAATAGAACAGCGCCGGGATCGCCGCAGCGATCATCACCGAGGTGTAGCTGGCACCCAGGAACTCGGCCATCACGAAGGCCGCGGCGCCCATGATCGGCGGCATGATCTGGCCGCCGGTCGAGGCCACCGCCTCGATCGCCGCCGCCGCCTCCGGCTTGAAGCCGGTCTTCTTCATCATCGGGATGGTGAGCCAGCCATCGACCATCACATTGGCGACGGCCGAGCCCGAGATGGTGCCGAACATGCTGGACGACACCACCGCCACCTTGCCCGGCCCGCCGCGCGCGCCGCCGGCGATGGCATTGGCGAAGTTCATGAAGAAAGCGCCGGCGCCGGATTTCTCCAGGAAGGTGCCGAAGATGATGAACAGGATGACGTAGGTGCCGGCCACCGTCATCGGCGGGCCGAACACGCCCTCGGTGGTGAACCAGCTCTGGTCGACGGTGATCTCGAGCGTGAGGCCCCGGTGGTGCAGGAAGCCGCCGAACCAGTGGCCGGCCAGGCCATAGGCGAGAAACGTGACGGCGACGATCGGCAGCGCGGCACCGATGGTGCGTCGTGTCGCCTCCAGCACCAGCAGGATGCCCATGCAGCCCACCACCATGTCCATCGGGCTGAGCGCATCCGCGGTCGGGAACCGGTTCACCACGTATTCGTAGTTCACGAACATGTAGCCGACGCAGAACAGCGAGAGCCCCGCGAGCGCAAGGTCCTCCCACGGCACGCGGTCCGGCGTCGCGTCCTTGTGCAACGGCCAGAGCAGGAAGGAGAGGACGAGACTGAAGCCAAGGGTGATGAACAGCAGGGCGTGCTGGTCGGGCGCATAGACGGTCAACCGCGCATAGACGTGGTAGACCGACATGACGACCGCCAGCACGCCGACCACCAGGCCGGCATAGCCCGTCAGCTTGCGCATCGGCGCTCGCCCGCTACTTCTTCAGCAGGCCGGCTTCCTTGTAGTACTTCTCGGCGCCCGGGTGATACGGCATGCCGATATCGACCGCCATCTCGGCCGGCGTGATGCCCTTCATGATGGGCACGACATTGGCGAACTCCTCGCGGCCCTCGATGATCGCCTTGGTCAGCTTGTAGACCACATCGGCCGAGGCCTTGGACGAGGCGATCAACACCGTCGGCGACTGGAAGGTGTTCACCTCGCCGGCGATGCCCTGGTCCTTGTAGGTGCCGGCCTTCACCTTGTGGCGCACGAAGCCCGCGTTCAGCTTCTTCAGCTCGGCGAACTCGGCATCGGTGACTTCCAGCATGCGCAGCTGCATGGCGGAGCCGAGATCCATCACGAACGAGGCCGGCACCACGGTGAACCAGCCGGCCGCCATCGCCTGGCGGTTCTTCACCGCTTCGGCATTGGCCGAGACCGGTCCGTAGCTTTTCGGACCGAGGTCGTTGAGCGTCATGCCGTTGGCCTTGAGCACGTATTCCCAGCCGGCGGCGAGGCTGGTATTGCCGCGCGCCGGCAGCGCCACCGGCTTGCCCTTCAGGTCCTTGACGCTCTTGATGCCGCTATCGGCGGGCACCACCATCTGCCAGACATTGGGATAGAAATTGGCGACATAGAGGCCCTTGTCGGTCGCCTTGCCGACGAACTGGCCCTCGCCCTTGCGGGCATCCGCCATCACCGTGGTCATCGACCAGCCGATATCGGCCTTGTCGTTGCGGATCTTCTCCATGTTGACCAGGGCGGCGCCGGGCTCCACCTGCACGCTCAAATCCGGCGCGCGGGTATTCACCACCTGCGACACCGAGGCGGCGAGCGGCGTCCAGCTGCCGCCGGTTGGCCCGGCGCTGAAGATCACCTCGACCTTCTGCTGCGCCTGCGCAAGGCCCGCGCCGGCCAGTGTCGAGACGGCAAATGCCAATACGGCCGCAACGCGCGGCAGATTCCCGCCGGAAGTGGTCATCCCGAGCCTCCCTTATGTGTCCCTATTGTCAGGCGCTCCCAGCACCTGCGGTCCGAAGTGATCCCAACGCGCAGTCAAAACGCGGCACTTGGACTTTCTTTTTGAATTGGAGGCGACGGTACCGGGCGGTTGCCGAGGGTGTCAACCGGTCGGCCCGCCGGCAGCCCTAAGCCTCGAATGTCAACTTCGAAAGGTGCGACGCGAGATTCTGCAAATCCGGGAAGATGGCTGCCTGATCAAGCCCCATAAATCCCAAGGCGCGGCCCCAGTAATCTTTGCGACCATGCGGCACCACAATTTTTCTTAGCCACTTCTCCGAACCGGGCAATGTCTCCAACCCATCGCGAAACTCCTGAATTGTGTAGCAAGCCTTCTGAATCAGCATTCTCAGGTCGCCGTGAGGAGGGTCAACGGCAGCCGCCTGGGCACTACCTAAGGCAATTTCGTCATTGAACGCTTTGGCATGGAGATTGTTAAGCAGCTTGCCGCGGGCATGAGCGAATCCACGACGTCCAATGTGCTGCTCATTGAAGATGGTCGGGTGCAGCGCCCACACGATACCGTCTTGATCAGCGTTTTTGTCGTCGCTAACAGCAAAGTACAAAGCGACCAGCAGAGACTCTGACCAGTCGAGCATCCGAGTTGGCAAACCGAAATGCTGCATCAACAACAACCAACTCGCGTGATCGTCACGAGGGGGACAGTCCGACCTCCTAATCCGAGCGCCTTGGACAAACCTATTGGAAATGTTCATCTCAAATCGCGGCCCGCGATTGGCTACGCCACTGGACCGAAAAACGCTAGGCACCAGAGGCCAATCACTTCGCGCATGGCCTCTCCACCACGCCCGGCCGATACCGAACTCCGCGTGTATCCCAAACCCAACGTTCAGCAAATCCTCTGGCTTCGCCAGAATATACTCTTGTGCCATGCCCCCACCATCGCCGCACCGTCTGCTCGCTACTGGTTCATCCTGACTGTTTCATCCCGCCATCACCACCCGATACTCCTCGAGCTTCGGGTCGTGCGTCATCGACCAGTACTCGACCAGGCTGAACGGCGTCACCGAGACCACCCGGCCGTGGCGGTTGCGGTAGTAGGTGGACATGCCGGGATGGGTCCAGATCATCTGCTCGTGGCGGGCATCGACCTCGGCGACGAAGGCGTCGTGCACCTCCGGCCGCACGTCGACCGCGGCGATGCCGCGCTCGATCATCTGCGCGACCATCGCCGAGATGTAGCGCGCCTGTGATTCCGCCTGACAGATCGCGCTGCCGCCATGACCGAGCCCGGTCGACGGTCCCTGGGTGATGAACAGGTTGGGGAAGCCCGGCACGGCGATGCCGAGATGCGCAGTCGCGTTGTCGTCGCCCCAGACCTGGCGCAGGTTGACGCCGCCGGCGCCGGTCACGTTGAGCCGTGTCGTCATCTGCGTCATCCGGAAGCCGGTCGAGAGCACAATGATGTCGGCGGGGCGCAACTTGCCGTCTGCCGTCAGGACGCCGTCCGGCGCGATGCGATCGATCGCATCCGTCACCAGTTCCACGTTCGGCCGGCACAAGGTGGCGTACCAGTCGTTGTCGAGCAGGATGCGCTTGCCGTAGGGCGGATAGGTCGGCACGCATTTCGGAATCAAGTCGGTCCGGTCGCCCAGCTCGCGCAGGATGTGCTGCGTCATCTCCTCGCGGTGCTTGTCGTTGACCCGGTTGAGCGCGCGCTCCGGATGCGGCCAGCTCGGATCCTTCCTCAGGAACGGCAGCAGGCCGTCGCCATAACGCCACAGCATCGAGAAGCGGAACCACGCGGCGTAGAACGGCACGTGCTCCAGCAGCCATTGCGCGCTGTCGGTCAGCGCGTCGTGATAGCGCGGGATCGGCCGCGCCCATTGGGCGCTGCGCTGATAGACGTCGAGCTGCGCCACCTCGCCCGCGATGGTCGGCACGATCTGCATCGCCGAGGCGCCGGTGCCGATGACGGCGACGCGCTTGCCGGCGACATCCAGATCCGCCGGCCACTCGGTGGTGTGGAAGATGCGGCCCCGGAAGCCGGCGGCGCCCTTCAGCTTCGGCACCGACGGCAGGCCGAACTGGCCGATGGCGCTGACCAGGACATTGGCTTCGATGGTCGCCGGGCCCTTCGGCGTCAGCACGGCGACGACCCACAGCCTGCGCGCCTCGTCCCAGCGCGCCGCCGTCACCTCGGTCTCGAAGCGAATATCCGGCCGCAGGCCGAACTCGTCCGCCGCCCGGCGCAGATAGTCCCAGAGCTGGTCGCGCGGCGAGAAATACGATTTCCAGCGATAGCGCGCGCCGAGCGAGAAGGAATAGGCGTGGTTCGGCGTGTCGACGCCGCAGCCGGGATAGCGGTTGTCGCGCCAGGTGCCGCCGACCTCGGCCGCCTTCTCGACGATGGTGAAGTTGATGCCGAGCCGCTTCAGCCGGGCGCCCAGGATCAGCCCGCTCGCCCCGGCGCCGACGATCAGCACCCGCATGGCGGCGAGCCGCGCCGGTGAGGGTTGCGTCTCCCACTGCGCGTCGCGCGGGGCAAGGCCCATCTCCTCCCGCATCATCGGCGCGTAGTCGGGCGCGATGTTCTCCGCCATGCACTGGCGCATCATCTCCAGCATCAGCGCGTTGCCCGGATCGCGCACCGCCGGCGCCTGGCCGGCCTTGTCGATCAGCAGCTCGACGGCGGCTTCCAGGATCTCGGCCCGAATTTCCGGGGCGAGGCCGGCATCCTCGTCGGCGATCAGGCGCACGTCCCGCTGCGGCCGGTAGCGCGCGGACAGCCACTTGTGGTCGCCCGAGAGGTGGAACACCACCATCAACAGCACGCGGATATCGGCATCGGTGATGGCGTCGCGCAGAACCTCGGGGTCGAGCGCGGGGATCGTCCGCTCGGACGCGTAGGGCAGGGCGGTACTGGACATTTCCTCGGGACTCTTGTCGTTGCGCCACCAACCGGGCGGCTATGCGCGATGAGAAAGCCGGCCGACCGCGCTGTCAAACCCTGACGGACGTCTACCGCCCGAAATCCCGCGGGCTGCGCCAGAAGGCGTGGATATGGTTGGCCCGGGCCTGGCTGTTGTCATGCTCGATCAGCAGCGCCGGGCCCTGGATGCGGTAATAGTGGTCCTGCCCCGCTTCCGCGCCGCCGGCCCAGGCGAAATGCGTCTCGCCGAGGCTCGCCTCGATCGCGGCCACCTCGCGCGCCGCGATGTCGGCGCGCCAGCTCTCGACATAGGCGGCGATCAGCCGGCGCAACAGGCCGCGCTGCGGCTCGGTCATCGCCGCGGCCGGCAGGCCGATCGGCGGCTCGATCCGGCGCTGGCCGATCATGAAGCCGCCGGGCACCCGCGTTCCTGTCACTGCCCGGCCACGCTGCGCCCCGTCGAGGCTCTTGAGCAATTCGCGCGCCAGCTGCTGTTCCGGCCCCATCAGCGTGTTGTCCGGCATCACCGAGGGATTGGCGCCGGTGAAGGCCGGCGTGGTCGAGACCACTTCGCTTCCCCTCAACGTGACGTTGAGCGAGAGGTGATGGCCTTCGAGGCGCCAGCCCCAGCCCGCCGCGTCGCCCGGCGTGCCGAACACGGCGAACCAGTAGCGCTCCGGGTCGCGGAACGAGGCGCCCTCGGTCCGCGCCAGCACGCTCTCACGGGCAATGATGGCGCGCGCCTTGGCGAGGCCCGTCTCGCTCAGCACCGCGCCGGCCATGGCGAAGCCGCGCTCGCGCTGCTCGGGGCCCATCTCCTTCAGGCTGATGCCGGCCCGGTCGCGCGGCACCCAGTACCAGTCCTGCCGGTTGCGCGCCTCGAAGGGCTGCACGGCCTTCGCACGTTGCTCGGGTGAGAGGCCATCCAGGAAAGCCTGTGCGGTCGCCATCGGATCGGCCAGCGCCGGGCCGGCGCCCAGCAGCAGGATCATTCCACAGAGCAGCAATCGCGCGACCATCATCCGCCTCCGGTCCGGCGGCCAAAACTGCGGCAGGCCGGACCGGTCGCGCAACCGGCCTCGCCGGTCGGGCTATGACTTCCGCGTGATCAAGCCGAGCAGGGCGCGCACGGCAACGCCGTAGCCCTGCGGCCCGAGGCCGGCGATCACCGCCGTCGCGATCCTGGAGACCAGCGAGTTGTGATAGATCGCCTCGCGCCGGTGGATATTGGAGATGTGCAGCTCGATGATCGGTCCGGGGAACATCTTCAGCGCGTCGAGCACGGCGATCGAGGTGAAGGTGAGGGCGGCCGGGTTGATGACGATGCCGGCGGCACCTCCCTCGATCGCCTCGTGGATCCAGTCGACGATCTGGCCCTCGTAATTCGACTGGTGGAAGCGGAGCGGGCGCGCGCCCGCCGCCGCGCGACACATCGCCTCCACCTCGGCGAGCGTGGTGTGGCCGTAGATCTCGGGCTCGCGCTTGCCGAGCCGGTTCAGGTTCGGTCCGTTCAGCACGAAAATCGGCGTTTCGGCGGTCAAGTCGGCCTCCTCGGTGTGTTCGCTCAGCCCTGGTAGCCGAGCTGGCGCGGCAGCCAGAGCACGATCTCCGGCACGAAGGTGATGACGGCCAGCGCCGCCACCATGGCGAACAGGAAGGGCAGCACCTCGCGCACGATGTCGCGGATCGGCACTGCGGCGATCCGCGTCATCACGAAAAGCAGCAGCCCGTAGGGCGGCGTGATCAGGCCCAGCATGATGTTGACCACGACCATCACGCCGAAATGCACGAGGTCGATGCCGAGCGCCTTGGCCGTCGGGATCAGCACCGGCACGACGACCAGCAGGATGGTGGTGCCTTCCAGCAGGCAGCCGAGCACCAGCAGCAGCAGGTTGACCAGGATCAGGAAGCCGATGACCGAGAGGTCGAGCCCGGTCAGCCAGGTCTTGATCGCCTCCGGGATGTTCTCGACCGTCACCACATAGTTGAACACCAGCGCGCCGGCGATCAGCATGCCGACCGAGGCCGCGGTGCGCGCGCTGTCCAGCATCGAGCGGTAGAAGTCGCGGAACGAGACGCTGCGGTAGAGCAGGGCGGAGATGGCGAGCGCATAGGCCGCGGCGACCGCCGCAGCCTCGGTCGGCGTGGTGGCGCCGCTATAGATGCCGCCGAGCAGCACCACCGGCATCATCAGGGTGGGGAAGGCGGCAAAGGTGACGCGCGGCAGGTCGCGGAGCGGCGTCGGCGGCTCGACCGGAAAGTTGCCGCGCCGGGCGCCGATGGCGACGATCGCCATCTGGGCGCCGGCCATCAGCAGTCCCGGCAGCACGCCGCCGAGGAACAGGTAGCCGATCGAGGCATCGGAGACCAAGGCGTAGAGGATCATCGGGATCGAGGGCGGGATGATCGGCCCGATCACCGCCGTCGCGGCGGTGAGCGCAGCGGCATAGGCCGGCCGGTACTTGCCGCCCGCCGTCATCATGTTCTGCATCATCTTGCCGGTGCCGGCCGCATCGGCGATGGCGGAACCCGACATGCCGGCGAAGATGATGCTCTGCAGCACGTTGACCTGGGCGAGGCCGCCGCGGAACCGGCCGACCAGGGCGTCGCAGAAGCGCAGCAGCCGCTCGGTCATCGAGCCGATATTCATCAGCTCCGCCGCCAGGATGAACAGCGGCACGGCCAGGATGATGTAGTTCGACATCATGCCGTTGAGCAGCTGTTCGGCGGCCGTGCCCATGTCGAGCCCGGCGAGCAGCAGGTACACGATCGAGCCGGCGATCATGGCGTGGCCGATCGGCAGGCCGAGCAGGGCCAGCGCCGTCATCGCCACGATGGCGATCGAGAACGGGCTGGCGAAGGTCATATGCCCGAGGCCGGCTTGGCGGGATCGGCACGGTCCGGCGAGCCGCCGCGCAGCGCCCGCGCGCAGAGCCAGAGATGGCGCACCAGGACGGCCACGACGAAGACGATGTAGATCGCGTAGAGCCAGTCCATGCGGATCTTCAGATAGGCCGTCTTCTCCACCTTCATGAAGGCGACGTAGTCGGCGGCGGCGGGCAGCGAGAGGCCGTAGAGCAGGATCAGCGCCAGGGAAGAGGCGAGCAGCATCGCCCGTCGCGCCCGCGGCCCCGCCTGGCCCAGCACGATGTCGAACCGGATCTCCTCGTCCTCGCGCAGCACGAAGGCGGCACCCCACAGGACCAGCCAGATCCACAGGATGCTGCTCAGCTCGTTGGTCCAGCCGATCGGCAGGTTGAGCAGGTAGCGGAACACGATCTGCAGGATGAAGGCGCCGAACATCACCGCCAGCATGGCGGCCAGCACGTTCTCGGCGCGCCGGTGGAGAAAGCCGCCCAGGCCGATCAGTCTCGGATGCACGCGCGCCCCCGGCGGCTCGCAGGAAACGGGACGGGAGCCGCGCCGACCGCGGCTCCCACCACGGGACTAGAGTGCGTTGATCTTGTCGACCATGCCCTTCGGCCAATCCTTGGCCAGGTCGGAAGCGAGATATTTCTGCTGGGCATGCTTGCGGAACGCCGCCTGGTCCGGCTCGTAGATCTTGAGCCCCTTGCCCTTGAACAGGTCGACCAGCTCCTTCTCGCGCGCGAGATGCTTCTTGGTCGAGAAGTCGATCGCCGCATCGGCCGCCGCCTGGAAGCGCTTCTGGCCGTCGGCCGGCATGCCCTTCCAGACCTTGCTCGACACCGTCAGCAGGTCGAAGCCGACCAGGTGCGAGGTCAGCACGATCTGCGACATCACCTCGTAGAACTTCATGTTCTCGACGTTCGGCAGCGGGTTGTCCTGGCCGTCGATGGCGCCGGTCTGCAGGCCGGTATAGACCTCGGCATAGGCCATCGCCGTCGGATTGGCGCCGAGCGATTCACCCAGGAACTGCCAGGCTTCGCCCGGCGGCATGCGCAGCTTGATGCCGGCCATGTCGGCCGGTGTGTTGATCTTCTTGGTCGGCTTCAGGCCGAGCTGGCGCGAGCCGAAATAGGTCGGTCCCAGGATGTGGATGCCGAGCTTCTCGTCCGCCATCTTCTTCATCTCGGCGCCGGCATTGCTGGCAAAGAACTTGGCCAGGTGGTTGGCGTCGCGGAACAGATAGGCGGCGGTCAGGATCGACCAGGCCGGGATCTGCTTGGAGATGTCCTGCGCCGAGATGTTGCCCATTTCGAGATTGCCGCGCTGGATGGCGACCAGCTCGGTGCCCTGCTTGAACAGGTTGCCACCGTAATAGCCCTCGAAGGCGAAGTCGTTGGCGATGGACGCCGCGAACTGCTTCATCATCTCGGCGCGGATGTCCTGCTCGGAGAACACCGCGGAGAAGCGGAGCTTCGGCTTGCTCTGCGCCAGTGCCGGAAAGTCCAGGGCAGGGAAGGTCAGGGCAGCGGCGGCGATGCCGGTGCCGGCGAGAAAGCGGCGGCGCGTGGTCTGTGCGGTCATGTTTCCTCCCATTTGATCCGCTGGGTTGAGGTCCGGTGGTCTACGCTCGGTTCCTCCGATGGCGGCTCACGCCGCCTCGAAATGGCCGGCCATCGACGCCATGGTCGATTTCCGCCCGGTGAACAGCTCGAAAGCCCGCACGGCCTGGCCGATCGCCATGCCGGTGCCGGCGAGCGTGCGGCAGCCGAGCGCATGGGCGGCGCGCAACAGCGCGGTCTCGGCGGGGAAGTAGATGATCTCCGCGACCCAGAGCTCGCGGCGCAGGTGTCCGTCGGGGAAGGGGGTGCCGGGATACTTGGCCATGCCGACCGGCGTCGTGTTCACTACCCCGTCGGCCGCCGCAAGCGCCCCGGCCGCGTCCTCGACCACCCGCACCCGGTCGCCCCAGTTTCGCCGCATGCGGTCCGCCAAGGCATGCGCACGATCGGGCGCGCTGTCGAACAGGCCGAGCGCGCCGGTGCCGAGCTGCATCAGCGCATGCGCCACCGCGGCGCCGGCGCCGCCGGCGCCGAACTGCACGACCATGCCGCGCGGGACATCGCCGAGCCCGGCCTTGAAGCCCTCGGCGAAGCCCCAGCTGTCGGTGTTGTGCCCGGTGGTGCGCCCCTCGGCATAGACCACCGTGTTCACCGCGCCGATCGCCGCCGCCTCCGGCGCCAGCTCGTCCAGGCAGGCCAGGATCGCCTGCTTGAAGGGATGCGTGACGTTGAAGCCCTGGAAGCCGAGCGCGCGGCCGGCCGCCAGGATGCCGGGCAGGGCCGCATCCGGCAGGCCCAGCACATCGAAATCCACCAGCACATAGGCGCAGCCGAGACCCAGCCGGGCCGCCTCGCGCTCGTGCATCGCCGGGGTCCGCGACAGCTGGATGCCGCGGCCGATCAGGCCGACCAGGACCGAGCGGCCGCCCGCGCGCGCCGCCGCCGGATGCGCCGCCACCACCCGGCGCAGCTGGTCGAGACAGGCTTCATCCACGTCGGCGCTTCCCCGGAGCGTTACGCTGCCACAATGTACGAAACAGTTCGTTTAGTCAATTTCTGGCCGGCATTGCACCGAAGGCGGGGCGTACGGTTTGCAATGCACGGTCGCCGCGGCATGATGCGCCGAGCCGCGAGAACGCTCACCTGAACGCGCCGGACGGGCCTGCGAGAAGTCGACACGATGGACAAAGCGCCCAGCGCCGGACGCCAGCGAGCCGGGACCCGGATACGGAGCCCGGAAGCGACCCGGCAGGACATCATTGACGTCGCCACCCGCGAGTTCGCGCGCAACGGCCTGTCGGGTGCGCGGGTCGACGAGATCGCCGAGAAGACCGGCTCCAGCAAGCGAATGATCTACTACTACTTCGGCGACAAGGAGGGGCTCTACCTCGCCGTGCTGGAGGAGGCCTATCGCCGCGTGCGCAGGACGGAGACGGAGCTCGACCTCGAGCATCTGCCGCCGGTCGAGGCGCTGCGCAGGCTGGTCGAGTTCACCTTCGACCACCACCACTCGCACGAGGCCTTCATCCGCCTGGTGATGATCGAGAACATCCATCACGGCGACTATCTGGCCCGATCCCGCACCATTCAGGACCTCAATGTCTCGGTGATCGGCGAGCTCGATCGCATCTACCAGCGCGGCTTGCAGGCGGGGGTGTTCCGCAAAGGGCTGGCGGCCATCGACCTCCACTGGCAGATCAGCGCGCTCTGCTTCTTCAACGTCTCCAACCGCGCGACATTCTCCCGCATATTCCGCGTCGACCTCACCTCGAAGAAGGCGCTCACGCGCCTGCGCGCGCAGGTGGTGGAGATGATTCTCCGCAACGTCCTGAAATCCCCCGTCTGATCGCGGCACGGCTGCGCGTTTGACACCCGGGCTCCTGCGATCCTAGTTTGTACGAACTCGTACGTTCATGCCTGGGCCGGGTATCGCCGCCCCGGGAGCACGGAGAGCCGCCGCCCATGAAGACCTCGATCGCGACGGTGTCGATCAGCGGCACGCTGATCGAGAAGCTGCAGGCCATCGCGGCCGCCGGCTTCGAAGGCGTCGAGATCTTCGAGAACGACTTCCTCGCCTTCGACGGCTCGCCGCGCGAGGTCGGCCGCATGGTGGCGGATGCCGGCCTCAGGATCACGCTGTTCCAGCCGTTCCGCGACTTCGAGGGCATGCCGGAGCCGCAGCGCGGCCGCACCTTCGACCGGGCCGAGCGCAAGTTCGACATCATGCAGGAGCTCGGCACCGACCTGATGCTGATCTGCTCGAACGTGTCGCCGCTGGCCCTCGGCGGCATCGACCGCGCCGCCGACGATTTCCGCGCGCTCGGGGAGCGCGCGGCCAAGCGCGGCCTCAAGGTCGGCTACGAGGCGCTCGCCTGGGGCCGGCATATCAGCGACCACCGCGATGCCTGGGAGATCGTCCGGCGGGCGGATCACCCCAATGTGGGGTTGATCCTCGATTCCTTCCACACGCTCGCGCGCCGGATCGACGTGAACTCGATCCGGTCGATCCCGCGCGAGAAGATCTTCATCGTCCAGCTCGCCGATGCGCCGCTGATCGAGATGGACCTGCTGCATTGGAGCCGGCACTACCGCAACATGCCGGGGCAGGGCGACTTGCCGGTGGCCGAGTTCATGCGCGCCGTGGCGGCGACCGGCTATGACGGCGTGCTCTCGCTCGAGATCTTCAACGACCAGTTCCGCGGCGGCTCGCCCAAGGCCGTGGCGGTCGACGGCAAGCGTTCGCTGGTCAATCTGATGGACCGCGTGCGCCGGCAGGAATCCGGGACCCGCATTCCTATTCCGGATTTCCCTGACCGCATCCGCACCGAGGGCGTCGAGTTCGTCGAGTTCACCGCCGACGAGCGCGAAGCCGAGGAACTGGCCGGCCTGTTCCGCACCTTCGGCTTCCGCCGGGCAGGCCGGCACAAGGCCAAGGACGTGACGCTCTGGCGGCAGGGCGGCATCAACCTCGTCATCAATACCGAGAAGGAAGGCTTCGCCCATTCCGCCTATCTCATGCACGGCACCTCGGTCTGCGATATCGGCCTCCGGGTCGAGGATGCGCGGGCGACGGTGGCGCGGGCGCGGGCGCTCGGCGCCGAGCCGTTCGAGCAGGCGGTCGGGCCGGGCGAGCTCGGCATTCCCGCGATCCGCGGCGTCGGCGGCGGCGTCATGCATTTCATCGACGGCAAGAGCGAGCTTGGCCGCGTCTGGGAGATCGAGTTCGGCCCGGTGGACGACGACGGCACGGTCCAGGATGCCGGCCTCCTCGCCATCGACCACCTGGCGCAGACCATGAACTACGAGGAGATGCTGACCTGGGTGCTGTTCTACACCTCGATCTTCGCCACCCGTAAGACGCCGATGGTCGACATCGTCGATCCGGCCGGCTTGGTGCGCAGCCAGGTGATCGAGGGCGAGGGCGGCGCGCTCCGCATCACGCTCAACGGTGCCGAAAACCGCCGCACTTTGGCCGGGCATTTCATCGCCGAAAGCTTCGGCTCGGCGGTGCAGCACCTCGCCTTCGCCACGGGCGACATCTTCCGCACGGTCGCGGCGATGAAGGCGAACGGCTTCCGCCCGCTCGCCATCTCGCCGAACTACTACGACGACATCGAGGCGCGCTTCGGTCTCGACCCGGAACTGCTGGACCGGCTCAAGGCCGATAACATCCTGTACGACCGCGACGGCGAGGGCGAATACTTCCAGATCTACAGCCCCAATTACGGCGACGGCTTCTTCTTCGAGATCGTCGAGCGGCGACGCTATGGCGGCTATGGCGCGCCGAACGCGCCGTTCCGCATCGCCGCGCAGAAGCGCAGCCTGCCGCAGAAGCAACGACTGGAGATCTAGCTAGGCCGCTTTCGGTCACGGCGATGTCCTGGCGCGGTCATTGGCGCAGCTTTCGCGTGCGGCCTAGCTTGCCGCCATGCAAGCGCTGGCCGCCCGGGTGAGACGCAAGGCGATGCATGGCGCCGGCCGGGCGATGGCACTGGCCGGCATTCTGCCGGGCCCGCGCTTTCGCTGCCCGGTCTGCGGCTTCATCGGCAGCTTCCCGACCACCTACGGCGCCAACGCGCCCCGGCGCTATTGCCGCTGCCCGAAATGCGGCGCGGCGGAGCGCCATCGGCTGCAGCGGCTGGTGATCGAGCGCATCCGCGACCGGCTGCCGGCGGGCGCGCGCGGCCTGCAATTCGCGCCGGATCCGATGACGCCGGTGCTGTGCGGCCTCTGCGCCGACTTCATCACCGCCGATATCATGCCGAGGCAGGGCTCGATCGTACTCGACATGACCCGCATGGAACTGCCGGACGACGCCTTCGACCTTGTCTATGCCAGCCACGTGCTGGAGCACATTCCCGCCGACCGCGCCGCCATCGCCCAGGTGCACCGCATCCTGAAGCCGGGGGGCATCGCCATCCTGCCGGTCCCGATCGTCGCGCCGAAGACGGTGGAGTACCCGCCGGGCGTCACCGACGGCGACGGTCATGTGCGCGCGCCCGGCCTCGACTACTACGACCGCTACCGCGAGCGCTTCGCCGAGGTCGAGTTGGTCACGTCGGCCGAGGTCGACCAGGCGACGCAGCCCTGGATCTACGAAGACCGCACCATCTTCCCGAACGCCACGGCAACCTGTCGCCCCGCCATGCCGGGCGAACGCCACCTCGACGCCGTGCCGATCTGCCGGAAGTAGGGGAAGGCGGACACACGCCAGATCGATATGGGAAGTGCCGAGCTTTGACCGCCCAAACCCCGTCTCGATTGCTTCAGGAAGAGCGGCCGGCCACTTGAAATTCCCTCGTGGCGCAACCATATGCGCTGAAGGTTCGCGTCACGGCGGACCTCGCTCTTTGACAGGTGAAGATCGGCATTTGCGCACCGGCACGACGCCGGACTGCGCCCGGGGAACACTTGCACAGCGCTGATGCAGCGGGATCAGCCAGTTACGGGATCAGCCAGTTAGATGACGCAACCGTTCCCTGCCATAGGTCCCCATAGGACGCCATAGGCAATCATAGGATTCCATAGGCTCCCATAGGCAATCATTGGCTCTCATAGGACGCCATTGGCAGCCATAGGCGGCCATAGGCCGCCCTCAGAACGCCGCCGCCCGGGCATGCGCCTCCAACAGGCCGGGCAGGCGGGCCGGGTCGGTGCGGCCCCAGCCGCATTCGCTGGAAATGCCGAACTCGGGCACGAAGCGGCGCGCCACCTCGATGCGCTTCCGGTCGCCGGCCGCGTCGGCATGGTGGATCAGGCCGAGATAGAGCCGTGTCTCCGGCCGCCGGCGCCAGGCCTTGAGCGGCGCGTAGAAGGCATCGTCGGTGCGGTCCTTCGGCACGGGGATGTGCAGGAAGTCGATGCGGCGCGTCACGCCCTCGCCGATGCCGTTCATCAGCTCGACCAGGACGCCCGCGTCCTTGGGCTGCACCAGATGCTCGTCGGCGGGCGAGCCGTAGCAGAGGTGAAAGCCCAGATCGACGCCGTCCGGCACCAGGTTGCCGAGCAGGGCAAGGCCCTCGAACACCTCGCGCTTGTAATCCGATGGGCGGCCGGGGAAGTAGTTCTCGAACACCAGCACCTCCTGGCAGACGTCGTACTGGATCGAGAGATCCGCGGCCGGGATGCTCTCCAGGATGCGCCGGATGGTCGCGAGCATGGCGCGCTCGTAGACCTCGGTGAAGGCGGGTCGAGCGTTCGGGCTCACATACATCACCGCGATGGCAAGCGGTGTCGGCAGGCAGACCTGGAAGCGCACGCCCTTCGGGATCGCACCCTGGTCGCGCAGCCGTTTGAACACCGCGTAGGATTCGACCGCCGCGCGGTCGTAGCCGATATCGAAGACGACCTGCTTCGGGTCGACGCCCTGGCGGAACCGCACCTGGTGCCATTCGCGCACCAGCTTGCCGTCCCACTGGACGAATTTCAGGGTGGGGGCGTCGGTATCCGGCTCCATGTCCGGATGCGATTGCAGCATCAGCTGCTGATAGCGGATCCAGCGCGCCCGCTCGCCGGTTTCTCCATCGGGCAGGCGGGAAAGCCAGGGGCCGAGCGTCGCGGCAACCTGGCGGAACACCGCTTCCGCACTGTCCAGCGGCACGCTGCCGATCAGATGCACCTGGCCCTGCTGCCCGGCCATGGCGGTCCCTCCCCGGTTTGTCAGGGCGGCAGCATAGCAAAGCCGGAGATCGGGGCCGCGCGCCTTGACCCCGGGGGCCGGGACGGCTAAATCCCGCGCCCTGGTATGGCGGGCGTAGCTCAGTCGGTTAGAGCGCGAGATTGTGGCTCTCGAGGTCGCCGGTTCGATCCCGGTCGCTCGCCCCATCACCCCCGCGGAAGCGGCTGAATCAGGCCCTGACGCGGCCGCCGGCGAAGAGCAGCCCGGCGCCGACCACGATGGCGCCGATCCCGGCCCAGACCGGCACGTTGACCGTCTCCTCCTCTTTCACTTCGAGCTTGAGGGCGCCGAGATTGGCCTCGTGCGTCTCCTTGGTGTAGCTGAAGCTGCCGTAGATGAGCCCGAGGACCCCGGCGGCGATCAGGGCGATCGCCAGAATGCGCAAGCCGCTCATGCGTCACACCCAGTTGTTGACCGGATGCTCAACGCGAGCTTGGCCGTAAAGGTTGCGCCGCCGCCGGCTAGCGGCGGAAGCCCGCGAACAGCAGCATGCCGCCGCCCACTGCGATGGCCGCCACGCCGGCCCAGGTCGGCACGGTGAAGCTGTCCTTCTCCTGCACTTGGAGCTGCAGCGGCCCGAGCTTCGCCTCGTGCGTCTCCTTGGTATAGGTGAAGCTGCGGTAGACGAGGCCGACCACGCCGGCGGCGATCAGCGCGACGGCGATCAATCTCAGCAGGTTGTTCATCGGGGTTCCCGAATCGTGGACAAGGCGTCGCGGCAGCATGGCCGGACGCACCGCTTGCGCCAAGTCAAGGCGCCGGCCGGCCGGACCGGCAGCATCCGCCGCATGCGTCCCGACTGGCTGCCGCTCCTCGATGCCCGGATTCCTCGCTATACGAGCTATCCGACCGCGCCGCATTTCCACGCCGGCATCGGGCCGGAGCGCTACGCGGCCTGGCTCGCCGCCATCGACCCGGCCCGGCCGGTCTCGCTCTACCTGCATGTGCCCTATTGCCGGCGGCTCTGCTGGTACTGCGCCTGCAATACCGAGATCACCCGGGAGGAGGGGCCGCTCGCCAGCTTCACCGCCACGGTGCTGCGCGAGATCGAGCTGATCGCCGGGCATCTGCCGACCCGGCTATCCGTCTCACAGATCCATTTCGGCGGTGGGACGCCGACCTTGCTCCGCCCGGAACAACTCGCCGCCATCGTCGAGGCGCTGCGCCGGCATTTCGATTTCCGGCCTGGCATGGAGTTCGCGCTGGAGATCGACCCGCGCACGCTCTCGCGCGGCATGCTGGCGATGTTCCGTCAGCTTGGCGTGACGCGGGCAAGCCTCGGCGTGCAGGATCTCGATGCCGACGTGCAGCGCGCGGTGAACCGCATCCAGCCGGCCGAGACGGTGGAGCGCGCGGTCTGGGAGCTCCGCGCCGCCGGCGTGCAGGGCATCAATTTCGACCTGCTCTACGGCCTGCCGCGCCAGAGCGAGGCGACCATGCGGACGACAGTCGAACGGCTGATGCGGCTCGCGCCCGACCGCATCGCCCTGTTCGGCTATGCCCATGTGCCGTGGATGAAGAAGCACCAGAAGGCGCTGGAGCGCTTCGGCTTGCCCGACGCGCCGGCCCGTGCGGCGCTCGCCATGGCGGCGCGGACAGCGCTCGAGGGCGCGGGGCTGGAGCCGGTCGGCCTCGACCATTTCGCGCAACCCGACGACGCCCTCGCCGTCGCCGCCCGCGCCGGCCGGCTGCACCGCAACTTCCAGGGCTATACCACCGACGCGGCCGAGACCCTGATCGGCTTCGGGCCGAGCAGCATCTCCGCCTTCGCCCAAGGCTATGCACAGAGCGCGCCGGCGACGGAAGCATGGGCCGCCGTTATCGATGCCGGCCGGCCGGCCACATTGCGCGGCATCGCGCTCTCCGCCGACGATCGTCTGCATCGCGAGGTCATCGAGGCGGTGATGTGCAATCTCGCGGTCGATCTGGCCGAGGTGGCGCTCCGGCACGGCGCGACGCCCGAGCGTTTCGCGCCGGAGCTCGTCCGGCTCCGGCCGCTGGCGGCGCGCGGCCTGGTCGAGATCGACGGCTGGCGCATCAGTGTGCCGCCGGCGGCGCGCATCGCGGTGCGCACCGTCGCCGCCGTGTTCGACAGCTACCTCGAAGCGAGCGCGGCCCGCCACGCCGCTGCGGTCTAGAGCTCGACGTCGCCGGCGAGCAGACGCTGGGCAATGGTGCGGGCCAGGATTTCGTTGGTCCCGTCGGCGATGTTGACGATGCGGATGTCCTGCCAGGCATGCACCAGGCCGACCTCGTTGGTCAGGCCCATACCGCCATGCACCTGGATCGCACGGTCGATCGCCTTGAGCGAGACCTGCACCGCATAGGCCTTGGCCATGGAGAGCTCCTTCACCGCGCGCTCGCCGCGGTCGAGCAGCATGGCGGCGTTGAGCCCGAGCAGATGCGCGGCGTGCAGCTCGGTCGCCGCCTCGGCGAGCGGAAAGCTCACGCCCTGGTACTCGGCGATCTTGTGGCCGAAGGTCTCGCGCTGCTTGGCATAGTCGAGCGCCTTCTCCAGCGCCCAGCGGCCCTGGCCGACGGCACGGCCGGTATTGTACACGCGACCCAGGGAAACGCCGAGCAAGGCGACCTTGAAGCCGTCATGCAGTTGCCCGACCAGCTGCCAGGGTTCGACATTCACATCCTCGAAGACCAGCGCACCTTCGTGCCCGCCGACCGCGCCGTGCAGCTTGATCACGCTCTCGACGGTGAAGCCGGGCGCCGAAGTCGGCACCAGGAAGCCCGAGATGCCGCCCTCGCGCCGCGCCGCCTTGTCCGGATCGGTGACGGCGAAGACGATGCACCATTCCGCGGTCGGCGCGTTGGTGGTCCAGAGCTTGCGCCCGGTGATGCGCCAGCCGTCGCCGTCCTGCACCGCTCGCGTCTTGATCGCCGCCGCGTCGGATCCGGCGCCGGGCTCCGACAGGCCGAAGCACATCGAGGTGCGCCCGGCCAGCATGTCCTTGAGGATCTCGGCCCGGGCGCGCTCGGTCACCTGGGTCAGTACCGGGCTCGGCCCGAAGGCCCAGTGCGCGATCACCCAGGGCGTCAGCACAGAGTGCCCACCGCAGGCGTGGTAGATCGCCTCCCAGGCGGTGAAATAGGCGAGATAGCCGAGCCCGCCGCCGCCGATCGCAGGCGGCGCGCACATGGCGTAAAAGCCGGCCTCGGCCGAGCGCATGCGGATCTCGCGGATCAGCTCGCGCACCGCGGGCGCATAACGGCCGTCCTCCTGGTACAGGCGGCGCCCGTCGTTCAGCAGGTCGTGGTGGCGCTCGTAGCGCGGTAGTACCTCGCTGCGCACGAAGCGCAGCACGCCGTCGCGCACCGCGCGCACCTCCTCGGGCAGGTCGAAGCCGATCGCCGCCATGGTTTCCTCCAATTTCGTTAGGCCGAGCCTCCCGATGCGCTTGACATGTGTCAATGGCACAGGCCGCCAGGAAGCATTCAGTGCGCGCGTCGCAATTCCGTTCGCGAGTGAAAAATGAGCGTCTCGAAACTATTGCCGGCCTCCATTGCTGCTGCGCTGCTGACCGCGGGCGGCCCTGCCGCCGCTCAGGATCTGCTTGGGGCCTTCGACCTGAAAGGCTCGTTCGGCGCGACCGGCGGCCACAAGCGCTACGTGCCGGGCATCGCCAACCCGCTGTTCAATGAGACGCCGTATATCACGACGGAACTCCGCGCGATCTACCTGCACCAGGACATCCCGAACGGCTTCTTGACCGGCGGCGGCAATATCGACCTCGGCGCCGCCGAGATCCGCATCGCCATCACCGACCGGCTCGGCTTCATCGCCTCCAAGGACGGCTATGCCGACCTGGATTTCAAGCACACGCTGCCGGACGAGAGCGGCTTCGCCAACATCTCCGCCGGTTTGAAATATGCGATCGTCTCCGATCCGAAGACCGACACGATCCTGACCGTCGGCGCCGAGTACGAGCCGCCGAGCGGCAACCTCAAGACCGGCGGGATCAGCCTGCAAGGCAAGGGTGACGGCTTCGTCGACCTGTTCCTGACCGGCGCCACCGCCTTCGGCAGGCTCGGCCTGCAGGGCAGCATCGGGACCAATCTCGCCCTCGACGCCGGTCACGACAGCTCGATGCTGCACTACTCCGCCAGCATGAACTACGAGGCGCTGCCGAACTTCTTCCCGATGATCGAGCTGAACGGTTTCACCACCATCGACAAGGGCCGCCGCACGGCCGGCAATTTCGAAGGCACCGACCTGGTCAATTTCGGCGCCACCGATTCCGGCACCGTGGTGACGGCGGCGATCGGCGCCCGCTACCGCTTCAACGAGCACATCCTGCTCGGCCTCGGCTACGAGGTTCCGGTCACCGACCGGGAAGACCTGCTGAACTGGCGGCTCTATGCCGACCTGGTGATCCGGTACTGAGATTGCTGGTAGGCTGGCGGCATGGACCACCAGCTTGATACCAAGGGCCTGACCTGCCCACTGCCGCTGTTCCGCACCAAGAAAGTGCTGTCGGGGCTTCTGCCCGGCGACGTGCTGGAGGTCGAGGCAAGCGATCCGCAGGCGCCGATCGAGATCCGCAACCTCTGCATCATGGACGGCCACGAGCTGCTGTCGGACGAGACCATCGAGGGCGGCTTCCGCCTGCGCATCCGCCGCGGCAGATGAGAGGCGCGATCGCCGGCCTGCTCCTGCTGCTGGCCGGCGGGCCCGTCGCGACGGGAGCGGAACGCATCCCGTTCATCGATGCCCATGTGCACCTGAACAATCCCGAACAGCAACGCGCCTTGATGGCCGAGTACGGCATCAAGCGCGCCGTGGTGTTCTGGGGACGCAGCAGCAGCAACGACTCGATCCTGGCCGCGGCCGCCGCGCATCCGGACCTGTTCATTCCCTTCGTTTCGATCTCGCCGGAGCGGCAGGCCTATCGCGCGCTGTGGACGCGCGACACGGCCGACACGGCGCCGCCGCGCCTGGACGAGCTGGAGGCACAGCTCGCGACGGGCAAGTTCCGCGGCATCGGCGAGATCTCGGTCGTGCACTTCCCGGGCGCCGGCTTTCCCGAGGCCGATTTCGATCCGCTCTCGCCGGTGATGCAGCGGATCATGGTTCTGGCGAAACAGTACGATCTGCCGGTGCTGATCCATTGCGAGATCACGCGGCTGCGCGAATTCTCCGAGTTGCTGGAGCACCATCCGGAGGTGCAGGTGATCTGGGCGCATGGCGGCTATTCGCCGCTATTCCTGGCCGAGCGCATGCTGCGCCGGCATCCGAACCTGCACTACGAGCTGAGCGCACGTACCTGGCCGCAGCATCCGCGCTCGCCGGACTACACCATCCTGCGCAACGGCGCCGAGGTCTGGCCGGAATGGCTCAAGCTGATCGAGGCGATGCCGACCCGGTTCCTGGTCGGCACCGACGCCACGCAGAGAAATCAGGCCCTCGACCGCGGCAAGATCGAAAGCGTGCAGAACTTCCTCGCCCAGCTGAGCCCGGCCGCGCGCAAGGCGGTGGCGGAAGACAATCTGCTGCGGCTGCTGAAGCTCTGACCGGGCCTACTCGCCGCGCAGGAAGGGCAGCACCACGGCGTTGTAGGCCACCGGCTCGGCCCGCGGCACCAGATGGCCGCCGCGCGGCAGGATCTCGTACTGGGCCTCGCGCAGATGCGCCTTCAGGTCGTCGGAGAGATAGCGCGGTGTCACCGTGTCGTCCTCCGCCACCACGATCAGGCTCGGCGCCCGGATCGACTTGAGATGGGGCGTGCCGTCGAAGGCGCAGATGGCGTCGATCCGACTGGCGGTGATTTCCGGCGCCGAGGCCGCGGCGAGGCCCGCCTGGCGCTCGCGTTCCAGTTGGTCGGCGTGGTCGCGGATATAGGCGGGAGGGTACAGCGCGAGCGCCGCGGCTTCCGCATAGGCCTCGACGCCGCTGTCCAGCAGCGACCGCTTGCGCACCTTGAACTGCAGCTTGAAGAAGGGGTCGGCGACGCGCCAGGTGGCGCTCAGCACCAGCCGCCCGATACGGTCGGGATGCTTGCCCGCGATGATCTGGCCCATCGCGCCGCCGGTCGAATGGCCGACGTAATGCGCCTGCTTGATGCCGAGGGCATCCATCAGCTTCAGTGCATCCGCCGCCATCTGGTCGACAGAATAGGTGATGCGGCTATGCGTGCTCTGGCCGCAGCCGCGATGGTCGTGGGTGATGACGGTGAAGTGGGGCGCAAAGGCCTCGATCTGCGGCCGCCAGCCGGCGACGCCGACACCAGAAAGCCCCGGCACCAGCATCAGCGCCGGGCCCGATCCCACCTTCTCGTAATAGATCTCGCCGTCGCCGATATCGGCCTTGGGCATGTCCCTCTCCCCGGTTCGTTGTTTACTTGGTGCCGAAGATACGATCCCCCGCATCGCCGAGGCCCGGCATGATGTAGCCGTGGTCGTTCAGATGGCTGTCGATCGAGCAGGTGAAGATCGGCACGTCGGGATGCCCTTCGCCGAGCGTCTTGATGCCTTCCGGCGCCGCCAGCACGCATACGTACTTGATCGAGGTGGCGCCGGCATCCTTCACCCGCGACACCGCGGCGACCGATGAGTGCCCGGTCGCCAGCATGGGGTCGAGCACGATCACCTCGCGCTCGCTCACATCCTCGGGCAGCTTGCTGTAGTACTCCACGGCGGCGAGCGTCTCCGGATCGCGGTAGAGGCCGATATGGCCGACCCGCGCCGTCGGCAGCACTTCCAGCATGCCGTCGAGCAGGCCGTTGCCGGCGCGCAACACCGAGACGAAGCAGACGCGCCGGCCAGCCAGCGACGGCGCCATCATCCGCGTCAGCGGCGTCTGGATCTCCACCATCTCGATCGGCAGGTCGCGCAACACTTCATAGGCGATCAGCATGGCGAGCTCGCGCAGATAGCGGCGGAAGTCCCAGTCCGGCGTCTCGCGCCGGCGCAGGTTGGTGAGCTTGTGCTGCACCAGCGGGTGATCGATCACGGTGACGCGCGCGCTCATTCGCCAACTCCCCCGGGGACGCGGTTAGAAGATCGTGCCGTCGGAAATCACCTCGATTGGCGGGCCGCCGGCGGGCCGGCGGTCGCGGGCGATCTGGCGCCCGGCCGCCCAGGTGCCGCCTTCCAGCACCTTGGCGAGCGGCATCTGCACGGCGTTCCGGCCGAGCGTTCGGCGCACGGCATCCGCGACGCGGTCGAGCAGGCAGACCGTGAGCGCCCGCCACTCGACGACCACTTCCGAGGTCGCGGCCTGCGGCTGGCCCAACACCGCGGCATGTTTCGGCACCAGCACGCCGAGATCGATGAACAGGCCGCCATTGCGGTATTCCGGCAGGCCGGTCAACTGATCGAGCCCGTCGATGGTGAGGCCGAGCGCTTCGAGCGGCTCGAGCAGCGAATAGGTCATCCACTGCGACAGCTTGTGGAACGGCACCAGGCCGGCGGTCGCGTCGGTCGCCGTCGCTGCCGGATGGCGGCCGACATCGCCGAGCGAGATGCCGCGCAGCGCGACGCGGCGCGGCCAGACCGGCCCCAGCATCTGCATCACCATCCAGAACAGGGTGGCGGCGGCGATGCGGCCTTCGCGGGAGGCGGCCAGCGCGGCGTCGGCAAGACGGCCGGGCCGCGGCTCCAGCACGCCGAAGAGGGTCGGGTTGGCGATCAGCGAGGCGCCCAGGCGGCGTAGCAGATCGACCCGGTCCTCCAGGCCGACCAGCGGGTTGCTGTCCGATACCTGGAACGCGCTGCCGACATCGGCGGTGGCGAGCTGCGACAAGGTCGCCGCGTCGCTGCGATAGGGGTCGTCCTCCTGGTCGGAGAGCGTGCCGCGCCGGAACAGCTCCAGGCTCGCCAGCGCGAGGCCTTCGGAGCGCGCATAGACCTTGCCGGTCGCCGCGGCGGAGCCCGGCGCGAGACCCGGCTCGCGCCACTTCCAGTCCGCGCCCGCACCCGCGTCCAGCAGCACGCTCGGCACCACCAGATCGATCGCCATGCGCGCCAGGTCGATCGGCAGCATTCCCTTGCGGGTGGCCGCCAGCGCCTTCCAGCGGTCGACGCTGCCGGCGGTGAAATGCCGCCAGCGGCTGTGATAGGGGATGTCGAAATCGGGATGGTTGCCGCGGATGGTGGCGATGACGTAGTCGGCCACCATCGGCAGCCGCTTGAGGTCGAGCGCGAAATGCGGCGTGCGGCCCGCCTCGGCTGCGGCGAAGACCTGGCCGCAGCGCTCGCGGATCGCCTTCGGCGACCTCAGATAGGCGACGGCGGCCGGGCTTGCCTGAGCGACGGCGGGCTGCGCGTTCATCGCGGCATCATTCCGACAGCGCGCGCCCCTTCGCGACGGTGAGCTCGCTATCGGCTGGGCGGACGCCCTTGTTGAAATAGCCGGCGGCCACTTTGGCATCCATCTCGACCCGGGCATCGGCCGGAATCAGCTCGTCCGGAATCGGAACCCGATCGACGATCTCGATACCGGAACCGACCAGCGCGTCGTGCTTCATGTCGCTCATCGAGGCCATGCGGTCGATGCGGGCGATGCCCAGCCAGTGCAGCACGTCTGGCATCAGCTCCTGGAACCGCATGTCCTGCACGCCGGCGACGCATTCGGTGCGGCGGAAATACTGGTCGGCGCGGTCGCCGCCCTCCTGACGCTTGCGCGCGTTGTAGACCAGGAACTTGGTCACCTCGCCAAGCGCGCGGCCTTCCTTGCGGTTATAGACCACGACGCCGACGCCGCCGGCCTGCGCCGTCTCGATGCAGAGCTCGATGCCGTGCGCGAGATAGGGCCGGCAGGTGCAGATGTCGGAGCCGAACACGTCGGAGCCGTTGCACTCGTCGTGCACCCGGCAGGCGAGGGGATAGCGCCGGTCGCCGAGCTTCGTCGGCTCGCCGAAGATGTAGACCGTGGCACCGCCGATCGGCGGCAGGAACACCTTGAGGTCGGGCCGGGTCACCAGCTCTGGGAACATGCGGCCCGTGTGCTCGAACAGATTGCGCCTGAGCGCCGCTTCGTCGATGGCGAAGCGCCTGGCGATGCCGGGCAGCCACCAGACCGGCTCGATCGCGACCTTGGTGACGCGGGCGTCGCCGGCGGGGGACAGGATCAGGTTGTCGGAGCGCAGCCGGCCGGCCGCCATCGCATCGCGCAGTTCCGGCATGTTGATATGCGCCCGCGTCACCGCGACGGTCGGGCGGATGTCATAGCCCTTGGCGATCAGCCCGGCGAAGACCTCGGTCGTCATATGGCCCCAGGGGTCCATCGAGACGATCTTCATCGGATCCGACCATTGCGGGTGCGGCCCGATCAGGTCGGCCGGCGCCGTGTTGGTCAGGTCGGGCACGTGGTCGGATTTCAGTCGGCCGGCCGCCACGGCGAGCGCACGGTAGAGGGCGTAGGAGCCGGAATGCGCGCCGATGACGTTGCGATGTTCGGTGGTCGAGCCGATCACCGGCCCGCGCAGCAGCGGATCCGGCGCGCCCCAGTTGATCGCCAGCGGCTTGCGGCCGGACGTGGGGTGGGAGGTCAGAACGATGTGCTTGTCGGCGTTCGGCTTCCGGTCGGCCATATGCGGCACTCATGCCCTGCAAAGGGCGGGTTATGCAGCGGAAGCCCTTACTGAATAGCAACCATATCGAATCTGTCAATCGCCATGCTGCACCTGCGAAAAACGGGGTTCACACGCCGATAATTTCCCCATCCGGCGCCAGGGCGATGCGCTCCGCCGCCGGCACCCGCGGCAGGCCCGGCATGGTCATGATCTCGCCGCAGATCGCCACCACGAAGCCGGCTCCGGCGGCAAGCCTGACCTCGCGCACATGCAGCGTATGGCCGGTCGGCGCGCCCTTCAGCGCCGGGTCGTTGCTGAAGCTGAACTGCGTCTTCGCCATGCAGACCGGCAGCTCGCCATGGCCCGCCTGCTGCAGGGCGGCGAGCCGGCGGGCCGCCGGCTCGTCGAAGGTGACGGCGCCAGCGCGGTAGATCTCGCGCGCCACCGTCTCGATCTTGTCCTTGAGCGGCATCTGGTCGGGATAAAGCAGGCGGAGCGGCGCGCGCGGACCTTCGGCCAGCGCCACCACGGCGCGGGCGAGGTCGGCGGCGCCCGCGGCGCCGTCGGTGAAATGGGTGGCGGGAATGGCCTCGACACCGGCCTCGCGGGCGACGGCGGCCACGGCGGCGATCTCGTCCGCCGTATCGGCAGGAAACCGGTTGACCGCCACCGCCACGGCCAGCCCGAACTTGCGCAGGTTTTCGATATGGCGGGCGAGGTTGGCGCCGCCGCGCCGCACCGCTTCCGGGTCCGGCCGGGTCAGGTCGCCGGCGGCGACACCGCCATGCAGCTTCAGCGCGCGGGCGCTGACCACGACCACGGCGGCGGCCGGCTCGATCCCGGCGCGGCGGCATTTGATGTCGAGGAACTTCTCGGCCCCGAGATCGGCGCCGAAGCCGGATTCCGTGACCACGTAATCCGCCAGCGCCTGGCCCAGCCGCGTCGCGATCACCGAGTTGCAGCCATGCGCGATGTTGGCGAAGGGCCCGCCATGCACCAAAGCGGGGGAGCCCTCGCGGCTCCGTACCAGATTGGGCGCCAGCGCGTCGCGCAGCAGCGCCAGCATGGCGCCCTCCGCCTTCAGGTCGCGCGCGGTGACGGGGTGTCGATCCGCCGTGTCGGCCACCACGACGCGGGCCAGCATGTCGGCAAGATCCCGTCGGCCCTTGGCAAGGCAGAGGATCGCCATCACCTCGGATGCGACCAGGATGTCGAAGCCGCCCTCGCGCGGCACGCCGTGGGCCGGCCCGCCAAGGCCGAGCACGATATCGCGCAGCGCGCGGTCGTTCATGTCGATCACGCGCCGCCAATGCACGCGGCGCGGATCGATCTTCAGCGCATTGCCCCAGTGCAGGTGGTTGTCGAGCAGGGCGGCAAGCAGGTTGTGCGCCGCGCCGACGGCGTGGAAATCGCCGGTGAAGTGCAGGTTGATGTCGGCCGCCGGCACCAGTGCGGCCCGGCCGCCGCCGGTGGCGCCGCCCTTCATGCCGAAGACCGGGCCCATGGACGGCTGCCGCAGGCAGATCACCGCCCGCTTGCCGATATGGTTCAGCGCATCGCCGAGCCCGATCGTGGTGACCGTCTTGCCTTCGCCCGCCGCGGTCGGGTTGATGCTGGTGACCAGGATGATCTTGCCGCGCGGCCTGGTCGCGGCAGCTTCCGCGAAATCCAGATCGATTTTCGCCTTGTCGCGGCCATAAGCCAGGACGTGCTCGGCCGGGATGTCGAGACCGGCCGCGACGGCCGCAATGCTGGAAGCCATGTGGCGTGTGTCCGCGATTGCCGGGAAAGATCGACGAGCGCCATCATGCCAATGATTCGCCATGTCGGCGACGCGGGGAATCCCGCTGCCCAAGCGACGATATACCTCTCGATCGCCCTGAAGCGCAGGCGGTATTCCCGTTAAAGTAGCAGCCTTGGCCGCTCGACCTGGCCGCTCGCCGGCTGTGACAACCTTGGGAAGGCCCCTGCCCAAGGCTTCGCACCCATGGCAGTGCCACGGTAGGTTCCAGGATTGGGTCCCGGGGGAGGGCTTCCGATAACCTTCTGTTAACCATCTCGGCCGTAGATGCGATTCGGGATGGCAAGATGAGGAGCTATGGCCGGGGCCGACGCGCATCGCATCCTCGTCGTCGACGACGAGCCCGATATCGGACGGCTGATCGGGCTGGTCGCGACCAGCATCGGCTATGCGGTGCGCCTGGAGAATGACGGGCATCGCTTCGCCGACGCCTACCACGAATTCGCCCCGCACGTGATCATGCTGGACCTCACCATGCCGGGCGTGGACGGCATCGAATGCCTGCGTTTCCTCGCCGCGGCGCGGGCCGAGACCGACATCCTGCTGATGAGCGGCTTCGACGAGCGCATGCTGGAAGCAGCCCGGCGGCTGGCCAGCGCCCAGGGCCTCAAGGTGGCCGGCATCGTTCCCAAGCCGATCGACATGGCCTCGCTCGAGCGCAAGCTGGACCAGCTGAGAGCCGCATCCTGATTACCGCTCGATCTTGTAAGCAGGCATCAGCCGGCTGATACCCGCCCCGCGCAGGCAGCGCCGCTCCGCGATCCCGGCTAGATTTGCCCGGCACCAAGGGAGAGGGCGCCGATGACCTACGATCTCGTCATCAAGAACGGCATGGTGGTGGACGGGTCCGGCCTGCCGCGCTACCGCGCCGATGTGGGCGTGAAGGACGGGCGCATCACGACCATCGGCCGCATCGCCTCACCCGCCCGCAAGACTATCGATGCCGAGGGCCATGTGGTGACTCCGGGCTTCGTCGACGGCCACACCCATATGGATGCTCAGATCTTCTGGGACCCGCTCGGCACCTGCTCCTGCTATCACGGCGTCACCTCCGTCGTGATGGGCAATTGCGGCTTCACCTTGGCCCCCTGTCGCGAGACCGAGGCCGATCTCGTGTTCCGCAACCTGGAGCGGGCCGAGGATCTGAGCCGCGATGCCATGCTGGCCGGCATCAAATGGCGCTGGGAGACCTTCCCGGAATTCCTCGACGTGCTGGAGAGCCTGCCCAAGGGCATCAACTATGCCGGCTATGTCGGCCACTCGGCGCTGCGCACCTATGTGATGGGACAACGCGCCTTCACCGAGAAGGCGAGCGACGACGACCTCAAGCGCATGGTGCACGAGGTGAAAGCCTCGATCCGCGCCGGCGCCATCGGCTTCTCCACCACGCGCAGCGTCAACCACCAGACCTCGGACGACAAGCCGGTGGCGAGCCGGCTGGCCAGCTGGGAGGAGATGGCGGCGCTGGTGCGTGCCATGGGCGATCTCAATGCCGGCATCCTGGAGATCGCCGGCGAGCCGACCGGGGCTTCCGGCGAGCGCGCCATCAAGTACTACAACGCGCTGAAGCAGCTCGCGGTCGAAAGCGGCCGGCCGATCACCTTCGGCATGTTCGGCACCCGCGTCGCGCCGGGCGCCTGGCGGCCTGTATTCGACATCGTCGAGCAGGCAGCGGACGAGGGCGGGCGGATGTTCGTGCAGGTGCATTCGCGCGAGCTCAACGTGCTGCTCTCCTTCGAGACGCATACGCCGTTCGACAGCTGGGACGTGTGGCGCGACATCCGCAAGCTGCCGCTCGACCAGCAGAAGGCAAAGCTGCGCGACCCCGAGATCCGCCGCCGCCTGGTGGAGGTGGCGAGCCGGCCATACGAAGGGCCGGAGGTGCGCGGCACCGAGGCGCGGCCGCCGGAATGGGACTGGGTCTATCTGTTCGACAGCCCGCACGGGCCGCACCGCTCGATGGCCGACCTCGCCCGCGAGCGCAACCAGCACCCGGTCGAGACGTTCATCGACCTGGCGCTGGAGCGCGACCTGAAGCTGTTCCTGCGCCAGCCGATCGCCAACGAGAACCAGGACGACGCGCTGGAGATGATGCGCCATCCGCGCTCGGTGGTGACCTTCTCGGATGCCGGCGCGCATGTCTCGCAGATCATGGACAATTCGCTGCAGACCCATCTGCTGGCGCATTGGGTGCGCGAGAAGCAGGCCTTCACCCTGGAGCAGGCGGTGCGGCTGATCACCTACGACACTGCGACGCAATGGGGCTTCCATGACCGCGGCCTGCTGCGCGAGGGCATGGCCGCCGATATCAACGTGCTGGATCCGAAAACGGTCGGCGCCCGCATGCCGGAAGTGGTGACCGACCTGCCGGCCGAGGCCAAGCGCCTGCGCCAGACCTCGACCGGCATCATGGCGACGGTGGTGAACGGCGAAATCGTGCTGGAGCGCAACCAGCCGACCGGGGCGCTGCCCGGCCGGCTGCTGCGCGGCAAGCTGCCCGGCTGAAGATGTGTCAGCCGGTGCCGAGGATGGCGCGGCGGCGTTCCAGGCTGGCCCAAGGCCACAGCGCCTGCATGTCGTAATAGGCCTCGAAGGCCGGCACGCCCGCGGGCAGGGTCACCCAGGGCAGTTTCGAGCGCGTGTAGATGTGCACGTCGGGCGCGAGTTCCGCGGGGTCGTCCAAGGTGCCGATGCGCACGAACAACATCACCCGCCGGTTGCCGTAGTCGCTCCACAGCGCGGTGTTGCAAGCAGGGCAGCGGTGCACGAGATGCGGCCGCCCGCTATCGGTCGGCACGGGCACCGGCTCGGGCTTGCCGGAGATCCGCTCGACACGGTCCGCCTCGATCAGGGCGTTGAGCACGAAAGCACTGCCGGTCTGCCGCTGACAATCGCGGCAATGGCAGCAATGCACGAACATCGGCGCCGACGTCAGCCGATAGCGAACCGCACCGCAGGCACAGCCGCCTTCCAGGTTCACTGCCATGCGGACCCTCCTGAGAAAGTGGCGGATGGGGTGGGATTCGAACCCACGGTGGGCTTGCACCCACGGCGGTTTTCAAGACCGCTGCCTTAAACCACTCGGCCACCCATCCGCATGCGGCGCGTTCGGCACGGAACGTGCAAATGCGTCCGGCGCCGAGTTCTAGCGCCCCAACCGGTGACCTGTCATCGTCCGCGGCGAATTGTGCTAGGTTTCCCTGGGTCTAGGGGGTCGAAAGTAATGCGTTTGTTTGCCGCGACGTTGGCGACCGAGACGAACACGTTCTCGCCGCTGCCAACCAGTCTGGATTCCTACCGCGAGAGCGTGTTCCTGCGCCCGGGCGAGCACCCCGAGGATGCCCCGCGAATGTGCACGGCGCCTCTGTTCGTGGCACGCGCCCGCGCCAAGGCCGACGGCTTCACGCTGATCGAGGGCAGCTGCTTCGCGGCAAGTCCGGCCGGCACCACCAACCGCGCCGATTACGAGTTCATGCGCGACGAGATCCTGGCCCAGCTGCAGGCCGCCATGCCGCTCGACGGCGTGCTGCTCGGCCTGCACGGCGCCATGGTGGCGCATGGCTATGACGACGTGGAAGGCGACATCCTGGAGCGCGCCCGCGCCGTCGTCGGCCCGAAATGCGTGATCGGGGTCGAGCTCGACCCGCATTGCCATCTGACCTTGAAGCGCGTTGGGCTCGCCGACATCGTCATCCTCTACAAGGAATTCCCGCATACCGACGTGGTCGACCGCGCCGAGGAGGTGCTCGACCTCGTGCTGAAGACGATCCGCGGCCAGGCGAAGCCGGTGATGTCGATGTACGATTGCCGGCAGATCCAGAGCTATCCGACCACCTTGCCGCTGATGCGCGGCTTCGTCGACCGCATCAAGGCGATGGAGGGCAAGGACGCCATCCTTTCGATCTCGATCGGGCACTGCTTCCCCTATGGCGATGTGCCGGAATTGTCGGGCCGCGTGCTGGTGATCGCCGACGGCGACAAGGCGAAGGCCGATGCGCTGGCGACGCGGCTCGGCGAGGAATTCGTCTCCATGCGCGGCAAGACCCAGCCGGATTACCTGGATGTCGGCGGCGCGGTGCGGACGGCGATGGAGCAGAACGCCATGCCGATCGTGCTGGCGGAGCCGACCGACAATGCCGGCGGCGGCGCGCCGTCGGACAACACGACGATCCTGCGCGAGCTGATCGCCAGGCGCGCCGAGAGCGCGGCCATCGGCCCGATCTGGGATCCGATCGCGGTCAAGCTCTGCTTCGATGCCGGCCTCGGCGCAAAATTTCCGCTGCGCTTCGGCGGCAAGACCGGGCCGCGCTCCGGCCTGCCGGTCGATGCGACGGTCGAAGTCACCGGCCTCGTGCGCGACGCCTGGCAGAGCTTCGGCCCGACCAAGGTGCCGCTCGGCGATTGTGCCGCGGTCAAGGTCGGCGGCGTCGAGGCGGTGCTGATCACCAAGCGCACCCAGGCGCTCGGCCTCGAGCTGTTCACCAATCTCGGCATCGACCCGCTGGCGCGCCGCATCCTCGTGGTGAAGTCGACCAATCATTTCATGGCGGCATTCGGGCCGATCGCCAAGAAGGTGATTTACGTCGACAGCGACGCGCCGCTTAGCCGCGACTACCGGCAGATCGAGTATACTAAAGTGCAGAGGCCGATCTGGCCCCTGGACCAGGACACGCAACCGGGGCTGATCTACTAAGGACGGCTAGTTCGAAGGGAAGGGGATATCCGTATGATCAAGATCCGCACGTGGCTCGCCGCCACGATTCTCGCCAGCGCCGCAGCGCTTGCCGCTGTGCCCGCGCTCGCGCAGCAGAAGACGCTGCGCGTCACCATGCATGCCGATGTGCGCACGCTGGATCCGTTCTGGACCACGCAGACGATCGCCGGCATTCACGGCCTGATGATCTACGACACGCTGTTTTCGAGCGATGCCGACCTCAAGCCGCAACCGCAGATGGTCGACAAGTGGACGGTGAGCGACGACCGCAAGGTCTACACCTTCACGCTCCGCGACGGCCTGACCTTCCATGACGGCTCGGCCGTCACGTCGAAGGACGTGGTCGCCTCGATGAACCGGTGGGGCAAGCGCGACGGCGCCGGCAAGCAGCTGATGGCCTTCACCACCTCGATCGTCGCCAAGGACGACAAGACTTTCGTCTGGACGCTGAGCGAGCCCTACGGCCTGCTGATCGACATCCTGGCCAAGACCGGCACCAGCATCCCCTTCGTGATGCGCGAGAAGGAGGCCATGGTCGATCCCTTCCAGCAGATCCAGGAAGTGGTCGGCTCCGGCCCATTCGTGTTCAAGCGCGACGAATGGAAGCCCGGCAACGTCACGGTCTACGAGAAGTTCAAAGGCTATGTGCCGCGCAAGGAGCCGGCCTCCGGCCATGCCGGCGGCAAGGTGGTGAAGGTCGACCGCGTCGAGTTCGTCTGGCTGTCCGATCCGCAGACGGCGCAATCCGCCCTGGTCGCCGGCGAGATCGACTATCTCGAGAATCCGCAGGCCGACTTCCTGCCGATCCTCGAATCCACGCCGGGCATCAAGCTGGAGACGCACAAGGCCGCCGGCACGATGGGCATCCTCCAGCTCAACCACCTGCACCCGCCCTTCAACAACGTGAAGGCGCGGCAGGCGATGCTCTACATCATCAACAACGCCGACTACCTGAACACGATCGCCGCCAATCCCAAGCTGCAGACGCTCTGCTACTCCTACTGGGGTTGCGGCGTCGAGATGGAGACCGACGCGGGCAGCGAGCCCTATAAAGGCCCGAAGGACTACAAGAAGGCGGAAGCCCTGTTCAAGGAGGCCGGCTACAAGGGCGAGCCAATCACCATCCTGCACGCCACCGACCACCAGTACATCAACCCGGCCAACCTGGTGATGATCCAGCAGCTGCGCAAGGCGGGCTTCCTCAAGCTCGACGTGCAGGCGATGGACTGGGGCGCCGTTGTCGCGCGGCGCGCCAAGAAGGAGACGCCGGACAAGGGCGGCTGGAACATCTTCATCACCGGCACCACGGTGCTGACCTCCTCCAGCCCCGTGACCCATACCTCGATCGGCATGGGCTGCGAGAAGGCCTGGTTCGGCTGGCCCTGCGATGCCGAGTTCGAGGAGACCCGCCGTGCCTGGGCCTTCGCCCCGGACATCGCGACCCGCAAGAAGCTGGCGGTCGAGCTCTCCAAGCAGGCCTACGCGAAGGTGCCGTATATCTCGTTCGCCCAGTGGCGCAATCCGGTCGCCTACCGGTCGGACAAGATCTCCGGCGTACTCTCGGTGCCGTCGGTGCCGCCGATGTGGAACATCGAGAAGAAGTGACGGTCCACAACGTCGCCAGAAAGAGCCATGGCGTCCCCGTGCGCAACGCACGGGGACGCTGCGACGGCCACAGCAAGACACCCGAGGTAATGCGGCGATGACCGCTTATATCGTGCGTCGCCTGATCGCCACCATCCCGGTCATGGTGGTGGTGGCGCTGTTCGTGTTCTTCCTGCTGCATCTGACGCCGGGGGACCCGGCCGCGGTGATCGCCGGCGACGACGCCTCGCCGGCCGAGATCGAGGGCGTGCGCCGCAAGCTCGGCCTCGACCTTCCGATCTGGCAGCAATTCGGCATCTATGCCTGGAACCTGCTGCAAGGCGATCTCGGCACGTCGATCTTCTCCAACCTGCCCGTCCTCACGCTGGTCAAGCAGCGGCTGGAGCCGACCATCGTGCTGGCGCTGGCGACGCTCTTCGTCGCCGTCGCCTTCGCCATTCCCATGGGCGTGCTGGCGGCCTGGAAGGCGCGCTCCTTCGTCGACCGGCTCGTCATGGGATTTTCCGTGCTGGGCTTCGCCGTGCCCGTGTTCCTGTTCGGCTATGTGCTGATCTACGTCTTCGCCATTCAGCTCCGCTGGCTGCCGGTCCAGGGCTACCGTCCCCTCGCCATGGGCCTCGATCAGACCTTGCGCTCCATCGCGCTGCCGGCCTTCGCGCTCGGCATGACCTATATGGCGCTGATCGCCCGCATCACTCGTGCCAGCATGCTGGAAGTGCTGTCGGAGGATTACATCCGCACTGCGCATGCAAAGGGCGTGGCGCAGAAATCCGTGCTGCTGCGGCATGCCCTGAAGAACGCCGCGGTGCCGATCGTGACCGTGATCGGCATCGGCCTCGCGCTGCTGATCTCCGGCGTCGTCATCACCGAGACCGTGTTCAACATCCCCGGCCTCGGGCGCCTGACCGTCGACGCCATCCTCAAGCGCGACTACCCGATCATCCAGGGCCTCATCATCCTGTTCGCGGGCGCGAAGGTGATGGTGAACCTGGCGATCGATCTCAGCTACACGTTCTTCGATCCACGGATCCGGTACTAGGAGGCGCGCGATGGTTTCGACGACTGCCTCCGTCACCGTGGCCGCCCGGCGCACCTCCTGGGCCGACATTCTGTTCTGGAGCCGGCGCAACAAGACGATCATCGGCGGGATGGTCATCCTGCTCGCGCTCGTCACCGTCGCGCTTATCGCGCCGTGGATCGCCGACGACCCCTTGGGGTTCGAGCCGACCAACCGCCTGAAGCGCCCCTCCGAGGTCTTCCTGTTCGGGACCGACCAATTCGGCCGCGACGTCTACAGCCGGGTGATCTACGGCACGCGCATCTCGCTGATCGTGGGCCTCAGCGTCGCGCTGGTCGCCACCGCAATCGGTCTCGCGCTCGGCGTTCTCTGCGGCTACTACAAGCGCGTCGATGCGGTCGCCATGCGCTTCATGGACGGCCTGATGGCCATCCCGGCCATCCTGCTCGCCATCGCGCTGATCACCCTGATGAAGGCGAGCCTGTTCATCGTCATCATCGCGATCTCGATCCCGGAGATCCCGCGGGTCGCGCGCCTGGTGCGCAGCGTTGTGCTCACCGTCCGCGGCCAGCCTTATATCGAGGCGGCGATCGCCAGCGGCACGCGCAACCTCACCATCATGTGGCGCCACATCCTGCCCAACACGGTGGCGCCCCTGATCGTGCAGGCGACCTACGTCTGCGCCTCCGCCATCCTGACCGAGGCCGGCCTTTCATTCCTCGGCGCCGGCACGCCGCCGGAGATCCCGAGCTGGGGCAACGTCATGTCGCTCGGCCGCACCTTCTTCCAGATCGCGCCCTGGATCATCTTCTTTCCCGGTATCTTCCTCGCGGTGACGGTGCTCGCCATCAACCTGGTCGGCGACGGCTTGCGCGACACGCTGGATCCGCGCATCGCGCGCCGCATGTGAGGTTTCGACGTTGACTGCTGTTGCTCCTGCCGTATCCGCGCCGATTGCCGCCCCGGCCCATGCCGAGACCATCCTGTCCGTTCGCGACCTGCGCACCCAGTTCTTCACCCGCGACGGCGTGGTGCGTGCTGTCGACGGCGTCTCCTTCGACCTGAAGCGCGGCGAGACGCTCTGCATCGTGGGCGAGTCCGGCTGCGGCAAGAGCGTGACCGCGCTGTCGATCCTCGGTCTCATTCCCGCCGGTGCGGGCCGCATCGTCGGCGGCTCCGTCCGGTTCGAGGGGACTGAGCTGACCACGCTCTCGGAGGCCGAGATGCGCCGCATCCGCGGCAACCGCATCTCGATGATCTTCCAGGAGCCGATGACCTCGCTGAACCCGGTCTTCACCGTCGGCCAGCAGATCGCCGAATCGGTCTCCATCCATCAGGGGCTGAACCGCCGCCAGGCCTGGGACCGCGCCATCGAGATGCTGTCGCTGGTGAAGATCGCCGATCCGAAGCGGCGCGCCGGCGAGTATCCGCACCAGCTCTCGGGCGGCATGCGCCAGCGCGTGATGATCGCGATCGCGCTGGCCTGCAATCCGCAGGTGCTGATCGCCGACGAGCCGACCACCGCGCTCGACGTCACCATCCAGGCGCAGATCCTGAACCTGATGCTGGAGCTGAAGGACCGGCTCGGCACCGCGATCATCCTGATCACTCATGACCTCGGCGTAGTGGCAGAGACGGCGCAGCGCGTCATCGTCATGTATGCCGGCCGCAAGGCGGAGGAGGCGGCGGTGGACGAGCTGTTCCGCCACCCGATCCATCCCTATACGCGCGGCCTGATGGCCTCCATCCCGCGCCGCAGCGCCGCCGGCCGGCGCAGCCAGGTCCGCGGCCGCCTGCAGGAGATCACGGGCATCGTGCCGTCGCTGCGCGAGGAGATCCCCGGCTGCGCCTTCGCGCCGCGCTGCGGCTTCGCGGTCGATCGCTGCACACGCGAGCAACCGCCTTTCGAGGCGCACCGGCCGGCGCATTTCGCCGCCTGCTGGGAGGCGGCGCGGGTCGTGGGGACGCCGCGATGAGCGCGCCCGAGATGGTGCTGAAGGTCCAGGACCTGAAGAAGCACTTCCCGGTCCACAAGGGCCTGTTGTCGCGCGTGGTCGGTCATGTCTTCGCCGTCGACGGCGTCTCCTTCGAGATCCGGCGCGGCGAGACGCTCTGCCTGGTGGGGGAGAGCGGCTGCGGCAAGTCGACTGTGGCGAAGACGGTGATGCGCCTGCAGGAGCCGACCGCCGGCACGGTCGAGTTGAACGGTGCCGACATCACCAAGCTCGACCAGGAGGAATTGCGCGCCCACCGGCGGCAGATGCAGATCGTGTTTCAGGATCCGTATTCCTCGCTCAACCCGCGCATGTCGGCCGGCGCCATCGTCAGCGAGCCGCTGACCAATTACGGCATCGCCGCCGGGCCGGAGCTCACCCAGCGCATTGCTCAGCTGTTCGAGCGGGTGGGCCTGCGCGCCGATGCGATGGTGAAGTACCCGCACGAATTCTCCGGCGGCCAGCGCCAGCGCCTCGGCATCGCGCGGGCGCTCGCGGTCAATCCGCGGCTGATCGTCGCCGACGAACCGGTCTCGGCGCTCGACGTCTCGGTGCAGGCGCAGGTGCTGAACCTGCTGATCGACCTGCAGGAGGAGTTCCAGCTCGCCTATCTCTTCGTCTCGCACGACCTCGCCGTGGTCGAGCATATTGGCCACCGCATCGCGGTGATGTATCTCGGCCGCATCGTCGAGCTGGCCGACAACGCCGACCTGTTCGGCACCCCGCTGCATCCTTATACGGAGGCACTGCTCGCCGCCGCGCCGCTGCCCGAGCCGGGCCTGAAGCGCGAGCGCATCATCCTGCAGGGCGACGTGCCGAGCCCGATGAACCCGCCCTCCGGCTGCCGCTTCCACACCCGCTGTCCCTATGCGCTGCCCGAATGCAAGGTGACCGATCCGCCGCTGCTGGAAGTGGCGCCCGGCCACCATGTGGCATGCCTGCGCCGCCCGGTCGGCACCGACGGCGCGCCGCTCACCCGCACGGCCTGACAAGGACCACGTCCCATGGCGAACACCGCAATGCTCGACCTGACGACCGTCGAACTACGCCACCGCATCGGCTCGAAGGAGATCTCGCCGGTCGAGCTGCTGGAGGCGGCGATCGAGCGCATCGCCGCGGTCAATCCGGCCGTGAATGCCGTTACCGCCACCTGCTATGACCGCGCCCGCAAGGAAGCCAAGGCGGCCGAGGCGGCGGTGCTGCGCGGCGACAATCTGGGTCCGCTGCACGGCCTGCCGACCGGCATCAAGGACCTGCACGAGACCGAAGGCCTGCTGACCACCTACGGCTCGCCCCTGCATCGCGATTTCGTGCCGAAGCAGGATTGCGCCATGGTGGCGCTGGTGCGGCAAGCCGGCGCCATCGTGGTGGCCAAGACCAACGTGCCCGAGTTCGGCGCCGGCGCGAACAGCCGCAACCCGGTCTGGGGCGCGACCGGCAATCCGTTCAATCCGGAGCTCAATCCCGGCGGCTCCTCCGGCGGTTCGGCGGTCGCGCTGGCGACCGGCATGCTGCCGGTCTGCACCGGCTCCGATACCGGCGGCTCGCTCCGCATTCCGGCGGCGAAATGCGGCGTGGTCGGCTTCCGCCCGTCACCCGGCGTCGTGCCGATGGACAATCGCGGCCTCGGCTGGACGCCGATCTCCGTGCTCGGGCCGATGGGGCGCGACGTCGCCGATACCCGGCTCCTGTTCTCCGCCCAGGTCGGCATGGACGACCGCGAGCCGCTGGCATTTCCCCTGGAGGGCGGCGATCTGCGCAAGGCGCGCGCCATCGATCTCGGCCGGCTCCGCGTCGGCTGGACCGAGGATTTCGGCCAATGCCCGGTTTCGAGCGAGATCCGCCGCGTGTTCCGCGCGCGCGTCAAGTCGATGCAGCACCTGTTCCATACCTGCGAGGAGGTGAAGTTCGACCTCGGCGAGGCGGATCGCTGCTTCGACGTGATCCGTGCCCTCAACTTCGTCGCCCGCTACAAGGACACCTACGACAAGGATCCCGGCCAGCTCGGCCCCAATGTGCGCGCCAACTACGAGATGGGCGCGAAGATGTCGATCGCCGATGTCGCCTGGGCGCATGCCGAACAGACCCGGCTGTTCCGCAAGTTCCAGGCGACCTTCAAGGAATACGATCTCATCCTGTCGCCGACCACGCCGGTGACACCCTTCCCCTGGACGCAGCTTTATCTTGAGGAGCTCGAGGGTCAGAAGCTGCGCAACTACTACCACTGGCTGGCGCTGACCTATTTCGTCACGCTCGCGACCAATCCGTCGGTCTCAATGCCCTGCGGCACCGACGAGCACGGCATGCCGTTCGGCCTGCAGGTGACCGGCCGGTTCCGCGGCGACCGGGAGCTGATGGACGCGGCCGAGGCGATGGAATGGGCCTTCGCCCGCATCTCTGGCCTCGGCCGGCCGAAGCCCGATCTCGCCAAGCTTTCGAAGCCGACGCCGTCGCTGAAGTCGATCGTCACCCACCCGCCGGTGCTGTGACCGTCCGCCAGCGTTGACGGAGGTCAACGCCGAACGCGCCGCCACGTGCCATCCATGATCCGAACGGATGGAAGAGGAGGGCGCGGATGCTCCGTATCATCGTCATCGCGGCGGCGATGCTGTTTGGCGCGACCACCGCCTCCGCCGCCGAGCGCATCACCGGACATGCCTGCGTGCAGAGCGGCAACATCCTGGAGATACCCTGCGGCAGCGCGACCAGGATCCGCCTCTACGGGATCGATGCGCCGGAGCCGGCGCAGATCTGCACGCTTCCGAGCGGCACCCTCTACGATTGCGGCGAGATCGCCGCCAGTGTGCTGCGCGACCTGATCGACAAGTCTCAACCCGTCTGCCAGGTCCTTGGGCAGGATTTCTATCAGCGCCCCGTCGCGATCTGCCGCGTCGGCAAGCTCAATCTGAACGCGGAACTGGTCCGGCGCGGCTGGGCGCTCGCCTATCGCGACACGAAGGCCTACGCGGCGTTGGAAGTCGAGGCCAAGACAGCGAAGCGCGGGCTATGGGCGGGCCAGTTCGACGAGCCCCGCAAGTGGCGGCACGCAACCACCGGGAAGGAAGAGTAGGAGATCAGTCCGCCTCGCCGACCGCGAGGTCGCTGACGAAGGGATTGGTCTTCCGCTCCCAGCCGAAGGTCGAAGTCTGGCCGTGGCCGGGAACGAAGGTGATGTCGTCGCCGAGCGGGAACAGGCGCTGGCGGATCGATCGCACCAGATCGCTGTGATTGCCGCGCGGCAGGTCGCTGCGGCCGATCGAGCTGCGGAACAGCACGTCGCCGACGATCGCAACCCGTGACGCCGCGTTGAAGAACACCACATGGCCCGGCGTATGGCCGGGGCAGTGGATGACGTCGAACTCCATCGGCCCGACCGTCACCTTATCGCCATGCTCGAGCCAGCGGTCCGGCGTGAACATGCGGGCGGGCGGAAACCCGTATTGCTCGGCCGAGCGCGGGATGCGCTCGATCCAGAACTGGTCGTCGCGATGCGGTCCCTCGATCGGCAGGTCGAGCGCCTCGGCCAGGTCGGCGGTGGCGCCGGCATGGTCGAGATGGCCATGGGTGATCAGGATCTTCTCGAGCTTGACGCCGTTCTGCTCGACCGCCTGCATTACCCGCTCCAGATCGCCGCCCGGATCGACCACGGCGCCGATCTTCGACACCTCGTCGAAGATCAGGCTGCAATTCTGCTGGAACGGGGTGACGGGGATGACGACGATCTTCATGGCGACGGTTCTACCTCAGGCGAGCGCCGAACGCAGCGTCTCGATCACGGCCTGCCCGTCGGTCTGCGGCGGCCCGATCAGCACCACGCCCTCGGGCGCGGCGCCGGCCGGCGCGGCGGCGAGCGACCAGCGCCGGCCGACCAGCTGCAGCAGCAGAACCGCGTCCGGCTGCTCCGCGAGGCGCAGGAACCCCTTGGCCCGCCAAAGCCGGCTGCCGAAGCTGTCCAGCGCCTCCGCCAGGGCCGCGCGACGGAACGGGCGATCAGCGGCCAGCACCCATTGACCGAACTGCTCGCCGTGATCGGCTGTCGCGGCGTGGGCGAGGGACGGCAGGCGATCGGCGCCGATCAGCAGGGCGGGGGGCACTGCCGCCTGGGCCGTCACTACGATGGGGACCGCGGCGACCGCCTCGAGCCAGCTCCGAACGGCGTCCAACTCGTGGGCTTCGACCAGGTCGCTCTTGTTCAGGACCAGCAGATCCGCCGCGGCAATCTGGCGCCGCACCGTGTCACCAACCAGCGGATCCGCCGCGCGGCATCGGACGGTCTCCGCGTCGATCACCGTCACGATCGATTCCAGGCGGAACGCATCGCCCGCCAATCCGATGGCGGCGATGCGCGCCGGATCGGCCACCCCGCTCGCCTCGATCACCAGCCGCTCCGGCGGAACCGGCCGTGCGAGCAGGCGGAGCAGGGTCTCCATCAGGCTCGAGCCGATCGAGCAGCAGATGCAGCCGTTGGAGAGCTCGATGGTGTCGGCATCGGCGGACGCGACCAGCCGGCTGTCCACCGCAATCGAGCCGAAATCGTTCACCAGCACGGCGATCCGCGCGCCCTCGCTGTCGGCCAGCAGCCGGTTCAGCAAGGTGGTCTTGCCGGCCCCGAGGAAGCCGCCGAGCACGAGCAGCGGGATCGCTTGCGGCATCAGCCGCCGCTCGCCGGGAACGGCCGCCCGCCCAGCACCGTGCCCCAGACGCGCACGTCCTTCAGCCCGGCCGGATCGACCGCCGTCGGATCGTCTTCCAGCACGCAGAAATCGGCGCGCTTGCCGACCTCGATGGAGCCAATCTCGTGATCGAGCTTCAACGTGCGCGCGGCGCCGAGCGTGATCGCCTGCAGCGCATCGGCAACGGCGATCCGCTCATGCGCGCCGAGCAGCCGGCCGGACGAGGTGAGCCGGTTGACGGCGCACCACGCCGTGAACAATGGGCCGATCGGCGTCACCGGCGCGTCGGAATGCATGGCGAGCGTCACGCCTTCGCGCAGCGCGGTCGCGCAGGCATCCATGCGCTCCGCCCGGTCGGGGCCCATGGTCTGGCTGTAATGCGCGTCGCCCCAGTAGAAGAGGTGATTGGCGAACAGATTGACGCAAACCCCAAGGCTCGCCATGCGGCGGAACTGTGCCGCATCGGCCATCTGGCAGTGCTGCAGGGTGTGGCGGTGGTCCGGCCGCGGCTGCGCGACCATCGCCGCTTCGATCGCGTCGAGCGTCACCTCGGAGGCTTCGTCGCCGTTGGTGTGGATGTGCAGCTGGTAGCCGGCGCGGTGATAGGCATCGACATAGCGCCGGATCTCCTCCGGCGCCATGTTCCAGATGCCGTTCGGCCGCCCGTTGAAATAGCCGGGCCATCTGAGGCGCGCGGTGAAGCCCTGGATCGATCCGTCGGTCATCAGCTTGACCAGGCCGAAGCGCAGCTTGTCGGTCGAGGTCGGCACCAGCCCCGCCATCTTGGCGATGCCGTCCTCGGGCTTTGCCGAGCTCGCATTGAAGGCAGGCAGCAGGCGAAGCGGAAAGTCCGCCGCCGCCGTCACCTGGCGGAGATGCTCGACCGATTCCGGCTTCAGGTCGTTGAACAGGTCGGTCGCGGTGGTCACCCCGGCCAGGTTGGCGAGCCGCCCGAAGGCGCGATAGCCCTCGGCCGAAGTGCGGGTCATCAGGTATTCGTCGCCGACCACCCGGTAGGCCATGAACATGGCGGCGAATTCCAGCAACTCGCCGGTCGGATCGCCCGCATCGTCCTTCAGCACGCCGTGGATGTTGCTCGAACGGTCGATGCGGGCCCGCTCCAGGATCACGCTGTTGACGTTCATCAGATGGCCGCTCGCATGCACCACGATGACCGGCCGCGTGGTCGACACCTGGTCGAGATCGGCCCGGCTCATGCGCCGCCCGCCGAAGAAGATCGGATCAAGCCCCCAGGCGAAAAGCGGCTGGTCCGGCACGCCGAGCCCGGCCTCGGCTTCCCGAAGCCGGCCGACCACCTCCTCGATGCTCTGCAGGCCCGGCCAGAGCTTGCCGTCGGGGCCGCGCCGGTCATGGAAGCCGACATGGCAATAGCGCCACATGCCGCCTTCCACGGCATGGCTGTGGCCCTCGACCAAGCCCGGCAGCAGCACCTTGTCGGCGAGGCTGTCGTCGAGCCGGTACTCGCCCCAGCGGGCAAGCTCGTCGAGGCTGCCGACGCCGAGGATGCGCCCGTGGCGGACCGCCACATGCGTGGCCTCCGGGTGGGAGGGGTTCATGGTGACAATCTTGCGGGCGACGAAGACGGAGATCGGAGCGGCAGGCGGCATGAACGGGGGACACCGGTGTGACATTGACGGCCAGAGATGCAGGCTGGGGGCCAACTTCCGCCGGCGTCAAGAAATTCCCCGCGCTGCCGGCCACACAGCCGCGCCGTGCTTTGACCGAGATCAATGAGCATCGCGCCGGCCGTGATGATCTCCCCCTTCTACCTTTCGGGGGAAATGCAGATGGAATCGAACGAGATCGCCTACCTCCTCATGGTGGTGGCCGCATTCGGGCTTTTCATGCTGAGCTTGGCCTGGAGCGCGCATCGTCGCTGAGCCCGGTCCTGTGCCGTGATCGGGCCTTGCCGCGCCGGCCGGCGGCCGGCACGGTGGAGGCACCGTGGGATTCGTCCTGTCCAAGATTCTCTGGCCGCTGCTGGCGCCGAGCACCTGGCTCGCGGCACTGCTGCTGCTCGCCACCCTGGGCGCCTGGGCCGGCCGCTGGCGCGTGGCGCGGGCCAGCCTGACGCTCGCCTTCGTGCTGTTCATGCCGCTCGCCGCCGTGCCGGCCGGCGCCTGGCTGACACGGCCGCTCGAAGATCGCTTCCCGCCGCCCGCCCGCCTGCCGGAGCAGGTCGACGGCATCGTCGTGCTCGGCGGCAGCTTCCGGGTCGACCTGAGCCGCGACCGCGACGCGCCGCAGGTCAACGAATATTCGGAGCGGATCTTCGAGCTGATGTCGCTGGCAGCGCGCTACCCGGCGGCCCGCATCGTGTTCACCGGCGGCAACGCCTCGCTGGTGCCCGAGGAAGGGACCGAGGCCGATGTCGCGCGCACCCTGCTGGCATCGACCGGCTTCGATGCGGCACGAGTGACGTTCGAATCGGAGGCGCGCAACACCTACGAGAACGCGCTCTATACCAAGCGGCTGGTCGAGCCCGCCGCCGGCCAGACCTGGCTGCTGGTGACGTCGGCGCAGCACATGCCACGCGCCATCGGCTGTTTCCGCCGCGTCGGGTTCCCGGTGGTGCCCGTGCCGGTGGACTACCAGACCAAGCGCGGGGACACCGCGCCCTTTAACTTGGCCTTCGGCGGGAATCTCCGCATGCTGGATACGGCAGTCCGGGAATGGGTGGGCCTGGTCGCCTATCGTCTGATGGATCGAACCGATGCCTTCTTGCCGGCTCCCTGATCGAACCCGGGATCGTATCTGGCGGCCCGATCGCCGCGCCCTGCTGCTCGGCATGACGTCGGCGCTGGCTGCGCCCGCGGCGCTGGCAGCCGGCGATTTCGACCAGTGGCTGCGCGAGCTGCGCAGCGAGGCGCGCGGCAAGGGCGTCAGCGACGCCGTGCTGGACGATGCCTTCAAGGGCGTCCGCCCGTTGCCGCGGGTGATCGAGCTCGACCGCAAGCAGCCGGAATTCACCCTCACCTGGGCGGAATATCTCGGCCGCGTCGTCAACGAGGCGCGGGTCGAAAAGGGCAGAGCTCTGGCGGCCGAAAACGCCCGCCTGCTTGGCGACGTCGCCGCGCGGTTCAAGGTGGCGCCCGGCATGGTGGTGGCGCTGTGGGGCATCGAATCCGATTTCGGCCGGCTGACCGGCGGCTTCAACGTGATCGCGGCCTTGGCGACACTCGCCTTCGACGGGCGCCGGGCCAGCTTTTTCCGCGGCGAACTGATGGAAGCGCTGCGCATCCTGCAGGGCGAACGCATGCCGGCCGCGGCGATGCTCGGCTCCTGGGCCGGCGCGATGGGCCAGTGTCAGTTTATGCCGTCGAGCTTTCGCAACTTTGCCGTCGACTTCAACGGCGACGGCCGGCGCGACATCTGGACCACGTTGCCCGATGTATTGGGCTCCGCGGCCAACTATCTCGCCAAGTCCGGGTGGAAAGCGGGCGAGGCCTGGGGCGACCCGGTGCTGCTCACCCGCGGCATCGACCCCGCCCAGGCCAGTTTGAACAACAAGCGCCCGACGGCGGAATGGCTGGCCGACGGAATCGTGCCGCGCGACGGCAGCGCGCTGCGCGATCCGGGCGACCGCCAGGCAGCCCTGCTGCTGCCGGACGGCATCGCCGGGCCCGCCTATCTCGTCTACCGGAACTTTTCGGTGATCCTGCGCTGGAACCGGTCGAATTTCTTCGCTCTGGCCGCAGGGACGCTTGCTGACCGCATTTCGCGCGGCCTATAAGACCCAATTAATTGATCCATTTGCGCAGGACCCACAAGATGCGGGGGTTTCGAGCATTGCTGACGGTCGCCGCGGCGGCCAGTGTCCTGCTGGTCGCCGCTTGCGGCGACCGTTCGCGGAGCGCCGGGCCGGCCGCCTCCCGGACGCAGACAGCCGGCGTCAAAGGCGCCGGGGTCTACAAGGTCGGCAATCCGTATCAGATCAACGGCGTCTGGTACTACCCGCAGGAGAATCCGAACTACGACGAGACCGGCATCGCCTCCTGGTACGGCCCCGGCTTCCACGGCAAGAGCACAGCGAACGGCGAGACCTACGACCAGAACGAGCTGACCGCCGCGCACCAGACCCTGCCGATGCCGAGCTTCGTGCGGGTCACCAACCTGGAGAATGGCCGCTCCATCGTCGTCCGGGTCAACGACCGCGGGCCCTTCGCCAATGGCCGCATCATCGACATGACCCGCCGCGGCTCGCAGCTGCTCGGCTTCCATGAGCGCGGTACGGCCCGGGTCCGCGTCCAGGCGGTGCCGGGCGGCGGCCCGGACGGCGACCAGCCGCTGCAGCCGCCCGTCGACCGCCGCGACATGCCGATCCAGGTGGCGGCCGCGCCCAAGGGCAGCGTCAGCACCGAGGCGCTGCCGCCGCCGCCGGGCATGCGCGGCCAGAGCGCGCCGACGCCGGCGCCCGCGCCGGCACAGCCCTCCGCCA
>QOZS01000026.1 GCA_003576705.1 Desertibaculum subflavum
CTTCGACCTGCTCGGGCTTGCTGCGCTCGCGCCGCGGGCGCTCGCTGCGGCTGCGTTCGCCCCGGCCCTCGGAACGGCCCTCGCGCTTCGGCGCGGCGGTGCGGCGGCCGCGACGGCGGCGGCCGTCGCCTTCCTCGAAGGCAACGGTCGCGACGCCCGGGATTTCGATGCGCGGGATCTCTTTTCCGATCAGCTTCTCGATATCGGCGACGAAGCGGCCGTCATCCGGGGTCGCCAGCGTGAAGGCGCGCCCGGTCATGCCGGCGCGGCCGGTACGGCCGATGCGGTGGACGTAGTCTTCCGAGTGGATCGGCACGTCGAAATTGAACACGTGGCTCATGCCCTGCACGTCGAGGCCGCGGGCGGCGACGTCGGACGCCACCAGCAGGCTGATCTCGCCGGCCTTGAACTTGGCCAAGGTCTCCATGCGCACCGACTGCACGAGATCGCCGTGCAACGCAGCGGCATTGAAGCCGTGCCGCACCAGCGACTTGTGCAGGATGTCGACGTCGCGCTTGCGGTTGCAGAAGATGATCGCGTTCTTGACGTTCTCCTGCCGGATCAGGTTGCGCAGCGCCTCGCGCTTGTCTTCGTCGGGCACCACCGCCAGACCCTGCTCGACATTGGTCGCGGTCGCCGCCGGCCGCGCCACCGAGATTTCCTTCGGGTTGGTCAGGAACTGATCGGCGAGGCGGCGCATGTCGGCCGCCATCGTCGCCGAGAAGAACAGCGTCTGCCGGATGGTCGGCAGCAGCTTCACGATGCGCTCGACATCGGGCATGAAGCCCATGTCCATCATGCGGTCGGCTTCGTCGATCACCAGCGTCTTGACGCCGTTCAGCATCACCTTGCCGCGCTCGAAATGGTCGAGCAGGCGGCCCGGCGTCGCGATCAGCACGTCGACGCCGCGGTCGATGATCTTCTCCTGATCGCCGAAGGAGACGCCGCCGATGAGCAGCGCCATGGAGAGCTTGTGGTGCTTGCCGTACTTCTCGAAATTGGTCGCGACCTGATCGGCCAGCTCGCGCGTCGGCTCCAGGATCAGCGAGCGCGGCATGCGCGCCTTGGCGCGGCCCTGCGCCAGCACGTCGATCATCGGCAGCGTGAAGGCGGCGGTCTTGCCGGTGCCGGTCTGCGCCGTCGCCAGCACATCGCGCCCCATCAGCACCTGCGGGATCGCGGCGGCCTGGATCGGGGTCGGGGTGGTGTAGCCAGCGTCGGCGACGGCCTGACAGACTTCCGGGCTGAGACCCAGTTCAAGAAAACTCATGCGGTGGCAGGAACCTTTCAATCCCGCGCGGCTGCCGCGCGGCCTTCTTCTTCGTGGGTCAAGATGAGAGTAAGCCCCGAAAAGTCAAGGGCTTTTCGCGCATGCGAACAAGTCGTCGAGCGCATGGGCAAGCAAAAACTAAGATATAAGCCCTTGAAAATGGTTAACAATCAATCGCCGATACGCACCTTGGGGTTTATTGACCCGGGCGGCCGGGTTCCGGCTCGCCGGGCCGCACCGCGGCGATCACGCTGCCGATCAGCTGGGCCAGCGTGCGCTGGCGGCCGGTATCGATCCGGATCTCCGCGGTCATGCCGGCGCGCAGCGCGGGCTCGGCCGCCGGGTTCACCAGCTGCAGCTTGACCGGCACGCGCTGCACCACCTTCACCCAGTTGCCGGAGGCGTTCTGCGGCGGGAGCAAAGCGAATTCGGAGCCTGCGGCGGGGCTGATGCTCTCCACCACCGCCTCCCATTCGATATCGGGATAGGCGTCGACGACGATGCGGGCGGCCTGGCCGGCGCGCACCCAGGTGAGCTCGGTCTCCTTCAGATTGGCCTCGATCCACAGCCGCTCGCTGCCGATCACGCTGAAGACCGGCGTGGCGGCCTTGATGTATTCGCCGGGCTGAACGCGGACATTGGCGGCGATGCCGGTGATCGGCGCCACCAGGGTGGTCTTCTCCAGATCGAACTGGGCGCGGTCGCGCCTGGCCCTGGCCTCGAGATAGTGAGCGTGCTTCTCGTATGGCAGGTCGGCCTGGCCGCCGAGCGCCGCCAACACCTTCTGCACCTTCTGCCGCGCCACATTGACCTTCTCGCGGGCGATGCTGGCATCGTGCTGGGCGTTCTCGAGACGAATCATGGCACTGACGCCGCGCTCCTGCAGGGCGCGCTGGCGCAACAGATTCTTCTCCGTGAAGCTCTGATGCGCCTCCGCCTCGCGCAGCTCGGTGATCGCCTCCTTGTGGGCGGCGCGCATGGTCTCCACCGCGTGGCGGGCGAGCTGCAGGTCGGCCTCGGCCTTGGCGAGGGCGAGCTGGTAGGGCTCGGGATCGAGGCGGATCAGCACCTGGCCGGCCTTGACCTCGGCATGGTCGCGCACGTTGAGCTCGATCACCCGTCCCGCCACATCGGCGCTGACCTGGGCGATATCGGCCTTCACATAGGCGTTCTCGGTCGAAACGTGGCGTCCGCCATGCAGGTAGAAGGCGAGCCCAAGCACGATCGCCGCCGCGGGGATCACGACGAGCAAGAACGTTCGGACGATCAGGCGCCTCAATGCTTCATCGCGGCCTGGCCCGGAATCCGGGCCGCATCCTCCCTGCGACACGCGTATGGTGCGATCTTACAAATGATCGACCGCTAAGCGATACTCCATCCTGTCATGACCGACGCCGCAGCCTTGCATGGGGAGGGGACCGACGAAAGGCGGGAGGCGACCGGCTTCCGCCTCTACCTGCTGCTGTTCTTCGTCGTGCTGTCGGCGACGCTCTATGCCACCACGCTGCTGGTGGCGAGCGTGCTGCTGCCGCAGATGCAGGGCACCATGTCGGCGACCCAGGACGAGATCTCCTGGGCCATGACCTTCAATATCCTGGCGACCGCGGTGGCGACGCCGACGACCGGCTGGCTCGCCGGCAATTTCGGCAACCGGCGGGTCATGGCCTTCAGCGTCGCCGGCTTCACCGCCGCGACCTTGATGTGCGGCCTGGCCGACAGCCTGGAAGCGCTCATCTTCTGGCGGGTGGTACAGGGCGCGGTCGGCGCGCCGGTGATCCCGCTGTCGCAGACCGTGCTGCTCGGCACGTTTCCGAAGCGGCTGCACGGCACGGTCACCTCGATCTTCGGCATGGGGGTCGTCATCGGGCCGGTGATCGGGCCGGCGCTCGGCGGCTATCTGAGCGAGGTCTATAGCTGGCGCGCCGCCTTCTTCATGATCGTGCCGGTCGGCGTGATCGCGCTGGTCGGCCTGGTCGCCATCCTGCCGCGCGACCATCCGAGCGGCCGCGCCCGGCTCGACTGGACCGGCTTCCTCACGCTGTCCGCCGCCATCACCTGCCTGCAGTTGATGATGAGCCGCGGCCAGCGGCTCGACTGGTTCGAGAGCCCGGAGATCTGGCTGGAGGCCTGCGGCGCCGTGCTCGCCTTCTATCTGTTCCTCGCGCACAGCCTGACCGCGGACAAGCCGTTCCTGAACCTGAAGCTGCTGCTCGACCGCAACTATGCAATCGGGCTCGGCCTGGTCACGCTCTACGGGATGCTGAACTTCACGCCGGTCGTGCTGCTGCCGCCGCTCTTGCAGACTCATGCCGGCTATCCCGACAGTATCATCGGCGAGATCCTGGCCGCCCGCGGTACCGGCGCCGTGGCCGGCTTCTTCCTCGCCATGTTCATCGGCCGCTTCGACCCGCGCTTCGGCCTGATCGTGGGCTTCGCCATCCAGACCTATGCCGGCTATCTGCTCACCGTCGTCGATCTCAACATGACGATGGGGGAACTCGCGCTCTCCAACGCGCTGCAGGGGCTCGCCACCGGGCTGATCTGGGTGCCGCTCACCATCCTCGCCTTCTCGACGCTGGATCCGCGGCATCTGGCCGAGACCTCGGCGGTGTTCCACCTGCTGCGCAATCTGGGATCGAGCGTGTTCATCTCGATCTGCGTCGCCGAGATCGTGCGCGCGACCGGCGCCAATTACGCGCGCCTGATCGAACTGATCAATCCGTACAACCCGGCCCTGTCGCTGCCCTGGGTCGTCGGCGCCTGGGACGTGGAAACCACGACGGGCCTGGCCAAGCTGTCGAAGGAGATCAACCGCCAGGCGGCGATGATCGGCTATCTCAACGCCTTCGGCATGATCACCGCCGCCAGCGCGCTGGCGATCCCGCTGATCCTGCTGGCGCGGACGAAGCGGCGCATGCCAGCTTGACAGTGGAAAGGTTTCTATGCGCGCCGTCGCTTCATGTAATGTGCGCGTTGGCATAATCGCGGGTACTGCGATGACTGGCACCCACGGCTATCAGCTCTATTTCACCGATCATGGCGCGCGCCTGGTCGGCCACCAGAGGTTCAGAGCTGAATCCGATCTGCAGGCTCTGAGACTGGCGGGCGCCGTGTTCCATGCTTGCCACGACGAATGCGAGGCGGCGGAACTCTGGCGGAACGGGGAGCGTGTGGTCCGCCTCAATGGGGTGGATGGCGACCGTCCCTTCTGGGTCACCGGCTCCGCCGCCGATGTCGCGGCGGAAGTGGAGGAGGGGCTGGCCAACTCCCGCTGGTCGATCGCGCGTAGTCGTCGCCTGCTGGCAACTCTGGCCAAGCGGTCCGGTTGAGGCACTTTTATCCGGGTTATCGGTGCGCGCAGGCGCCGCAGCCCCTTTGAAGCCGTAGCGTGAGGGGCGAGCCTCTCGGGGACGAATCTGCCATTGGAATCAAAGTGAAGCCAATCAGCTGAATTCTGCGTTTATCGTTAGACAGGCGCCAGGGCGAGAAAGGTGCCGGCACGCGGGGTTCGTCCGATAGGCACAGCGGTCGACTGGTGAGCGGCCTCCGGCTTCTTCGGGAGAATACATTGAGATGGACGACATGGCGCATCCGCCGGTGGCGATCGTGGGCATCGGAGCTTCGGCCGGCGGTCTGGAAGCGCTAGAGGCGTTGTTTCGCAATCTGCCGCCGGATACGGGTCTCGGCTTCGTGATCGTCACGCATCTGGCGCGCGGGCATGTCAGCGCCCTGCCGGAGATCATCGCTCGCTTCACCCCAATGCACGTGCAATCGGCGGAGGACGGCGTTCTCGCTGCCGCCGACCAGGTCTATGTCTGTCCTGCCGATCACATACTGACCATCGCGAGCGGCCGGCTCGAGTTGCACCCGCGCAGCGCCGAAGTGCAACGCAAGCCGGTCGACGTGTTCCTGGCGTCGCTGGCGCAATCGCAGGGCGAGTATGCGATCGGCATCCTGCTGTCGGGAAGCGGCACCGATGGCACGCTCGGCCTGAAGGCCATCAAGGAGCGCGGCGGCATCACGGTCGTGCAGGGCAGCGACGGCAGCGCGCCGCAGCACAGCGGCATGCCCACCACGGCCATCGCAAGCGGGGTCGTGGACCTGGTGCTGCCGGTCGAGCAGATCGGCGCACAGCTGGCCACCATCGCAAAGGCGTTGATGGCAGAGCCGGCGGAACCCTCGCCGCCGGTCGGGCAGTTGCGGCAGGAAATCTGTGAGCTGCTGCTGAATCAGGTTGGCCACGATTTCAGCGGGTACAAGCAGCTGACCTTCATGCGCCGCGTGCGCCGGCGGATGCAGATGCTGCAAATTGCAAGTCCGCCGGAGTACGTGCAGCGGCTGCGCAGCGATGCCGACGAGGTCAAGCTGCTGTTCCGCGATCTGCTGATCGGGGTGACGAACTTTTTCCGCGACCCTTCGGCATTCCAGGCACTGGCGGAGACGGTCGTGCCCAAGCTGTTCGAGGGCAAGGGCGCCGATGACATGGTGCGCGTCTGGGTGCCGGGCTGCGCAAGCGGCGAGGAAGTGTATTCGATCGCCATCCTGCTGCGCGAGCACATGGACAAGCTGCGGAATACGCCCAAGGTGCAGATCTTCGCGACCGATATCGACGATGCGGCGTTGAATGTCGCGCGTGCCGGCCGCTATCCGGCGCCGCTGATGGACGGCGTATCACCCGAGCGGCGGAACCGGTTCTTCACCGGCGACGACGTCACCTACGCCGTGACCAAGGAGATCCGCGATCTCTGTATGTTCTCGTCGCACAGCGTGCTGCGCGACCCGCCGTTTTCGCGCATCGACCTGATTTCCTGCCGCAACCTGCTGATCTATTTCGGCACCGACTTCCAGGCGAGGGTCATGCCGATCTTCCACTTCGCGCTGCGCCCCAGCCGCTTTCTCTTTCTCGGTACATCCGAGAATGTGAGCCAGGGCACCGAGCTGTTCGAGCCGCTCGAGAAGCGGTACCGCATTTTCCGCCGCCGCGACAACGTCTACGCGCCGCTGCACTTTTCGCGCTTTGCCACGCCACCGCGGATCGTCGCGGGCGCCGAACCGAGGCCCGAATCCTTGGCCATGGTGGCCACGGTTCGCCGAGACGTGGACGCGCGCATCATGGACCGCTTCGCGCCAGCCCATGTGGTGGTGAACAGGGACGGGGACATCCTTCATTATTCGGGCCGCACCGGGAGATATCTCGAGCCGGCGGCCGGTCAGCCCAACCGCCAGCTGATGGCGATGGCGCGCAGGGGCCTCCGGCTCGATATCCGCGCCGCGCTGCGCGATGCGATTGAGAGCCGTCGCGTGGTGGAACGCAGCAACATCGCGGTCGAGAGCGACGATCGCGTGCAGAACGTGCACCTGACCATCGAGCCGTTCGGCGATAATCCAAACGACCCTCTGTTTCTGGTGGTATTCGAAGATATGGGCCCGCCCAAGCCGGCGGAGCATGCGCATCCCCATTTCGATCCTTCTCAGGACACGCAGCAGGGCGCGATGGAGCGGCTGGAAGCCGAATTGCGCGACACCCGCGAGCGCCTGCAGGGAACCGTGGAGGAATACGAAACCTCGGTCGAGGAACTGAAGTCCTCTAACGAGGAACTGCAATCCATCAACGAGGAGCTGCAATCGACCAACGAGGAACTGGAGACCTCCAAGGAGGAACTGCAATCGGTCAACGAAGAGCTGCAGACCGTCAACCTGGAGCTGAATGCCAAGATCGAAGAGCTGGATCGCGCTCATGCCGATCTGCGGAACGTCTTCGACAGTACCGGCATCGCCATTGTGTTCCTCGACCCGAAGCTGGTGATTCGGAGCTTCACGCCGGCGGCGACGTCGATCTTCAAGCTGATCCCGTCGGATCGCGGCCGGCCGCTCACGGATATCGTCAGCCATGTCGGCAATGTCGAGGAATTGCGGGCCGAGATCGAGGCGGTCTTTGCGAGCGGCCAACCGGTTCAACGCCGGGTGAAGCGCGCCGACGGGAGCGCCCATTATCTCATGCGCGTGGTGCCCTACATGGCCCGAAGCGATGCGATCGACGGCGTATTGGTGACCTTCGTCGATGTCACCAGCCTGATCGAGGCGGAAGAGCACCAGAAGACCTTGGTTGGCGAGTTGAACCACCGCGTGCGCAATATGCTGACGATCGTCGGCGCTATCGCGAAACAGACCTTGGCGTACAGCAAGTCGAACGCCGAGTTCACCGAGGCCTTTCTTGGCCGACTGAATTCGATGGCGCGCTCCTACACGCTGGTGTCACGGGAGAACTGGCTCAGCGTATCCATGCGCGAGATCTTCACTGACAAGCTGCAGGATTATGACGATCGCGTCGAACTGAAGGGACCCGACGTGGCCTGCCGCCCCAGCGCCGCGCTGGCGCTCGGTCTGGTTATCCACGAGCTGACGACCAACGCACAAAAATATGGGGCCCTGGCGAACGAAAAGGGGCGGCTGAACGTTGCATGGGATTACGACCATGCCGGGGACTGGCTTTTGGTGGAATGGCGCGAAATCGATGGGCCGCCGGTACCGGAGCAGCGCCAAGCTGGTTTCGGGACGCGCTTGATCGACCGGGAATTGGAATCCGCGCTGGGTGCGTCCCTGGAGAAGGACTTCCGGCCGGAAGGGTTGGTCGTCACCTTCCGCATCCCGATGCAGGAGGACAATTTCGTCATAGATCGCAAAGCAGCGGCGCAATGAAGGATCCTGGCGCCATGCAGATTCTGCTGGTCGAGGACGAGGCCATCATTGCCATGGATATCGAAATGATCCTTGAAAGCGCCGGCTATGGGCTGATCATTACAACGAACACCGTCGCTGCCGCGCTGCGAAAGATCGGAGAACAGGGGTTCGACGCTGCGCTGCTGGACCTGAATCTTGGAAGCGAAACGACGATTGCCGTCGCGGATGAACTCGTACGGCGCGAGATTCCGTTCCTGCTGGTTACGGGACGCGACGCGCCGTCTCTTCCCGAGCAACTGCGCAGCCGCCCGATCGTGCGGAAGCCCTACGGCCCGGGCGAAATTCTACGGACTCTCGGTACCGCCCTTCAGGGAGCGGGCATGGAGCTCAATTAGTTCCGCCTGCGCCCCGACGATCCCGCATGACCAAGTATCCGCCGCGGCGAGTTGCTAGGAGGCGCGCGTCTCTTCGGCTTCCGAGGCATAGAGGCCGGCCAGGATGCGCGTGACCGGCCCGCCGTCTATTGCGGCGAGCGGCAAGGCGAGTTTGTCCATCTGCAGATGGTCGCGCGCCGCCGGACTGATCCGCGCCACCGCCTCCGGAGAGCGGGCTTCGGTCACGCGGCGATATTCCTGCAGCGGCTTCGGGCCGATCAGATCGACGCATTGGCTGACCAGGCGGCCGGTCAGGTCGAAGCCGAAATGCGCCGCGACGACGGTACCGTAGACACGGTAGCGGAAGTCGCGCCCGCCATCGACGACGTCGAGCAGCAGGACGTTGCCGAGCCATGGCTTCAGGATGGCGGCGTGGACCTCGTCGCAGCGCGGCGTCGTGCGCTCGCCGCGCAGCATGTTCCAAAACCGCCAGAGGTCCCGTAGCTTCGGGTGCAGGCCGGGGTCGTCCGGCGAGCCGATCACGGCCGGTTCGCGCAGCCGTGCCGGCGGTGGCGCTTCGATCTGTATGGTCACGCCGTCGTTCCCCGTGGTGCCAAAGCAATCGCGTTCAAGAGAATGCACCGATTCTACAGAGGATTGCCTAATCACAAATGAACCGTCAGCCCTTGATTCTGGTCCCCGGCCTGCTGTGCTCGGAAGACCTGTGGCGTGATCAAATCGCCGGCCTCGCCGATATCGCCGAGCCGATGGCAACAATGGAGCATGCGGCGCATGACTCCATTCCGGCGATCGCGCGCGCGGTCCTGGAAAAGGCGCCGTCCCGCTTCGCGCTCGCCGGCCTGTCGATGGGCGGCTACATCGCCTTCGAGATCCTGCGCCAGGCGCAGGATCGGGTGATCCGCGCCGCCCTGCTCGACACCTCCGCGCGGCCCGACACGCCGGAACAGGTCAAGTTCCGCCAGGACATGCTGGCGCTGGCCAAGGTGGGCAAGTTCAAGGGCGTCACCTCGCGCCTGCTGCCGCAATTCGTGCATCCCGACCGCGCCAACGATACCGAGCTGCTGAGCCGCCTCGAAGCCGGGGCCCGGAAGATCGGGTCGGACGGGTTCCTGCGCCAGCAGACCGCCATCATGGCGCGGGTGGACAGCCGGCCGGGCCTTGCCGATATCCGCGTGCCGACCCTGGTGCTGGTCGGCCGGCAGGATGCGCGCACGCCGCCGCCGCTGGCCGAAGAGATCGCCGCCGGAATCACCGGATCCAGGCTGGTCTATATCGAGGAGAGCGGCCACCTGCCGACGATGGAGCAGCCGGAAGCCACCAACCGCGCGCTGCGGGACTGGCTCGCCGCATGACCGACGGCCGGGTCGCCGTCATCGGCGGCGGCATCGGCGGGCTTGCCGCTGCGCTGTCGTTGCGCGCCGCCGGCTTCGACGTTCGGGTCTACGAGCAGGCGGGGGCATTGTCGGAGGTCGGCGCCGGCATCCAGATCGCGCCCAACGCTTCACGCATCCTGCATCGCCTGGGCCTCGCGCCGGCGCTGGACCGGCGCGGCGTGCGTCCCGTGGCGGTGCACCAGCGGCGCTGGGATGATGGCCGCACCCTGCAGCGGGCGCCGCTCGGCGCCGAGCTCGAAGCCGCCTACGGGGCGCCGTACTACCACTTCCACCGCGCCGACCTTCTGGCGGCGCTGGCCGGCGCCTTGCCGGCCGGCACCGTGCAGACGGCGCAACGGCTGATCGGGCTGGATGATCGAGGCGACGGCGTGACGCTCCGCTTCGCCGATGGCGGCGCGGCCGAGGCGGAGATCGCGATCGGCGCCGACGGCATCCATTCCGAGGTCCGCAAGCTTCTGTTCGGGCCGGAGGCGCCACGCTTCACCGGCTGCATCGCCTATCGCGGGCTGGTTCCCGTCGAACGGCTTCGTCATCTCGATCTGGAGCTTGCGTCCAACAACTGGATGGGGCCGGGCCGTCACTTCGTGCACTACTTCGTCGCCGGCGCGACGCTGGTCAATTTCGTGGCGGTGATCGAGCAGGACAGCTGGACCCGCGAGAGCTGGACCGATCCGGGCGAGGTGGCCGACGCGCTGGCCGCTTTCGAAGGCTGGCATCCGCAGGTGCGCGCGATCATCGGCGCCGTCGATCAGACCTTCAAATGGGCCTTGTTCGACCGCGTCGCGCTGCCGCAATGGTCGGCCGGGCGGGTGACGCTGCTCGGCGATGCGGCGCATGCCATGCTGCCGTTCATGGCGCAGGGCGCCGGCCAGTCGATCGAGGACGGCGCCGCGCTGGCGGCGTGCCTTGTGCAGGAAGGCCCCGGCCCGGCTGCGTTGCGGCGCTATGAGACGCTTCGCCGGCCGCGGGCGACACGGCTGCAGGATCTCTCACGCGCCAACAAGACCCGCTTTCACCTGCCCGACGGACCGGAGCAGCAGGCCCGCGACGCGGCGATGGCCAATACGGGCGATCGCCAGATCGCCGCGATGGCCTGGCTGTACGCACATGACCCATCGGCGATCGAGCCGATTTGAACTACGGCCGCCGTCGCCACAACAGCGCGAAGCTGACAGGCCAGTGGAGATAGGGGCGCCATTTCGGCTTGGTGGCGAGCCAGGCTTCGTCGATCACGCATTCGCGGAACTCGTCGAGCACGAGGCCCGCGCCGCGGCCGGCGGCGAAGTGATCGCTGAACAGGTGCACGTGACTCTCGATGGTCACGGCCTCGCCGTCCGCGCGATGGTAATGCGTCGGCATGCCGTTCATCAGGAAGAACGGGTGGTAGCCGATCAGCAGGAAGGCGCCGCCGGGGGCGAGCAGGCGCGCGGCTTCCCGGTAAACGGGGTCGAGCGTCGCCAGGTGCTCGTCCGCCAGCGCCAGGGTGCAGAGGCGGTACCTGCCGGACGGCAGCGGCGTCGCTGCGACATCTGCGATGTGCAGCGCGCGGTAGACGCCCTTGGCCCGCGCCTGATCCTGCATGGCGGGCGTGATGTCGACGCCGTCGATCGGCGCGACGCCCCGCGCCGCGAGCCATGCGCCGGTGCGGCCGGTGCCGCAGGCGAGATCGGCGGCGGGGCCGGCGCTTGGCCAGTCGATCGAGACGAGCTGCGCGAGCAGCGGCCGGTCGAGGCCGGTCGCGACCGTCTCCTCGTAGCTGACCGCCCATTCGCCGTACCCAGTCGCCGCATTGACCACGGGATAGCGGCGCTTGTCGAAATGCGATGCGTGCATGGTGATCAATCTAGCGCTGGCGGCCCGCGACGCTAGCTCTTCGCGCGACGCCTGGCTGCCTTCCGTCGCTTGGCCTTCGCCTGCCGCTCGCCCCATTTCATGCCTTCGAGCTTCATGCCGTCGGGATCGAGGAAGAACACGGCGTAGTAGTCGTCGTAGTACTCGTCCGCCGGGTCGACGATGCGGGCGCCGGCCTGTTGCAGATAGGCCTGCAGCGCGTCGACATCGGCGCGGCTGCGCAACTCGAAGGCATAATGGTGGAAGCCGACATCGCCAGCCCGGTAACGGCGCGCCCGCGGCTCGGCGCGTGCGATCCAGAAACGGGTCTTGCCGTTGCTCCAGCCGATCATGTCCGCGTAGTCGCCCAGCACCTCGAACCCGAGAAACTCGAAGAGCGGGCCGTAGAAGGCCTTGGACTTCTCGAAATTGCCGACCCGGACGACGAGGTGGTCGATTCCGACGACGCGCACCATGCAAACCTCCATCGCCGCCAACCGGCGCGGCCCTGCCGAACAGGGAGATTGATTCATCTATCTGATGCGGGAGCGGGTTCCGCAAGCTCGCCGTCCCGGTTCCTGGCATGGAACCAAAGCTCGGCCGGCGCGTTACCTCGCGGCAATCGCATGCCTGATGCAAAGAAGGAGCACCCCAATGACGTGCCTCACGTCGCGCGCGCGAAACATCGCCGCCATCATTGCCGCCGCGCTGCTTTCCGTCTCGGTCGTCGCCTGCAACACGATCGAGGGTGCCGGCCAGGATATGCAGAGCGGCGGCAAGGCGATCGAACGGAAGGCGGACGACGCCAAGAACTAACCGGCACCGGTTTCCATTCCATACGGACCTGCCCGGCGCTGCCTGAGGCGCGCCGGACGGGTCAACATTTGGGAGGCATCACATGGCCCGCAGCCGTGGCAACACCATCGAACGCGAGATCGGCCGCGAGCTCGACGTTCTGAAGACGCATCTGGTTCAGCTTACCGGCCTGGTCGAGCAGTACGGGGAGAAGAAGGGCGCCGACGTCGCCGCCTCGCTGTCCGACAAGGCGCAGGAATTTCTCGATCAGGCGCGCAGCACGTCGACCTATCTGAGCGACAACATCGCCAGCCTGCTCAACGGCAGCGGCGCAATGGCCAAGCAGGCCCGCGACCTGGCCTCACATGAGATCGAGCGCGTGGAGACGGCCGTGGCGGAACGCCCGCTGACATCGCTTGCCTGTGCGATCGGCGCTGGTGTCGCCATCGGCTGGCTGCTCGGCCGCCGGTGAGCCGGCGGCGCGAGGGATCATGTCCGCACTTCTGATCGCACGCTCGCTCACCGTCATCGCCCTGGCCCGCGCCGAGCTTGCGGCGACGCGCCTGCTGCGGCGCATGGCGGTGGGGCTGACCATGATCCTGCTGGGACTGGCCGGCCTCGGCTATCTCAGCGTGGCCGCCTTCTTCGCCCTGGCCGCGGCACATGGCGCCTCGATCGCGGCGCTGCTGGTCGGCCTCGGCTGTCTCGTCCTGGCCCTGGTGGCGGGCATGGCCGTGCGCCTGTTCGACCGGTCGGGCGCATTCCGGTAGTCGGCTCGCGCCTCGCTCAGCCCTCGGCGGCGATGGTGTTGCGCAGCACGCCGATGCGGTCGATCTCGACCTCCACCGTGTCGCCGGCCTTGAGCCAGACGGGCGGCTTGCGGGCGAAGCCGACTCCGGCCGGCGTGCCGGTGGAGATCACATCGCCAGCGGCGAGCGGGGTGAAGGTCGAGACATAGGCGATGATCGCCGGCACGTCGAAGATCAGGTCGCTGGTCTCGCCGCGCTGCATCTCGGCGCCGTTGACGCGGGTGACCAGGGTCAGCTGCGCCGGATCGCCGACCTCCTCGGCACTGGCGATCCATGGTCCGAAGCCGCCGGTGGCGTGAAAATTCTTGCCCACCGCGACCGAGTGCTGGAACTGGAAATCGCGGATCGAGCCGTCGTTGAAGCAGGCATAGCCGAAGACGTGGTCCAGCGCCCGCGCCCTGTCGATATGTCGGCCGGGTTCGCCGATGACGACCGCAAGCTCCCCCTCGTAGTCCATGTCGCCGGATGCTTTGGGGCGCACCAGCGCGCCGCCATGGGCGACCAGCGTGTTGTTCAGGCGGAGGAAGAGCGAAGGGTGCGTCGGGATCTTCATCCCGCCCTCGGCCGCGTGCTTCGCGTAGTTGAGGCCGATGCAGACGATCTTGTCCGGGTTGGGTATCGGCGGCAGCAGCGAGACGGCGTCCAGCGCATAGCGCGGCGCGCCGGCCAGCTGCTCGGCCGCGATCCTGCCGGCGCGGCCGCTGGCGATCAGCGTCTTGAGATCCGGATAGGCGTCACCCAGCACATGGCCGAGATCGCGCAGATGCGCCCCGCCGATCATGGCGGGGTCGATCACGCCGTAGGTCGGCCGGCCGGCAATCTGGAAGCTTGCGAAGCGCATCGCCGGCGGGCGGATGGAATCAGCGCGCCGGCATCACCGGCATGGTCCAGCCATGCGGGTCGGGTGCCTTGCCGTACTGGATCGCCGTGATGGAATCGTAGAGCTTCTGGGTCAGTGGGCCGGTCTTGCCGCCATTGATGGTGATGTCCTTGCCTTTGTAGCCGAGCCGGCCGACCGGCGACACGACGGCGGCGGTGCCGGTGCCCCACATCTCTTCGAGGGTGCCCTTGGCCGCTGCCTCGGCCACGTCGTCGATCGAGACCGGGCGCTCTGATGTCTTGACGCCCCAGTCCTTCAACAGGGTCAGCACGCTGTCGCGCGTCACGCCGGCGAGGATGGAATCGCTCAGCGGCGGCGTGATCACCTCGCCGGCGATCTTCACCATGATGTTCATGGTGCCGACCTCTTCGAGATACTTGCGGTGCACGGCGTCGAGCCAGAGCACCTGGGTGTAGCCCTTCTTCTTGGCGCGCTCCGCCGCGAGCAGGCTGGCGGCGTAGTTGGCCGGCGTCTTCGCCGCGCCGAGGCCGCCGGGCGCCGCGCGCACCAACTCGTCCTCGACCAGGATGGCGACCGGCGCGGTACCTTCGGCGTAATAGGCGCCGACCGGCGAAAGGATCAGGAAGTAGGTATAGGCATGCGCCGGGCGGACGCCGAGATAGTTTTCGTTGGCGATCACCGTCGGGCGGAGATAGATCGCCGTGCCCGGCGCCGAGGGCACCCAGTCGCGGTCGATATCGACCAGCCGAACGAAGGTCTCGACCACCGTGTCGACATCGAGGGCCGGAATGCAGAGCCGCTCGGCCGAGCGGTTCAGCCGCTCGGCATGGGCCCGCGGACGGAACAGGCGGATCACGCCGTCCTGCCCGCGGAAGCCCTTCAGCCCGTCGAAGATCGCCTGCCCGTAGTGCAGCACGGTTGAGGCCGGATCGGCCGGCATGCCGCCATAGGGCACGATGCGGGCGTCGTGCCAGCCTTTGCCCTCGTGGAAATCGATCAGGCACATATGGTCGGTGAAGACGGTGCCGAAGGCCGGCGTCTCGTTGGCGGCGCGGGCGGGCTTCGGGCTGGTCGTGCGCTGGATGCGGAATTGGGCGGTCAAGGTCGTGCCTTCTTCGAGCTGGTTCGGAGCCGGAAACAGAGGCGCCATTATCCGGTTTTGACCTGTAATAGCAAAGCCCGGCTGTGGCCGCCGCTATCGGTCCGGCGGTAACCCTTTCAGCGGCTTCCGCCTATAGTGTCCGGGTGTGGAGCGCCTTCGGGCGCCGTTTCTGAACGGGGGACAATCGGTGCGACCCAGTCGTTCGGGCTTTGCCCGGCTCGCCCTTGCCGCGCTGGTCGCGGCCGGCCTTGCCGCCTGCAACACGGTGGAAGGCGCGGGTAAGGATTTGCAGAAGGCCGGCCAGAAGATCGAGGATGCCGCGAAGCGGTGAACCCTAGTTCCGGCGCCGCGCGGCGCCGAGACCGGCCAGCCCGATGGCCAGCAAGGCCAGCGTGCCGGGTTCCGGCACCTCCAGCGGCCAGTTGAGCGCGATCCATTCTAGATCGAAGTGGAAATAGGCGGCGCCCTCCGCCCCGTAGGTCGAGAAATTGGCGATGGTGATATCCTGTGCCGGATCGACCAGATACATGAAGGAATCGGTCAGGTCGCCGCTCGGCGTGACATCGTGCAGGGCGCTGTAGACCCAGAGCGAGGCGTCGATCTGCTGCGGCGAGGTGGAACCGGCGGTGTCGGCGAGCAGCGCGTCATAGGCGCCGGGAACGCCATCCAAGGCCGGCAGATAGTCGACCAGGCCGGCGTTATAGGCGGCGGCGCCGGAATAGCCGGAGCGGGTGATGCCGGCGACGGTCAGGCTGACGAAAGTGCCCTGCGGATGTGGGCCGTAATAGATGCCCCCGTGGGGCGGATCGGTATCGGCTGTCGTGGCCGTGTCGGTGTCGACGGTGATGCTCATGGTCCAGCGCTGGCCGACCAGCGCATCCTCCACCACCGGGCTGTAGAGGCCATCGAAATCCCGGCTGAGGATTACCGTGCCGCCGCCGGAGATCGTGAATACGACAGCCTCGGCAGGCGTGGCGGCAAGGAAAGCGAGGGCCGTGATGACGGCCGCCAGCGGTCGAAGCATGCAATCCCCCAGACGCTAACATTGTACGGCCGGGCGCTGGTGGGCGGCCGGCTGCATGGCCCGGCTATAATGCAGCAAGCCACGTGCCAGCCGCTGAAACCGGGGGCGGTGCGCCGGGGAGGTCACACGGTTGTAAAACGATCTGACAGCGAATCGCGCCTGGATCGCGCCGACAATGCAAGCATCGACCCGGCGCTATCGCAGCTCAGCCACGGCGCCGCACCATGCCGAGCGCGAACAGGCCGAGACCCAGCAGCGCCATCGCGCCCGGCTCCGCGACATCGATCACCGCTGCGTTGAGCGCGATCCAGGCCGGCGCGAAATAGAATTCGGCGTCGCCCTGCGGTCCGTTCGACATGAACTGTCCGGCCAGGATGTCGAGGTTCGGATCGACGGTATAGGTCAGCGTCTGTGTCGGGTCGCCGCCGCCGGCGACGAAGGGATTGACCAGGCTATAGACCAGCTGCAGCGCCGAGACGAACTGCCCGCCGGCGCCGGTGCCTTCCGCCGAGCTGTCGATGCCGTCAAAGGGCAGGCCATCGATGCTGAGCGTGCCCTGGATCATACTGGCGAACGAGGTGCTGCCGCTGAAGCCGGAGAAGGTGGAACCGTCGACCGTGACGGAGACGAACACGGCACCGGGCGCGGCGCCGAAGGCAGCGAACGAGATGGGGTCGCCGATCTCGGTGCCGCCTGCGGTATCGACCGTCATCGTCATGGTGTAGCCGAGGCCGGCGAGGTCGCGCGGCGCCTGCGCGCCGAACAGGCCGAAATCGGTGCCGGCAAGGATAGTGCCGCCGGTGGTCACGTTGTACACCACCGCTTCCGCCGCGTTCGAGGCCAGAGCCAGCAGCCCGGCGCCGGCAATCATCGCGCCCTTCATGATGCTCATCATCGTCCCGTCCTCTTGGCTGAGGGCGGCGGCTCATGCCCCCACCGCGTTCCAATGCCTGGGGTGCTTGTATCGTGCTGGCGTTACGAGCGAAGTGAAGCGGTTCACTGCGGCGGATCGGGATCTGAGGGGGGCGCGCCGTTAGAGAAGCCGCATCCCAGGAACGGTTCCGGCCTTGCTGTCGAAGGTAGCCGTATGTCGGCAGCTGGCCGTAGGCGCCGGCGGGCCGGGACCGCTAGGTGAAGCCGCAGTGATAGAAACGATCCCTCAGTCGACGACAGGCCACAAGGTCGCCGCCGAAAAGCTTTCGCAGGGAAGCTTGGCTCGGGTCGTTCCAGTCCAGGTCATCAATCCGACCGCTGGGGTCGTAGACGAACGCATGCCAGTTGTCCAAAAAGCCGCCGATCGCAAAGGCGACCCGCAGCGGCGGACCGCGATCGATCTGGTGTGCGATGCCACCACACGAGGGTGGGGCTGGCCGATCGGCGGATTCCGCGGCCGCGACGATGGCTTCGTAGCAGGTGGCGTTCTGTTCGAACTGATGCTTGAGGAGCGCATCGCCCCCAAGCGCAGCCAACCACGGAAAACTTATCACCAGCACCGTCGCGGAAGCGGGCATGGCCGCGATCAGCAGCCAGCGTTGCCTTATGGCCCCGAAGGACATCCATACAAGGGCGGCAAATACGACAATGCCTGCGAGCGCGAAGGCGCCGTAGACAAAGACGGCGAATACGAAGAGCCATTCGAACAGCCAAGCGGCGCCGAACGACAGCAGGAAACCGACCGCGGTCCAAATGGCAATCGCTCGCCACCAACCCTTGAGCGATCCTTGCATAAGCGAACAATGCCTTATCGCTGTCCGTGTGTCGCTTCTCGACCTTCCCTGAACTCGCCAGGGGAAGAGGCAGGCGATCAGACGTCCACTTCCTCGACGAAGCTCGCATTCTCCGTGATGTAGGCGAACCGGAGCTCCGGCTTGCGGCCCATCAGGCGCTCCACCAGATCGGCGGTGGCGGCGGCTTCGCTGTCGGGGATGTCGACGCGGATCAGGGTGCGCTTCTTCGGGTCCATCGTCGTCTCTTTGAGCTGCGAGGCCGGCATCTCGCCGAGGCCCTTGAAGCGGCTCACCTCCACCTTGCCGCGGCCGGTGAAGACGGTCTTCATCAGCTGCTGTCGGTGCGCCTCGTCGCGGGCGTAGTGCACGTTGCCGCCCTGGGCGAGGCGATAGAGCGGCGGCACGGCGAGGAAGAGCCGGCCGGCGCGCACGATCGGGCGCATCTCGCGATAGAAGAAGGTCATCAGCAATGACGCGATATGGGCGCCGTCGACATCGGCGTCGGTCATGATGACGACGCGCTCGTAGCGCAGATCCTCCACCTTGCAGCGCTCCCCGCTGCCGCAGCCGAGCGCCTGCACCAGATCGGCGAGCTCCTGGTTCTGCGAGATCTTCCCCGTGGCGGCGGAGGCGACGTTCAGGATCTTGCCGCGGAGGGGGAGGATCGCCTGGGTCTCGCGGTTGCGCGCCTGCTTGGCGGAGCCGCCGGCCGAATCGCCCTCGACCAGGAAGATCTCGGTGCCTTCTGAGGCGTCGCGCGAGCAATCGGCGAGCTTGCCGGGCAGGCGGAGCTTGCGGGTCGGCGACTTGCGGCCGATCTCCTTTTCGGCACGGCGGCGGATGCGATCCTCGGCGCGCTCGATCACGCGGCCGAGCACCACGTTCGCCTGTTGCGGATGGCCGGAGAGCCAGTGGTCGAAGCGGTCCTTGACGTTGGCCTCGACCAGCCGCGTCGCCTCGGCGGAGGCGAGCTTCTCCTTGGTCTGACCCTGGAATTGCGGCTCTGGGATGAAGATCGAGAGCAGCGCGTGGATGCCGCCGAACACGTCCTCGGTGGTGATCTGCGCCGCGCGACGGTTGTTCACCAGCTCGCCATAGCCCTTCAGGCCGCGGGTCAGCGCCGAGCGCAGGCCCTGCTCGTGCGTGCCGCCCTCCGGCGTGGGCACGGTGTTGCAGTAGGAGGAGACGAAGCTCTCGCCGTCATCGGTCCAGGCGACCGCCCATTCGATGGCGCCTTTGCCCTCGGGCAGCTCGACCCGGCCGGCGAAGGGCTCGTCGGCGATGGTCGCGCGGCCTTCGAGATGCGCGGTGAGGAAGTCCTCCAGCCCGCCGGGGAAGTGGAAGCTCTCTTCCTGCGGCACGCCTTCGGTGGCGAGCTTGGCCGCGCATTTCCAGCGGATCTCGACGCCGCGGAAGAGGTAGGCCTTGGAACGCGCCATGCGGAACATGCGCATCGGCTTGAAGGCGAGCTCCTTGCCGAAGATCTTCGGGTCGTGATGGAAGGTGATGGTGGTGCCGCGCCGGTTCGGCGCCGCGCCCACCTTCTTCAGCTTGTCCTGCGGTACGCCGCGCACATAGGTCTGGCGCCACAGCTCGCGGTCGCGCGCCACCTCGACCTCGAACCGGTCCGACAGCGCGTTGACCACCGAGACGCCGACGCCGTGCAACCCGCCCGAGGTCGTATAGACCTTGCCGGAGAACTTGCCGCCGGAATGCAGCGTGGTGAGGATCACCTCCAGCGCCGACTTGTCCTTGAATTTCGGATGGCGGTCGATCGGGATGCCGCGGCCGTTGTCGGAGACGGTGACCGAGCCGTCCTCGTTCAAGGTCACCTCAATGCGGTTGGCGTGACCGGCCACCGCCTCGTCCATCGAATTGTCGAGCACCTCGGCGACGAGGTGGTGCAAGGCGCGTTCGTCGGTGCCGCCGATATACATGCCGGGCCGCCGGCGCACCGGCTCGAGCCCTTCGAGAACCTCGATGTCCTTGGCGGAATAATCGCCGCCCGCCCTGGACGACTGCTGGAACAGGTCGTTCATGCTCTAAGCTTCAAAACCACGGTGTCCGGAGTTGGACGCGAACTATAGGGGCACGAAGGGCGAACGACAACGAGATATAGCTCGGGCACGGCAGGGTGCGGTGCAGCGCAAGGGCGGGACAGCGCGCCGCGCCTGCGCTAGCCTTGGCCCCGGAAAGCCCGACGGAGCCAGCCGCATGGCGGCCGACAGCGACCTGACCACCGCGCTTCTGCCGCATCGCGGCGAGCCGATCCTGCGCACCCAGCCGATGCCCTCGGACCTGAACGGCAATGGCGATGTGTTCGGCGGTTGGGTGCTGGCGCAGATGGATATCGCCGGCGGCATCATGGCGTCGCGCCGCGCCAAGGGCCGGGTCGCCACCGTCGCCATCACCGCCATGCACTTCGTCGAACCGATCAAGGTGGGCGACCTGGTCTCGATCTACGGCAAGGTGGAGAAGGTGGGCCGCACTTCGATCGCCATCCATATCGAGACGGTGGTGCTGCGCCAGCTCGACCCGGCGGAGATCAAGGTGACCGAAGGCACCTTCGTCTTCGTCGCGATCGACGAGCATGGCAAACCCCGGCCGGTGCCGGCGGGCTAACGGCATGCCTTATGTCGCTCCCCGCGTGGACCTGGAGCGACCGCTCCCTTCGATCGGTCACAACGGCGGGCCGCCGTTCGAACAGACGTTCCGAGGATTTGCCTGGCGCAAGGCGCATGCCAAGGCCTGGCGCACGCCGCCGCGCGAGATCGCGCTGGCCCGGCTCGCGCGCGCCGAGCGGATCGGGCTCACTTACCGCGACTATCAGAGCGTGCTGATGGATCGCGGCGTCAACCTCTCGGCCGTGGTGCTGGCGCCGGGCGTGCTGAAGGCGATGCCCAAGGCCGCGGTCCGCGAGAAGCTGGCAGCGATCCGTGGGGCCACGCTATTTGTCTGCCTGGATCCGCGCGACCTGGTCGATGCGGATTGGCTCGTCACCGCCAGCGAGGTGATCCGCGCTTCCCGTGCCGATCTTGCCGCGGTGATCGTCGAGGCGCTGAGTGACCGCCTGCTGCCGCCGCTCGCTGCCTTCCTGGTCGGCACGTCAGACGCCGACCGCGCCATTGCCGAGATGGCGGGCCTACCGCTCTACAAACCGGCGGCGGAATATTTCGCCGGCGCCTGATCCGCCACCGTCACCGATCTTTCACGCGAGAGTCGCGGAAGCTTCAAGCGCTTCCGGCACGGTTCGCCCATTCCGATAAGGGAAGGGGGCGAGGCATGGGCGTCGAGGCGCTCGCGCATCGAGTTGAGTTCGAACCGCCGGCACCGCGCGTCCTGCCGCAGGCGCCCCGATTGGCGTTCCGCGACCTGAAGGTGAGCTTCGCGGCCGAGCGCGGCCTGGTGCCGGTGGTGCACGGCGTGAGCTTCGACGTTCTGCCGGGCGGGACGCTCGGTCTGGTCGGCGAATCTGGCTGCGGCAAGAGCGTCACCTGCATGGCGGCGCTCGGCCTGCTCGGACCGCGCGCGGTGGTCAGCGGCAGCGCGACGCTGGACGGGCGCGAGCTGATCGGGGCGTCGACTGCGGAGCTCGACCGGGTGCGCGGCGGGCGCATCGCCATGATCTTCCAGGACCCGATGTCGAGCCTGAACCCGGTGCACAGCGTGGGCCGGCAGATCCGCGAATCGCTCAGCCTGCATCGCGGCCTGGAGGGGCGCGCGGCCGAGGCGGAGGCGAAGCGGCTGCTCGACCGCGTCGGCATCCCCTCCGCCGGCCAGCGCATGAAGGAATATCCGCACCAGCTTTCCGGCGGCATGAACCAGCGGGCGATGATCGCCATCGCCCTGGCCGGCGAGCCCGATGTGCTGATCGCCGACGAGCCGACCACCGCGCTCGACGTCACCATCCAGGCGCAGATCCTCGATCTGCTCGCCGATATCCGGGCCGAGACCGGCATGGCGATCGTGTTGATCAGTCACGATCTCGGCGTCATCGCCGAGACCTGCGACGACGTGGCGGTGATGTATTGCGGCCGCATCGTCGAGCGGGCGCCGGTCGAGACCCTGTTCGCCGGCCCGCGCCATCCCTACACCATCGGCCTGCTCCACTCGCTGCCCCGGCTCGAGACCCAGATCGGCGCGCTCGAGCCGATCGCCGGCGTGGTGCCGGAGCCCTGGGCGGCGCCGGCCGGTTGTGCCTTCGCGCCGCGCTGCAGCGGCGCGAGCGCGCTTTGCCACGCAAAGGCGCCGCAACTCGCCCGGAGCGGCGGCCGCAGCGTCGCCTGTCATCATCCGCAGATCCGCTTCGCATGACCCCGCTGGTCGAGGCGCGCGATCTGCGCCGGCATTTCCGCATCCGCATGGGCGGCGCGCTGCTCGGCGGCGTGAAAAGCCTGAAGGCGGTTGACGGCGTGTCGTTCCGCATCGAGCGCGGCCGGACGCTTGGCCTGGTCGGCGAATCGGGCTGCGGCAAGTCGACCCTGGCGCGCCTCGCGCTCGGCATGACCGCGCCGGATGCCGGCCAGGTGGTGTTCGACGGCGTCGATGTCACCCGGCTGCCGACGGGCGAATGGCGCCGGCTGCGCCGGCGCATGCAGATGGTGTTCCAGGATCCGCTCGGCGCGCTCGATCGCCGGCTGACGGTCCTGGCCCAGGTGGAGGAGCCGCTGCGCATCCACGGCCTCGCCGCGCCAGCCGAGCGGCGGGAGCGGGCGCTCGGTCTGCTCGAAGGGGTCGGCTTGCAACGACATCTCGGTGACCGCTATCCGCATGAGCTCTCCGGCGGCCAGCGCCAGCGCGTCGTGCTGGCCCGCGCCCTGATCCTGGAGCCGGATTTCCTGGTCTGCGACGAGCCGATCTCGGCGCTCGACGTCTCGATCCAGGCGCAGGTGGTCAACCTGCTGTTGGAGCTGCAGCAGAAGTTCGGTCTGACCTTCCTGTTCATCAGCCATGACCTGAAAGTGGTGCGGCATGTCAGCGACGAGATCGCCGTGATGTATCTCGGCCGCATCGTGGAGCAGGGCAGCCGCGAGCGGCTGTTCGCCCGGCCGGAGCATCCTTATACGCGCGCGCTGATCGCGGCAGTGCCGACGCTGGACCGCGAGCGGCGGCGCGGCCGCACCTTGCTCGCCGGCGACCCGCCGAGCCCGCTCGACCTGCCCAAGGGCTGCCGCTTCCAGGCGCGCTGTCCGCTGGCCGGGCCGCTCTGCCGTCACATCGAACCCGAACTCGTAACCCTGGCCGACGGACATCGGGTCGCGTGCCACGTGGCGGCCGGCGCGACCTTGGAGCGGGCGGCCTGATGCTGCGCTTTCTCGTCGCCAAGCTCACGCGCGCGTTCCTCGCCATCCTGTTCGTCGTCACCTTTGCTTTCGTGGTGCTGCGCCTCTCCGGGGACCCGGCGCTGATGATCCTGGGCCCGGAGACGACGCCTGAGGCGCTCGCGGCCTTCCGCAAGAGCTGGGGACTGGACGCGCCGGTCTGGCAGCAATTCCTCGGCTATCTCGGCAATCTGACCGAAGGCCGCTTCGGCCAGTCGATGCGCGATGCGCGTCCGGCCATCGACGTGGTGATGGAGCGGGTGCCGATCACGCTCTGGCTGATGCTGCCGGCATTGGCGCTGAAGATCCTGCTCGGCGTGCCGGCCGGCGTGCTGGCGGCGCTGAAACGCAATTCGACGCTCGACCGCGCCATCATGACATTCAGCGTCATGGGCTATGCGGTGCCGAATTTCGTGCTCGGCATCTTCCTGATCCTGATCTTCGCGGTGCAGCTCGGCTGGCTGCCGTCGAGCGGCAGCGCGACCTGGGCGCATCTGATCCTGCCGGTGATCGTGCTCGGCACCGCCGGCGCCGGCATCCTGGCCCGTTTCACCCGCTCGGCCATGCTGGAAGTGCTGGGCCAGCCCTATGTGCGCACGGCGGTGGCAAAAGGCGTGCCGTGGTGGCGCGTGGTCAACTGGCACGCGCTGCCCAACGCGGCGATCCCGACCGTGACGGTGATCGGCTTCATGATGGGGTCGCTGATCGCCGGCGCTGTCGTGACCGAGAGCGTGTTCGCCTGGCCCGGCCTCGGCCGCGCGCTGGTGGTTGCGGTGTCGAATCGCGACCTTGCCGTAGTGCAGGTGATCCTGCTGCTGGTCGCCGCCTGCATGGTCACGTCGAATCTGATCGTCGACATGCTGTACGGCTGGCTGGACCCGCGCACGCGCATCCCCAAGGCCGGCGTGGGAGGCGGATGATGGTCGATCTGGCGCAGCCCGGGGTCGTGTCGCCGCCGCGCTGGATGGAGCGGCTCGGGCGGATCGGCCGGAATTACCCGCCGCTCGTCCTGTTCGGGATGGTCTGGCTCGCCGCGATGCTGTTCATCGCGATCACCTGCGACTGGATCTCGCCCTACGCCTATGCCCAGATCGACCTGCGCGCCCGGTTGGCGCCGCCGGTCTTCCTCGGCGGCAGCGAACGTCACCTGCTCGGCACCGACGAGCTCGGCCGCGACGTGCTGGCGCGGCTGTTCCACTCGATCCGCATGAGCCTGATGGTGGCGCTGATCGGCACCGCGATCGGCGCCACGCTCGGCACCCTGATCGGCTTCCTGGCGGCGCATTTCCGCGGCCTGGTCGACGACCTGGTGATGACGCTGATCGATTTCCAGGCGTCGATGCCGTTCATGATCATCGCGCTGGCGGTGCTTGCCTTCTTCGGCAATGACCTGGTGCTGTTCATCTGCCTGATGGGCATCTTCGGCTGGGAGCGCTATGCCCGCATCGTGCGTGGCATGACCTTGTCGGCCAGCCAGCACGGCTATGCCGTCGCCGTCCGGCAGCTCGGCGCCGGGCCGTTCACCATCTACGGCCGGCACATCCTGCCCAATATCGCCTCGACCCTGATCGTCAATCTGACCTTGAACTTCCCCGAGCACATCCTGCTCGAGACGGGACTCTCGTTCCTCGGCCTCGGCGTGCAGCCGCCGTTGACCAGTCTCGGCAACATGGTGGGCTATGGCCGTGACTACCTGCAAAGCGCGTGGTGGATCGCCGTCTTTCCCGGCCTCGCCATCGTGCTCACCACACTTTCCATGAGCCTGGTCGGCGACTGGTTGCGCGATCGGCTGGACCCGACCTTGCGCTGAACTCGGAGGGGACAATGAAGAAGCACATTCTTGCTGCCGCGTTGCTCGTCGCTGCGGGTAGCGCGCTGGCCGACGATCGGCCGGCACTGCGCATCGGCGTGGCCGAAGTGCCGCCGGGCCTGGAGCCGGCGCAGCAGCTCTCGAATGTCGGCACCCGTGTGACCTACTCGATGTTCGACACGTTGATCCGGCGCGACTTCCTGTCCGCGCCGGGTGGCGGTGGGTCGAAGCTGGTGCCGCATCTGGCGACCGAATGGACGCGCCTCTCGCCGACCGAGCTTCGGGTGAAGATCCGGCCCGGCGTCAAGTTCCACAACGGCGACGAACTGACCTCGGACGATGTGGCGTTCACTTTCGCCGAGGGTCGGCTCTGGGGCGAGAAGCGCACTATTCCCGAGGGTCCGGCCTATTTCGGCACCTTGGCCAAGGTAGAGGCCGAGGACCGCTACACCGTCAAGTTCACCACCCGCGTGCCCGATGTGCTGCTGGAACAGCGGCTGGCTTCGTGGTGCGCCTGGATCGTCAACAAGCGCGCCTACGAGGCCGCCGGGATCGACGGCTTCGCGCAAGCGCCGGTCGGCACCGGGCCTTACAAGATCAAGGCGCTGAAGCGCGACGAGGCGATCGAGCTCGACGCCTTCGACGATTATTTCATGGGTCGGCCGACGGCGCGAAGCGTCAGCTTCCGGCAGATACCGGAACTCGCCGGCCGCACCGCGGGCCTCGCCTCGGGCGAGTTCGACATCATCACCAACGTGCCGCCGGACCAGATCGCGACCATCCGCAAGTACAAGGAGGCGGAGCTTCGCTCCGTCGTGCTGGCGAACTCGCACATGCTGGTCTTCGACCAGCGCGGCGAGGCGATGGGCGACAAGCGCATCCGTCAGGCGCTCTCGCTCGCCATCGACCGCAAGGCGCTGGTCGATGCGCTGTGGCACGGCCTCGCCGAGATTCCGCCCGGCCACAACTACGCCGAATACGGCGACATGTTTCTGGCTGACCGCAAGCCGCCGGCCTTCGACCCGGCGCGCGCGAAGCAGCTGCTGCAGGAAGCGGGCTACAAGGGCGAGAAGATCACCTACCGCACCATGCCGCACTACTACACCAACGCCCTCGCTGCGGCGCAGATCATGGTGGAGATGTGGAAGGCGGTCGGCATCAATGCCGAACTGAAGGTGGTGGAGAACTTCCAGCAGATCAACGCCGCCGGCGCCCAGATCGGCAACTGGTCGAACTCGACCCGTTTCCCCGATCCGCTCGGCGCCATCTGGATCGCCTGGGGCCCGAAGGGGCCGGTGCAGCTCCGCAAGGCCTGGACCAGCGCCGGTGCGGAGACGTTCACGGCGCTCGGCCAGAAGCTGGAAGCGGCGACGGCGACGCCGGAGCGGCGCGAGCTGTTCCGCCAGATGCTGGACGTGTTCGAGGACGAGGTGCCGGGCACGGTGCTGTACCAGCCGATCGAGAGCTACGGCGTGGCGAAGAAGGTGCGCTGGCAGCCCTATACCTTCTATTTCATGGATCTCCGGCCCTATAACCTGAGCTTCAGCCCCGCCAGCTGAGCCGATCGGGAGCTAAGACGAATGGCCCGCCGTGCCGTCCTCGTTCTGTGCGACAGCCTCCGCCGCGACCTGATCACGCCGGAGGTGGCGCCGACCTTGAGCGGGCTCGCCCACGACTTCGCCGACTATGTCCGCAGTCGCAGCGTGTTCCCTTCGACGACGCGCACCGCGTCGGCCTCGATCTCGACCGGCTGCTGGCCGCTCAGCCACGGCCTGCTCGGCAACACGATGGCGCTGGACGAAGGCGAGGGGCTGGTCTGCCGCAATGCCGGCTTCCCCGATTTCCGTGGCCGCATGCGGCGCGCCACCGGGCGGACCCTGCACCGGCCGGCACTGGCGGAGCGCCTGCAGGGTCGTGGCGGCGCGATCCTGGTCTCCAACGCCTCACCGGGCGCGGCGCATTTCCAGGACCCGGACGCCTTCGGCACCCTGCATCACCGTTCCGGCTCCTGGGCGCCCGGCGGCGCGCCGCTCGCCGCGGGCGACACCATCGTGACGGAAGCGGGCATGGCCGGAGACCGCCTCGCCACGCGATACTTCTGCGACGAAGTGGTTCGGGGTTCGCGGCCCGGCCTTGCCACGCTCTGGCTGTCGGAGCCGGACAAGACGGGGCACAAGGTCGCGCTCGGCTCGCCCGCGCATCGCGAGGCGATCGCCCATGCCGATGCCTGCGTCGCCGAGGTGCTGGCCGCCATCGCGGCGGAGGAGGCGCGGGGCGAGGAGATCATCGCGGTCTTCATGGCCGATCACGGCATGGAGACGACGATCGACACCATCCCGCTGACCGAGATGCTGGTGGCCGAAGGATTGAAGGCGGCGCTGGACAGCACCGAGATCGTGGTGGCGCCGAACGGATCGGCCGGGACGATCTATGCCAGCGCCGACGGCTGGGCGAAGCTCGACCGTGTGCAGGCCTTCATCGCGGCGCAGCTCTGGTGCGGGCGACTCATTCCGCAAGGCGAGCTGACCGAACACGGGCTGCCGTCGGACGGCCGCATCGGCTTCGCCTTCGCCATGCGGCACGATCCGGCCCGCAACGAGCACGGCGTTTCCGGCCATACCGACATCCTGGAGGATCCGGAGAAGGACACGATCTATACCGGCTTCGGCCAGCATGGCGGGCTGGGCCCGAACGAGCAGGCGCCGTTCCTGTTCGTGCGCAGCGCCGGCCATCGCGGCCGGGGGCCGGTGGATCGGCCGGCCGGCATCGTCGATGCGGCCCCGACCATCCTTGAATTCCTGGCGTTGTCACACGAAGGCTGCGACGGGCGGCCGCTGCGCTGACGGGTTCATCAAAGCGACACCGAACCGACGCGGCGGAGCAATCGACTCCCTCTAGATCGGCGAGACCGCCGTGAGAGGGGAGTTGCAATGTCCAAGATCGATCGCCGCAAGCTGTTGAAGTCCGGAGCCGCCGCCGCAAGCGTGCCATTCGTGCTGCCGCGCATTGCCATCGCGCAGGCCGACAACCGCCCGACCATCACGGTCGCCGTGCAGAAGGTCGCCAACAGCAACACGCTGGAAGTGCTGCGCGAGCAGTCCAATGTCGGCGCGCGCATCTTCTACAGCATCTACGAAGGCCTGATCGATCAGGACTACCAGGGCAATCTGGAGATGAAGCCGGGCGTCGCCACCAGCTGGCGCCGCATCGACGACAAGACGGTCGAGCTGAAGCTGCGTCAGGGCGTGAAGTTCCATAACGGCGACACCATGACGGCGGAAGATGTCGTCTACACGTTCGGGCCGGAGCGCATGTTCGGCCGCGGCGGCGCCGCCGAGCCGGGCCGCACCCTGTTCACTCAGGCAGGCGGCGGGCAGGGCAAGGAGCCGCCGCCGGAGATCGCCGCGGTCGCCAAGCGCTGCTGGCCCCAGCTCGACCGCATCGAGATCGTCGACAAGGAGACGGTCCGCTTCCACAACAAGACGCCCGACGTCACCACCGAGGGCCGCATCGCCCGCATGGTGTCGGAGATCATCTCCCGCCGCGGCTATGAGGAAGCCGGGAGCTGGCTCGAATGGGCCCAGAAGCCGATCGCCACCGGCCCCTACAAGGTGCAGGAGTTCAAGGCGGACCGGCATTTGATCCTGGCGTCGCATGACGAGTACTGGGGCGGCCGGCCGCCGATCAAGGAACTGCGCTTCGTCGAGGTGCCGGAGACGGCGAGCCGCATCAACGGCCTGCTTTCGGGCCAGTTCGATTTCGCCTGCGACATCCCGCCCGACCAGATCGCGACGGTCGAGAAGAATCCGCGATTCGAGGTGCAGGGCGGCCTGATCGGCAACCATCGCATCCTCTGCTTCGACCGCCAGCACCCGGCCATGGTCGACCCCCGCGTGCGCCGCGCCATGACGCATGCGATCGACCGCCAGGCGATCGTCGAGACGCTGTGGCTTGGCCGCACCCGCGTGCCGGCCGGCCTGCAATGGGAATATTACGGGCCGATGTTCGTGGCCGACTGGAAGGTGCCGGAATACGACCCGAAGCTGGCGCAGAAGCTGCTGAAGGAAGCCGGCTACAAGGGGGACCCGATCCCGTTCCGCGTGCTGAACAACTATTACACCAACCAGGTGTCGACGGCGCAGATCGTCACCGAGATGTGGAAGGCGGTCGGCCTCAACGTGCAGATCCAGATGCGCGAGAACTGGCAGCAGATCTTCGACAAGAGCACGCAGCGCGGCGTGCGCGACTGGTCGAACTCGGCGCCGTTCAACGACCCGGTCTCCTCGCTGGTCAACCAGCACGGGCCGCAAGGCCAGCAGCAGCAGATCGGCGAGTGGACCAATGCCGAGTTCAACACCTTGTCGGAGCAGCTCGAGACCTCGACCGATCGCGAGCGCCGCAAGGCCGTGTTCAAGCGCATGCTGGAGATCGCCGAGCGCGAGGATCCGGGCTACACCCTGCTGCACCAGAACTGCACCTTCACCGCCAAGCGGAAGGACATCCAGTGGAAGGCCGCGCAGGCCTTCCAGATGGACTTCCGCGCCCGCAATTTCCAGATGCCGAAGGCGTGACAGGTTCGAGGAGGGACGGGGCGGCGTGCGGACCCGGCTCCGCATCCGCCTGTCCCGTCTCAATATTCGATGCCGGCTCTTTCCCATCGCCGCTCCGACACCTAAAACAATGTAATGAGAGCGGCGTCCGGGAGGCCGACATGCCGAGCGAAATCACAGTGCGGCCGGCGACGGCCGCCGATCACGGCGCGCTGAAAGCGGCCATCATCGACCTGCAGGAATACGAGCGCGCGCTGCATGACAGCCGCCGGCCCGGCCTGACCATCGCCGATGCCTATGTGCCCGACTTGGTGCGGCGCGCCGCGGCGCGGCAGGGCCTGATCGTCATTGCCGAGGAGGGCGGTCGCTTCGCCGGCTATGCCGCCGGCTGGGTGCAGGAGGACGACACCCTGGCCGAGACGCCGGATTCCAACCGCTACGGCTATGTGTTCGATTGCTATGTGGTGCCGGCCCGGCGCGGGCTCGGCATCGCCGGCAAACTGCTCGCCGCGATGGAGGCGCATCTCTGGAAGCAGGGCGTGACGCGGATCCGCATCGGCTCGCTCGCCACCAACCTCGCCGCCCTGCAGGCCTATCGCCGGCAGGGCTTCGTCGCTTACGAGATGGTGCTGGAGAAGCGGCGGCCGACCTAGCAGCGCTTTTCCGGCGTCACATCACCACTTCGATCAGCTTCGGGCCCTGCGACCGCATGGCGCCGGCAAGCGCCTTGTTGAAGCCGTCGATATCGGTCACCTGGGTGCCGGGCACGCCCATGCTCTTGCCCATGGCCACGAAGTCGATGGTCGGACGGTCGACTTCCAGCATGTCCAGCGCGCGGCGGCCCGGATTGCCGGCGCCGACCGCGGCAAGCTCGCCCTTCAGGATCTGGTAGCCGCGGTTGGCGAACACGATCGTCGTCACGTCGAGATTCTCGCGGGCCTGGGTCCACAGCGCCTGGATCGTGTACATGGCGCTGCCGTCGCCTTCCAGGCAGATCACCTTGCGGTCCGGGCAGGCGATGGCGGCGCCGGTCGCGACCGGCGGGCCGAAGCCGATCGAACCACCCATGTTGTTCAGCCAGTCATGCGGCGGCGCGCCGGCGGTGAGCGGGAAGAAGCCGCGGCCGGTGGTCACGCTCTCGTCCACCACGATGGCACCTTCCGGCAAGGCGGCGCCGAGCGCGGCGGCGAGGCTGTCGAGGTTGATCGCGCCGGTCGGCATTTCCGGGCGCTTCGGCTGCTGAACGGCCGCGTCCTTCTCCTTGGCGCCGACCAGGTCGGCGACGCGGGCAAGCGCGTCGATCGCATCCTCGTCGAGCTCGGCCAGGCGGTGCAGCTTGCAGCCCGGCGGATGCTCCTCGCTCGGCGTGTCGGGATAGCCGAAGAACGAGACCGGCGGCTTGGCGCCGACCAGGATGATGTGCTTGAACGGCTCCAGCACCTTCAGCGCCTGCGCGACGACATAGGGCACGCGCAGCACCGGCACGCGGCCGGCGCCGCGTTCCAGCCGCTTGTTAGAGAGTTGGGTCATCAGCTTGGCGCCGGTCTTGGCGCCGATGGCGCCGGCCAGCGCGAGGCCCTTCTGTACCAGCACATGGCCGGTCATCAGGATCAGGGCCGGCTCGCCGCCGCGCAGCACGTCGGCGGCATTGCGCACTCGGTCTTCCGCCACCTTGCGGCGCGCCGGTACGTCAGGAACCTGGGCGATGCCGTCGGCCGGGTTCCAGGCGGTGTCGGCCGGCAGAATGAGGGTGGCAATCTGGCCCGGCGCGGCGCGGGCGGCGGCGATTGCGGCGGCGCCGTCGGCCGCCACGGTCTTCGACGACGGGCTGGTCTTGACCCAGTGCGAGACGGGACGCGCGATGCCTTCGATGTCCGCCGTCAGCGGCGCGTCGTACTTGATGTGGAAGCTCGCATGCTCGCCGACGATGTTGACGATAGGCGAGGCCGCCTTCTTCGCGTTGTGCAGGTTGGCGAGACCGTTGCCGAGGCCAGGGCCCAGATGGAGCAGGGTGGAAGCCGGCTTCTCCGCCATGCGGCCATAGCCGTCGGCGGCGCCGGTGACCACGCCCTCGAACAGGCCTAGCACGCAGCGCATGCCCGGCACGTGGTCGAGCGCGGCGACGAAATGCATTTCGGACGTGCCGGGATTGGCGAAGCAGACATCGACGCCGCCCGCGAGCAGGGTGCGGACCAGGCTTTCGGCACCGTTCATGAACGTTTCTCCTCGGCAGAACTTGTTCTTAGGGCCGCAATCTGCCGCAAGCGGGAGGCCGGCGCCAGGGGGCGCCGGCCTGTCGTGTCCGCTGGTGAGAACGATCAGATCGGTCAGGCCGCGAGCTGCGGGGAGTCGAACGGCTTCCCGCGGGAAAGCTCGCCGCCGTGGAAGGTGCGCGTTTCGGGCGGGCTCATCTCGCCGCTTTCGAACTGGGACTTCAGCTCCTGCTTGCGGCGCATCATCTGCTCACCCAGCTGCTTGAGGTCGATATCGGCCGATTTGGCCTGGGCGAACAGGCCGCCGCGCTGCTCTTCCTCCTTCACGTGGTGCTTGATCTCCTCCCGCAGGACGGTGACCTTGGCTTCGTAGAAGGGGTCGTCCGGGCCGCCCGCGAGAATTTCGGAGATCAGAACCTTGGCGCCGTCATGCTCGACATGGGCCTCGTCCAGCATGTCGTCCTCGGCCTGGCCGCGGAGCGAAGGATAGAAGATCTCCTCCTCGATCATGGTGTGGATCATCAGCTCCTGGCAGATCTTCTCCGCCAACGCTGCCTTGCGGTCGCCGCCCTTGGCTTTCTCGAACTTGTCGAACAGGTCCATCACCTCGCGGTGGTCGGCCTTCAGCAGGGCGATCGCGTCCCGCGCCTTGGCGCCGCCCTTGGCGCTCTTCTTCGTCGCTCGTGCCATCGGATGCTCCCGTAACCGGTTGTTTTTGGTGTGCAAGGAACGTCGCGGCGCGGTTCGGGTTCCATCCCGTTGCTTCCCAGACAGGTTGGTCGCCGGGCCAGCCGCTGCTGCCCCGGCAAGCATTGCGGTCTGAAGCTGGCTTGATTGCGCCGCGGGCGGGCTGACAAAGGGGGGCAGGGAGGGCTATATGCCCCGTCCCATGACCGAAGATGACGCCATCCGCCGCAAGCGACTCCTGCACCGCTCGCGCTATACCGGGATCAAGGAGACCGACATCCTGCTCGGCGCGTTCGCCGAGCGGCACTTGCCGGGCTTCGATGCCGGCCAGCTCGACCGCTACGAGGCGCTGCTCGAAACCGGGTCCGACCCGGTTATCTATGCCTGGGCCATCGGCGCCATCCCGGTGCCGCCGGAGCACGACAACGACGTGATGGCGCTGCTCAAGGCGTTCAGGCTGAAGGTCTGAGGCGGATGGCGCTGTCCTTCGATCGCCTGCTCAAACCGCCCGCGCGCATCGAGATCGGCGGCGTTCCGGAGGGCCACGACGCACGGCTGATCGCGCAGATCGCGGCGCTGGCCGAGGGCGGCGTGCTGCATGTGGCACGGGACGATGCGCGGCTCTCGGTGCTGGCTCAGGCGCTCGGCTTCTTTGCCCCCGGCCTCGTCGTCTATCAGATCCCGGCCTGGGACTGCCTGCCCTACGACCGGGTGTCGCCGAACGCCGAGATCGTCAGCCGGCGCATGGACGCGCTGGCCCAGCTCGCGCTGAAGTCGCCCGGCAAGGGCGCGGTGGTGCTGACGACCGTCGCCGCCGTGCTTCAGCGCGTGCCATCGCGGGAGCTGCTGCGCAGCTCTGCCTTCATCGTTCGGGCGCGCGACCGGCTGGACGAGAAGGCATTGCTCGACTTTCTGACGCGGCACGGGTTCCAGCGCGCCGGCACGGTGATGGAGCCGGGCGACTTTGCGGTGCGCGGCGGGCTGATCGACGTGTTCCCGCCGGGATCGGAAGAGCCCTATCGGATCGATCTGTTCGGCGACCAGGTGGAGCGGCTGCGCCGCTTCGATCCGCTGACCCAGCGTTCCACGGGCGATGCCAAGGAGCTGCGCCTGGTGCCGATGAGCGAGGCGCCGCTGGACCCCGAAACCATCGCCCGCTTCCGTCAGGGCTACCGCCACCATTTCGGTGCGGTGACCGACAAGGATCCGCTCTATCTCTCGGTCTCGGAAGGGCGGAAGCATGTCGGCATGGAGCACTGGCTGCCGCTGTTCCACGACCGGCTGGAGACCGTGCTCGACTATGTGCCGGATGCGGTGCTGACCCTGGACCCGCTGGCGCGGGACGCGGTCGAGGCGCGCCTCACCACCATCAACGACTACTACGAGGCGCGCGACGAGGCGCGGAAGTCCGGGCTGGAGGAGGCCGGCGCCCCTTACAAGCCGTTGCCGCCGAACCTGCTCTACCTGGATGCGCAGGCCTGGGCCCTGGCGATCGACCGCCGCTCGGTCGCCGCGCTGACGCCGAACCAATTGCCGCCCGAAGGACCGCATGTCCTCAATGCGGGCGGCAAGCAGGGCCGCGATTTCGCGCCTGAGCGCAACCAGCCCGGCACGAATTTATACGAGGCCGCGCGCGACTATCTGGCGGCGCTGCGCCGGACCGGCCGGCGCGTCCTGGTCGCCTGTTTCACGCCCGGTGCGCGAGAGCGGTTCGGGCAGCTGCTGCGCGATCACGGGGCCGACAGGCTCTCCGATGCCGAGACCTGGACGGAAGCGACCAAGCTGCCGCCCGATGTCGCCGGCATGGTGGTGCTCGGCATCGAGCACGGTTTCGAGACCGACGATCTCGTCGTCATCGGCGAGCAGGACGTGCTCGGCGACCGCCTGGTGCGCCCGCGCCGCAAGAGCCGGCGGGCCGCCAATTTTATCGCCGAGGCGACCTCCCTTTCGGTCGGCGACCTCGTGGTGCATGTCGATCACGGCATCGGCCGCTACGAGGGGCTGATGACGCTCGACGTCTCGGGCGCGCCGCATGACTGCCTGCTGGTCGTCTATGACGCCGGCGACAAGCTCTATGTGCCGGTCGAGAACATCGAGGTGCTGTCGCGCTACGGCTCGGAGGAGACCGGCGCCGTGCTCGACCGGCTCGGCGGTGTCGGCTGGCAGCACCGCAAGGCGCGCCTGAAGCAGCGCCTGAAGGACATGGCGGAGGAGCTGATCAAGATCGCCGCCGCGCGCCAGCTGCGCCAGGCCGAGCACGTGACGCCGCCGGAAGGCCTGTACGACGAGTTCTGCGCCCGCTTCCCTTACGAGGAGACCGACGACCAGGCGCGGGCCATCGACGACACTCTGGAGGATCTCGCCTCCGGCCGGCCGATGGACCGACTGGTCTGCGGCGATGTCGGCTTCGGCAAGACCGAGGTGGCGCTGCGCGCCGCCTTCGTTGCCGCCATGCAGGGCCTGCAGGTGGCGATCGTCTGTCCCACCACCTTGCTCTCGCGCCAGCATCACCAGCGCTTCGTCGAGCGCTTCCGCAACCTGCCGCTGAAGGTGGCGCAGCTCTCGCGCCTGGTCACCGGCAAGGAAGCGGCCGAGGTCAAGCAGGGTCTGGCCGACGGCTCGATCGACATCGCCATCGGCACCCACGCGCTGTTCGGGAAGGGGGTGTCGTTTAAGCGGCTCGGCCTCGTGGTGATCGACGAGGAGCAGCATTTCGGCGTCAAGCACAAGGAGCGGCTGAAGCAGCTGCGCGCCGAGGTGCATGTGCTGACGCTGACGGCAACGCCGATCCCGCGCACCTTGCAGCTCGCCCTGTCGGGCGTGCGCGAGATGAGCCTGATTGCGACACCGCCGGTGGACCGTCTCGCCGTGCGCACCTTCGTGCTGCCCTTCGATCCGGTGATCGTGCGCGAGGCCATTCTGCGCGAGCGCTACCGGGGCGGCCAGGTCTTCTATGTCTGTCCGCGCATCGAGGACCTGCCGACGGTGACCGAGTTCCTGCGCGAGCACGTGCCAGAGGTGCGCTTTGCGGTGGCGCACGGCCGGTTGGCGCCGACCGAGCTCGAGCAGATCATGTCGGGCTTCTACGACCGGCAGTTCGACGTGCTGGTCTCCACCACCATCGTCGAGAGCGGCCTCGACATCCCGACCGCCAACACGCTTGTGGTGCACCGCGCCGATATGTTCGGCCTGGCCCAGCTCTATCAGCTGCGCGGCCGCATCGGCCGCGCCAAGGTGCGGGGCTACGCCTATCTGACGCTCGCCGCCAACAAGCCGCCGACGGCGGCAGCGGAGAAGCGGCTGCAGGTGCTGCAGGCCCTCGACAGCCTCGGTGCCGGCTTCCAGCTCGCCAGCCACGACCTCGACCTGCGCGGCGCCGGCAACCTGCTCGGCGAGGAGCAGTCGGGCCATATCAAGGAGGTCGGCCTGGAGCTCTATCAGGAGCTGCTGGAAGAGGCCGTCGCCGCGGCCAAGGGCGAGAGCGCGGCCGAGGAGCAATGGTCGCCGCAGATCAATCTCGGCACCGCGGTCCTGATTCCCGAGCCCTATGTCGCGGATCTTTCGGTCCGGCTCGACCTCTATCGCCGGCTCGGCCGGGTGGAGGATCAGGCGGAGATCGAGAGCTTCGCCGCCGAACTCGCCGACCGCTTCGGCCCGCTGCCGGTCGAGGTGAAGCATCTCCTGGAAGTGATGACCATCAAACGGCTCTGCCGCGTCGCCGGCGTCGAGCGGGTCGAGGCCGGCCCGCGCGGCGCCACCATCACCTTCCGCCCCTCGGGCCTCGCCAATCCGGCCGGTCTGGTCGCCTGGATCGCCCAGCAGCAGGGCAGCGCCAAGCTGCGCCCGGATCAGAAGCTGGTCCTGCTGCGCGACTGGGAAGATACGGACCAGCGCATCGCCGGCACCCGCCGCACCGTCACCAAACTCGCCGAAATCGCCCAGGCGGTGCCGAGACAGGCGGCCTCATAGGCGCGACGTGGGCAGGGAGCCAGCGCCGGTCCCGGAAGCACGGAAGTGCTTACAACGTTGAGTTTGGTGAAAAACACTGCATTATCGTCCCCGCGGAAATCGTCGAGGGGGGCACCACATGCTTGCGACGATTCGATGGCTCGCCCTGCTATTGGTTGCCGGGCTCACCGCTTGCGCGCAGATACCGCAACAGGAGCTGACCCAGTATCGAAGCGCTTTCGCCGAAGCGCATCGCGTATCGGACGAGATCCTGATCGATTTTGCGCTGGCCATTCAAGCGCAGACGGATCAGCAATCCGCGCAGGCCGCGCCGCGCCCGTCGGCTGCTTTCAGCGGCCAGCTGACCGACGCCGTCCTCGCCAAGCCGGACGCAATCGCCACGCGCCGCCTTGCGTTTCGCACCATCGCCCAGTTCAACGACGTGCTGGTCACCCTGGCCGAGGGAAAGAGCGAGGAGACCATGCGCGCCGCCGCCGGCGGCTTCGTCACCACGGCAAGCCAGTTCGTGACCGCCATCAGCGGCGCGGCGGTTCCCGGGCTTTCCTCGGTTGTGGGTTTGGTACAGACCCTAGCCGGCGCGATGGAACGGGCGCGCCTGCGGGAGGAGTTTGCGCGTGCGTCCCGACAGGGCGCGCCTACGATCGACAAGATGCTGGTCGCCCTGTCGGCGGACCGACAGGATCATTGGGCGCTGCGGATCGAGGCGGCGAATGCGCGGTTGCTGGGCGCGGTCGACCGGGCCACGGCCACCACCAGAACGATCCGTGCGCTCGCGGCGAGCCATGCCAAGCCGGCCGGCGCGGATCCGCTGTCCGGGCTGCAGCAGGCGCTTGCCGATGCCCTGACCCCCGCAGCCCAGCACCTCAACTTCGATCTTCCGGTTGCGCTCGCCTATGGCCCGGGAACTCCGTTCGGGCCCGATCAGGAGGCGCTGGTGAAGCAACTCGTGCAGGAAGCCGCCCGACAGGCATCCGCGATCGCGGCGATCCGGGTCGAGGTCGGCGCGCTGGAAAAGTCTCTGGTGAATTACGGCAAGCTGCTTGAGGCGACGCGCATCGCGCTGAAGGAGATGGTCGAGGCGATCGACAAGCCGCGCGACCTGACAGCCATCTCCGAGGACCTGTTCGGCCTCGCCTTCGCGGTGAAGCGCGATATCGACGGCTTTCGCGCCGCGCTGCGCACGACCGTGCCGTAGCGTTCCGACCAGACCTGGCCCGCGAGAGGAGCCGCGCAATGGCTGACACCGCAAAGCCGATCAAGCAGCTTTACGACGAGGGAATGGCGGAGGTCTTCCGCGTCGTCGGCTCGCTGGATGCCACCGACGATCAGGTCAAGCTTGCCAAGCAGACCGCGAAGGATCTGTCGTCCATGCTGGTCGCGCACACATTGCAGACCATCGAGGGGCGCACGGCGCTGCTGGCCGGATTGATCGTGGAGCTGCGGCAGGTGATCGATTCCGTGCAGACCAGTCCCCCCTTGGCCAAGACGTTGACCAACCTGACGACGATCCTGGGCAAGGCGCAGACTCTATTCGCGAAAGAGAAGAAGGGCCTCGTCTGAGCGCGCGGCCGCGCCGCTCAACCGACCGATCTGAGCCCGCCCAGCATGTCGCGGGCGATGGTGTCGAGCTGGATCTCCGAGGTGCCTTCGAACAGGCGGAACAGGCGGGTGTCGCGGTAGAGCCGCGTCACCGCATTGTTCTCCATGAAGCCCATGCCGCCATGGACCTGGACGCAGCGGTCGGCGACCCGGCTCACCATCTCGGAGGCGAACCACTTGGCGGCGGAGATGTCGGGCGCCGGGATCTGGCCGCTGTCGAAGCGCTGCGCCACGTCGAGGGTCAGCGCGCGGGCGGCCAGCATCTCGGCCTTCGATTCCGCCAGCTTGGCGCGCACCGCCTGGAAGGCGCCGATCGGCTTGCCGAACTGATGCCGCTCCAGGGCACGCGCCGTGGTCTCCTCGATCAGGCGGATCGCCTGACCGACGCACGTCGCAGCGACATGGGTGCGGGCGTGGTTGATGCCGCGCAGCGCGGCGTGCAGACCTTTGCCCTCGACACCGCCGAGCAGGCAGGAAGCCGGCACGCGGCAATCCTCGAAATAGACTTCCGTGGAGGTCGAGCCTGTCTGGCCAAGCATCCGTGGAATCTCGCCAATCCGGATTCCGAGCGTGCCCCCGTCGACCAGGAAAGCTGACATGCCGCCGGCGCCCGGCTTGCTCTGGTCGGTGCGCGCCATGACCACGAAGACATCGGCGTCCGGCGCATTGGTGATGTAGCGCTTGGTGCCGTTCAGGACGTAGTCGCCGCCATGCCTGACCGCGGTGGCGCGCGCGCTCCCGGCATCGGATCCGGCCTCGGGCTCGGTCAGGGCGAAGGCGCCGGTACAGTCGCCGCGCGCCATGCGCGGCAGGTACTTCCGCTTCTGCTCCTCGGTGCCGTGATCGAGGATCGCCTGGGAGCAGAGCCCGATCGTGGTGGAGAAGCGCGAGCGGTAGACGTTGGAGGCCTGGGTGAACTCGATGGTGAGCCTGACCTGCTGCACCATCGAGAAGCCGAGGCCGTCATAGGCGGGCGGCAGCGAAATGCCGAACAGGCCGATGCGCCGGATCTCGTCGACGATCTCCGGCGGGATGCGGCCCTCGGCTTCGAGCCTGGGCTCGTTCGGCTTCAGGACATCGGCCGTGAAGGCGCGGATGCGGGCGAGGTAGGATTCGAAATCCTCGCCCGCGTGTCCGCTGGTCATTCCGCCGCGGCGGCGACGGCGCTGTCGCGCAGGCGCGTCTTGGCGTCGAACTCCTCCGCCACCTTGTCGTCGTTGGCGAGGATGGCGGCGGCATCGACCTTGGCGAAATCCATCACGCCCATGTCGCTGTAGCCCTTCTGCACGATCGGGCCCCACAGGCCGATATCCTTCACCGTCGGCACGATGCGGGTGAAGAGACGGGTGCGGAATTGCTTCATCTGGTCGGATTCCATCACCGCCGCCGCGCACTCCTCGGCCGGGAAGTCGAGCCGCTCCCACAGCTCCCACTGATTGAAGCGGTCGCGCATGTGGTAGCAGGCCTCGACCACGAACTGCTCGCGCTCGTCGCGCTCGGCCTGGGTGAGTTGCGGGTAGTAGTCGCGCAGCGAGAGCCGGCCGAAGGCGACGTGGCGTGCCTCGTCCTGCATGACATAGGCATTGACCGCGGCGGCCAGCGGGTTCTGCGCGAAGTCGCGGATGCGCTGGAAGGCGGCCAGCGCCAGGCCTTCGATCAGGATCTGCATCGTGAGATAGGTCATGTCCCACCGCTTGTCCGACAGGCCCTGCTCCAGCAGCGTCTTCAGGCCCTTGGTGATCGGGTAGCAGAGCTCGAACTTCTCGTGCAGCAGGCGCGAATAGGCCTCGACATGGCGCGCCTCGTCCATCACCTGGGTCGCCGCATAGAACTTCGCGTCGATGCCCGGCACAGTCTCGACGATCTTGGCGGTCGCGATCAGCGCGCCCTGCTCGCCATGCATGAACTGCGACAGCGTATGGGCCTGCTGGTGGTGGCGCACCTGGGCGCGTTCCTTGGCGTTGAGCTTGTCCCAGAGCGGCGAGCCGTAGATGGCGATCATGCGGTCGTCCAGGCCCATCGGGTTCTCGGGATCGAGATCCTGCGACCAGTCGATCCGGGTCGAGGCATCCCATTGCTGCTTCTTGCCCTTGTCGTAGAGCTCGAGCAGGCCCTTGCGCTCATCCTCATATTCCCAGCGGAAGCAGACCTCCGTCTGGCCCTCGAACTTCCACTCGGTCTGCTCGACCGGCAGCGTGTAACGACCCATCGTCGACATTGTGATTCTCCCTGAACCTGATCCCGATATCGAGCCTGGCCGGATCCGACCCGGGCCGCTGTGATACGCATCCTAGCCTGCGTGGCGGGGGAGGGGGCAAGCGGCGACATTGCGGCCGGCCGCGCGGGCGGCTAGCGTGCGCGGCGCATGACGCCTCAACGGTGCATGCCCTTTGGGGAGGTATGATTAATGAGACAGCTTCTGGCGGCCGCCGCGGGCGCGGCCTTGGCAATTGGGATTGCGGGTGCGGCTGCCCAGGAGAAGCCGATCGAGCTGCGCTATACGTCGGGCGCGCCGCCGAAAACGCCGTGGGAAAAGCAGATCAACCGCTTCGTCGATGATGTGGCCCGGGAGAGCAAGGGCCAGATCAAGATCGTGCCGTACATCAACGCCCAGCTCGGCAACGAGCAGGACACGATGCAGCAGATCGCGCGCGGGCGCATCGATGTCGGCGGGTTCTCGGTTACCGCGGCGGCGCTGCTCGCACCTGAGCTCGGCCTGATGAGCGTGCCCTTCCTGTGGAAGAGCCACGCCGAGTTCGACTGCGTACAGGACAACCATCTGTTCGACTTCTCCGCCGAACTGCTGGAAAAGCGCGGCGCCATCCTGATCGGCTGGACCGAGGTGGGTACCGTCGATGTCGTCGGCAAGAAGCCGCTGCTCAAGCCCGAGGACGTCAAGGGCATGAAAGTGCGCGTCGCGCCGAGCAAGACCGCGGCGGTGTTCTGGAAGGCCCTTGGCGCAAACGGCACGCCGCTCGGCATCACCGAGATCAATTCGGGTCTGCAGACCGGCCTCGTCGAGGCCGCCGACCTGCCGATCACGTTCTATTTCCCGGCGGGTGTCGGCAAGCTGGCGCCGCATGTGACGATGACTCAGCATGTCCTGGCCGGCGGTGTTTCCGTCGTGTCCAAGCAGACCTGGAAGAAGTTGGATCCACAGCATCAGAGCATTATCTCCAAGGTCGCCCTCAGTTCGCCGCCGGAGCTGCTGCGCAAGGAAGTGCGCGGCATGGAAGCCTATCTCCGCCAGCAGCACGTGAAGGCGGGCGGCACCATCCATCAGATCTCAGAAGCCGAGCGCGATGCCTGGCGGCGGATGGTCGAGCCCTCGTGGCCCGAGATGGTGAAGTCGGTCGGCGGCCAGGGCGAGAAATTCTGGAAGCTGATCCAGGACGGCAAGAAGGCCTGCGCCAAGGCCTCGTAAGCGCAGCGGCAATTCACCCCACCGCCCCGCCGCCCGGCGGGGCGGCTCTCTTCGAGACCCGCATGGAATCCGCCCGTCGCTTCCTGGACGGCCTTCACCGCGTCGAATGCCTCGTCGCCGTGGCCGCCTTCTCATTCATCGCGCTCATCCTGCTGGCCGATACGCTGGGCCGCGAGCTGTTCTCCCAGGGTGTGTTCGGGGCCCAGCGCTATGCCGTCTTCGCGCTGGTGATCGGCGCGTATATGGGACTTGGCATTGCCACCGCGACGGGCTCGCACCTGAGACCGCGATTTGCCGACAGCTGGCTGCCCGCAGCATGGGGGCCGGCGGTCGACCGCGTGGCCGATCTGGTCACCGGGCTGTTCCTGACCGGGGTCGCCGCGGCGGCAGCCATGTTCGTGCTGCAATCGATCGAGGTGGAAGAGCGCACCATGGTTCTGGATTGGCTAGTCTGGCCATTCCAGCTGGCAATTCCACTCGGCTTCCTTTCGGCGGCGATCCGCTATTTCTTCTTCGCCGCCTACCCGGTCCTTCGGCCCAAGCCGGCGGAGGGCCAGGAATGATCATCGCCCTCGGCGCCATCGGCATGACGCTGCTGCTGCTGGTCCTGCGGCAGCCTCTGCTGGTCGTCCTGCTCGCCATCGTCGCCTATCTGCGGCTGGTCTGGGGCCGCGGCGACCTGACCTACATCATTGACGACCTGTGGCGCGGCATCGACAAGGAAGTGATCCTCTCGGTGCCGCTGTTCATCCTGTGCGGTGCCGTCATGACGCGCGGATCGATCGCCGAGCGGCTGATCCGCATCATGGTGTCGCTCACCTCGCCGCTGCCGGGCGGGCTCGCCGTCGCCACCATCCTGTCCTGCGCCGTGTTCGCGGCGATCTCGGGCTCGTCGATCGTCACCATGCTGGCGGTCGGTTCGGTGATGTATCCGGCGCTGCTGAAGAACGGCTACGGCAATACATTTTCCCTCGGGGCGATTTGCGCCGGCGGAACGCTCGGCATCATCATCCCGCCATCGATCCCGATGATCCTGTACGGCATCGTGACCGAGGCCTCGGTGACCGACCTTTTCATCAGCGGCATCGGCCCGGGCATCCTGCTGACCGTCGTCCTGGCCGGCTATTCGCTGATCGTGAACCGCAAGTTGGCGGTGCGCGCCTGGGATCTCAGGGAGATCGGCGAGGCGATCCGGCGCGGCATCTGGGCCGCGCTGATGCCGGTCATCCTGCTCGGCGGCATCTACAGCGGCTACTTCACCGCGACCGAGGCGGCGGCCGTGGCGCTGGCCTATGCGCTGCTGGTCGAGGTGCTGATCCACCGCGAACTCCGGTTCCGCGACTTCTACGGCGTGGTGCTGGAGACCTCGAAACTCGGCGGCTCGCTGTTTCCCGTGCTGGCCTGCGCGCTCAGCTTCAACCTGCTGCTGACCGAGGAGCGGGTGCCGAACATGCTGGTCGAATGGATGACCGGCGCGATCGAGAGTCCGGCGGCCTTCATGATCGGCGTCAATGTCATGCTGCTGGCCGTGGGCTGCCTGATGGATACGAGCTCGGCGATCCTGGTCCTGGCGCCGCTGCTCGCGCCGATGGCCGAGGCGTATGGCTACAGCAAGGTCGTGTTCGGCATCATCATGATCCTGAACCTGGAGATCGGCTATCTGACGCCGCCGGTCGGCCTCAACCTGATCGTTGCCATGAGCGCGTTCAAGCAGCCCTTCGGCACGCTGTGCCGCGCGGCCGTGCCGTTTATTCTGCTGATGCTGGCCTGTCTGTTCCTGGTGATCTGGCAGCCCTGGATCGCCATGTATCTGGTCGGTAGCTAGCGACGCTCGCTTCAGGCGCCGTGCAGCCAAGCGCGGGCGAGCTGGTGCGCCAGCGAGAGCGGCGGCGGCATGCGCGGTGTCTCCTGGGTGGTCGAGAGCCGCACCATGCTGGCGATCTCGTCACGGGTGAACCAGCGGGCGTCCTCGAGTTCGTCCTGGTCGACGGTGATCTCGCTCGTCAGCGCCTCGCCGATACAGCCGATCATCAGCGAGCTCGGGAACGGCCAGGGCTGCGAGGCGATGTAGCGCACGGCGCCGACCTTGATGCCTGCTTCCTCGAAGATCTCGCGGCGCACCGCCTCCTCGATGCTCTCGCCGGGCTCCAGGAAGCCGGCCAGCGCCGAGAAGACGCCGGGCACGAAGCGCGGCTGGCGGCCGAGCAGGACCTTGCCGTCCCACACCGTCAGCATGATGGCGACCGGATCGGTGCGCGGGAAATGCTGTGCCTTGCAGCCATCCGCCGTGCAGCGGCGCGAATAGCCGGCATCCTCCATCCGGGTCGGCTGGCCGCAGACGGCGCAAAAACCGTGCCGGTTGTGCCAGTCGAGCATCGAGCGCGCCTGGGCTGTGATGGCGGCATCCGCGGCCGGCAGGGTCATGGCGGCGGAGCGCACGTCGAGCCACTTGCCGCCTTCGTGTCGCGGCGCCGGCGCGGCGGTGACGTCGACCGCGAAATGCGCGATGCCGTCCTCCATGCCGAGCAGGATGCAGGGTGCGCCGGCGCGCAACAGCATCGAGAGCTCGCCGCGCGGGCGCCAGTTCAGCCGGGCGTCCCGGCCGAGCTCCACCGGCACTTTCAGGTCATGCAGCGGCAGGAAGCGCGTCTTGCTGTCGTGCAGCCGGGTGTCGAGCCAGTCGGTATCCTTGCGCAGCGCCGATACGCGGTCGAAGGGACTGCCGGCAAAGGTGATGGGATTGGCGACGGGGGGGATGCTGTTGCTGTCGTTCATTTGGCAGGCACCCTGTCACAGGGCCGGAGCGGCATCAAGCGAGGCGGGTCAGCCCTCCATCAAGGCTTTCACATGGGCCGCGGCGGAAGCGGCCAGGGCGACAAGGTTGTAGCCGCCCTCCAGGGTGGAGACGACCTTGCCGCCGGCATGGCGCCGCGCCACGTCGCAGAGCGCCGTGGTCGCGAAGGCGAAATCCGCCTCCGTCAGGCCGAGCGAGGCCAGCGGGTCGGCGCGATGAGCGTCGAAGCCGGCGGAGATCATCACCAGCTCCGGCCTGAAGGCATCGAGCGCCGGCACGATGTCGCGCTCGATGGCATGGCGGAAGGCATCGGATCCGGCACCCGGCGGCAGGGGCACGTTCAGAATGTTGTCGCCGACGCCGCGCTCGTTGCGATCCCCGGTGCCGGGATAGAGCGGCGACTGATGGGTCGAGGCATAGAACAGGTCGCGGTCGCTCTCGAACGCGGCCTGCGTGCCGTTGCCGTGATGCACGTCGAAATCGATCACGGCGACGCGCCGCATGCCGTGCCGGGCCCGGGCATGCTGGGCGCCGACCGCCACGTTGTTGAACAGGCAGAACCCCATAGCGCGCCCCGGCTCGGCGTGATGGCCGGGTGGACGCACGGCGCAGAAAGCGTTGCGGGCGGCGCCGGTCGTCACGGCGTCGACCGCGGCGCAGACGGCACCGGCGGCACGCAGCGCGGCCTCGCCGGAGCCGGGCGACATCACCGTGTCGCCGTCGACCATGACATGGCCATGGGCTGGCACGTTGCCGAGGATCAGGTCGACATAGGTCGCATCATGCACCCGCACCAGTTCGTCGAGGGAGGCCAGCGGCGCCTCGCGGCGGTCGAGCTCGCGGAACGTGTCGTGGTCCAGCGCCTGCAGCACCGCGCGCAGCCGGTCCGACCGCTCCGGATGGCCGGAGCCCGTATCGTGTGCCAGACAGGCCGCATGGGTAATCAAGGTGGTCGTCATAAAGAAGCGTCCCAATCCCGGGGCAAGTGCTCTGATTTGATTTGTTTCATGGTAGTGGGAAGGCCGTTTCCGGCTCAAGCTGCACTGGCGGCCGTGCCATCCGGCCCGAGGCGGCCGATATGATCGCCGCGCTTGGCACGCAACCGGCGGAGCGGAGGCAGCGTTCCGTCGCCATCCGCGCTATCATGGCTGTATTGGGGAGGAAGAGCGGAGCGCTGCGTGTCGATGAACCTATTGCCCAGGCTAGCTTTCCTTGCCGCTCTGGCCGGCGGCATCGCGGCCCCGGCGGTCGTGCATGCCCAGATTTTCATGTCGCCGGAGGAGGAGAAGCGCCTCGGCACGGAGGAGCATCCGAAGATCCTGCGCGAATTCGGCGGGGTCTATGACGATCCTCAGGTTGCCGGCTATGTCGCCGTGGTCGGCGGGCGCCTGGCGGCGAATTCCGACAACCCGGAGATCGGCTACACAATCACGCTGCTGAACAGCCCGGTGGTCAATGCCTTTGCGCTGCCCGGCGGCTATGTCTACATCACCCGCGGTCTGATGGCGCTCGCCAATGACGAGGCGGAGCTTGCCGGCGTGCTGGGGCACGAGATCGGCCATGTCACTGCGCGCCACACGGCCAAGCGTCAGGGCAAGAGCACGGTTGCGGGTGGCTTGATCACGCTGGGCGCCCTCGCCACCGGAATCCTGACCGGATCGAGCGGCCTGGCGCAAGGCGTGCAGCAACTCGGCAGCGTCGCGGCGGCCGGCTACCTTGCCTCGTTTTCGCGCGAGCAGGAATACGAGGCCGACCTGATCGGCGTGAAGGTGCTCGCGCGGACAGGCTATTCGCCGAACGCCCAGGCCGAGTTCCTGCAATCGCTCGCGGATCACAGCGCGCTCGAGGGCAAGCTGGCCGGCCAGAAGGGCGAGCAGAAGGGAACCGACTGGCTCGCCACCCATCCGAACACCCGTGAGCGCGTGCAGCGGGCGATCAACGCCGCCGGCCTGGAGAACGCACGCCCTGATGCGCCGATCAACCGGGAGCAGTATCTGAAGACGATCGACGGGATGATCTACGGCGACGATCCGGCGCAGGGCTTCGTGCGCGGCCAGACCTTCTCGCATCCGCAGCTGCGCATCACCTTCACGGTGCCGCAGGGCTTCCGGTTGGTGAACACGGATGCAGCGGTGGTAGCGGTCCAGCGCCAGGGCGGCTCGCGCATCCAGTTCGATTCCGAGCCGGACAAGCGCAAGGCGGCGACCGATCCCGCCAGCTACATCACCCGCGTGTGGGTGCCAAAGCTCGGCCTCAAGCGGACCGAGCAGATCAACGTGAACGGTCTGCCGGCGGCGACGGCGGCGGCCCGGGTCAATACGCAGAACGGCCAGGTCGATGTCCGCTTCGTCGCCATCCAGTGGGACCAGTCGACCATGTTCCGCTTCCTGTTCATCACCCCGCCGCAGCAGACCTCGGCGATGACCACGCCGTTCCAGCAGACCACCTACAGCTTCCGCCGACTGACCGACCAGGAGATCGCCGGTCTGAAGCCGCACCGGATCCGCATTCACACGGTGAGGGCCGGCGACACGGTGGAGAGCCTGGCCGCGGGCGTGCCGGGTGAGGAGTTGCCGGCGGAGCGTCTGCGCGTGCTGAACGGCATGCAGCCGAACGACCAGTTGCGCGCCGGTCAGAAGATCAAGCTCGTCGTCGAGCAGTAGGCCCGTCAGACTTCGATGCGATCGGCCATGCGGCCGTCCAGGTCGAAGCAGGCGGCAACCAGGGTGCCGCCGAAGCCGCAGCCGCCGTCGAGCACCGTGCTGTAGCCGGCCGCGTCAATGCCGGGATGGTCGGCGCGAAATCCGGCCACGACGGTGCGAAATCCCTCATAGGGCTCCGAAAGGGCCGCAAAGCGGCTCGATCCCCACCAGAAGACGTCGCCCTGCGCGTCGAGCCCGCGCGTCGGATCGACGCCGGCATGGGTGAAGAGCAGCTCGCGCCCCTCGGTCATCGCCGCCTGGCGCAGCGAGATCATCACATCCTCATGGCCGGGATGCCGGCGCATGGCCTCCCGCAAGCCATTGGTCCAGCGGGTGAGGGCCAGCGGTCCGCCACGACAGCGGCCGACCCCGTCCGTGCGCGTGCCGCCATAGGCGGCGAGCGTCGCCTCGACGCCGCGCCCCATCATCCATTCGAATACGTCGAGCGGCGCCGGTGCGAACTGGATCTGCAGCAGCTTGCGCCACATCTCCTCCTGGGCGCCGCGCAGGAACACGATGTCCTCGGGCTCCATGCCGGCGCGGCACAGGATGCCGGTGCGGAAGGCGACAAGCTCGTCGATGGTGCCGATAACGTCGGGCCCGAGGCCCATGTAATTGCCGAGATAGACCAGCCGGTCGCCGGCCTGGAAGCGCTCCCACAGCAGCTCGTGCAGGGCCGAAAGCTTGCCGCGCATGCCATGCGCCGCGCCGACCGCCCAGACCCGTCGGGCATAGCGCAGCACCGCCACCGCTTCGGAACTCGCCGCCGCGTTCATGCGGCGGAACGCCTTGCTCCGCGCTTCCCCTGACGCGGAGAGCGGACCTGGCTCAGGTTCCTTCGCCTGGCTTGTCGCTGAAGAACTTGTCGAACTTGCCTTCGACGCCCTTGAACTCGTCGGCGTCGGCCGGCGCGTCCTTCTTGCGGGTGATGTTCGGCCACTTGGTTGCGTAGTCCCGATTGAGCTCGGCCCATTTCGTGGCGACCTGATCGGTATCGGGGAGGATCGCCTCGGCCGGGCATTCCGGTTCGCAGACGCCGCAGTCGATGCATTCGTCGGGATGGATGACGAGCATGTTGTCGCCTTCGTAGAAGCAGTCCACCGGACAAACTTCTACGCAATCCATGTATTTGCACTTGATGCACGACTCGGTGACGACGTACGTCATATCGCTAGGCTCCGAAGCGGCACAGCGCACCCTCGTCCTACAGGCCGGGGGCGATCATGCCGGGGGGCATTGGCAGGGCCGCAGTCACTAACATTTCGCTTCGCCCGGTTCAACGGCTGCCGGTTCAACGGCCGGCAGCTCGACATAGAGCAGGCGTGCTTCCGCAGGCGGCCCGCGCCGCTCGCCCAACCGCTCGACGCGCACCACGCGAATTTCCGATCCCACGGGCACCGTCACCACGTCGCCGATGCGGATCGGCGCCGCCGGCTTCTGCACGATCTGCCGGTTGATGCGCACCCGGCCGGCGAGGCAGAGATCCGCCGCCAGCGACCGCGATTTGCGGAATCGGGCAAACCACAGCCACTTGTCGAGGCGGACGCTGGCTTCGCTCATCGCTTTCGAAGGTGCTGCAACTCGGCGAAGGGAGAGTGCTCGAGGTGCCGCGCGGCCCGTGCCTCCTCGCGCTGCCGCCGACGGCGCTGCTCGCCATCGCCTTGACGGGGCCGTGCGAACATGACGCCGGCCTCGGTCTCGCGCAGGCGGTAGCCGAGGCCGGTCAGCACGGCGGGCACGTCCTCGATGCGGCAGCCCATCATCTGCGCCTGCGCCGGCGCGAGCGCGAAGGCGCCGACGCGCGAGGCCTCATAGGCCGCGGCGGCAACCCGCTCCAGGATGTCGATGCGGAGCGCGATCCGGCCGAAAGCGGCGAAGCCCGCCGCGAGCCAGTGCGACGCCGGCAGGTCGCCGTCGGCCGGCAGCGAGATACGGCCGGAGGGGGGCGGCGCGGGCGGTGCGCGCTCTTCCGCGACGGCCCGCAGCAGGACCTTGAGGCGTGTCGGTCCGGGCTTGAGCAATGCCGGCAGGAAGACGTGGATGCGACCGACGCGGATGCCGAGCGCCTTCAAGGCGGCACGCTCGGCGCCGGTCAGCGCCGCCAGCTGGCTTTCGACCTGCGGGCGCGGCAGCGCGCCGAGCGATTCGGTGAGCTGGAACACGAGGCCGCGTGCCGCGCCGGCGAGCGGTGCCGCCGCGACGCGGTGCAGCGGCCCGAAGCCCCGCTCGAGCCGCGCGGCCAGCCAGCCGTCCAGGCGGCGGGCTACCGCATCGCGCAAGGCACCCTGGATCTCGTCGCCGATCAGCAGCCGCATATGCGGACGCAGCACATGGTCGCCGGCCGTGAGCCGCGCCACCGCCTCGCCGTTCCACCAGAGCCGGCCGTCATCGGCCAGGCTGATCGCGTCGTCCGGTGCCTTGACGAAATTCTGGGCCCGCCGCGACAGCAGCGGCGTGATGGTGCGCGCGGCGGCGGCGCGCAAGGCGCGACCCTCAATGCCGGCGGCCGTGCTGTCAGGGTGGAAGGACAGGCCGGCGATGCGGCCGATGAAGCTGCCGTCGAGGCTGACGCCGCCCTCGTCATCGAGCGATACCGCGAAATCGCGGCGGTCCTTCAGCTGCCGGACGAGAAGCGTGGTGCGCCGGTCGACGAAGCGCTGGGTCAGACGCTCGTGCAACGCGTCGGAAAGCCGATCCTCGATCGCCCGGGTGCGGGCGCACCAGGTCTCGGCATCGGCGAGCCAGTCGCCCTGATGGGCGATATAGGTCCAGCTCCGCACATAGGCGATACGCTGCGACAGCGTGTCGATATCGCCGTCCGTGCGGTCGATCTGTGCGACCTGCCGCGCCACCCAGTCGGTGGGCAGCACATGGGGCGGCCTGGTGAGGTGGCGGAACAGGATGGCGAGCAGTCGCGCGTGGCTATCGGCACCGACCTTGCGGAAGTCCGGCACCTGGCAAACGCGCCAGAGCAGGCGCACCTGGTCGCGCCCCTGGATCAGCGGCGCGAGCTCGGGATCCTGCGTCAGTGCCAGCATCGCGAGATGGTCGTCCGCGTCGCGTCCGCGGACGAGGCATTCCAGCGGCGGCGGGCGCTCCAGCGATCGGATCAGTCCCTGGACGGAGGCGAGATCGAGATCGGCGTTGCGCCAGCGGGCGCGCGCCAGAATCTGGAAGCGATGGTCTTCCACGCGCTCCACGAGCTCCGGTTCGAGGCCAGGGAGCTCCGCCGTCGTCCCGAAGGTGCCGTCCGCCATGTGGCGCCCGGCGCGACCGGCGATCTGGCCGATCTCGGCCGCGGTCAGGTTGCGTGGGCTGATGCCGTCGAACTTGCGGATCTCGGCGAAGGCGACATGGTCGACCGCCATGTTGAGGCCCATGCCGATGGCGTCGGTCGCCACCAGGAAATCGACCTCGCGTTCCTGGAACATCGCCACCTGCGCATTGCGCGTGCGCGGGCTGAGCGCACCCAGCACCACAGCGGCGCCGCCGCGCTGGCGGCGCACCAGTTCGGCGATGGCATAGACGTCCTGGGCCGAGAAGGCGACGATCGCCGAGCGCTTCGGCAGGCGCGAGAGCTTGCGCGGGCCGGCATAGGTGAGCTTGGAGAAGCGCGGCCGGCTGTCGAACGCCGCCTCCGGCACTAGGCGGCGGATGATCGGCTTGGCCGTCTCCGCGCCGAGGAACATGGTCTCGTCGCGGCCGCGGGCATGCAGCAGCCGATCGGTGAAGACATGGCCGCGCTCGGGGTCGCCGATCAGCTGGATTTCGTCGATGGCGACGAAGTCGAAGCCGCGGTCGAGCGGCATGGATTCCACGGTGCAGACGAACCACCGCGCGCTGGGCGGAATGATCTTTTCCTCGCCGGTGACCAGGGCGACGCTGCGCGGGCCCTTGGCGACAACGATACGATCGTAGATCTCGCGAGCAAGGAGGCGGAGCGGCAGGCCGATCACGCCGGTCGGATGGCCGAGCATCCGCTCCACGGCGAGATGGGTCTTGCCGGTATTGGTGGGGCCGAGAACCGCGACGACGCGGCCGGAACGGGGAATCGGCGCCATTCACCTCATAGAGTTGGGCGGGACGGGGCGATTGGCAAGTGGCGGCGCTATTTCACCACGGTGACCGGGACCTTGGCCTCGGCGATCACGTCGCGCGAAACCGAGCCCAGAAGCACGCCGGCCGCGCCGCCCAGGCCGCGGGCGCCCATGACGATCTGCCCGGCGCCGAGCGATTTGACGAAGCCGGCGATGACCGCTCCGGCCCGGCCGACGCCGATATGCAGCTTGGGCGTGATGCCGGATGCCTGGCAGCGCGCCATGGCCGGCTCGAGCGCCTTCATGCCTTCCTCGCGATGGTAGTCGCTTACCTCGGCCTTACCGACGAATGTGGTGACCAGATTGTCGACCGGCGGCTGCACGTTGACCAGGTGCAGCTCGCCGCCGCCCGCCTGCTTCAGCACGGCGATGGCATGGTCGAGCGCTTGCAGCGCCGGCGCGGACCCGTCGATCGGCACCAGGATGGTGCTGAGCATCATTTCTCCTCCACAACGAGGTCGACCAGCGGCCGTGCCTTGGCCGCGGCGCGACGCTTCATCCAGAAACCGAAAGCGAGCACGAGCACGACGCACGCGACCGGACCGGCGATGTGCAGCCAATGTGCGTGCGCATCGATCCATGGCGTCAGGGCGGGATCGGTGACGATCACCTCGCCGGCGATATAGCCGATCAGCCCGGCCCCGGCGACGACCAGTGCCGGGAACCGGTCGAGCAGCTTCAGGAAAAGCATGCTGCCGAACACCACCATCGGGATGCTGATCAGCAGCCCGATCAGCAGCAGCGGGAAGTTGCCCTGCGCCGCCGCGGCGATCGCCAGCACGTTGTCGAGCGACATTACGGCGTCGGCGATGACGATCGTTCGCATCGCCGCCCACAATCCGGCATGCGCCTTGATGCCGCCGCCCTCGCCGTCATCCTCCGGCACCATCATCTGGGCGCCGATCCAGACCAACAGTGCGCCGCCCAGCACCTTCAGGAAGGGAATGGTCATCAGCCAGGCGATGACGAAGGTGAAGACGATGCGGAGCACTACCGCGCCGAGGCTGCCGCCGATCACCGCCACGCGGCGCTGCGCCGGCGGCAGCGAGCGGGAGGCGAGCGCGATCACCACCGCGTTGTCGCCCGAGAGCAGCAGGTTGACCACGATGATTTCGATCAGGCCGGCCCAGAACTGCGGGTCGGCCAGGTTCAAATCGAAACTGACCTCGGGCATCGAAACTCAATCCTTCAGGCGTGCTTGCGGATCGCGTCCCAGAGACAGGCTTCCGCGCCGGCAATGGTGGCCTCCTCGAGCGGCATGACCGCTTCGAGCTTGATCAGCGCCATCAGCGCACCCCACATCAGCGCCACGGCAAGGCGCGGCGGCAGGTCCTTCAGCTCGCCGGTCGCCACGCCCTCGGCGAAGAAGGTGTTGGCGACATCGAGATAGCGCTGCGACAGCTCGCGGTTGGTCTCGTCGAGATGCGGCGCATGATGATGCAGCTCGAGGAAGCGCGTCGCATGCGGATGCTGCTTGGCGAAGCCGATCATGCGCCGCCAATAGCCGCCGAAGCGGCCGCGGATCGACAGGCCGGGCGGGAATTCGGCCAGCACGAAGTCGTTATAGGCGCCGCGCCAGCGCCCATAGAGCGCGTTGAACAGCTCCTCCTTGGTGGCGAAGTAGCGGTAGATCGTGCCGGTGCCGACCCCGGCCGCCTCGGCAATCTCCGGCACGGCGGTACCGTCGAAGCCCTGTTTCTCAAAGAGGTCGAGAGCGGCGGCGAGAATCAGCTCGCCCTTGTCCTGCTTCAAAATGGTCATTGTGGCCGCGGCTCGGTGACGGGTCGGCATTAAGTCCGCCGCGGGCGGTTCCTGTCAATGCGCACTGGCTGCGCGGCCCGCCGACATGGCGCCGAGTCGCGCCGTCCGGACAAAACCACCCTCGGGCAGGTTCGGGGCGGCATCGCGAAGTGGCCGCCGATGGCCGGTTTTGCGAAACGTCTTGACGAGTCGCGCCACAAATTGTGTGGTCAGTGACGAGCACTGCTACAAGAGCTAGTGTTCAAGGGGGCCGGCGCCCGGCCACGGTCGGGGCCGGGGAGGTAGGGAGTCGTGGGTTACGTGTCGCGCACTCGAATTGCCGGAACCACCCTCACCGTGCTGGCCGTGGGGCTGACGCGTGAGCCGATTGCCGAACAGGTCGCCGTGCTCGCCGAGCAGGTCGCGACCAGCCCCGGCTTCTATCGCCACGCCCCGGTTCTGCTGAACATGACCGCCGCACCCCAGGTGGTCGAGGTGGATGAGTTCCGCGCGCTGAAGCGCGCGATCGAAGAACTGGATCTGGTGCCGGTCGGCATCCAGGGCGGCACCGGGGAACAGAAGGCGGCGGCGCTCGATATCGGCCTGCCGAGCTTCCCGACCGGTGCCTCGGCCGGGTTGCGCGCCGAGCGCGCGCGGCAGAGTGACGCGCCCGCGGAAGCCCCGCAGAAGGTGGCGGAGCCTGCTGTGACTTCTTCGGCACCGCCTGCCGCCGCGAGTGGCGGTGTCCGCGCGCGCGTGGTATCGCAGCCTGTGCGCTCCGGCGCGCAGGTTTATGCCAAGGGGTCGGATCTCGTTGTGCTCGGGGCGGTTGGTGCCGGCGCGGAAGTGATCGCCGACGGGCATGTCCACATCTACGGACCGTTGCGCGGACGCGCGATTGCGGGCGCCCTGGGCGACCGCGAGGCGCGCATCTTCTGCCGTGCGCTGGATGCCGAACTGATTGCTGTGGGGGGACGATACATGGTGCACGACGACCTGCCGCGCGAGGTGCGCGGCAAGCCGGTCATGGTGGTGCTGGAGAACGATCGTCTCGCCATTCGCGAGATGTGATTGGTCGAGATGTGATCGGTTCGACAGACAAACAAGAAGGAGACGCGCAGGTGGCGACGGTCATTACGGTCACATCCGGCAAGGGTGGCGTAGGCAAGACGACATCGAGCGCCGCCATTGGTACAGGTCTCGCCATGCGGGGCCACAAGACGGTGATCATCGATTTCGATGTCGGCCTCCGCAATCTCGACCTGATCATGGGGTGCGAGCGCCGCGTGGTGTTCGACTTCGTCAACGTGATCAACGGCGAGGCCAATCTCAGCCAGGCCCTGATCAAGGACAAGCGGATCGACAATCTGTTCATCTTCCCGACCTCGCAGACGCGCGACAAGGACGCGCTGACCATGCAGGGCGTGGAGAAGGTGCTGACCGATCTGGCGAGCCAGGGCTTCGAATACATCGTCTGCGACAGCCCGGCCGGCATCGAGCATGGCGCCATCACGGCGCTCTACTTCGCCGACGAGGCCGTCATCGTGACCAACCCGGAAGTGTCGTCGGTGCGCGACAGCGACCGCATCCTCGGCATCCTGGCCTCGAAGTCGCGCCGCGCCGTGCGCGGCGAGGCGCCGGTGAAGGAGCATCTCCTGATCACCCGGTTCTCGCCGACCCGGGTCGAGCGCGGCGAGATGCTCGGCATCAAGGACGTGCAGGACATCCTGGCGATCCCGCTGATGGGCGTGATCCCGGAAAGCATGGCGGTGCTCAAGGCATCCAATACCGGCACGCCGGTGATCCTGGATGAGCAGAGCGAAGCAGGACAGGCCTACAAGGACGCAGTCGGCCGGTTCCTGGGGGAACAGCGTCCACTCCGCTTTCTGGAAATGCCGAAGAAGGGCCTGTTCCAGAAGATCTTCAAGGTGGCGGCATCGTGAGCTTCCTCGACCTCTTTCGCCGTCGACGCGACGATTCGGCGGCGGTCGCCAAGGAGAGGCTCCAGCTGATCCTGGCGCATGAACGTGCGGGCCGTGAGGACCCTGATTTCCTGCCGAGACTGCAGAAGGACTTGCTCGGCGTGATCTCGCGGTACGTGCCCATTCAAGACGATCGTCTCAACGTATCGGTACAGCGCAGCGGCCATGCCGCGGTGCTCGAGATCAATATAGAGCTGCCGCCCAGAGGCTGAGGGCTACGGCGAAACGGTCGGCCGGCGATGGCGGCAGCCAGCGCCGGCATTCGTATTTGGGCGGCAAGAAGCGGCCCGGGCGGCAGGAATGGGCGAGGCGAGAGGGTAAATATTGCCGCCCGCCGCCGCTGGGCGGTTCCGTAGCGAAGAACCGTATGTATTTGATTTTGCTATAAAAATGCCTTTCTGAGCGGTTTGGCACAGCGGTTGCTGAACAGCCTCCGGGGCGCGAACAGCGCCGTGAGTCCAGGAGTGACCGGAAAGGTGGATCATGGCTGATCTCAGGCTGAGCGCCGCGGTGCGCAACAATCTGCTGTCGCTGCAGAACACGACGAATTTCATCAACCGGACGCAGGACCGCCTGTCGACCGGCCTCAAGGTTTCCAGCGCGCTCGATGACGCGGTCGCCTTCTTCCAGGCGCAGGCACTGTCGAACCGCGCCTCCGACTTGAACGATCGCAAGGATGGCATCGACCAGGCAATCTCGACCCTCAAGGCCGCCAACAACGGCATCGAGGCGCTCGACAAGACGGTGAAGCAGCTCAAAGGCATTGCGACCAGCGCCAAGACCGCGTCGCAGAACGAGCAGGCGGACCTGACCAACCAGTTCCAGGAGCTGCTGAACCAGCTCGACCAGATCGCGGGCGATTCGAGCTATCAGGGCCTTAACCTGCTGAACTCGACCGCGTCGCATCTGTCGGTGGAGTTCTCGACGCTCTCGACTTCGGTGCTGTCGGTGTTCGGTCGCAATCTGAACGTCTCCGGCATCTTCTCGGAGGCGACGGTGGTGTCGCTCGACGCGCAGTCGAGCCTGACCGCCTTCGGCGTCACCTATTCGGGCTTCTCGTCCATCGGCACGACTGTCAGCGCGGTCGACGACCTGATCGCGACGCTCGACAGCGGCATCGACAAGCTGCGCGGCGCGGCCAAGGCGCTCGGCAACAACGTCACCTTCCTGCAGACCCGTCTCGACTTCACCAAGAAGTACGTGAACGACTTGCGCGAGGGTTCCGACAAGCTGACGCTCGCCGATATCAACGAGGAAGGCGCCAACCTGGTCGCGTTGCAGACCCGTCAGCAGCTCGGCATCCAGGCGCTGGCCTTCGCCGGCCAGGCCGAACAGTCGGTTCTGAGCCTGTTCCAGTAAGCGGTATGACGCGAAATCCGCCGCGGACCGCCGCGGCGGTCAGTTCGCCACGAAATCGCTGCGCAAGGTGTAGCGCCCGGTGCCCCGGGCCGCATGCCGCACGCGCACAAAATAGGTGCCGCCTGCGAGCGGCTTGACGATGCGGGCATTGTACCAGCCCGCGCTGTCATCGTCCGATGCGACCGGATTGCCCGACGCATCCTCCAGCACCAGCACGATATCCGTCGGCCCGGAGGTCGACAGCGTCAGCGTGCCGCTGGCGGTCAGCTCGGCGCGGAACAGGTCCTCGTCACCCGGCGCGCCGATCTCGCCCTGATCCGATCCGCTGAGCTGCTTGGCGGCGCTGCGCGTGACGGGATGGTCGTCGGCGACCGGCGCGAGATCGCCGAGCCCGGCAATCACGAAGACATTGAAGGTATCGGCGGCCAGAAAGCTCGAGCTCGGGTTGAAGGCGCGAAGCTCGATCTGGCCGGTCGGCGTCGTGCCGCGCAGGTCCATGGTCACCGTGATGCTGTCGGCCCCGGCGCGCTCGACCCGCGACACCCGGATGCCGGCCGGGCCGTAGACATGCGGCAGGCCGGTCGCACTGAAATGCTTGCTGGTCAAAGTGAAGGTCGCCGTCGAACCGGTCGCGACGATCGGGCCGCTCTGCTGCAAGGCTGCCGTGGCCACCTGGGTCAGCGTCTCCACGCCCGCGCCCAGTGTCTGATCGGCGATAGCGTCGCGCACCGCCTGAGGCACCAGCAGGTTATCGGCCAGCAGAAGCCGCATCAGCGCCGACTGCGCGCCCGCCGTGCTGTCCGACCAGCTGCCACCGCCGTTCGCGGTGCCGGCGTAGAAGCCGTCCTTGCCCGTCTGCGCCAGAATATTTTCGCCGCGCGCGCCGAACAGGGTCGCCAGGTCGGAAATGATCAGCGCGACCTGGGCCCAGGCATTGCCCATCGCCGAGCCTTCGCCGCGCAGCAGCGAGCCGTCGCGGGTATCGATCCAGGCGGATGAGTCCTGCGCGCCGGCCTCCTCGGCCGCCTTGGTGGCGGAACGCAGATCGGCCAGCAGGCTCGCGGTCCGCTGCTGCAGCAAACCGCGGCCGGCGCTGTCGTCGCCGCGAATGTCGCCGGCATGCGCAGGGGCGGAAGCCAGCGCCATGCCCAGCGCCACGACAACGATCGCGCTCGCCCGTCGCATTGTCATCCCCCGGCCAATCCCAACGATCCGACGCCGGCCCAACCCTACTTGATTCGTGCGCAATGGCGAAGCGCCACTATTGCATGCAGCGCGCCGGCACCCAGATCCGCTTGCCGCGGTCGCCGCTGCCGATGAACTCCTCGCCGGTGCACTCGCCGGCCGCGATGCCGATGGCGAACAGGCTGTTGAGCCGGACGTTGGTGACCTCGACCTCGATGCTGTCGCCCTGTTCGCGCCGCACCACGCCGCACCAGCCGGCACCCTTTGGATAGAGGCCGGGCGTCGTGCAGACGCGCCGGGCGGAGGGCAGCGGCAGGTTGCTGCCGAGCGGGGCCGCGGGGGCAGTCGCGACCGCGGGCGCGGCGACCGGGCTCGCTACCGCCGGCGGGGCATAGGCCGGCACGGCCACCGCGGGCACGGCAACCGGCGCGGCTACCTGTACCGGCGCCGGATAGGCCGCCACGGCGGCGGCATTGGCGATCGGCGACCAGGGCGGCGTGACGGCCCGGGCATGCGTCATCGACGACACCGCCGGCGCCGGCAGGGGGAAGGTCGACGGCGCGGCGGCGACCGCCGGCACGGCAGCGGGCGCGGCATAGGCGACCTGAGGCGCCGCTGCCGGGCGCGGGGGAGCCACTGCAGCCGGCGCCGGCAATGCCGGCCGCGGTTGGCCGGCTTGCGCCTTGCGTTGATCGATCAGCGCCAGCATCTGCTGGCGCGTCAGCGGCCGCTCCTCGACCAGCTGGTCGTCGCGATAGAGCGAACGGCTATAGGTGTCGTTCACCCGCGCCAGAACGAATTCGCCATGCCGCCGCCCGTCGACATAGCTCCCGGCAATCGTGCTGCCATCGGGGAAGGTGGTGATGGCGTTGCCGTGCAGCTCGCCGGCGCGGAACGTGCCCTCGTTGCGCTCCGTCCAGCGCCCGTCGCGATACCAGGTCAGGGTGCCGGCACCGTCGAGCAGTCCATCGCGGCAGCCGCCGGTCCAGCGAATGCTTTCCTGGCCCTGCGGATAGGGATTGCTGGTGGCGCATTTGCTGTCGGGATCGCTCACCAAGGTCGCGGCACCGGCCGGCGACAGGAACATCGCCAGAAAGAACAGGGCGGGGACGGCCGTGCGGCACAGCATCGGGCCATGGTGTTGGCCGCGCGCCGATTGTCAAGCCGGGTTGCTGACAACCCGTTGGCGCGACAGATTGGATGGCATGTCCCAGGCGGCCGAACTGGATGTCCTTCTGGCGGAAATCCGCACCTGCCGCCTGTGTGCCGGCAGCCTGCCGCTGGGTCCGCGACCCGTCCTGCGCGCCAGCGCAACGGCACGCGTGGCGTTGTGCGGGCAGGCGCCGGGCACCAGGGTGCATGCCAGCGGCCGGCCGTTCACCGACCGCTCCGGGGATCGCTTGCGCGACTGGCTCGGTGTCGACGGCGATACCTTCTACGACGAGCGCCGTATCGCCATCGTGCCGATGGGATTCTGCTATCCGGGCGTCGACGACCATGGCGGCGATCTGCCGCCGCGCCGGGAATGCCGCTCGACCTGGCACGACCGGCTGTTCCGTGCGCTGCCGCAGGTCGAACTGATCGTCGCGATCGGCGGCCATGCCATGGCCTACCATCTGGGCCGGCGGCGTAAACCATCTGTCAGAGAGACGGTGGCATCCTTCCGCGACTATCTTCCCGGGGTGATCCCGTTGCCGCATCCGTCCTGGCGCAACAATGCCTGGCTCGACCGTAACCCCTGGTTCGCGGCCGAGCTGTTGCCGGTCTTGCGCGAGCGCGTTCACCGGCTGATAGCATGACCCGGGCGCTTATCGCCTTCACGCTGCTGGTACTGGCCGCCTGCGCCCCGCAATTGCAGGACAGCGGGCCGCCTTCGGCGCCGCCGGTCCTGGCCCAGGACCGCTTTCTCGCCAGCGACGGCGCGGTGCTGCCGATGCGCGTCTGGGCGCCGGAGCGGCGGGCCAGAGCCGTCATCCTCGCCCTGCACGGATTCAACGACTATTCCAATGCCTGGACGGCACCCGCCGGATGGTGGGCGGAGCAGGGTATCCTGACCTATGCGCTCGACCAGCGCGGCTTCGGGCGCGCACCGTATCCGGGCATTTGGGCCGGCGTCGACGTCATGGTGCGGGACGTGCGCGAGACTTTGCTGACGCTGCGATCGCGCCATCCGGATCTGCCGCTCTATCTGGTGGGGGAAAGCATGGGCGGGGCGGTCGCGCTCGCCGCCATGGCCGACTGGGAACGCGACGGCGCCGTGCAGGGCGTGGTGCTGGCGGCGCCGGCCGTGTGGGGCCGCGAGACCATGAATTGGGGCTATCGCGCGGCGCTGTGGTTCATTGCCCATGCGATGCCCTGGAACCTCGCCACGGCGCGCGGCATCCGCGTGCATCCGTCCGACAACATCGAGATGTTGCGGGCGCTGGGCCGCGATCCCCTGGTGATCAAGGCGACGCGGGCGGACGCGATCTGGGGCCTCGCCGACATGATGGATGCCGGGCTTGCCGCCGCGCCGCGCGTGCGCCGGCCGCTGCTGGTCCTCTATGGCGAGAATGACGATATCGTGCCGCGCAAACCCATCGAGCTGATGCTGCAGCGCCTCGACGCGCCGTATCGCCTGGCGCTCTATCCCAAGGGCTATCACATGCTGTTCCGCGACCTGAACGGCGAGATCGTATGGCGCGACGCGGCGGCGTGGATCGGCAATCGCCAGGCTGCCTTGCCCTCGGGCAATGAAGTGGCCGAGCGGCCGGTCAGAATCGCAAAGTCAGCAGATTGATCGGATTGAGCAGGGCGTAGAGGCGGTCGAAGCGCTCTGCCACCGTCGCCGCATCCCAGCCGAGCCGCCTGCCGATCTCGTTCAATGTGCGGTTGCCGTCGATCGCGTCGAGCAGCGGCGCGAGGCCGGGCGGGATGTCGCGCCGCAGCGGATGCCCGTCGAGGTCGAGCTTCAGCGTGCCACCGCGCGCCAGCATCGGCACGAGCGCCTTGGCGCCGCTGCGCGGCACCGGAATCGTGGCACCGCCGGACGGCGCCGCGATGCGTCCGGCAAGCTCGGAGCGGCGCGCTGCGTAGAGAATATGCGTCTTCATCGTGCCGGAGAGATTCTCGGCCAGCGCCGCTGCTGCAAGCGGATCGAGCGGCGCGGTGCGCTTGGCAAGGGCGGCGTCGCCGATCCAGTTGCGCGCATCGTAGCGAGCCGGCTCGATGAAGCTGATCGGCGCGAGATCCGATGTGGACAGAAACTCGACGAGCTCCGGGACGGAATAGGCTCGGTCGCGGCTGTGCAGCAGCAGATCGTAGATCCCGGCATCGCTGTCGGCGGCGAGGTCGCCGAGCAGCGGATTGCGCTTCGCCCAGTTGGTCGCCGGCAGATCGCGCAGCAGCCGCCGCGCCACGGAAAGACGCACGCTGAGATCCTTGTCCGGCGCCAGCGCGGCGAGCGCCGCCTGCAGCGGATAGACGCCGGTGCGGCCGAGCCAGCCATAGACCATCAGGCCCATGGCGCCGCCCTGCGCCAGCACGCCGGCCAGCGCCGCAAGCCCGGCCGGCGGATCGGGCAGGTGATGCAGCACGCCGCAGCAATCGATGTAGTCGTACGGGCCGGGCGCGAGGCTCGCGACCTCGAGCAGCGAGCCGCTGACGAAGCGCACGTTGTCGAGGCCGCGTGCGGCGACGCGGGCCTCGGCGATGCGGCGCGAGGCGGCGGAGAGGTCGAGATAGGTGATCTCCGCCACGATGCCGCGGTCCCTGGCGTGCTGCGCCAGCATGACCAGGGCATCGCCGGTGCCGCCACCCGCGACGAGGACGCGAAACGGCGAGCGCGCACGCAATCCGCCGGCGAAGCAATAGTGATCGACCTCGTCGAGATGGCTCGGCGAGCCCTCGATCAAGCGCGTCGCCTCGTCCTTCGGATCGCGCTCCGGATAAGGATAGGCTTCGTATTGCGCCTGGACGGCGTCGCCGGTCATCTCGCGTCGATGGCGGTCATCTGACCTTGATGACCGCCTTGCCGATCACCTTGCGCGCCAGCAGCGTCTGCATCGCCTCCGGCACCTTGTCGAGCGGGAAGGTGTGGGAAATGTGCGGCTTCAGCTTGCCCTCGGCACACCAGTTCAGGATCTTCTCGAAGGCGGCGCGCGCGGCCTTCGGATCGCGCGCCGCATAGGCGCCCCAGAACACGCCGACGATCTGGCAGCTCTTCAGCAGCACCAGATTGGCCTTGGCCTCGGGGATGCGGCCTGAGGCGAAGCCGATCACCAGCAGGCGGCCGTCCCAGTTGATGCAGCGGAGTGATTCATCGAAGGCATCGCCGCCGACGGGGTCGTAGATAACGTCGGCGCCGGTGCCGCCGGTAATCTCCTTCACGCGGTCGCGGATCTTTTCCTTGCTGTAGTTAACCAGGGCGTCCGCGCCGTACTGCTTGGCGATGGCGAGCTTCTCGTCGGAGCCGCCGGTGGCGATCACCTTGGCGCCCAGCATCTTGCCCATCTCGACCGCGTTGAGGCCGACGCCGCCGGTCGCGCCATGCACCAGCAGCCATTCGCCGGGTTTCAGGTGTCCGCGATCGACCAGCGCGTGATAGGTCGTGCCATAGGTAACGGGGATGGCCGCCGCGGCCTCGAACGACACCTTGTCCGGCAGCGGGTAGACCTTTTCGGCCGGGGCGATCACCTCCTCGGCGAAGCCGCCATGACCGGTGGTCGCCATCACCCGCTGGCCGACCTTGAGGCCCGACACGTCCTTGCCGACTTCCAGGATGGTGCCGCCGACTTCCATGCCCGGGCTGAACGGGAAGGGCGGCTTGAACTGATAGGTGCCGGCGATGATCAGCGTGTCAGGGAAGTTGAGGCCGGCATAATGCACCGCGACCTTGACCTCCTTCGGACCGACGGCCGGGCTCGGTACCTCCTCCAGCACAAGCGATTCAGGCGGGCCATAGGCCTTGCACAGCACTGCCTTCACGGGGTTCTCCTCCAAGCGGTCGTTGGTTGCAGCGCAGATAGCGCGAAAGCGGAAGCGAGGTCAAACCGCTCAGAAGCCGGGCGCCGTGGCGGGCCGCATCTCGCCCACCAGGCGGCCGGCCCAATTTCGGATCGATGGATGTGCCAGCGGGCGCAGCCGCTCGCGCGCCTCGGCATCCAGGAGACCGATCCGGTCGAGGAAGGCGATCAGGCCGATCTCGGCCGCCCGGCCGGCGCCGTCCTCTGCCTTGACCGCGATGCCGATGCCGCGATCCGGCAGCATGGCCACCCAGACCCCCTCGGCGCCGCTCTTGCTCGCCACGCGGCCCTGCATCGCCGGCATGAAGGCGGTGTCGAAGCGGCCGGTGCCGGCCACCAGATCGGGATGGGCGATCTTCGCCGCAATTAGGCGGCGGCTGGCTTCGGCCCGGTTTGCGGGCTGCTTCACCGGCGCGGCGATCTGCGCCAGGCCGCGGGCGAAGCGCTGGAGCGGCAGGGCGACGGCGGGCAGCGAGCAGCCGTCGGTGCCGAGCACGATTTTATCGGCGGCGAGATCGCAGAGCGCGGCGATGGTGGCGAGCACGCGGCGCTGGACCGGATGGTCCGACGCCGTATAGCCGCGCGTCGGTTCGCCCATGTGGCGTGCCTGCGCCAGCATGCCGGTATGCTTGCCGGAGCAGTTGTTGTGGATCGCAGTCGGGCTCAATCCGGCCCGCACCAGCGCATGCACGGCCTCGTCGGGTTTGGGCCATTGCGGGCCGCATTCGAGATCCGCGGCGCTAAGGCCGAGCTTGGCGAGCCAGGCCGCCACGCGCTCCGTGTGTTTCGGCTCCCCGCTATGCGAGGCGCAGGCCAGCGCAAGCTGTTCAGAGCCGAGATCGAAGGCATCGGCCGCGCCGGTTTCGACCAGCGACAGCGCCTGCATGATCTTGATCGCCGAGCGTGGGAAGACCGGTTCGTCGACGTCGCCGAAGGCGGCCATCAGCTTGCCGTCGGCATCGACGGCGGCGGCCCGCACGGCATGACGGCTTTCGACGATCGGGCCGCGCATCACCTCGACGACGAGCGGGCGGGGGCTGCGGGACATCTCGGGGCACCGGTAGCGGCTGCTCTCCGCTATATACACGGGACCGGAACGAAGCGAGGGCGAAGGTGCGCGGCTATTTCGGCGTCGGGGTCGAGGGCCTCTCCAAGGTGATGAACGCGGGCAACCTGTTCCGCTCGGCGCATGCCTTCGGCGCCAGCTTCGTCTTCACCATCGCGTCTAATCCGAAGATCCGCACCTCGCCCGGCGATACCAGCCACACGCAGGACAACCTGCCCTGGTATTCCTATGGCGGTGTCGACGAGCTGGCGCTGCCGGGCGGATGCCAGATCGTCGGTTGCGAGCTGCTGGACGAGGCCGTGGAGCTCCCGAGCTTCCGCCATCCGCTGAAGGCCGCCTATGTGTTTGGGCCCGAGCGCGGCTCGCTCTCGCCCGCGATGCTCGCGCGCTGCGACCACCTGATCAAGATCCCGACCTCGTTCTGCATCAACGTGGCGACGGCGGCGGCCATCGTGCTCTACGACCGCACCATCTCGCTCGGCCGCTTCGCCGAGCGGCCGATCTCGCGATTGGCGCAGCCGGTCGCACCCATGCCGCACGTGCATGGCGGCCCGCGTTTCCGTCGGCCCCGAAACGACTGACCGGCTCTCCGGCCACCGATATGGTGCTCGGGTTCGGCGGCCGGAGTATTGGCTGCCCAAAATAGCTGGAGGAACACCAAGATGGGCGCACCGTTTCTGCGCAGAGGGATCCTTTTGGCCGGCGCCATGGCGCTGCTGCCGCTTGCACCTGCGGCCGCGCAGCAGATCACGCTGAAGGTCGCCGACTCTCTTCCGGTCAAGCATTTCAGCATCGAGACGACGAAGTTCTGGATGCAGAAGGCCGAGGAGTATTCCAACGGAAAGCTGAAGTTCGACCACTTCCCGGCGGAGCAGCTCGCCAAGGCGCGCGACCTGCTGGACGCGGTGCAGAACCGCATCGCCGATGTCGCCTATATCCCGGCGCAGTACTTCCCGGACAAGGCGCCGCTCTCGACGGTGGCGGGCATCCCGACGCCGGAGGTCAAGGTCACCGTCAAGCAGATCGAGATGGCCTATCTGGAGGTCGGGCGCGGCATCCTGTTCGAGGAGGAGTGTAAGAAGCTCGGCATCCGGCCGGTCCGCTTCTCGTCCACGCCGCCCTACGACCTGCATACGACGCGGAAGAAGATCAAGACCCTGGACGACTTCAAGGGCATGAAGATCCGTGTCGCCGGCAACGTGCAGGAGAACGCGATCAAGGCCCTGGGCGGAATTCCGGTCTCGATCACGCCGCCGGACATGTACACCTCGATGCAGCGCGGGACGGTGGACGGCACCGTTTTCTCCTACAACAGCATCGCCTCCTACAAGCTGCATGAGCTGGTCAAGTACTCCACGACCAACGTTAACCTCGGCGCCTTCGTCAGCTACTACGCCATCAATCTCGAGGTCTGGAACAAGCTGCCGAAGGACGTCCAGGCGGCCATCGATCGCGCGGCCGAGGAAGCCATCCCCTTCGATTCCGCCAAGGTGGAGAAGCAGTCGGCGGAATATGCGGAGACCTTCCGCAAGCGCGGCCTCGATCTTTATGCGATCGACGATGCCGAGCTGAAGCGCTGGGGCGAGCTGCTCAAGCCGGTTCGCGAGGAATGGATCGAGCAGATGGAGAAGCGCGGCCTGCCCGGGCGGAAGGTGCTCGATGCCTGGCTGGCGGCATTGCAGCGTGCCAGGACGAGCTGATCCAAGTGGAACTTCTGGACAATGGTCTGCGTCGCCTCGAGCGCCTGCTCGAGGCGATCGCGGGTTTGGCGCTGGTCGTCATGATGCTGGTCATCAGTGCCGATGGCGGCGGCCGCTATCTGTTCGATCGCCCGCTGCCGTCGGTGTACGAGCTGGTCGAGCTCTACCTGATGATCGCGCTGATCTTTCTCGCGCTGCCGGGGCTGCAAGCGATGCGGTCGAACCCCGCTGTGACCTTACTGTTCCGCTTGTTCCCCGCCGGCCTGCAGCGCTGGCTCGATGTCGGGTTCCTCACCATCGCCTTGGCCGTGATCACGCTGATGGCCTGGAAGGCGGCGGAGACGGCCTGGATCAGCTTTGCCGAGAGCCGGGTGATCAACGGCGTGATCGACATGCCGACAGGGCCGTCCTGGGTCTTTGCCGCGGTCGGGCTGTCGGTTCTGGCGCTCCGCCTCCTGGTGCAGCTGCTGACGAGGCTCGCCGGACGCGAACCCCAGGCAGCCGTTCAAATCGAACACTGATATATCCGCATGTCGATCTGGATTCCGTGCCTGTTGTTCCTGGCACTGCTGGCGATCGGGATGCCGATCGCCTTCACGCTCGCCGCCACCGGAGCACTCGGCGTGCTGGTGACCTTCGGCTGGCAGCCCTTGCTCGGCGTGCTGGCTACGACGCCCTACCGGACAGCGTCGTCGTTCCTGCTTTCGACCATTCCGCTCTTCATCCTTATGGCGGAGTTCCTGGCGCGCGGCACGATAGTGCGCGACATGTTCCGGGTCGCCTATACCTTCATGGGCCACTGGCGCGGTGGGCTGGCCCTCGCAGCGGTCGGCGCCAATGTCGGCTTCGCCGCGCTGGCCGGATCCAGCACGGCGGCGGCGGCCTCGATGTCGCGCATCTGCGTGCCGGAGATGCGGAAGTACGGCTACGACGACCGGCTGTCGCTCGGCACGGTGGCGATCGCCGGCACGCTTGCCATCATGATTCCGCCCTCGATCGGCCTCATCATCTACGGCATTCTGACCGAGACCTCGATCGGGCGGCTGTTCCTTGGCGGCGTGTTTCCTGGCCTGATCTCGGCGGCCGGCTACGCGTTTGCGATCTGGCTATGGGCCAAGCGCGAGCCCGAGGTGGCGCCGGCGATCCCGCGCTTTCCATGGTCGGAGCGCATCGCCTCGCTCAAATCGGTGTGGCCGGCCGTGCTGCTCATCGTGTTCGTGACGGCGGCGATCTACAGCGGTGTGGTGACGCCGACCGAAGCGGCCGCGGTCGGCGCGCTCGCGGCGCTGATCATCAGCGTTGCCTTCGGCGGGCTGCGCTGGGGCGGCTTCATGGAGGCTGTGCGCGCCTCGGTGCGGACCACGGCGATGATCTTCGCCATCATCATCGGCGCGATGGTGTTCGGCTATTTCCTCGCCGGCACCAAGGTGCCGCAGCACATGATCGAATGGGTGGGGTCGCTGCCGGTGCCGTCCTGGGTGATCATTGCGGTGATCGTCGGCATCTACCTGCTGCTCGGCTGTTTCATGGACCAGCTGGCGATCATCGTGCTGACCCTGCCGCTGACCTTCCCGCTGGTCACCTCGCTCGGCTACGACGCGGTGTGGTGGGGCATCATCGTGACCAAGACGGCCGAGATCGGCCTGGTGACGCCGCCGCTGGGCCTCAACGTCTTCGTCGCCGCGGGCTCGGTCAACGCGCCGCTCGAGACGGCATTCGCCGGGATCGGCCGCCTGCTGACCGCGGATGCCGTCGTTCTTCTGGCCTTGTTGCTGCTGCCCGAGATTTCCACCTTCCTGCCGGACCTGCTGATGGGCGTGTCCCTCGACTAGGGCCATTTCCGTGGGAAGTTGATCCAGGTCAGCGCGGGCGCTCGCGTCGCTGGCAGTGTGGCCGCATGGACAGGCATATGCAGGCGCTGGTCTCCGGCATCGAGGCCGGGCGGGTTGCCTCGCGCAACGGTCGCGAGGCCTATTGGGAAGAGCTCGCCCGCGGGCAAAGCCCGGGTATCGCCGTGATCTGCTGCTCCGATTCCCGTGCCGCGCCGGAGGAGATTACCCGCGCCGATCCCGGCTCCATGTTCGTCAAGCGCACCGTCGCCGGCCTCGTACCGACGCCGGCCGGCAAGGTCGAAGGCGCCTGGCTCAGGCTCTATGGCGGCCTGACCCGCCATCTCGGCATGCGCGAGCTGGCGGGAGCCTGGTACGGGCCCTGGGCCGCGATCGAGTTCCCGGTGGTGCACCTCAAGGTGCCGAACCTGCTGGTGCTGGGCCATTCGGGCTGTGGTGGCGTCGCGCTGGCGCGGCGTCCGCGCGGCGAGGCCGGACATCTCGTCGACACCGATGCCTGGGTCGACATGGTGCGGCCGACCGTGCAGGCAGCGGCCCGCAAGGCGGAGCGGGAAGGCCGGGATGTGCAGCTCGCCACCGAGCACGCGGCGATCCTCTGGTCGCTGCGCAATCTGCTGCTGCATCCGCGCGTCGCGGCCCGCGTGCGGTTAGGCGAGCTTAGGCTCTATGCCGGCCACTACGACATCGCGAGCGGCCGCGTCGCGCTCTGGAACCCGGAGACGGATGCTTTCGAGCCGATCAGCGAACGCGCGCCCGGCATCTGCGACAAGAGCGAGGCGGATGCCTGCAGCTGCGGCGAGCATGTGAAGCGGGCGCTTGCCGCGCTCAGTGCCTAGGCGCGCGGCGGCTTCGAGGCAAGGCCGATCGAGCGGCCGATATAGGGCGAGGGCGGCAGCTTCGCATGCGCTGCCCTGATGGCGGCGAGGCGGTCCATAATTTCCGGCGTCATCGGCGCCGCCCGGCGGGTCTCCTGGCTGACATGCAGCGAGACCAGCTCGTTGGTCGAGGCGAGATAGCCCTCGGTCGCGTGCCACATTTCGTGGAAATAGTGCAGGCGCTTGGAGTCGAAATCGAGCAGCCGGGTGGTGAAACGGAGCGTGTCGCCGAGCCCGACCTCGCGCACGTAATTGATATGCGCCTCCAGCGAGAAGGTGGTGACCTTGTGCTTCTGCCGGTGCGGGCGGTCGAGACCGACCGCCTGGAAGAAGCCGCCGGTCGCCTCGTCGAACACGACCATGTAGTAGCCCATGTTCATGTGCTTGTTGTAGTCGATCCAGGCCTCCTGGACTTCGGCCCGGTAGGTCTCGAACGGTGCTGGAATCTGAACGGTCACGGACGCATCCCGAAGCTGACGGGGCCGGCCTCGCGGAGCGGCGCGGCCAGGTTGACGAATTCGCAGAGGAGGGGCCGCGTCTCGCGCGGGTCGATCATCTCCTCGATCCAGAAGGTCTCCGCCGAGCGGTAGGGCGAGCGGAGCTTCTCGAGCCGGGTCTCGATCTCCTCCAGCTTCGCCTTCGGGTCCGGCGCCGCGTCGATCTCGGCCCGGTAGGCGGCCTCGATGCCGCCTTCGAGCGGCAGCGAGCCCCAGCGCGCGCTCGGCCAGGCATAGCGGTAGGACAGGCGGCTGCCGTTCTGGTGCGCCGCGCCGGCGACGCCGAACACGTTGCGGACGATGATGGCGCACCAGGGGATGGTCGACTGCCAGATCGCCGACATGGCGCGCACGCCCTGGCGGATGGTGCCTTCCTGCTCGGCCTGCTTGCCGATCAGGAAGCCCGGGCAGTCGGTCAGATGCACCACCGGCAGGTGGAAGGTCTGCGCCAGGTCGACGAAGCGGATGATCTTCTGACAGGCATCGGCGGTCCAGGCGCCGCCATAGATCATCGGGTCGGACGCCATCAGCGCGACTGGCCAGCCGTCGATGCGGGCGAGGCCGGTGATGATGGAGCGGCCGTAATACCTGCCCATCTCCATGAATGAGCCCTGGTCGACCAGCAGCTCGATGATCGGCCGCATGCGGTAGGTCTTGCGCGTGCCCCGGGGGATGGCGGTGGCGAGCTTCTCGTCGCGCCGGTCGGCCGGGTCGGTGCGCGGCCCGCGCGGCGGCAGGTCGTAGATCGAGGCGGGCAGGTAGGAGAGGAAGCGCCGCGCCATGGCGAAGGCCTCCTCCTCGCTCGCGGCCGCGTCGTCGACCGCGCCGGCACGGGTCTGGATCTCCCAGCCGCCGAGCTCCTGCTTGGTCACCGGCTCGCCGAGCCGGGCCACCACCGGCGGGCCGGCGACGAACATGGCCGAGGTATCCTTGACCATGATCGAGTAGTGGCTGGCCGAGAGATGCGCGGCGCCGAGGCCGGCGACCGAGCCGAGGCCGAGCGCGACCCGCGGTACCGTCGCCATGTTGCGGACCACCCATTCCCACCCCGAGACGCCGGGCACATTGGCGCGGCCGGTGGTCTCGATCGTCTTGACCGAGCCGCCGCCGCCCGAGCCCTCGACCAGGCGGACGAGGGGGAGGCGGAGCTGATTCGCCATTCGCTCGGAGAAGATGTGCTTCTCCTTGATGGTGGCGTCGGCCGAGCCGCCGCGCACGGTGAAGTCGTCGCCGCCGATCACGACAGGCCGACCTTCAATCAGGCCGCGGCCGCAGACGTAGTTGGAAGGCACGAGCTCGACCAGGTCGCCTTTGGCGTCGTATTCGGCCTTGCCGGCGATGGTGCCGATCTCGCGGAACGAGCCGGGATCGAGCAAGCGCTCGATCCGCTCGCGCACGGTGAGGCGGCCCTCGTTGTGCTGGCGCGCCACCTTGTCGGCGCCGCCGAGCTTCAAGGCAAAGGCCTTCCGCTGCTGGAACTCGCCCAGCTCCTTGTCCCACGTCATGGGTATTTCCTCCTGGCTCGGCTTATAGCGGCTCAGAGGATCGACCGCACCCCGCCCGAGGGGCCTTGTCGCCGCACGTAGATGTTGAAGCCGAGCTTCTCCGCCGCGCCCGGCATCATTGTGGTGAAGGCCTTGGCGACGTGCTCGATCTTCTCCAGGTCGGTGCCGTTGCGGCGGCGGAAGTACTTGTTCCAGAAGAAGAGATCGACCACGAACGAGTCGAGCCAGTGGACCGGCGTCGAGTAGCCGGCGATCCACTTGATGGAGGGGATGCCGCCTTCCTCCGGATCGAACAGGAAGGATGCGTTTTCCTCGGTGATGAAGTCGCAGGAGCCGAAGAACACGCCGACGATCTTCGATCCCTCGGTCTGGCAGACCCGGCGAAGCACGTTGCGGATCACCGCGCGCTGGATCAGCTCGCCGTCGCTGCCCAGGATGCCGTCGCTGAAACCGTGCGCGGCGACATAGAGATAGTGGAAGCCCCACTTGCCGCCGATGCGCTGGACGACGTCGCGAAAGCCGTCCTTGTTGTTGAACATCTCGTAATGGTAGCCATGCGGCGTACGGATAAGGATATCAGAGAGAACATCAAACAGACTACGCACGCTGGTGTTGTAGTCTTCCCACCACCGTCCCTCGATGACGGCGAGGCGAAGCTTGTTGGAGGCCATTAACCAATTCCCCTGGACCGGCGGCCCGACCGCCGCGACCAGGGGATATTAGCAGGCCGAATCAGCCCCGACTCGGGCGGGAGTGGTTAAGCCGAATGGTTAACGCCGGAGGCTATCTGGGGGCTACCGGGGCGCCATCCGGAGCGCGCCGTCGAGCCGGATGGTCTCGCCGTTCAGCATCGGGTTCTCGCAGATATGGCGGGCGAGGCGGGCATATTCCTCCGGCGTGCCGAGCCGCTTGGGGAACGGCACGCTCTGCCCGAGCGAGATCTGCGCCTTCTCCGGCAGGCCGGCCATCATCGGCGTCATGAACAGGCCGGGCGCGATGGTGCAGACGCGGATGCCGACATCCATCAGGTCGCGCGCGATCGGCAAGGTCATGCCGACCACGCCGCCTTTGGAGGCGGAATAGGCAGCCTGGCCGATCTGCCCGTCGAAGGCGGCGACGGAGGCGGTGTTGATGATGACGCCACGCTCGTTATCGGTGAGCGGCGCGAGCTTGCCGGCTTCGGCGGCGAACAGGCGGATGCAGTTGAAGGTGCCGATCAGGTTGACGTTGATGACGGCGGCGAACTGCTCGAGCGGCAGCGGGCCTTCCTTGCCGACGGTGCGCCCGGCGCGGCCGATGCCGGCGCAGTTCACCAGGATGCGCGGGCCGCCGAGCTTCGAAACGACCTCGGCCATGGCCGCCTGCACGCTCTCCGCCTTGGAGACGTCGACCTTGCAGTAAAGGCCGCCGATCTCCTGCGCGACCTTCTGGCCGTTCTCCTCCTGCATGTCGAACAGAGCGCATTTCGCGCCGGCCTTGGTGAGCTCGCGCGCCGTGCCGGCGCCGAGGCCGGAGGCGCCGCCGGTCACGATGGCGACCTGGCCCTTGAGATCCATGGTTTCCTCCTAGGAGACATCCGGAAAATGGTTGTGCCTCATAACAGATGGAACTTTCGCTGTCAGCGCGGCTCCGATTATGGTCCGCCGCCATGGCGCTGACACTCGTCTTCATGGGAACGCCGCCCTTCGCGGTGCCGACGCTCGCCGCCCTGGTCGCAGCCGGGCATCGGGTCAGCGCAGTCTATACCCAGCCGCCGCGTCCCGCGGGCCGCGGGCACAAGGAGCAACGCTCCGCCGTGCACGAGAAGGCGCTCGCGCTGGGCCTCGAGGTGCGCTGTCCGGCGAGCTTGAAAGGGGAGGCGGAGCACGGGGAATTCGCCGCGCTCAAGCCCGACGCGGCGGTGGTGGTGGCCTATGGCCTGATCCTGCCGAAGCCAGTGCTGGCGGCGCCGAGGCTCGGCTGCTTCAACCTGCACGGCTCGATCCTGCCGCGCTGGCGCGGTGCCGCGCCGATCGAGCGCGCCATCCTGGCCGGCGATGCGGAGACCGGCGTCGCCGTGATGCGGATGGAGGCGGGGCTGGATACCGGGCCGGTGCTGCTGGAGGCGCGGCTGCCGATCGGCCCGCGCGACACCGCCGCGGGCCTGCGCGAGCGGCTGGCCGCGATCGGCGCCGGGTTGATGGTCGAGGCGCTGGCCCAGCTCGCCGAGGGGCGCGCGGTCGAGCGCGCGCAGGCGGCCGAGGGCATCACCTATGCGAAGAAGATCGAGAAGGGCGAGGGCGCGATCGACTGGCGCCGGCCGGCGGCGGAGATCGACCGGATGGTACGCGTGCTGTCGCCCTTCCCCGGCGTCACCTTCGACCATGCCGGGCAGCGGCTGAAAGTGCATGCGGCGGAGCTCGCGGAAGGTCGCGGCGAGCCCGGCACGGTGCTGGATGAGCAGGGCACGGTCGCCTGCGGCGACGGCGCGATCCGCCTCGTGGAGCTGCAACGCCCCGGCGCCCGCGCGCTGCCGATCGCCGACTTCCTGCGCGGCTTCCCGCTGCCGAAGGGGACGAAACTCGGATGAGCACTGCCTGGCATCACAGTGACAAGTCCTCTCTGCCCCCCAGGGGCGGAGAGGGTTTGGGAGAGGGGGGGCGCGCCGCGTCTCGACGAGCTTCGTATGAGCGCAACGCATCCACGCGTGTGCATTCATCTCAGGCCGCAGCCTCCCCACCTCTCCCAACCCTCTCCCCCCTCTTCGAGGGCGGAGAGGGCTTATCGGCGAGAACTCTCTGATGCCGCGCTATCGCCTCACCATCGAATACGACGGCGCCGGTTTCGTCGGCTGGCAGCGGCAGGCGAACGGGCTCTCGGTGCAGGCGGCGGTGGAGCAGGCGCTGGCCGGCTTCACCGGCGAGCGGCCGGAGATCACCGGCGCTGGCCGCACCGATGCCGGCGTGCATGCGGCCGGGCAGGTGGCGCATGTCGACCTCGGCCGGCCGTGGGAGATCCGCACCCTGGTCAACGCGCTGAACGCGCATCTGCGGCCGCAGCCGGTGGCGGTGCTCGACGCGGCCGAGGTGGCGGCGGATTTCCACGCGCGCTTCTCGGCGGTCAAGCGGCATTACCGCTATCGCATCCTGAACCGCGTCGCGCCGCCGGCGCTGGAACGCGGGCGGGTGTGGCATGTGATCCGCCCGCTGGACGCCGGCGCCATGCAGGCGGCGGCGCAGCTGCTGGTGGGCCGGCACGACTTCACCAGCTTCCGCTCCACCGAGTGCCAGGCGAAATCGCCGGTGAAGACGCTGGACCGGCTCGACGTGCGCCGCGCCGGCGACGAGGTGGTGATCGAGACCCAGGCGCGCTCGTTCCTGCACAACCAGGTGCGCGCCATGGTGGGCTCGCTCCGCAAGGTGGGCGAGGGCAGGTGGTCGGCGGAAGACCTCGCCCGCGCCCGCGACGCCCGCGACCGCAGCGCCGCCGGCCCGACCGCGCCGGCGGAGGGGCTGTGTTTGATGCGGGTGGATTATCCGGGGTGAGAGGGCGGTCGGCCTCGGGCACGTCCCGCGCCTCGCGCAGGGCATGCCCCCATCGACAACGCACCGCTAAGCGGGCCCGGCCTGGCCTAAGATGGCCGCCATGCCGGCTTTGCGACTAGCGCCCGCCATCGCGCTCGCCTCCGCGGCGCTGTTCGGCGCCAGCACACCGCTCGCCAAGCTGCTGCTGGGCGAAGGGCTGGGGCCGTTGCTGCTGGCCGGCCTGTTCTATCTCGGCTCGGGTTTCGGGCTCGCCGCGCTCAGCCTGGTGCAGCGCGCCGGCCGCGGCCCGCGCCGGGAGGCGCCGCTGCGCCGGGCCGATCTGCCCTGGCTGGCGCTGGTCGTGCTGTTCGGCGGCGTGATCGGCCCCGTTCTGCTGATGATCGGGCTGGCGACGACGCCGGGCTCGGCGGCGTCGCTGCTGCTCAATCTCGAAGCCCTAGCGACCATGGCGATCGCCTGGATCGCGTTTCGGGAATCGGTGGACCGGCGCCTGCTGCTCGGCGCCGGCGCCATCCTCGCCGGCGCGGTGGCGCTGTCCTGGCAGGGCGAGGCGGCGGCGATCGGGCTCGGCGCCGTCGCCATCCTTGGCGCCTGCCTCGCCTGGGGCATCGACAACAACCTGACGCGCAAGCTGTCCGCGGCGGACCCGATCCAGATCGCCATGGTGAAGGGGCTGGTGGCCGGCGCGGTCAATACCGGTCTCGCCTTGGCTTATGGCGACGCTCTGCCGGCGCCCGGCGTGATCGCCGCCGCGGGGGCGGTCGGCTTTCTCGGCTATGGCGTCAGCCTCGCGCTGTTCGTCGTCGGCCTGCGGCATCTCGGCGCGGCGCGCACCGGGGCCTATTTCTCCACCGCGCCGTTCATCGGCGCGGTGATCGCCGTGGCAGTGCTGGGCGAGGCGGTGACGGCGCCGCTCGTCATCGCGGCGATCCTGATGGCAGCGGGCGTCTATCTGCACCTGACCGAGGCGCATGAGCACGAGCATCGCCACGACGAGCTGGAGCACGAGCACCGGCACCGGCATGACGAGCATCACCGGCACGCCCACGGCCCCGGCGATCCGCCCGGCGAGCCGCACAGCCACCGGCACCGGCACGCGGCCCTGGTGCACAAGCACCCGCATTTCCCGGATCTGCATCACCGCCACGTGCATTGAGCGCGGCGGGTTCGGCCCGCGTCAGGATCGCGGCGGACGCTGCCGGATTGCCGGCGCGCTCAGGTGACGATCGGCAACCCGAACAGGGCGCAGGCCGCCGCCATCAGTGAGATGAACACGATGAGCGCGACGACCGCGACCGAAATGTCGCTGCTCGGCAATCCCCGATATTGAGACACTGGAGACATCGACGCCTCCTGCTTTCCCATTTGACCGGATCATATGGTTAACGCCGGCGGGCGGGATGTGAGCGGCGTCACAGCGGGCGGGGATTGGTGCGCTGGTGCGTGGAAAATGGACCCCTCTCCCGTGGGGAGAGGGTGCCCCGAAGGGGCGGGTGAGGGGCACCGCTTCAGCATTGCGCTGCTTGCGCCAGCGGAGGCGCGGGTGGAGAGCGTGCCCCTCATCCATCGCTTCGCGACACCTTCTCCTCCAAGGAGAAAGGAAATGCCGTGTCAGTTCGCGCCGCCCTCCAGCAGCCGCCGCGCGATCACCTGCGCTTGTATCTCCGCCGCGCCTTCGAAGATGTTGAGGATGCGGGCGTCGCAGAGGACGCGGCTGATCGGGTATTCGAGGGCGTAGCCGTTGCCGCCGTGGATCTGCAGCGCGTTGTCGGCATTGGCCCAGGCGACCCGCGCGGCGAGCAGCTTCGCCATGCCGGCTTCGAGGTCGCAGCGCCGGCCGGCATCCTTCTCGCGCGCGGCGTAGTAGGTGAGCTGGCGGGCCAGCATCAGCTCCACCGCCATCCAGGCCACCTTGCCGGCGACGCGCGGGAAGCCATAGATCGGCTGGCCGAACTGCACGCGCTCGAGCCCGTAGCGGAGCCCCAGCTCCATCGCGCACTGGCCGACGCCGAGCGCGCGCGCCGCGGTCTGGATGCGGGCGCTCTCGAAGGTCGCCATCAGCTGCTTGAAGCCGTTGCCTTCCTCGCGGCCGAGCAGGTTCTGCGCCGGCACCTCGAAGCCATCGAAGCCGATCTCGTATTCCTTCATGCCGCGATAGCCGAGCACGCGGATCTCGCCGCCGGTCATGCCCTTGGCCGGGAACGGGTCGGCATCGTCGCCGCGCGGCTTCTCGGCGAGGAACATGGAGAGGCCCTTGTAGCCCGGCGCGTTCGGGTTCGAGCGCACGAGGAGCGTCATCAGGTCGGCGCGCGCCGCGTGGGTGATCCAGGTCTTGTTGCCGTGAATCCTGTAGGTGTCGCCGTCGAGCACCGCGCGGGTGCGCAGGCTGCCGAGGTCCGAGCCGGTATTCGGCTCGGTGAACACCGCGGTCGGCAGGATCTCGGCGGAAGCGATCTTCGGCAGGTAATGGCTCTTCTGGTCCTCGGTGCCGCCGCGCAGGATCAGCTCGGCGGCGATCTCCGAGCGGGTGCCGAGCGAGCCGACGCCGATATAGCCGCGGGAGAGCTCCTCCGAGACGACGCACATCGCCTGCTTGCCGAGGCCCATGCCGCCATATTCTTCCGGAATGGTGAGGCCGAACACGCCGAGCGCGCCCATCTCCTCGACCAGCGGCATCGGGATGAACTCGTCCTTCAGGTGCCATTCGTGGGCGAAGGGCACGACGCGCGCATCGGCGAACTTGCGGAACTGGTCGCGCACCATGGCGTGGGTTTCGTCGAGGCCGAGGGCGCCGAAATCGCCGGTCTCGAGCGAGGACTGGATCAGCTCGGCGATGCGGGCGCGGACGGCCGAGGTGTTGCCGGTGGCGGCGAGGCGGCGCACGGCCGGTGCCTGCTGGAAGGCGGCGACGGCGCTGTCGCCGACGCCGAGATCGGCCGGACGCACCACCTCGCTCTGGCTCATCGGGATGCCGCCGGCGAGCTGCGAGAGGTATTCGCCGAAACCGGCCTGCAGGATCAGCTGCTCGAGCTCGCGGAGCTTGCCCTCCGCTTTCAGTGCCTCGGCCCAGCTGAGCGTCTGGCGCAGCGCCTCGACATAGGTGGCGAACCAGGCGAGGCCATGCGCGGCGAACTGCTCCGCATCGACGCTGCTCGCCTTCACGCGCGCGGCGACCGCGAGCTTCACCTCGGCGAGCAGCTTGTCGGCCGCGGCCAGCGCGGCCTGCGCGTCGGCGAAGAGGGAGGGGGAGATCGGAGACGCTTCGCTCACAGCCTTCACCGCAGCAGCGGACATACGAACCTCATCGAGTGGTCATATGAAGCCCTCTCTGCCCCTCAGGGGCGGAGAGGGTTTGGGAGAGGTGGGCGCGCCGCTTCTCAACGAAAGTCGCCTGTGCGCAACGCATCCGTGCTCGCGCGCATCCGGAAGCCGCATCCTCCCCACCTCACCCAACCCTTGTATCTGGATCTGTGTTCGACGGATCCGGAAAAGGTGATGAGATGTCGGATCGGCGGCAGGCCTGCCGCCGATCCGACAAACGCGGGTCGGTGAC
>QOZS01000027.1 GCA_003576705.1 Desertibaculum subflavum
GAGCGAGCCAGGCGCCAGCGACCCGCCAGCAACGCCAACCGTCGCGCCCGGCACCGGCGGCAGCGCGCCGGCCGCCCCGCGGCCGCCATCGACCACGGCGCCGACCTGCACCCGGCCGGGCGCCGCATCGGCATCGTTAGGCAGGCCGGCCAGGCCGCTGGTGCCGACGACGGGCCCGGTCCATGTAAGCGGCACCGTCTCCAGCCCCATGGCGTTCAGGGTCGCGCGGTTGAGCGGCCCTGCCGGCAGGCCGCGGCTCCGCTGGAACGCTTCCACCGCCGTCTGCGCATCGCTTTCCCAGATCGTGCTGGCCGGCCCGGCGCGGAAGTTGAGCTCGGCCAGCCGCTGCCGCACCATGCGCACGCCATCCTCGTCGGTCAGCACCACGGGCACGGCCGGGTCGGGCCGCGCCACGCTGCTGCCGGGCGGCGGGGCCGTCGTATACCGGTCCGACATGGGCGCATTGGCACCGCCGCTGCAGGCCGTGAGCAGAACGGCCGAAGCCAGCGAAGCCAATAGTGAAACCTTCCGCATGCGCCGCGCTCCCCTTCGATTTGTCACGCCCGTTCGCTGGAACGATCAGACCCCGGCGATCCGTCGCGCCGTCGCGATACGGCGCTGCGTCGCCTGGATCCTCGCGGCCCTCAGCTGTTCGCGCCGCCAGGCCAGGTGGTCGCGCAGCGAGGCAACGGCCCAGTATAGGCCCATGATCGCGGCGATCACGCAAAACACTTGGACCAGCAGCAGCAGGAGATCGACCGCCGTTCGGCCGCCATAGCGGCGCGGCAATGTCTCCGGCATATCGCTCAGCAAAATCCGGCTGCCGACAACCGCTGACGGCGGCGCTGCTGCCGCAGCGGGCTCGTCGCCGGCCGGTCCCGGCGCCGGGGAGGCGGGCAGCGACACCGCCGCCGGTTCGACGACCGCTTCCGGCGGCTCCGGTTTCGGCAGGGGCATCCGGAACGGAGGCGTGGAATGCAGGCCTGCGCCGCCGGCTTCGATGACGCGATCGGTATCTGCGGCCCGCGACAAGCCGGCCGGCGGCTCCTCCAAAGGCAGGCGAATCCGCGCCGCCGGCCGGGTCGGGGTCGCCTGGACGGCGGGCGGCACCCTGATCCAGTCGCCGGTATTGGGGCCGGCGGCCGGCGCGATGCCGACATCGACACCGCCGCCCTTCACCAAGATGCGGGCTGGTGCGCCGATCGACTCGATGTCCAGGGCAGGCGGCAGGGCGTAGCAGGCCCGCGATGCCATCGAAAGAACCAGCAAGGCGGCCGTGAAGGCCAGAATGCGCTCCGTCTCGCCTCCGTTCAGATCCAACCGAAACATGCATCCCTCTCGCGCTCGCGGTGCTGTGCCCCCATGCCAATAGCCACCTGGCGAACGCGCGGAGACGGCGCCGCGGAAGACATGGCGGTAACGTAGGAGGCCGGAAAAGGATGCGGCAGAATTGTGGCCGGCCGCGCCTGGCTCGGCCGGCCAGCTTCAACCCGGACAGATATCCCTCTACTATCCGCCGCCATCGCCGTGCTGGGGAGAGAAGCATGTATTCCGACGTATCGCTGCATATCGACGGCGCCTGGGTGAAGGGCGCCACCGGCCGCACCATCCCGGTGCTGAATCCCGCGACCGAGGAGCAGATCGGCACCGTCGCCCATGCCGACAAGGCCGATCTCGACCGCGCGCTGGCCGCCGCCGACAAGGGCTTCAAGGCCTGGCGCAAGGTTTCGGCCTTCGATCGCTACAAGCTGATGCGCAAGGCGGCCGACCTCCTGCGCAGCCGCGCCGACGACATCGCCAAGCTGATGACGGCGGAAAACGGCAAGCCGCTGGTCGAGGCCAAGGGCGAGACCCTGCTGGGCGCCGACATCATCGACTGGATGGCCGAGGAAGGCCGCCGCGCCTATGGCCGCATCGTGCCGGGCCGCATGGACGGCGTGGCGCAGCTGGTGATCAAAGAGCCGGTCGGTCCGGTCGCCGCCTTCACGCCGTGGAACTTCCCGATCAACCAGGTGGTGCGCAAGGCATCGGCCGCGATCGCCACCGGAAATTCGATCATCGTCAAGGGCCCGGAGGAGACGCCGGCCGCCTGCGCCGAGCTGGTCCGCGCCTTCGTCGATGCCGGCCTGCCGGCCGGCGTGATCAACCTGGTCTACGGCGTGCCGGCCGAGATCTCGGAATACCTGATCCCGCACCCGATCATCCGCAAGATCACCTTCACCGGCTCGACCGCCGTCGGCAAGCAGCTCGCCGCGCTGGCCGGCCGGCATATGAAGCGCGCCACCATGGAGCTCGGCGGGCACGCGCCGGCCATCGTGTTCGACGACGCCGATGTGGACGCCGCGGTGAAGATCCTCTCCGCCAACAAGTACCGCAATGCCGGCCAGGTCTGCGTGTCGCCGACCCGCTTCCTGGTGCAGGAGGGCGTGTACAAGAAGTTCGTCGAGGGCTTCGTCGCCGCGGCCAAGGCGGTGAAGGTGGGCGACGGCATGGACCCGGCGACCCGGATGGGCCCGCTCGCCCATGCGCGGCGCATCGACGTGATGGAGAGCTTCGTCGCCGACGCGATCGCCAAGGGCGCGAAGATCGAGACCGGCGGCAAGCGCGTCGCCAACAAGGGCTATTTCTTCGAGCCCACGGTCATGACCAACGTCTCGCCGGACGCGAAGATCATGAACGAGGAGCCGTTCGGCCCGCTGGCGCCGATCGTGCCGTTCAAGGATTTCGACAGCGTGGTGGAGGAGGCGAACCGCCTGCCCTACGGCCTCGCCGCCTACGCCTATACGAAGTCGGTCAAGACGGCGACAGCGATCGGCAACGCGATCGAGAGCGGCATGGTGTCGATCAACCACCACGGCCTCGCTTTGCCGGAAGTGCCGTTCGGCGGCGTCAAGGATTCGGGCTACGGCTCGGAAGGCGGCATGGAGGCGATCGAGCCCTATCTCGTCACCAAGTTCGTGACGCAGGTCGGGCTGTAGGCGGCCCACGAGGCGAACAAGCCCCGGCGGGAAACCGCCGGGGCTTTTTCATTGCCGGCCTCAGATATGCAGCGCTTCGCCGAGGGTGCGCAGGCTCGCCTCGTGGAAGGCCTCGCCCAGGGTCGGGTGGGCATGGATGGTGCCGGCGATGTCTTCCAGGCGGGCGCCCATTTCCAGCGCGAGGCCGAAGGCGGCGCTGAGCTCCGCAATGCCCTGGCCGACCGCATCGATGCCAAGGATGAGATGGTTGTCGGCGCGCGCGGTGACGCGCACGAAGCCTTCCTCCGCGCCGAGCGTCAGCGCCCGGCCGTTGGCCTGGAAGGGGAATGACGCAACGCGGATCTCGTGGCCCGCCTTGCGCGCCTTCTCCGGCGACAGGCCGACGGTGACCACTTCCGGATCTGTAAAGCAGATCGCCGGTATAGCGACCTTGTCGAAGGCGCGGCGCTGGCCGGCGATGATCTCGGCCACCATCTCGCCCTGCGCCATGGCGCGATGCGCCAGCATCGGCTCGCCGGTCAGATCGCCGATCGCCCAGACATTGCGCATCGAGGTGGCGCAGCGCTCGTCGATGCGGATGAAGGCGCCGTCCATGCCGAGATCGAGCTGATCGAGGCCGAGGCCCTCGGTGCAAGGGCGGCGGCCGATTGCGACCAGGATCTTGTCGGCCGGCAGGCGGCGCTCGGTGCCACCCGCGAATTCGACCACGAGAGCCTCGCCATCGGGCGAGAGTCCACGTGCGCGCGTGGCCGCCAGCATCTCGACGCCGAGCGCGCCGAGCCGACGGGCCACCGGTCGCGTCAGCTCGGTGTCATAAGCCGGCAGGATGCGATCCTCAGCTTCCACCACCGTCACCTTGGACCCGAGCTTGGCGAAGGCGGTGCCGAGCTCGAGCCCGATATAGCCGGCGCCCACCACGACCAGGCGCTGCGGCACGTCCGAGAGCGATAGCGCCTCGCTCGACGAGATTACCCGGCCACCGAAGGGCAGCGCGGTGAGCGGCGCCGGCACCGAGCCGGTGGCGAGCACCACATGCTCGGCCTTGATCACTTGCGGCCCGGTATCGGATTCGACGCGGGCCGTCTTGCCGTCGAGCATCGTGGCGTGGCCCGCTAGCGTCTTCACGCCATGCTTCTTCAGCAGCGCGGCGACGCCGCCCTTGAGCCGGCCGACGATGCCGTCCTTCCATTCCATGGTGCGGCCGAAATCGATCGACGGGCGCTCGACCCGGATGCCGTAGCGATCGGTGCCGGCCTGATGCACAGCCTGTTCGAAGGCCTCCGCGGCGTGGATCAGCGCCTTGGAGGGAATGCAGCCGACATTGAGGCAGGTGCCGCCGAGCCAGGCGCGCTCCACCAGCATGGTCGCGATGCCGAGCTGGCCGAGACGGATCGCGGTCACGTAGCCGCCGGGCCCGCCGCCGATGATCAGCACCTTGGTCCGGATCTCCGGCATCTCACACCTCGATGAAGATCGTCGCCGGTGCTTCGAGAAGCGACTTGATGCGCTGCACGAATTGCGCGGCGTCATAGCCATCGACCACGCGATGATCGAAGGACGAAGACAGGTTCATCATCTTGCGCGGCACGAACTGCGCGCCGGTCCAGTGCGGGCGAACCACCTGCCGGTTGACGCCGATGATGGCGACCTCGGGCCGGTTCAGCACCGGCGTGGTCACGATGCCGCCGAGGGGGCCGAGGCTGGTGATGGTGATGGTGGAGCCCGAGAGCTCCTCGCGTCCGGCCTGGCCGGCGCGCGCCGCCTCCGCCAGCCGCTGCATTTCGGCCGCGCAATCCCAGAGGTCGCGCGCCTCGGCATGGCGCACCACCGGTACCATCAGGCCCGACGCCGTCTGCGTCGCGATGCCGATATGCACGCCGCCATGGCGATGCACGATCTCGGCATCGTCGTCGTAGAGCGCGTTCATCTGCGGGAAATCGGCGACCGTGCGCACCAGCGCCTGCATCAGGAAGGGCAACAGGGTCAGTTTCGGCTTGCCGTCCGCGGCTTGCGCGTTCAGATGCGCGCGCAGATCCTCGAGCGACGTGACGTCGATCTCCTCGACGTAGGAGAAATGCGCGGCGCGCCGCTTCGACTCCGCCATCTTCTGCGCGATGCGCCGGCGGAGCCCGATCACCTTGATCTCCTCGACCGTCGTGTTGGCGATCCGGCGCGCGCCGGCCGGCGCGGCGGCACCGCCGCGCAGGAAGGCGTCGAGATCGGCATGTTCGATGCGGCCGGCCGGACCGGTGCCGCGCACCTGGCGCAGATCGACGCCCGCCTCGCGGGCACGGCGGCGCAAAGCCGGCGAGGCGATCGGCTTCTCGCCGGCCGGGCGCGGCGGGCCAAGCCGAGATGGTGTCCGCATCGGCGGCGGCGGCTCGTCTTCCGGTTCGGCCGGATGGGAACGGGGTGCTTCGGCTTTGCTCTCGGCCCTGGGTTGAGGTTTCGGCGCGGGCGCCGCCTCCGCATCGCCCTCTCCCGCCACTTCGAGGCGGAGCAGCTCGGCACCGACCGAGAGCATGCCGCCGACCTCGGCGCCGAGCGCCACCACCGTGCCGTCGAACGGCGCCGGGATCTCCACCGTCGCCTTGTCGGTCATCACGGCGGCCAGCGTCTGGTCCTCGCGCACATGGTCGCCGACCTTGACATGCCACTCGACCACTTCCGCCTCGGCGACGCCTTCGCCGACATCGGGCAGCCTGATGCTGCGCAAGCCCATGTCAGGCCTCCATCACCGCCTGGAGGGCGCGGCCGACCCGCGCCGCGCCGGGGAAGTAGTCCCATTCCTGCGCATGCGGATAGGGCGTGTCCCAGCCGGTCACGCGCAGGACCGGCGCCTCCAGGTGATAGAAGCAATGCTCCTGCACCAGTGCGGCGAGCTCGGCACCATAGCCCGAGGTCAAGGTCGCCTCGTGCACCACGACGCAGCGGCCGGTCTTCTTCACCGAGGCCTCGATCACCGGCAGATCGAGCGGCAGCAGGGTGCGGAGGTCGATCACCTCCGCGTCGATCCCGGTCTCGGCCGCGGCCGCCTCGGCGACATGCACCATGGTGCCGTAGGCGAGCACGGTCACCGCCTTGCCCTCGCGGCGGATGGCCGCCTTGCCGAGCGGCTCCACATAGTGCCCGTCCGGCACCTCGCCGCGCGGGTCCTTGGACCATGGCGTCACCGGCCGTTCGGGATGGCCGTCGAAGGGGCCGTTATAGAGCCGCTTCGGCTCCAGGAAGATCACCGGGTCGTCGTCCTCGATGGCGGCGATCAGCAGGCCCTTGGCGTCATAGGGATTGGACGGCACCACCGTCTTCAGGCCGGAGACATGGGTGAACAGGGCTTCCGGGCTCTGGCTGTGGGTCTGGCCGCCGAAGATGCCGCCGCCGGTCGGCATGCGCACCACCATGGGCACGGTGAACTGACCGTTGGAGCGATAGCGGAGCCTCGCCGCCTCCGACACGATCTGGTCGTAGGCGGGATAGACGTAGTCGGCGAACTGGATCTCGATGCAGGGCCTGAGCCCGTAGGCCGCCATGCCGATGGCGGCGCCGACGATGCCGGATTCGCTGATCGGCGTGTCGAAACAGCGGCTGGTGCCGTATTTCTGCTGCAGGCCCTGGGTGCAACGGAACACGCCGCCGAAATAGCCGACGTCCTCGCCGAACACGACGACGTTCGGGTCCCGCCCCATCGACACGTCGAGCGCGTCGCGGATCGCCTCGACCATGCTCTTGCGGGCCATCGTCAATACCCCGCCTGTTGGCGCTGGCGCCGGAGATGCGGCGGCATCACCGCATAGACGCCCTCGAACATGTCGCGCGCCGACGGTTTCGGTCCGGAATGCAGCGTGCCGTGCGTCTCGGCCTGTTTCTGCGCCGCGATCACCTCGGCCATGATCTCGGCCTCGCGCTGGGCATGGCGCGCCTCGCTCCAGACGCCGCGCTGGATCAGGTGGTTCTTCAGGCGGATCACCGGATCGCCGAGCGGCCAGGCATCGGATTCGTCCTTCGGGCGATAGCCGGAGGGATCGTCCGAGGTCGAATGCGCGCCGACGCGGTAGGTGACGTATTCGACGAGGGTCGGCCCGAGGCCGCGATGGGCGCGCTCCACCGCCCATTTGGCGACCGCATGCACGGCCAGATAATCGTTGCCGTCGACCCGGAGCGAGGGGATGCCGAAGCCGTGGCCGCGCGCCGCGAAGGTGCCGGAGCCGCCGCGGGCGATGCCCTGGAAGGTCGAGATGGCCCATTGATTGTTGACGATGTTGAGTACGACAGGCGCCTTGTAGGTGGAGGCGAAGACCAAAGCCGCGTGGAAATCCGATTCCGCCGTGGAGCCGTCGCCGATCCAGCCGGCGGCGATGCGGGTGTCGCGCTTGATCGCCGAGGCCATGGCCCAGCCGACCGCCTGGATGAACTGCGTCGCCAGATTGCCGGAAATCGAGAAGAAGCCGTGCTCGCGCGAGGAATACATGATCGGCAGCTGGCGGCCCTTCAGCGGGTCGCGCTCGTTGGAATAGATCTGGCACATCATGTCGACCATCGGATAGCCGCTGGCGATCAGCAGGCCGGCCTGGCGATAGGTCGGGAAGTTCATGTCGCCCGGGTCCAGCGCGCGCTGGAAGGCGCAGCTGACCGCCTCCTCGCCCGTGTGCTGCATGTAGAACGAGGTCTTGCCCTGGCGCTGCGCCATCTGCATGCGCGCATCGAAGGCGCGCAGGGTCATCATGTCGCGCAGGCCCTGCTGCAGCTCGTCGTCGGTGAGCAGCCCGGCCCAGGGGCCCACCGCCTCGCTCTCGCGGTTCAGGACGCGGATGATGGAATAGGCGAGGTCGCGGATGCTCTCGGGATCGGCCTCGACCTCGGGCCGGCGCACGCTGCCGGCGCGCGGAACGGTGACGTCGCTGAAATCCGGCGTGCCGCCGGGCCGGACCGCCGGCTCCGGCACATGGAACGACAGTGGCTTGCGTTCGGGCATCGGCGACTCCTGCGCAGCCGGCCACCCATCTCAACCCCGCGCGAAGCCGCGGTCAAATGGCCGCAGACGGGCCAACGCAGAAAGCAACGTTTCGGTTCAGCGGCACTTGGTCGGAGCAAGAAAACGCCGGGGATCGCCCCGCCGGACGCACGAAGCTAACGCCAGGTCTTCTTCTTCTTCCAGCGCCGGGTGCCGCGGGCACCCTCTTCCTTGATGCCGAGGTAGAATTCCTTGATGTCCTCCTTCTCGCGGAGCCGCGCGCAGGTATCGGCCATCACGATGCGGCCGACTTCGAGGACGTAGCCGTAATCGGCGGTGTTGAGCGCCATGTTGGCGTTCTGCTCGACCAGCAGGATGGTGACGCCGCGCTCGCGGTTGATGCGGACGATGATGTCGAAGATGTCCTTCACTAGCTTGGGCGAGAGGCCGAGCGAGGGCTCGTCCAGCAGCATCATCTTCGGCCGCGCCATCAGCGCGCGGCTGATCGAGAGCATCTGCTGCTCGCCGCCGGAGAGCGAGCCCGCGCGCTGGTCGGCCCGCTCCTTCAGCACCGGGAAGTAGCCGAACACGGCCTCCAGATCCTGCGCCACGCCGTCCGGGTCCTTCCGGATATAGGCGCCCATGCGCAGGTTCTCGCGCACGCTGAGGAACGGGAACACCTCGCGCCCCTCCGGCACGTGGCTCATGCCGAGCCGCATCACCTTGTCCGGATCCATGCGCTGGATCTCGCGGCCCTGGAACACGACGGTGCCCTTCTGCGGATCCATCACGCCGGAGACGGTCTTCAGCACCGTTGTCTTGCCGGCGCCGTTGGCGCCGAGGATGGTGACGATCGAGCCTTCGGCGACCTCGAAGGAGACGCCGCGGATCGCCATGATCGGCCCGTAATAGGTCTCGATATTGCTGACCTTGAGGATCGGCTCGCTCAACGGCTCACCCTCCGAGATAGGCGCGAACGACTTCGGGATGCGTCTGCACCTCCTGCGCCGTGCCTTGCGCCAGCATGCGGCCGTAATTCAGCGCCAGCACCCGGTCGGAGACGGCGGAGACCAGGCTCATGTCGTGCTCCACCATCAGGACGGTGACGCCGAGCAGGTTCTTGATGTCCTGGATCCAGAACGCCATGTCCGCGGTCTCCTCCACGTTGAGGCCGGAGGAGGGCTCGTCGAGCAGCAGGAGCTTCGGATCGGTGCAGAGCGCGCGGGCGAGCTCGGTCACCTTGCGCACGCCATAGGGGAGGTTGACGATATAGGTGTCGCGGTATTGCTGGATATCGAGGAAGTCGATCACCTTCTCGACCGCCTCGCGATGCTCGAGCTCCATCTTGCGCACGCCCGGCGTGAACAGGAGCTCGCCGAAGAACCCCGACTTCTTGTGCGCGTGCCGCGCCAGCAGCAGGTTCTGCAGCAGGGTCGCGTGCTCGAACAGCTCGATGTTCTGGAAGGTCCGGGCGATGCCGAGCTTGGCGATCTGATGCGGCGGCGTCCGCGTGATGTCCCGGTCCTCGAAGACCAGCTTGCCTTCGGAGGCTTCGTAGATCCGGCTGACCAGGTTGAAGATCGTCGTCTTGCCGGCGCCGTTCGGGCCGATGATGGTGAAGATCTCGCCCTTCTTCACTTCGAAGGTGACGCCGTCGACGGCCTTGATGCCGCCGAAGTTGATCGCGAGCCCATCGGCCTTGAAGAAGGTCACCGCAGTCGCTCCGACTTCATGTAGCTCTTCTGCCGCTTGAAGGTGGCGCGCTTGTACATCGGGAACATCGAGAAATAGAGCTTGATCTTCATCCAGCGGCCGTAGATCCCGAGCGGCTCGAACAGGATCACCAGCACCAGGATCAGGCCGAAGATGCCGGCTTCGAGGCCGGGTTGGCGGGAGATCGCCTCCGGCAGGTAGTCACGCAGGATGGCGATGGTGGGCGGCAGCAGGGCGACGAAGATGGCGCCGAAGATCGCCCCGTGCAGCGAGCCGAGACCGCCGACGATGACCAGCAGCAGCAGCTGGATCGACAGGATGACCGTGAAGATGTCGGGCGCGAGATAGGCGATCTTGTGGGCGAAGAGCGCGCCCGCCATGCCCATCAGCCCGGCCGAGTAGGCAAAGGCCATGGTCTTGTAGAGGGCGAGGTTGACGCCCATCGACTGCGCCGCGATCTCGCTGTCGCGGATGGCGATCCAGGCGCGGCCCGTGGGCGAGCGCAGCAGGTTCTTGGTGAGCCAGAGCGCCAGCACCAGGAAGAACAGGCAGAGATAGTAGAAGGCCGTATCGTCCTCGAACGAGAAGCCGAGAACGGTGGCCTTTTCCACCGGCATGCCGGCGAAGCCGTGCGTCACCGATTCCCAGCGCGAGAACACTTCCTGGATGATGATGGCGAAGGCGAGCGTGGCGATGGCGAGATAGATGCCCGTCATGCGCAGAGCCGGCAGCCCGACCAGGATGCCGGCCAGCGTGGTGATGATGATGGCGAGCACGATGGCGCCGGAGAACGGCACGCCGTGCTGGATGAAATAGGCGTGCGCGTAAGCGCCGATGCCGAGGAAGGCGGCATGCCCGAGGCTGACCAGGCCGGTGAACCCGACCAGCACCATCAGCGACAGGCCGCAGATGCCGTAAATGAACACCCAGGTGATCTCGCCGATGAAGTAGTCCTCTTCGAGCGCGATCAGAACCAGCGGCAGGGCGATCACGGCAAGGCCGAGCAGCGCGTACCAGAACGTGTCCACCTTGTCGCGGAACAGGCGGATGTCCTGGACGTAGTCGGTCTTGAAGAAGAAGCGCATGGCCTGCCGCCTACACTTTCTTGCGGCCGAGCGCGCCGAACAGCCCTTGCGGCCGGACGGCCAGCATGAGCAGCAGCACGACATAGGCCGACACGTCCTTGAAGCCTTCCGGCAGCCAGGCGCCGGAATAGAGCTCGATCAGGCCGATGATGATGCCGCCGGTCAGGGCGCCCGGGATCGACCCGAATCCGCCGAGCACCGCGGCCGCGAAGGCTTTCAGGCCGATGAAGCCGATATTGATGTCGATCAGCGAGACGGGCGCCAGCAGGATGCCGGCCACCGCGGCGACGCCGGCCGAGATCGCCCAGATCAGCGAGAAGATCAGCTTGACCGGAATGCCCATGTAGTAGGCGGCGAGCTGGTTCTGCGAGGCCGCCTGCATGGCGACGCCGAGCCGCGTATGGGTGAAGAACGTGTAGAGCACGGCGCAGAGGATCATCGTGCCGACGATGATCGACACATATTCGTGACTGATGGTCACGCCGCCAAGCGTGGTGACCTTGGCGGAGAACGGCGTGGGCAGCGTGTAGATCTCCGAGCCCCAGGTGACGCTGGCGAAGGTGCGGAACATGGCGCCGAGGCCGATGGTCAGCATGACCACGGCGAATTGCGGCTGGCCGATCACGCGCCGGAGAATGACGGCATCGAGCAAGGCGCCGAACACGGCCATCACCAGCACAGCGATGACCAGGCCGACCCAGTAATCGAGCCCCCACAGCACCACCGCCATATAGGCGATGAAGGCGCCGAGCATGAGCAGGTCGCCCTGGGCGAAATTGACCAGCTCCGTCGCCTTGTAGATGAGCACGAAGCCCAGCGCGACAAGGCCGTAGATGCAGCCGACCGCCAGGCCGTTCAACGTCAGCTGAAGGAAGATCTCCAGTTTCCGTCCCCAAGAATGCGCGACGGTCTGACGCCGTCGTCGTGAAAGCCATCCCCCATGTGATATGGGGCCAGCGCTTATAGCGAGGCGGCAGCGATGCCGTCAACGCGGCGCGCCGAGGCTTGACGGAGGGCCGGTCGATCTGACACCGGTTGGCCCAGGAACCCGCCAGAAACTCACCAGGAAGCCGAACCGATGCCGACGACTGCCCGCGCCCGCCTGATCGACGTGATCCGCGCCCGTTCGCTCTCCCTCGGGCCGGCGGTGAAGCTGGCTTCCGGGGGCACGACCACCTTCTACTTCGACATGAAGCGGACCATGTTCGACCCGGAAGGCATCGACCTGATCGGCGACCTGGTGCTGGATGCCGTCCTGGAGACCGGCGCCGAATATGTCGGCGGGCTGGAAATGGGTGCCGTGCCGATCGCGGTGGCGGTCGGGATGAAGTCGCGGGCCCGCGGCACACGCCGGCTCGGCACCTTCTTCGTCCGCAAGGAGGTGAAGGAGCATGGCAGCCGCCGGCTGATCGAGGGCCTGATTGAAGGCGAGAGCCTGGCTGGGCGTCCGGTCGCGGTGCTGGAGGACGTCACCACCACCGCGGGGTCGGCCATGAAGGCGATCGGCGCCTTGCGCGAGGCCGGCGCCCGCATTGTCGCCGTCATCACGGTGGTCGACCGCCTGGAAGGGGCGGAGGCCAATCTGGCGCGGGAAGGCCTGCGGCTGCTGCCAATCCTGACCGCGCGGGACTTCGGCATCTGAAGCCGGGCGGCAGCGCCGGGCCGGCCGGCAAGCGGCTTGATTGGAATTGCTGATAGTTTTATGTAAGTTTGCCGCGATTATTACTTTGATTGACCGGATAAATACTATGTCCGGACGAATTTTCCATCTCGATTTCATGATTCGTTAAGACGGCTGTCCCATAGTCGGACCTGCCGAGCAGATTTCGCTCTATCCAGGAGATCGTCATATGTTGCGCACGTTCAAGAATCTGATGCAGGACGAGTCCGGCGCCACCGCGATCGAGTACGGCCTGATCGCCGCGCTCGTGTCGGTCGCCGCGATCACGGCCCTGCAGGCCATGGGTAGCTCGCTCGATACCATTTTCGGCATCGTCAGCACCGAGCTGAACGATGCGGCTTCTGGTGTCCAGCAAACCGGCACCGGCGGCTAATCAGCCTCCAGTTTCCGACACGGTGCGGGGCGGCCTGCTTGCAGGCCGCCCCGTTTCGTTGTGGGGGGCACCGCGGGAAATCGCCCGGCCACGGCATCGGCCCCGCCATTCAGGCCGCATGGCCGAGGCCAAACTGCCGATTTGGCAGGATCTATATTCAAATCACCTCGAAATTTATTCAAAGTCTACGTCCGAATACTAAAGCCTCTATTCACGCTTCTTTAAACGGCAGGGGCGCAGGCTGAGACCGACACGCAATCGCCCATTCAATCGCCGCTTTCGGGTCTCCGCGACCATGTCCGTTTCGATCCACCAATTCGTCGTTCTCTGCTTCTTCATGGCCGTCGCCTGGGCCGCGGTCGGCGACCTGCGGGCATTCCGCATCCCGAACCGTCTGGTGCTGCTCGTCATCGGCTTCTATCCCGCGCATCTCATCGCAAGCCCGCAGCCTGTCGACTGGCTGGCAGGCCTGATCTGCGGCGCGGTCGTCTTCTTCGCCGGCTTCTTCGCCTTCAGCCGCGGCATCATCGGCGGCGGCGACGTGAAGCTGCTGGCGGCCATAGCGCTCTGGGCGGGACCGCATTTGGTGTTCCCGGTGCTGCTGCTGACCATGATGAGCGGCGGCCTGCTCGCCCTGATCTTCCTCGCCCACGCCATGCTGCAGAGCCGCTCGCAGGTCGACGGCGCCGTGCTGGCCCGCCGGGGCCTGCTCGCCGCCCCCGTGCCCTACGGGATCGCCATCGCCATCGGCGCCGCCTATCTGACCGGCCGCCTGCTCCTGAACATCTGAGGCTGCCCCCATGAACATCCGCGCCCTGCTGTTCGGTCTGATTGCGCTGATCGCCGCCGGCGCCACCTTCTTCGGTGCCAAGAACTGGCTGGAGGCGCAGCGCCGCTCCATGGTCCAGGTCCAGGCGCCGAAGCCGGCCGCGCCGAAGCCGTCGACCGTGGTGCTGGTGGCGAAGCAGAACCTGCCGCAAGGCACGCTGCTGCAGCCGACGCATCTGCGCTGGCAGGCCTGGCCCGATGACACCGTCTCCGACGCCTATGTCCTGCAGGGCAAGAAGAAGCTCGAGGATTTCGTCGGCGCCGTCGTGCGCCAGGGCATTGCCGGCGGCGAGCCGATCACCGGCGCGCGCGTGGTGTTCCCCGGCGAGCGCGGCTTCCTCGCCGCCGTGCTGGAGCCCGGCATGCGCGCGGTCACCGTGCCGATCAATGCGACATCCGGCATCGCCGGCTTCGTCTTCCCCGGCGACCGTGTCGACCTGATCCTGACCCACAACTACGACAAGGCGTCCAAGACGGCGCGCAAGGGCGCGGAGACCGTGCTTGCCGACGTTCGCGTCCTGGCAATCGACCAGCGCAGCGACGACCAGGCCAACAAGCCGGATCCCGGCCGCACCGCCACTCTGGAAGTCACGCCGAAGCAGTCCGAGATCATCCCCCTGATTACCGAGCTCGGCCGGCTGTCGCTGGCGCTGCGCAGCCTCGAGCCGGCGGCCGAGCTGGTGCAGGCCGGCGCCGACGGCGACGACCCGACCAAACGGAAGCCGGGATTGCGCGGCACCACCTTCACCCTCGACACCGAGGTGAGCCGGCTGCTGAAGACCACGCCGAAGGGCGAGCCGGAATTCGTGGTCAGCGTCGTGCAGGGCGGCAAGTCGAAGGACGTTCCGTTCGTACGCAAAGGCGGGCGCTGGCAGACGCAGCAGATCACCGCGGACGATGGCGCCCAGGCATCCGGCGGCGGCGAGGCCGAGGCCCCGGTCGAAAGCAGGAACGACAACTGATGAAGACCCCCCTCCTCCGCCTGCTCGGCGGAATCACCGCCGGCCTCGTGCTCGCGCATGCCGCCGCCGCCCAGACCGTCGTCCGCCCCGAGCAGGCCGCTCCGGCGCAGCCGATCGAGGTGGTGGCCTCCGGCGGCAACAAGCTCGCCATCGAGGTGAGCCGCGGGCAGCTGATCAAGCTCAATCGTCCGGCGGCGGCGGTTTTCGTCGCCGATCCCGCCGTGGCCGAGGTGAGCGTGAAGTCGCCGACCCTGGTCTACGTGTTCGGCAAGAAGGCGGGCGATACCACCCTCTACGCGGTGGACGAGCGCGAGCGCGTGCTGCTCGACCTCCGCCTGCTGGTGACGCACGACCTGACCCGCCTCAACGAGCAGCTGCGCCAGACCGTTCCGGATGCGGAAGTGAGCGCGACGTCGGTGCAGGGCGGCATCGTCCTGCAGGGGCTGGTCCCGAATGCCGGCCAGGCCGAAGACGTGCAGCGGATCGCGCAACGCTTCCTGGCCAAGGATGAGCAGATCATCAACCGAATCACGCTGACCGATTCGAATCAGATCAACCTTCGGGTCCGCATCGTCGAGGTCAGCCGGGATCTGGTGAAGCGCATCGGGTTCAACATCGATGCGCTGACCAGCGGTAAATTCGCCTTCGGCATCGCCACCGGCGCCGCCACCACCGTCGGCGCCTTCCCCGGCTCCGCCATCGCGACGCGCACTGCCGGCGTCAACAATATCGTCGGCACCGGCCGCGTGCTCGGCGTGGACCTCAATACCGTCATCGATGCGATGGAGACCGAGGGCCTGGCCACCATCCTGGCCGAGCCCAACCTGACGGCCGTATCCGGCGAGACGGCGAGCTTCCTCGCCGGCGGCGAGTTCCCGATTCCCGTGCCGCAGGACAACACCACCATCACGATCCAGTTCAAGAAGTTCGGCGTCTCGCTCAACTTCATCCCCACCATCCTGTCCGGCGGGCGGATCGCGCTGAAGGTGGCGCCGGAGGTGAGCCAGCTTTCCGAGAGCGGCGCCATCGTGCTCGACGGATTCAGCATTCCCTCGCTCACCACCCGCCGCGCCGAGACCTCGGTGGAGCTGGCGAGCGGCCAGAGCCTGGCAATCGCCGGCCTGATCCAGAACAACATGCGGACCGATGCGCAGAAGGTGCCGGGCCTCGGCGACATTCCGATCCTCGGCGCGCTGTTCCGTTCGAACGGCTTCCGCCGCAACGAGACCGAGCTCGTCATCATCGTCACGCCCTACCTGGTGCGGCCGGTGATGCCGACCGCGAAGCTTTCCACGCCGGTGGACGGCCTGATCCCGGCCAACGACGTCGACCGCGCCGTCCGCGGCAAAGTCTATCGCGAGCAGATCGGCCCCGGGCCGTCGCGCGCCGCCGGACCGACCGCGAACGGCCTGATCGGCCCCGCCGGCTTCGTCCTCGACTAGGAGCCCCACATGACGCGCGGCAAGATCTTCTTCGCCATCCTGTTGCTGTCGCTCGGCGCCTGCGCGCGCGAGGAAGCGGCCTGGACCGCGGTCGAGGCCCCGAATCGCCTGCAGGTGGACTGGCGCTCCGAGGCCTTCGTCGCATCCTTCCCGGCCGGCGCCGCCGAGCTTGCACCCGACGAGCGCGCCAAGCTCGCCCGCTTCCTGGTGGCGGGCCTGCGCACGGGCGACGAGCGGATAACCCTGAGCCCGCCGCCCGATGCGGACCGGGCGCTGACCGATCGCCGCGTCAATCATCTGCGCCAGATCGTCGCCGGCGCGGCGCCGCGGCGCCCCATCACCGTCGCGCCGATCGCCGATGGCCGCCTGGCCGCCGGCAGCGCCATGGTGGTGATCGGCCGCTACATCGTGTCGACGCCGTCCTGCCCCAACTGGCGCAAGCCCTCGGGCACCGATTCGGCGAACCAGCCCTCCTCCAATATCGGCTGCGCCAACGAGACCAATCTCGGCCTGATGGTGGCCGATCCGGCCGACCTGGTCGTCGGCCGCGAGCTCGACAACGCCGAGGCCGAGGCGATGAACCACGGCATCCGCCGCTACCGCGAGAACAAGGTTCCGGCGCTGCCGAAGGACAATTCGACCCTGACCACGGGTAAGTGAGTATCGGCATGCGCCTTCTGCACAAGCTTCTCGACGGCGGCGAATCGACGCCTCTCGCGGCCTTCGTCGGCGATGACGTGACGCGCCAGACGCTGGCCGACGCGGCTTCCGACAAGAGTGGCGCGATGGTGCGCCCCGGCGGGCCCCGCGAGGCCATGGATTGGCTGGCGCGCGGCATTATTCCCAAGCTGCTCGTGGTCGACCTGTCGGGCCGCGACGATCCCCTCGCCGAGGCGGCGGCGCTGAAGGATGCCGCGGGAGACGGCAGTCGTCTGATCGCGCTCGGCCAGGCGAATGACGTCGCCCTCTACCGCGGGCTCATCCGGCTCGGCTTCGTCGACTATCTGGTGAAGCCGGTGTCCTCCGATACGCTCAAGGCGGCCTTCGCCGCGGCGGGCGAGGGAGCGGCGCGCGCCTCGGCGGGACCCACGCTGCCGGAAGGCGGCCGCATCGTCCTGGTGATCGGTGCCCGCGGCGGTGCCGGCGCCAGCATGGTGGCGACCAACGCCGCCTGGATCATGGCCGAGGAGCTCGATCGCCGCTCCGCTCTGCTCGATCTGGATCTGCAATTCGGCACTTCGTCGCTGGCGCTCAACCTGGCGCCGAGCCGCGGCCTGGCCGAGGCGCTGCACAACCCGGATCGCATCGATCAGCTGTTCGTCGCCTCCGCCATGATGCAGGAGGGGCGGAACCTGTCGATCCTGTCGGCCGAGGAAGCGCTCGACCGTGCCGCGGACTGGAACCCGGCCGCCGTCGAGGCGCTCGTCGGCGAGCTCCGGCGCAGCTACGAGTGGATCTGGATCGATCTGCCCCGCAACCTGGCGCCCAGCCACGGCCAGCTGGTCGCGCAAGCCAGCCACATCCTGCTGGTCACCGAGCTCAACCTGCCCGCCATGCGCGACACGCTGCGGCTGCTCACCTTCTTTCATGACGCAGCGCCGGCGACCAAGGTCCTTCTGATCGCCAACCGGGCCGACAGCAAGTCGCAAGCCGGCGTGAGCCGTCAGGAGTTCGAAAAGGCGATCGATGCCAAGATCGATGTCCTGTTGCCCGACGAGCCGCAGCTGATGGCCAAGGCGGCCACCGTCGGGCGCGCCCTGCCCGAGGTCGCGAAGAAGAGCCGGCTGGTCGAGCAGCTCCGCGCCATCGATCGCGCCGTCGTGGGCGCGCCGACCGCGAAGGGCGGCGCGTCGATGTGGCGGCTGCTGAAGAAGAAGTAGCGACGCCATGCCCCCGTCCGACGGACCGCCCCAGAGCCGCGTAGCTTCCGTTGCGCAGATCGCCCGGTTCCGCCGCGGCGAGAACGGCCAGGTTGCGACCAAGCCCGATCTCGCCGTGATCGCGGAGAAGGTGTCCGAGGTGGCGCGGTCGCGCCTGCCGGCGGAGGAACTGGCGCGCACCCCGCGCGGCGAGATCGCCAAGCGGGTCGCGGAGATCACCATCGAAGTGCTGGGCGCCGACCGCTCGTCGCTTGACCTGCTCGATCAGCGCGACCTGGTGACGCGCGTCCTCAACATGCTGCTGCCGCGCCCCGGCGCGCCCGGCGGCAGCGGGCAGATGATGCCGGGCGCGGAAGGGACCGCGGAGGGGGCGTCGGCACCGCCCGGCGAGCAGACGGCCTCCGTCGTCGAGGACGCGCGCGACCGCATCCTGCCCCTGCTGGTGCAACGCATCGACGTGCAGGCCGCCGCCAAGATGTCGCGCAGCGACCTGGCCCAACAGATCGGCGAAGGCGTGCGCGAGCTGCTCGGCGAGCAGAAGCTGCAGATGAACCTGAGCGAGCAGCGCTCGCTGATGACGGTCCTGGTCGACGAGATGCTGGGGCTTGGGCCGCTCGAACCGCTGCTCGCCGACGAGACCATCAACGACATCATGGTCAACGGGCCGAAACAGGTCTATGTCGAGCGGCGCGGCAAGCTCGAGCTGACCGGCGTCCGCTTCCGCGACAATTCGCACGTGATGAACATCGCGCAGCGTATCGTCAGCCGGATCGGCCGCCGCGTCGACGAGACCTCGCCGCTCTGCGACGCGCGCCTCGCCGACGGCAGCCGCGTCAACATCATCATCCCGCCGCTGGCCATCGATGGCCCGACGATCTCGATCCGCAAGTTCTCCAAGAAGCGGATCACGCTGGATGTCATGGTCCGCCAGCAGAACATCTCCGAGGCGATGGCGACGGTGATGCGCATCGGCGCCCGGTCGCGCCTCAACATCCTGATCTCGGGCGGCACGGGCTCGGGCAAGACGACGCTTTTGAACGCGCTGTCGCAGATGATCGACCCGACCGAGCGCGTGGTCACCATCGAGGACGCGGCCGAGCTGCAGCTGCAGCAGCCGCATGTCGTTCGTCTCGAGACCCGCCCTTCCAACCTGGAAGGCACCGGCGAGATCAATCAGCGCGATCTGGTGAAGAACGCCCTGCGCATGCGGCCCGACCGCATCATTCTCGGCGAAATTCGCGCCGGCGAGGCGCTGGACATGCTGCAGGCGATGAACACCGGCCACGAAGGATCGATGGGCACGATCCACGCCAACCGGCCGCGCGAGGCGCTGACGCGCCTGGAGAATATGGTGGGCATGTCCGGCATCGGTCTGCCGGCCAAGGCGGTGCGCACCCAGATCGCCGCCGCGATCGACATGATCGTGCAGATCAGCCGCATGCGCGACGGCATCCGGCGCATCACCTCGATCACCGAGGTGGTGGGCATGGAGGGCGACATCATCACCACGCAGGAGCTGTTCTCCTTCGTCTACGAAGGCGAAGGCGCGGATGGGCGGCTGCGCGGCACCTTCAAGTCCGCCGGCCTGCGTCCGCAATTCACCGAGAAGGCGCAGTATTTCGGCCTCGATCGCGTGCTGCTGGAGGCCTTGTGATGAACCTGCTGCCGGCCGATTTCGACCCGACCCTGCTGTTCGTGGCGCTCGGCATCGCCGTATTCTTCCTGATGCTGTTCCTGGCGATGCGCCCCGTCGTCGCCGGCGACCGCAAGGCGAAGCGGCGCGTCGCCGACATGCTGGAGCGCCATCGGCCCACCGTCGAGGGCCAGCAAGCACAGGCGATCGTGCGCCGCGAGGCCAAGGGCGGCGCCGAAAAGCTGGCACAGCGCGTACTGCCCAACCAGGAGCAGCTGCGCGAGCGCCTGGCGCGCACCGGCCGGTCGATCTCGCTCGGCCGCTACCTGCTCGTCAGCGCCTTCTCCGGCATCGCCGGCGGCGTGATCGTGCATGCCATGATGAGCCCGCCGCTGATCCTGACCCTGGCGGCCGTGATCGTCGCCGGCATCGGCCTGCCCTATCTGGCGGTCGGGCAGCTCGGCTCGCGCCGTATCAACCGGTTCAACAATCTGTTTCCGGATGCGATCGACCTGATCCAGCGCGGCCTGAAGTCGGGCCTGCCGCCTTCGGAATCGTTCCGCACCGTGGCCAACGAGATGGAGGATCCGGTCGGCATCGAGTTCCAGAAGATCGCCGACGGCCTGCGGGTCGGCCAGACGCCGGAGCAGGTCCTCTGGGAAGCCGCCAAACGGCTGAACACCGCCGAGTTCAAGTTCTTCGTCATCAGCCTGTCGATCCAACGCGAGACCGGCGGCAATCTGATCGAAACCCTCAGCAACCTGTCGAACGTGCTGCGCAGCCGTCGCCAGCTGAAGCTGAAGGTGCGGGCGATGTCGGCCGAGGCACGCGCCTCCGCCATGATCATCGGCTCTCTGCCCTTCGTCATGTACGCGATCCTCCGCGTCCTGTCGCCGACCTACGTGGCCGCGCTCACCACCGACCCGCGCGGCATCATCATGACCGGCGCGGGCCTGCTCTCCATCACCGTCGGCGTGCTGGTGATGGCGAAAATGGTCAACTTCGAGCACTGACCCATGTTCGAAAAATATCTCCCCGCCGGATGGACGCTCGACGAGCTGATCATGCTCGCTGCCGGGATTGCCGTGGCGTCGACCATCATGGCGGTGTGGTATGGCCTGGTGGCGCCGCAGCCGGCGCGCCGGCGCGAGCGGCTGCTGGCCCAGCGCCGCGCAGTTCTGAAGGCCGAAAGGCTCGCGCAGCCGGAGCGTCAGCGTCTCGGCTCGGCACAGTCATTCGCCGCGCGCGTGGTCGAACGGCTGAATCTGATCCGCACCCAGCATGGCGAGAAGTCGCAATCGCTTCTGATGCAGGCCGGCATCCGCTCGCGCGACGCGATCGTGGTGTTCCTGTTCTGCAAGATCGTCCTGCCCCTCGTCTTCGGCCTCGGCGTCTTCCTGTTCGTCAAGCTGACCGGCGTCTGGCAGCTCAAGCCGATGACCCTGATGGCGTTGAGCCTCGGCGCCACCGTGCTCGGCGCCTATGCGCCCGAGCTCTACGTCAAGAACCTGGCGCAGAAGCGCCGGAAGGCATTGCAGAAGTCCTTGCCCGACGGCCTCGACCTGCTCGTCATCTGCGCCGAGGCAGGGCTCAGCCTGGATGCGGCGCTGATCCGGGTGGCGCGCGAGCTGGGGCCCTCTGCCCCTGAGCTCTCGGACGAGTTCAGCCTTACATCGATCGAGCTGGGCTTCCTGCCCGACCGCAAGCAGGCGCTGGACGGCCTGGCCCAGCGGACCCAGCTGTCGGCGCTCCGCAGCGTCGTGGCGACGCTGATGCAGGCCGAGCGCTACGGCACGCCGCTCGCCGAATCGCTTCGTGTGCTGGCCGGCGAGTTCCGCACCGAGCGCCTGCTGAAAGCCGAGGAGAAGGCCGCCAAGCTGCCGGCGATCCTGACCGTGCCGATGGTGATGTTCATCCTGCCGGCGCTGTTCATCGTGCTGCTGGGGCCCGGCATCCTCAGCGTGATCGACAACCTGTCGAAGATGAAATGAGCCCGCGCGCCGTATCGCAGGACACGGCCGGTTTCGACCGGCGATCCGCCCCGACGAGAACGTCGGAGCGGCTTGCCGATAGCTGTCTATTTGCGGGTGCGCGGGTCGGCGGTGACACCGAAGATGGCGTTGCGCCGTTCGCCCGGCGTCTGGGCGCGCAGCACGGCGTAGTAGGCGAGGTTCGCCTTGACCGCGCTTTCGCTCAGATCCAGGCGGGCCACGGCGGCCGCGTTCTCGATCTCGCCGGCGAGGCCGTAGACAAGCGCCAGGTTCTGGCGGTGGCGAACCGTCGCGCCGGGCGTGTCGACCACGCCGCGCAGCGTGGAGATCGCCGCCGGCATGTCGCCTGCCAGAGCGTAGGAGAGGCCGAGATTGTTGCGCAGCCCGAGATGGTTCGGGCTCTCGCTGAGGCCGCGCTGATACCGGCTGCGGGCGACCATGTGGTCCCCCAGCATGTCGTAGGCGAGGCCGAGGGCGGATTCGACGCGGACGTCGACCTGCTTCTCCGCGATGCGCTCCAGCGGCTCGATCGCCATGCGGGGCAGATGAAGGCCGACATAGGCGGAGCCGACGCCGCGCAGCGCCTCCTGGTTCTCCGGCGCGAACTTGAGCACCACGCGGAAGGCGTCGAGTGCCTCCTGGTGAGCGCCGACTTCGATCAAGGCGCTGCCGAGCTTGAGCAAGGGCTCGGCCTCGCCGGGGCGCAGCTCGTGCACGCGGCGATAGAGGCCGATTGCCGTCTGGACATCCCCGGCCGCCCGGGTGCGGTCGGCGACGCGCATCAGGGCCGCCGGCTCACCGCCGGCTTCCTTGGCACCGGGAAGGTAGGTGCCCGTTTCGCGCACCTCGGCGCAGGCGACGAGGACGGTGGCGATGGTCGCGAGAAGCGCCGCGCGGCGGCGATTCGGCGAGAGAAAGATATGGTTCCGCATGGCGGCACGAGATTGCGCCTTGCACGGTTGCAGAAGGGTGAATGACGATGAGCAGGAACGGTCTTTTGGCATCGCTCCGTCGGCTGGCCGGCAACCGGGACGGCGTTACCGCCGTCGAGATGGCCCTGGTGTCGCCGATCTTCTTCGCCTTCATGATCGGCACCATAGAGGTCGCCATGGTGATGTTCACCAATGTGGCGATCGAGGCGGCCGTGCGCGACGCCGCCCGTTACGGCATCACCGGCAGCATGCCCCAGGGCATGACGCGGGAGGCGCAACTTCTGCAGATCATCGCCGAACGGACTTTGGGCCTGGTGTCGAACAAGACGGGATACGTCACCACGAAGGTCTATCCAAACTTCGCGTCGGTAGGAACCGACGAGCAATTCACCGATCTGAACGGGGACGGCTACCGCGATGCCGGAGAGACCTACACCGACGCCAATGGAAACGGGCAGTGGGACCCGGGCGAACAGCTGGACGACAGCAACGGGAACGGCGTCTGGGACGCCACGGAGCCGTATCAGGATGCCAACGCCAACGGGCAGTACGACGGCGGCACCTCCGGCATGGGACAGTCCGGCCAGGTCGTCCTGTACACGATTTCCTATCAGATTCCGTTCATCGGGCCGGCGTTGCACGATTTGTTCGGAGTCCAGGTGCTAACCCTGTCGACACGTATCGTCGTCCGCAACGAACCGTGGGCTTCCTCATGAAACCGTTCGCGCAGCTCAAGGCGGCGCTACGCTGCCGACGCGGCGTGGTCGCGATCGAGTTCGCGGCCATGATGCCGATTCTCGCCCTGTTGCTGATCGGCGTGTTCGAAGTGACGCGATACATGATTGCGATCCAGAAGGTGGACCGCATCGCCGTCGCCATGGCCGACTATGTCAGCCAGGCGCAGAGCATCACCCAGGCCGAGCTGAACGATCTGTTCAGCGCGGTTTCCAACATCTCCAGCCCGGTATCGTTCGATTCCGGCATCGTCATCGTGAGCTCGGTCTACAAGCCCTCGGCCGCTCAGCCGGCCCAGATCGTCTGGCAGCGTCAGGGCGGCGGCACGCTGTCGACGACGAGCCATCTCGGCGCGCAGGGCGGCACCGCCACGCTGCCGACCGGGATGACCCTGGTCACCCAGGAGGGGATGGTGGCGGCCGAGGCGATCATGGACTTCGAGCCGGTTCTGCTGCAGGCCTTCGTCGCGCCGATCCGGATCTACCGGACCGCGTTCTACCGGCCGCGCAAGAGCAACCAGGTGGCCATCAGCGGCAACTAGGCCGGCATCCGCTAATATGGCGGCATGCTGGCCCTCCGGATCGATTCCCCCTTTCGGCCCTTGTCGGCGCTGGATCAAGCGCGCCGCGCCCGATGAGCGCCGCGCGCGATCTCGTCCTGGTCGGTGGCGGCCATGCCCATGTCGAGGTGATCCGGCGCTTTGCCGGCGACCGCGACACGCCCTTGCGGCTCACCCTGGTCAGCCGCGACAGCCTGGCGCCCTATTCCGGCATGCTGCCCGGCATGGTGGCGCGCCGCTATTCGGTCGCGGAAAGCCATATCGACCTGCGTGCGCTCTGCATGGCAGCCGGCATCCGGTTCCTGCGCGCGGAGGCGGAGGGGCTCGATCTGGCGGCGCGCACCGTCGCGCTGGCCGGCCGCGATCCGATTCCGTTCGACCTGTTGTCGATCGACATCGGATCGAGCCCGAATGTTGGCGCGCCGGGCGCATCGGAGCATGCCGTTCCGGTAAAGCCGATCGACCGCTTTCTGCAGAGACTGGCGGCGCTCGACCGCGCGGTGGAGGCGCATGACCGCTATCGCATCGCTGTGGTCGGCGCCGGCGCCGGCGGCAGCGAGCTGACCCTGGCGCTGCGCGCGCGCTATGGCGCGCGTGTCGACCTGGCGCTGATCGATGCGGCGCCGGATCCCATCCCCACGCATGGTGCCCGCGCGCGCCGGCTGATGCAGGAAGCGCTGCTTGCCCGCGGCGTCGCGCTGCATCTCGGCCGCGCCGTCGCCAGCGTGCGCGACGGCGCCGTCATCCTGGCCGGCGGCGATGTGATCGGCTGCGATGTCGCACTGTGGACGACACAGGCCACCGCCCCCGCCTGGCTGGGCCGGAGCGGGCTGCCGGTGGACGAGCAGGACTTCGTCCGCGTGACGGAGATGCTCAATGTCGAAGGACACGACGACGTCTTTGCCGCCGGCGATGTGATCGCCTTCGGGCCGCGGCCGCTGCCCAAGGCCGGAGTCTATGCCGTCCGGGCCGGGCCGGCGCTGGCCGAGAACCTGCGCCGCGCGGCCGAGGGCCAGCCGCTTCGCCCGTTCCGGCCGCAACGCAGCATCCTCGCCCTGCTCTCGACCGGCGACGGCGCGGCGATCGCGAGCAAGGGGCCCTTCGCATTGCAGGCGCGCTGGCTGTTCGGCCTGAAGGACCGGATCGACCGCCGCTGGATGTCGATGTACCAGCCGCCTTTCGCGATGCCCGGCATGTCGGGCGGCATGCCGGCTGTCGAGGCGCTGCCGGGAGGCGAGCCGCGCTGCGCCGGCTGCGCCGCCAAGGTCGGCGCGACCGTGCTCGCCGAAGCGCTGGCGGCCGGGCGCAGCCGCCCGCATCCCGCCGTCCTGCTCGGCCTCGACGCGGCCGACGATGCGGCGGTGATCGCCACCGCGCCGGGCGAGGCGACGGTGCAGAGCGTCGATTTCTTCCCGGCCTTCATCGACGATCCGTGGCTGTTCGCCCGCATCGCCGCGGTGCACGCCTTCGGCGACCTGCATGCCATGGGCGCGCGGCCGGTCGCGGCGCTCGCCACCGCCGTGCTGCCCTATCTGCATCCGCGCCTGCAGGCGCGCGACCTTGCCGCCCTGATCGCCGGCGCGCGCTCGGCGATCGAGGCGGACGGCGCGGCGCTCGCCGGCGGCCATAGCGGCGAAGGCGCCATGCTGGCCTTCGGTCTCACCGCGATCGGCGCCGTCGATCCGGCCAAGCTGATGCGCAAGGCCGGGCTCAGGCCCGGCGACCGCCTGATCCTGAGCAAGCCGCTCGGCACCGGCGCAAGCTTCGCCGCTGCCATGCGCCAGCGTGCCAGTGGCCCGGACATGGACGCGGTGCTGCAGGGCATGCAGCAATCGCTCGGCCCGGCGGCGCGGGCCGCGGCTGCGCAGGGAGCGATCGCGGCGACCGACGTGACCGGGTTCGGCCTCGCCGGGCATTTGCTGGAGATGCTGCGCGCGAGCGGCGCCGATGCCGCAATCGATCTGGCGGCGCTGCCCGCCTACGACGCCGCGCTTGCCGCGCTTGCAGCCGGCATCGAGAGCACGGCGGCGCCGGGCAACCGGGCCGCCGCCGAAGGTTTCGTCGCGGGCCAGGCCGGGCTGAACAGCGTCCGGCGCGACCTTCTGTTCGACCCGCAGACCGCCGGCGGCCTGCTGTTCGCGGTCTCGCCCGGCCGGGCCGAGGCCGCGCGCGCCGCCATCGGCGGCGACGCGTCGATCATCGGCGAGGTCGAGCCGCGACGCGGCCACGACCCGCAGATCCGCCTGCGCTGACGCCTCAGCGCCAGGCGAAAACCGGCTGCTCCAGATGGTCGACCCGGGTCGCATTGCCCTTCACCGCGACCTCGCGGAACTGATAGACGACGGCGGCGGTCGGCGCGTGGATCTTGTGCTCGTAGATCAAGAGACGCACGACCGGCCGGTCGCTTTCCGGGATGCGCACGAATTCGGGCGAGCCCGGGCGGTCGAGCTCGGCGAACGAGACCCGGTGGATGATGTGGACCTCGGCATCGTTCGGCGTGAGCTCGACCGTGCCGCCGGCCCATACCACCACCGGCGTGATGACATAGCCGGAGCGGGTCGGATAGTCGTCGAGGCGGCCAAGCACATCGGCCGCATCGAGCCTGAGGCCGACCTCCTCGTGCAGTTCGCGCAGCGCGGCCTGCTCCACCGTCTCGCCCGGATCGATGCGACCGCCCGGCAGCGCCCATTGGCCGGCATGCGCGGTCAGCCGCGGCGTCCGCTTGGTGATGATGACCGAGGGCGCGCCGTGCTCGTCCGCGACGATCGCTACAGCGACCGCCGCGTGCTTACGGCCTTCGACCGGGTGCCTGCGCACCTCGAAGGCGGCCAGGTTGGCGACCACCGCCCGGCGCAACCTGTCGTCCATCGCGGGTGCGCCGGTCATTCGTTGTCCTGGTAGGGATTGTCGGGCTTGCGCACGACGAAGCGGATCGGCACGCCGGCCAGGTCGAAGCTCTCGCGAAAGCCGTTGGCGAGATAGCGGATGTAGTCCTCGGGCAGCGACATCGGGCGCGAGCAGAACAGTGCCACGGTCGGCGGCCGGGCCGAGACCTGCGTCGCGTAGCGCAGCTTCAGCCGGCGGCCGCGCACCGCCGGCGGCGGATGCCGTTCGAGCGCTCCTTCGAGCCAGCGATTGAGCTCCGACGTCCTGACGCGGCGGTTCCAGCGCTCGACCTGCGCCGCGACCGCCGGCATCAATCGATCGACATGCCGGCCGGTGGCGGCGGAGAAGGTGACGACGGGCACGCCGCGCACCTGCGCAAGCCCGGCCTCCAGGCGATCTTCGATGGCGCGCAACGCCTTGGCGCGGTCCTCGACCAGGTCCCATTTGTTGACGCCGATGACGAGCGCGCGCCCTTCCTGCACCACCAGGTCGGCGATGGTCAGATCCTGCTTCTCCAGCCCGAGCGTGCCGTCGAGCATCAGGACCACCACTTCGGCCAGGCGGATCGTGCTCAGCGTATCGGCGACGGCGAGCTTCTCGAGCTTCGCCTCGACGCGTGACTTGCGCCGCATGCCGGCAGTGTCGACCAGCCTGATCGCGCGACCCTCCCAGGTCCAGTCGACCGTGATCGCGTCGCGGGTGATGCCCGCCTCCGGACCGACGAGCAGCCGCTCCTTGCCGATCAGCCGGTTGACCAGAGTCGACTTGCCGACATTCGGCCGGCCGACGATGGCGAGCTTGAGCGGACCTTGCGGCGCGCGGTCGCCGTCCTCCGCATCGACCGCAGCCTCCGCGCCGGCATGGCCGGCGAGCGCGTCGTACAGATCGCTGAGCCCTTCGCCGTGCTCCGCCGACAACGCGAGCGGCTCGCCGAGGCCGAGCGCATAGGCCTCGGCCAGGTTCGCGCTCGCCACCTTGCCTTCGCACTTGTTGGCCACCAGCACGATCGGCTTGCCGCTGCGGCGCAGCAGGTCGGCGAAGTGGCGGTCGAGCGGCGTCACCCCGGTGCGCGCATCGATCAGGAACAGCGCGACATCGGCGCGACGCAGCACCGCCTCGGTGCTCTCGCGCATGCGCCGCTCGAGCGTGCCGGCCGCAGCCTCTTCGAGACCTGCGGTGTCGATCGCCGTGAAGTGGAGCGGACCGATGCTGGCTTCCGCTTCCTGCCAGTCGCGCGTCACCCCGGGCGTGTCGTCGACGATGGCGCGGCGGCCACCGACCAGACGATTGAACAGCGTGGACTTGCCGACATTGGGTCGGCCGATGATGGCGACCGTCAGCGTCACTTCATCGCCACGATGCTCGCGCCATCGGTCAGGATGAACAGCATGCCGCCGGCCACGATCGGCGCGCGCGAGGCACCGGTCGGCAGCTCGACCGCGCCCAGAATCTCGCCCGAATAGGGCGAGACCGACAGCGCGCGGCCGCGATTGGAGACGACGACCAGCCGGTCGCTCGCCAGGATCGGCCCGTACCAGACGATCGGGTCCTTGCGATCCTTCGGGCGCTCCCAGCGCTCCAGCGGGCGGACCCAGCGGATGCGTCCGTCGCGCCGCGACAGGCAGACCAGATCGGCATCGAGCGTGATGACGAACAGGAAGTCGCCGGCGACCCAGGGCGGCTGCACGCCGCCGATCGTCTGTTCCCAGATGCGGTCGCCGCTGCGCAGGTCGTGCGCCACCATGCGGCCGGAATGGCTGATCGCGTAGACCCGGCCGCGATCGATCACCGGCGAGCCGGCGATGTCGTTGATGGTGGCGATCGAGCTGATCCGCTGCGCGCGGATCAGCGAATCGGTCCAGGCGACGCGGCCGGAATCCTCGCGCAGCGCCACCAGGTCGCCGGACGAGAACGGCGCCACCACCACGCCGCCTTCGACCGCCGGATTGCCGGCGCCGACGATGCCGGCACCCTCGGCCACCGAGGTGTAGGACCAGACCGTGCGCCCGCTGTCGCCGTCCAGCGCGCTGATCTGATTGTCGTGGCCGACGACGAAGACGAGATTGCCGTCGACCGTGGGCGGCACGCGCGCCGGCGCGTTCATCTTCTGCTGCCACAGCGGCTTGCCGGTGGCGGCGTCGAGCGCGATCACCTCGCCATAGGCGGTGGCGGCGAACAGCCGGCCGCGGTCGAAGGCGATGCCGCCGCCGATGGCCCCGGAATCCTCTTCCTTCGGCGTCAGGTTGACGCCCCAGACGCGGTTGCCGGACGCCATGTCGTAGGCCGAGACGCGGCTTCGGGCATCCATCGCATAGATCCGCCCGCCGCCCGCCACCGGCTGGCCCGGGATGCGCTGGTCGCGATCGGAGCCGCTGCCGATATCGGCGCGCCACACGACGCGCGGCTGCTCCGCCAGCGCCAGGTGGTGCATGGCATGGCCCGGATAGCCGCCCACTTGCGGCCACTCCTCGTTCTCGTAGGGCCGTGGCAGGCGCACCTGCAGATCGGCCAGCCGCGGATCCGGCTCGAGCGAGCTTTCCAGTGACATCACCGAGATGCGCTCGCCCTGCAGCCGCTCCTTCGGCTTGTCGAAATCGAACAGGCTGCCCAGCGTCTCGCAGCCCGCGACCGAGACCGCCGCCAGCAGCGCCACCGCCGCGCGCAGACGGCGCGTCATTGCCCGGCCTTGAGCGCGGCCAGAAGCTCGGCCGCACGGGCGCGAGATCCGGCTGGCGCCGCTGGATCGTCGGCCACTTCGGTCAGCGCCTTCTCCGCTCCAGCCCGATCGCCGCTGCGCAGCACGGCCAGCGCCAGCAGCTCCCGGGCAACGTGGCGCCAGGGCCCATCCGCCGCCAGCGGCTCGAGCCGGCGACGCAGCTCCGCCGGATCGGCTTCGTCCATGCGCTGATAGGCGGCCATCAGGCTCGCCAGCTCGCGATAGCGGGCCGGCACGCTGGAATCGCCGGCCAGCCGCTCATACAGGGCGACGGCCTGCGCCTGATCGCCCGCCTCGGCATAGGAGCCGGCAGCGCGCAGCCCGGCCAGGGCCCGATAGCCGACCGTGCCTTCGGCAGCCAGCTTCTGGAAGGCGGCGGCCGCTTCGGCCGGCTTGCTGTCGCGCGCCAGGCGCTCGGCGGCGGCAAAGCTCGCGGCATCGGCCGCCGCCTGACGGCGCTGCCAGGCCTGCCAGCCCTCGTAAGCCGCCACCGCGCCAATCAGCAGCACTGCAATCGCGACGATGTAGGCACCGTAGCGGCGCCACAGCACCATCATCCGGTCGCGCCGGATTTCCTCGTCGACTTCCTGGAAAATGTCGGTCAAAACCGGCCTCGGCGGCAGCTGGCGCGAAAGGGCTTCGTTAAGCGGGCGCGTACCATACTGACGGCCCACCGGCCAAGCAAACCACGGGTCAGCGGCCTATGGCATGTGGACAGTTGAGCCAAATTGCTGCCTCACTTATGGTCAACGGCCGAATCGTTAATTCGATTTGAGGAGTAGGGCGGATGACGGGGATCCCTGTGCGCGCCGGCGCCGCGGCGCTGCTGTTGCTCGCTACGGCTGCGACCCAGAGCTGGGCGCAGGGCCGCGGTCCGCTGATTCCCTTCGAATCGGAGCGTGCCGCCAGCCGCGGCGACCAGCAGCAGCTGCGGCTGCTCGACGATGCCTCGCGCATCCCGGCGCACCGTATCCATGGCCTTCCCATCGTCGACGGCAAGATTGGCGAATACGCCCAACTGGATTCCGGCCTGCAAGTCTACTTCCCCTATGGCCGGATCGAGCGCGCCGAGAGCAAGTTCGCCAAGTACCAGGTGGACCTCAATGGCGGCCGGGCCGATCCGCATCCGGAATACCGGCGCGTCGCCGGTTTCGACAAGGCGCTGGGCCCGATCTGCGCCAGCCGCGAATTCGCCGGCGGCGAGCGGATGGAAATGCGCATTCTCGATCGCGCCATCACGGTGGTGCACCGCACGCCGGATCGCTCGCAGCCGAACCTGCCGACCGATGCCGAGACGATCCGCGTGGTAACCTCCACCAATCTGCACTGGCTGCAGGGCGAACCGGAAGCGGCGGCACTGCACCGCAGCTGCCAGCAGGGACGCTCGACGGCTGCAAGGCCAGCTGCGGCAAGTAATGGTAAACAACCGGCCAAGAAGACGAATTAATAGATTGGCCAGCCTCCCTGTCAGATTTCCTTACAGGCGCTCGGAAATCTTAATAAAAGTCAATTAGTTAACCCGCGGAATCCCTGGGATTCCTGTGTTTGGCACAGCCATTGCTCTCCATCGGCGTGGCTGGGACGAGTTCCCGGGCGGAACCTGGAGATGGAACTATGAACAAGTGGATTGGAATGGGTGTCGGCGGCGCGCTGGCCCTGATGTCGATGAGCGCGAACGCCTTGACGCTCACCCTCGAACAGGGCGCCAGCTCGGTGACCATCGCGGACGGCGACGCAAGCGACCTGATCGCCGGTGCGAATGCGATCTCGTGGGCCGGCGCTATCGGCACCTTCAGCGTCAACGTCTCGACCACGATCTCCTACCCCCTCACCGCGCTGCCGGTGCTGATGGATCTGAACTCCGTCAATCTGGGCGTGGGCACCCTGACGATCACCGCCGAGGAGACCTTCACCGACCTGGTCCCGCTGGCCTCGCTGCTGGCGACGATCGGCGGCACGACCTCGGGCGAGGGCATCGAGTACGACGTGTACATCAACACCGGCAGCGGCGACGTTCTCGTCAGCTCGCTGGATTTCGACACGTCGCCCTATGCCGGCAGCGTGAGCGAGCTGCTCGCCGAGGAGATTCTGGCCGGCCCCTACACTATCAAGCAGGTGGTCACGATCACCCATAGCGAGCCGGGCCAGCTCACCAGCTTCGACGCGGAAGTGCGCGAAGTTTCCGAGCCGGCCTCGCTGGCGCTGTTCGGCCTCGGCCTGCTGGGCATGGGCGCGCTGCGCCGCCGCAAGTCGGCCTGAGCGCGGGACATTGTGCACCGCCCGGCTTCACCGGGCGGCGGGGATGAGACGAGGAACGGCTCCGGCAACGGGGCCGTTCTTCTTTTTGGCTACGACTTCCCGGTGCCCCGCGGGGCTGCGGGCAAGGCCCGCATCAGCCGCGCCGCCGCGTCCCGAACGGCGCCGGCATGGGCCGCATCAACCGTGGCCCCGGATTCCAGCGACGCGGCGATATCGTCCAGGATGCCGGCGAAGAGAAAGTGATGCAGATGCAGCATCACTTCGCGCCGCTCGTCGCCCAGGCGCAGCAGCTTGATCGTCATCCTGTCCGGCTCCGCATGCGCTTCGAAGCGGCTGAGACGGCCGAACTCGCCGAAATAGAGCTTGTCGGGGAAATCGACGGAGACCTCCGCCTTGTCGGCGATCGGCTTCATCACGGGCTTCTTGCTGGGCATCGGCGCGCTCCCTGGGGGATCGGCGCCAGGATCGTCGCGACCGGCCGGATTTCATTGATGCCGATCAAGGAGGACCCGCCGCCGAACTGGCCTAGTGGCGCCACGGCTGAATTCGCCGGCCCGCGGGAGCCTGAGGAACCTGGTCATGAAGCATTTCCACTGCGTCGTCTGGATCGACCATCGCGAAGCCCACATCGTTTCCTTCGACGAGCACGATGCCGACCGGCAGACGGTTCGCGCCGAGCACGCCGATCGCCGCCTGCACCACAAGGGCGGCGCGCAAAGCGGCCGGCGCAATCCGGAGGACAAGGCTTTCTATGCCGAGGTGGCCAAGGCACTGGCCGGCGCCGGCGCGGTGCTGATCACCGGGCCTGCCGACGCCAAGACGCATCTGAAGGAAGAGATCGACAGCCATCATCCCGCGCTGGCCAAGCAGGTCGCCGGTGTGGAAACGGTCGACCATCCCTCGGACGGCGAGCTTGTGGCCCTGGCGCGCCGGCAGTTCGCGGCGCTGGACCGCATGACGCCGCAGCGCGCCGGCATTTAGATCGGCGGAAAGCATCCCGCCGCCCGAACGGACGGCGGGATGCCCGTTTCGCTCAAGCGGCCGCGAGCGCCCGCGCACGACGAAGCGCGCCGAGGCCGGCGGCCTCGGCCAGCGCGATCAGCGCCACCACGGCGGCAATATCCGCGACGATCAGCCGGCCCCAGAGGGTGAAGGCCTGCGGCGCCGCCGCGAGCAGCACCAGCGAGCCGATCACCCAGGCGGCATCCAGTGCCAGGATCAGTCTGGCGCCGAACAGCCGCGGCGCCTCCCGCCGCGCCTCGACGGCGACCAGCACGCCGAAGGCCGCGGTGCCGGCGCCGACGACAGCGAACAGAACGGGCGCGGAGAGTCCGAGGACGCCTTGCGGCAGGTCGAGCAGCGCCGCGGCGAGCGGGTTCGCGCCGGCCAGCATGACCAGGCCGGCAAGGATGGAGAACACCGCGTTGACCGCGAAGGCGCGGCGCAAGGGCTGGAAGGCGGCGGATGCGGATGTAGACATGGCGGAACCTCCGTTTCGATTGTTCATCGACGGGGGCAAGGCTCGGGCCAAGGGCGCTCGCCCTCAATTACCGGGGTGGTAATCGCAGGCGCTCCGGAACCATGCCAATCTCCATGCCATGCAGATCACCACGGCCAGCGAAACCACCAGAGGCTTCGGCGCCGAGCTCCGCTCCTGGCGGATGCGCCGCGGCCTCTCCCAGCTCGACCTCGCGCTGCGCTGCGGCACCTCGCAGCGCCATCTGAGCTTCCTCGAAACCGGCCGCGCCCGGCCGAGCCGCGGCATGGTCCTCGCTTTGGCAGGAGTGCTCGACGTGCCGCTACGCCATCAGAACGCCCTGCTGCTCGCCGCCGGCTTCGCGCCGGCCTTCCGCGAACGCGCGCTCGGCACGCCGGAACTGACCGCCATCGACCGCGCGGTGAGCCTGATGCTGGCCAAGCAGGAGCCCTATCCGGCGCTGATCATCGACCGGCGCTGGCGCTACACGCGCGGCAATGCCGGCGCGGTCAAGCTGTTCACCCTCATCGCCGGGGGCGAACCGCCGCCCGGCACCAACCTGCAGGACGCGCTGCTGGCGCCCCAGGGCATGCGCCAGATCATCGAGAACTGGGACGAGGTGGCAACCTGGACCTTGCGTCGCGCCCAGGCCGAGGCGGTGATCGAGGGCACGCCGGAGGCGATGGCCGAGATGGACCGCCTGCTCGCCTTCCCCGGCCTGCCCAAGCTCGCCAACACGCCGAAGCACGACGGCACCCTGCCGCCGGTGCTGACGATGAACATTGTGAAGGACGGCATCCGGCTCTCGCTGTTCTCCACCATCGCGACGCTCGGCACGCCGCTCGACGTCACCATGCAGGACCTGCGCATCGAGACCTTCTTCCCGGCCGACGATGCGACGGAGGCGTGGTTCCAGGGCGCCTGAGGCTCAGGCGGCGGCGGGCAGCGACCGGGCTTCGCGGGCCTGTGCATAGCGCTGCGCCACATAGGAGCAGGTGATCAGCTGAAGCTGGTGGTACAGCATCAGCGGCAGCACGATCATGCCGATGCCCTGGCCGGCGAACAGGATGTTGGCGAGCGGCACGCCGGTGGCGAGGCTTTTGGTCGAGCCGCAGAAGGTCGCGGTGATCATGTCCGCCCGGTCGAAACCGAAAGCGCGTGCCGCGAAGCGCGCGCCGGCGAGGACCGAGGCCAGCAGAACGGCGACGACCGCGAACAGGACCGCCAGGTCGATCGGCGAAACCTGCCGCCACAGGCCCTGCAGCATGGCCGCGCCGAAGGCGCCGTAGACGATCAGCAGGATCGAGCCGCGATCGGTGAACTGAAGCATCTTCTTGTGGCGCGCGATGAAGCTGCCGATCCGCGGCCGCAGCACCTGGCCGGCGAGGAAGGGCAGCAACAGCTGCAGCACGATGCCGCGCACGATGTCGAGATTGAGCGCAAAGCCCTGCGCCTGCATCAGAGCCGCGATCAGCGCCGGGGTCAGCACGACGCCGATCAGGTTGGAGGCCGAGGCACTGCACACCGCCGCCGGCACGTTGCCGCCGGCCATCCCGGTCAGCGCGACCGAGGCCTGCACCGTCGAGGGGACGCAGCAGAGGAACAGCACGCCGGCGGCGAGCGCCGGCGTGATCACGGCCGGTGCCAGCAGGCCGATGCCGAGCCCCGCCAGGGGAAAGGCAACGAAGGTCACGGCGAGAATGAGGAGATGCAGCTTCCAGCGCGTCAGGCCGGCCAGGACCGCCTCGCGCGAAAGGTTGGCGCCGTGCAGGAAGAAGACCAGCCCGACGCCGATCTGCGTCACCACCGAGAGCACGTCCTTCGGCCAGCCCGAAGCCGGCAGGGCGGAGCCGATCAGCGCCGCGGCGATCAGCGAGAGCGAGAACTTGTCGGGCCGGGGAAATCGCATGGCGCCAAAATGCGCCCTTGGCGGCGCATCGTGGAAGCCCAATAAGTACTATATTTGTTATTCGATTTCGTAATAGGCGAGTGCCGTGTTCGACCCAACCCTGCTCAGGACCTTTTCCACCGTCGTCCGCACCCGCAGCTTTTCCGAGGCGGCGCGCCGGCTCGGCCTTGGCCAGCCGACGGTCAGCCAGCACATCCGCAAGCTGGAGGAGCAGTCGGGCCGCCGCCTGTTCGTGCGCGACACGCACAGCGTCACCCCGACGGCGGATGGCGAGGCGATGGTGGAGCTCGCCCGCGGCGTGCTGGAGGCGAGCGAGCGGGCCTGGCGCTATTTCGAAGGCTCCGAGCTGTCCGGCAAGGTACGGTTCGGCGCGTCGGAGGATTTCGTGCGGAGCGGCCTGCCCGCCCTGCTGCGGGAATTCAACCGCCTGCATCCCTCTGTCGAGCTGGAGCTGACGGTCGCGCTGAGCGGCATCCTTTACCAGCAGCTCGAGGCGGGCACGCTCGACCTTGTACTGGCCAAGCGCCGGGTCGGCGGCGATCGCGGCCGGCCGGTCTGGCGCGAGCGCATGGTCTGGGTCGCCCGCGAGGATATGCGCGTCGAGCGAGGCGAGCCAGTTCCGCTCGCCGCCTTCCCGCCGCCCAGCATCAGCCGCGCCATGGCGATCGAGGCGCTGGACCGCGCGCGCCTGCCCTGGCGCATCGTCTGCACCTGCGGCAGCCTCGCCGGCCTGCATGCCGCCGCACTCGCCGGCTTCGGCTTCATGGTGCAGCCGGAAAGCATGGTCCCGGCCGGGCTGGTCAAGGCGCGCGCGAGCCTGAAGCTGCCCGATCCGGGCGAGATCGAGTTCGTGATCGCGAGCCGCCAGCGCCGGCTCGATCCGCCGGCGGCGGCGCTCGCCGATCTGATCATGCAGAGCGGCCGGCGCCTGCAGGCGGCCTAGAGGGCCTGGTTAAAGCGTGAGCCCGCCATCGACATGGATCGACTGGCCGGTGATGTAGGCGGCCTCCGGCGAGAGCAGGAAGGCGATCGTCGCGGCGATTTCCGCCGGTTCGCCCAGGCGGCCGATCGGAATGCGTTCGATTGCGGCCTTCCAGCGTTCCGGGGTGAGGCTGGAGACCGTGCTGCCGTCCTTGCGCACGAAGCCCGGCACCACGCAATTGACGGTGATGCCGGCCGGCGCCAACTCCGCCGCCAGCGAGCGCGCCAATGCCTCCATGCCGCCCTTCGCCGCCGCCGAGGCCGGGAAGCCGTCGCCGCCCAGCTTGAACACATGGGCGACGAAGGAGCTGACCGCGACGATGCGGCCCGAGGAAGATTGCCGCAGCAAGGGCAGCGCCGCACGGGCCAGCCGGTGCAGGCCGCCGATCATCACAGAGAGCGACGTCTCCAGCGTCGCGCTGTCGAGATCGGCCATCGCGCCGCGCCTAGCGAAACCGGCATTGGCCACCACGGCATCGAGCCCGCCGAAGCGTTCCCGCGCGATCTCGACCAGCCGGGCGGCCGTCGCCGGATCTTCCATGGCGCCGAGGCCGGTCGCCACCGCCGCACCTTGCGCCCGCGCATCGGCCGCAACTGCATCGATCTCTGCCTGCCGGCTGCCGGTATGCAGAACCAGGCGAGTTTCCGGGGCGGCGAGGCGACGGGCGAGCGCGGCACCGATGCCGCTGGCCGCGCCGGTGATCAGGATGGTGCGCGGCATCGTCAACGCTCCCGCCAGGGCCGCGGGGCGCTGCCGGGCGGGCCGAAATCGCGCGGGGCCAGGCCGGCATGGAACCAGGTCATGAAGCTGACGATATCGAACACCGGCACCCCCAGATGGTCGCGCAATGCGCGAGCATAGGGCGCCATGTTGGTGCATTCGAGCAGCACGGCGCCGATGCCGTCGTGGTCGCGCATGAGCCGCGCGCCGGCCTCCAGCAGATCCGCTTCGGCCGCCGCGACATCGAGCGTCGGCTCGTCGCCGAGGATGGCGCGGGTGAACTCGCGCCCGCCTTCGGTGCCGGCCACCGGCACCGAGGGATCGACGCCGACCGCCTGCAGATGCCGCGACGTCAGGCTCTCGGCGCTGATGGTCAGGACGCCGACGCGCCGGCCCGGCGGCAGCAGCGCCTGGATCGCCGGCACCTGCATCAGGCTGGAAGTCGCCACCGGCACGCCCACATGCGCGGCGATCTCGCGCTGATAGAGGCTGAGAAAGCCGCAATTGGTGGTGATGCCGTCGGCGCCGATGCGCACCAGCTCCGCCGCCGCGTCGAGGAAGGCCGGCAGCAGCCCTTCCGCGCCCTGGCGCACCACGCGGTCGGGCGACGCGCCGCCGACCACCTTGTACAGCACCGGGAACGGCCAGGTGCCGGCATGGCCCATATCGCCGGGAATGCGCGGAAAGCGCGCTTCGAGCATCAGGATGCCGAGCCGCGCGCCGTACACGGCCTTGCCGCCATGGGCGATGCGGTCGTTCACGGCGCGGCCTCCATCGGCAGATCGGCCAGCGCCGTGGCCGGGACGGGCCGAAGCGGCGGACGTGCGGTGGGGAGCGGAACCTCGGCCGGTGCGCGGCCGGTCGCCGCCGCGGCCAGATGCTGGATGATCGGCGCGCAAACGCGGCCCTGGCAAAGCCCCATGCCCGCGCGGGTACGCAGCTTCAGCGCGCGCATGTCGCCGAAGCCGGCAGCGAGCGCCGCATCGATCTCGCGCCGCGTCACGTCCTCGCAGCGGCAGACGAAGGTGTCCGGCCGCGCGGCGTCGAAGATCCCGGCGCGCGGCGCCGACCAGGCGGCGAGGCCGCGCCGGAAACGTGCGAGCCGCGCCAGCCGTTCGCGCGCCCGCGCCGCCGCGGGATAGAGCGAAGCGGCATTGGGATGCGCAGTCCTTACCGCGGCGGCATAGGCGACGATGGCGCCCTCGGCCAGCGCCGCCTCCACCCCCTGCACGCCGGCGCCATCGCCCGCCACGAAGATATTGCGCACACTCGATTCCAGATCGGGGCTGCGCCGCACATGCCAGCCGCCGAGCGCCGGATCGAAGGCATGCTCGGCCCCGGCGAGCAGCGTGAGCTCCACATTCGGCCTGAGGCCATAGCCCAGGCCGAGCGCGGTGCAGCGGAACTGCCGCCGGCTGCGCCCGGTGAGCCGCCATTCGCTGTCGACCGGCGCCACCTCGACACACTCGACCGCGCCGGCGCCTTCGATCGCCACGACGGCATGCCGCCGCAGCAGCGGCACGCGCGCCCTGACGATGGCGGCTTCCAGCGCCAGGCCGCGTGCCAGCAGGGCCGGTTCGCGCGTCATGTCGGCAACCGCGCCGGGGCCCGGCAGCGGCGACGCATCGACCACCGCCGCCAGCTCGACACCGCAGGCGATCAACTGGGCCGCCAGCAGACGCAGCAACGGTCCGGCGCCGGCCAGCACGACCGGCCCTTCCGGCACTGCACCGGCCTTGAGCAGAACCTGCAATCCGCCCAGGCCGAACACGCCCGGCAGAGTCCAACCCGGCACGGGCGCGAACAGCTCGACGGCGCCGGGACAAAGGATCACCACATCCGGCGGCAGCTCGCCGCGGCGGCCGTCTTCGCCGGCGAGCCAGAGCTTTCTCTCCGCGTCGATCGCCACCACTTCGGTGCCGCGCCGATGGTCGATCCGGGAGGCAAGAGCGGCCAGCCGGCGGCGCAACTCGCGCCCGCGCCGGTCGATGCCGGGAATGTCGGGCGGCAGCGCGGCGCCGGCGCGGAAGATCTGGCCGCCCGCCTCGCGGTTGTCGTCGATCAGGGTGCAGGCGATGCCGGCCTCGGCCAGCGCGATGGCGGCGGCGAGCCCCGCCGGCCCGGCGCCGATGATCGCGATACGCGCCGCGTCAGCCACGCGGCACCTCCCGCGGCGAGGGCGGCAGCGGATCGAGCCGGCGCTCGATGACGAGGCCGTCGCGCACGGCGACGCGGCAGGCCCGCATCGGTATGCCATCCACCAGCACGTTGCATTGCAGGCAGGTCCCCATCAGGCAGAGAGGACCGCGCGGCTCCCCTTTCGTCACCGAGACGCCGAAAGTGGCAATGCCGCGGTCGAGCAGTGCGGCGGCCAGCATGACGCCGAACGGCAGCTCCAACGCCTGCCCATCGAGCGTCACCGACACCGATGGGCCCGGCGATACGAAGTGGCGAAAGCGCGGGCCCTGCTCCATCTGGCTGTTCATCCCCGGCTCTGCTTGACCCCTGCCGCTGCGGCACCGATCCTAAGCGCCGTGGAGAACGGGGCAATGCAGGAGACGAGGGTCGATATCGCCATCATCGGCGGCGGCATCATCGGGGCCGCCTGCGCCTGGTGGTTGACGCGCCGTGGCCTGAAGGTCGCGGTGGTCGACGCGCGCCAGCCGGCGGCCGGCACCTCCGGCGCCTGCGACGGCTATGTCTCGATCTCGTCGAAGAAGCCGGGCGTGGTGATGGCGCTGGCGGCGCGCTCCAAGCGGCTCTATCCGGAAGTGGTCGCCGATCTCGCCCGCGACGTCGAGTACCGCACGGCCGGCGGCCTGTTGCTGGTGGAGGATCCCGCGACCTTGCCCGAGCTCGAGGCGCGCGCCGCCGGCGTGCGCGATTTCGGCTTCGACATGCGCTTTCTCGACCGCGCGGCGATGCTGGCGCGCGAGCCGCGCCTGTCGCCGGCGCTGCACGGCGCCTTTCACTGCCCGGCCGAGGCGATCGTCAACCCCTATCTGATGACCATCGGCATGGTGGAGCGCGCGATCGAGCGCGGCGCCGTCGCGCTGTGGGACGCGCCGGTGACGGGGTTCGAGCGCGATGGCGACCGCCTCCGCGCGGTCGAGACGGCGAAATGCCGCGTCGTCGCGGAACAGTTCGTGCTGGCGGGCGGGGTGTGGAGCGGCGAGGTCGCCGCCAGGCTCGGCCTCGAGATCCCGATCGTGCCGCGGCGCGGCGAGTTGGTGGTGACGGCGCGCGCGCCGGGCCTGGCGCGGCATTACCTGATGTCGGCGACCTATATCGTCGCCAAGGCCAATCCCGAAGCCGCCGAAAGCTCCGACGATCCGTTGATGCGGCTGGGCCACGGCTTCTGCCTGGAGCCGAACGCGCTCGGCCAATACATCCTGGGCTCGACGCGCAGCTTCGCCGGGTTCGACCGGCGCGTGACGGCGGAGGGCATCCGCGCCATCGTGACCGAGGCGGTCCGGCGCCTGCCGGCCCTCGCCAAGGTGCCGGTGCTGCGCACTTTCGCCGGCCTGCGCCCCTATATGCCGGACAAGAAGCCGGTGATCGGCCGGTCGGCGCGGGTGCCGAACCTGATCGTGGCCACCGGGCACGAAGGCGACGGCATCTGCCTCTCTGTCGTCACCGGCGAGCTGGTCGCCGATCTCGTGCAAGCCCGCGCGCCGGCCGTCGCGATCGACGAGCTGACGCCGGATCGCTTCGGCGCGGCGCTGGCGAGCGCGGCATGAGCCTGGTCCTCACGCTGGCCTGCAAGGACCGCCCCGGCATCGTCGCCGGCGTAGCGACTTTCCTGGCCGATAACGGTTTCAACATTCGGGAATCGGCGCAGTTCGGCGACGCGGAGACGGGTCTCTTCTTCATGCGCGTTGCCTTCGAGGATGTGCGCGGCGGCCGCGAAGTCGGCACGGTGCGGCGCGACTTCGCAAGCGTCGCGGCGCGTTTCGCCATGGAATGGCAGATGCATGATCTGGCCGAGCGGCCGCGCGTCCTCGTCATGGTGTCGAAGTTCGGCCACTGCCTGAACGACCTGCTGTACCGGTGGGATACCGGCGCGCTACGAATCGAGATCCCGGCCATCGTCGCCAATCACCCCGACTGGGCGAAGCGCGCCGAGGCGCAGGGCATCCCCTATCACCACATCCCGGTGAGCGCCGCGACCAAAGGGGCGGCGGAAGCCAGGCTCACCGCCCTGATCGAGAGCGAACGGATCGACCTCGTGGTGCTCGCCCGCTACATGCAGATCCTGTCGCCCGAGCTCGCGCGCGGCCTGACCGGACGGGCGATCAATATCCACCATTCCTTCCTGCCGAGCTTCAAGGGCGCGCTGCCGTACCAGCAGGCGCATAAGCGCGGCGTCAAGCTGATCGGCGCGACGGCGCATTACGTCACCGGCGACCTGGACGAAGGCCCGATCATCGAGCAGGAGACCGCCCGCGTCGATCACACCATGGGGCCGGAGGCGCTCGCCGCGGCCGGGCGCGATATCGAAAGCGTGGTGCTGGCCCGCGCCGTCACCTGGCATGTGGAGCGCCGCATTTTCATCAACGGCCGCAAGACCGTCGTATTCAAATAGCGGCGAGCGACTGCAAAGCGCGGCGGAAGGCACCGAGCGCGGCGAGCGTCGCCCTGCCCTGCTCGTCGTCGGCAATGAAGGCGCCGCCGGTCGACGCGATCGCGTCGGCGATCATCAGGTTGTCGAAGCGGCCGAAATCCTCGATCTCCAGCCCGTCGCGGTCGTGCCTGCCGCCATCCGGGCTTTCGACCCGCAGGTGATACGGGCCCGGCACGGCGGAATAGCCGGCGACCTGCTTGCCCAGCGCGTACATGAAGCCGAGCTCGAACACGGTGCCGGCATCGGCGCTCGGCCCGCGGAACGGCGTCAGGTTGAACAGGCCGATATCGGCCCAGCGCATCAGGGCGACATCGCCCTTGAAGATGTCGAGCGCGTCGGTCAGATCGGCGCCGTTGTCGAGCGGATACAGCCCCTCGAAGCCGAACTCGGCGCAGAGCCGGATCTTCAGATCGCCGATCTCCCGCCCGTTGGGCAGGAAGATGTCGGGCCCCGCCAGGTAGATCTTGCGCATCGTGACCGCCCTATCCGTGTCGCTTGCCGAATCGATGCAGGAATCTAGCCAACACTCTCATGTGATCGAAGGCTGCAACCGGATCGGCCGGCTGCTATTCTTCCTTCATGGCACTCGAAATCGTTCGGCTTCCTGTCCTGCAGGACAACTACGTCTGGCTCGTGCGCGAGAGCGCGAGCGGCGCGGTCGCGGTGGTCGATCCGGCGGTGGCGGATGCGCCGCTGGAGGCGGCGAAGGCGCGCGGCTGGAAAATCACCCATATCCTGAACACGCATCACCACGCCGACCATGTCGGCGGCAACCTGACGATCAAGCAGGCGACCGGCTGCGTGATCGTCGGCCCGCGCGCCGATCGCGCCCGCATCCCCGGCATCGAGATCGAGGTCGGCGACGGCGACAGCTACATGTTCGGCGAGGCCAAGGCACAGGTCTTCGACGTGCCGGGCCACACCAGCGGTCATATCGCCTACTGGTTCGCCGACGACAACGCGCTGTTCTGCGGCGACACCTTGTTCGCGCTCGGCTGCGGCCGGGTGTTCGAGGGCACGATGGAGCAGATGTGGTCCTCGCTCGCCAAGCTGCGACGCCTGCCCGATGCGACGCGCGTCTATTGCGCGCATGAATACACGCAGTCGAACGCGCGCTTCGCCGTGACGGTGGAGCCGGACAATGCGGCGCTGGCGGCCCGCGCGGCGAAGATCAACGAGATGCGCGCCCGCGGCGAGCCGACCGTGCCCTCGACCTTGGGCGAGGAGAAGGCGACCAATCCGTTCCTCCGGCCGGATTCGCCGCTGCTGCAGAAGACGCTCGGCCTGCCCGCCAACGACCTCGTGGCCGTGTTCGGCGAGACGCGGCGGCGCAAGGACAAGTTCTGAACATCGCATCGGGGAGGATACGTTGAAGCTCTACCAGTCGCCGGCATCGCCTTATGCCCGCAAGGTCGTCATCTGCGCCAACGAGCTCGGCCTGCTGCCGAAGATCGAGCTCCGGCTCACCTCGCCGCAGACCGAGGAGGCCTATGGCAAGGTCAATCCGATTCACCGCATCCCGGCGCTGGAGCTGGATGACGGCCTGGTGCTGTTCGACAGCCGGGTGATCTGCGAATACCTGGACTCGATCGGCGGCAACAAGCTGTTCCCCGCCTCGGGCCTGGCCCGCTTCCGCGTGCTCAAGCTGCAGGCGCTGGCCGACGGCCTGTGCGACGCCGCCGTGCCGCGCCGCCAGGAGACCTTGCGCGCGCCGGAGCGGCAGTCGAAGGAATTCCTCGCCAGCCGCGAACGGATGATCCGCCAGATCTGCGATGCCTGGGAGAGCACGGCGGATCAGCTTGCCGGCGTCAATATCGGCACCATCGCCACCGCCGTGGCGCTCGGCTATCTCGACTTCCGTTTCCCCGGCGACGAATGGCGTCAGGGCCGGCCGAAGCTCGCCAAGTGGCACGAGGAATTCGCCAGGCGGCCGTCCTATCAGTCGACCATCCCGGCGTGAGCCCGCCAGGCCTTACGCCCGGCGACGTCATCCGCCTGCTGCAGCTCGAGCCGCATCCCGAAGGCGGCCATTACCGCGAGACGTTCCGCGATGCCGCCGGCCGCGGCCGCCGGGCGCATTCGACGGCGATCTACTACCTGCTGCACCGGGGCGAGCGCTCGCACTGGCACCGCGTCGATGCGGCCGAGGTGTGGCATCACTATGCCGGCGGCGCGCTGGCGCTTTACGTGGCCGAACCGGAGCGGCCGGTCGCCACCCTGATGCTCGGCCCCGACCTTGCCGCCGGCGAGCGGCCGCAGGCGGTCGTGCCGGCCGGCGCCTGGCAGGCGGCCGAGCCGATCGGCGAATGGGCGCTGGTCGGCTGCACGGTGGCGCCGGGATTCGAGTTCGACCGTTTCGAGATGGCGCCGCCCGGCTGGTCGCCGCGGTGAGACGCAAGGTTCAGGCGGCCGGCGCTTCCGCCAGGGCCGGGGATTTCGCGGCCGAGAAGGCATAGACCATCCCGCCGGCCTGCTTGGCGCGTCGCATGGCGGCTTCGGAAGCCGCCAGCAGCGCCTCGACATCGTTGCCGCTCTCGTCATCCAGGGTGATGCCGACGCTGGCACTGAGCTGCACCGCCTGGCCGTCCAGCTCGAACGGTGCCTCCAGGCGCCCGATCAGCCGGTCGGCCACCAGCGCCGCATCGGCGGCGCCATGGATGCCGAGCAGGACGATGCCGAAGCGGTCGCCGCCAAGGCGGGCGACAGTGTCGATGCGGCGCACCGCGCCGACGAGACGCCGCCCCACCGCGCGCAGCAGGTGATCGCCGGCGAGATGGCCGAGCCGGTCGTTGATCGGCCGGAAGCGGTCGAGATCGATGGTCAGCAGCGCGACCCGCCGGCCGCCGCGCTGTGCCTGCAGAACGGCGCCGTTCAGGCGGTCGCCGAGCAGGTTGCGGTTGACGAGGCCGGTCAGAACATCGTGCTGGGCCAGATAGCGCGTGCGCACCTCGCCGGCCTTGCGCTCGGTGATCTCGCCATAGATGGCGACATAGCGATGGGCGCGGCCCCGGTCGTCGCCCACCGCCGATATGCTCAGCCACTCGGCGGCGGCGGCACCGCCCTTGCGGCGATTGATCACCTCGCCTTCCCAGTGGCCCTCCTCCGCCAGCCGGCGCCACAGGGCGCCATAGAAGTCGGGCCCGTGCTGGCCCGATGCCAGCATCGACGGGCCGCGGCCGATCAGCTCTTCCGCCGTATAGCCGCTGATCTCGCAGAAGGCGCGGTTGACCCGCACGATGCGGTTGGCCGCATCGGTGACCATGATGCCTTCCGCGCTGTGCTCGAACACGGAGGCGGCGAGCTGCAGCGCGTCTTCGCCGCGCCGGCGGTCGGTGATGTCGGTGACCAGGCCGACCACCACGTCATCGCCGGCGAAGATCGCATTCTCGGCCAGCACGGCATGCTGCGTGCCGTCGCGGCCGGTGACGATCTCCTGCCCGGGCGCTGCGCCGTCGGCCAGGAACAGGTCGTCACGGCGCTGGCCGCGCAACTCCTCGCGCGGGCGGCCGACATAATCGCAGAAGGCCTTGTTCACCAGCACGAAGCGGCGGTCGCGATCCTTGATGAAGACGGGCGCCTCCACCGCATCGAGCACGTGAGTCACGAGGTCGGCGGCATGCGCCAGCGCCGCCTCGCTCGTCTCGGCGCGCGCGAGCGCGTCGTCCAGTGCCTGCCGGTCCCCCGGCGCGGGCCGCGCCAGCACGAAGGCCGCCGCGGCGGCGAGCAGCAGCGCCGTTGCGGCGCCGCCGACCACGATCGGATCGTTCAGCAGGGCGAGATCGGGACGGAGCAGCCGGAGAAACACCGCCAGGCCAGACAGGGCCACCGCCGCCGCGAGGAGCGGGGCAAGAAAGCCTCGCGTCAGCAAGGGCTTCTTCTTCGATGTCGGTCGCGTCGTCGAGCGCATGCCGTCCCCGGATTCAGGCGCGTATTAGCGCGCGGATTCGCAACATTTGGTAAATCCCCGATGACGGCGACGTCTGGCGATTCCGCGGCGGCGGCCTAGTATCGCGGGTCGAACGGGGATGGCGATGCACGCCAGGGCAGACGGCAACCGGCGGATGCCGGCGGGATCCAGACGCCTTCCGGCGCCGGGACGGGCCAGTTTGTTTGCCCTTGCGCTCGGCGCCGCGGCGGTTCTCGCGGTGAGCGCCATGGGCTTCGGCATGGCGCGCCTGCTGCGCGAGCAGGCCTTCGCCGACGCCGAGCGCAACATGGGCAACCTGGCGCACGCCCTTGCGGTGCAGACATCGCAAGCCATGCAGACGCTCGACGTCACGCTCGGCGCACAACTTGACGACCACCTGGACGAGTATGCCAGGGCGTCCGGCATCGGCATTCCGCAGCGGCTGGAGCAGATCCGGGCGACCATGCCGATGCTCCTCAGCCTCGCCCTCGGCGATACCGAAGGACGGATCCTGCACGCCGCGCCGCATGCGCCGCGGCCCGATGCCATGATCGCCGCTTCCGACACGCTGCAGGCGGTGCGGCGCAGCGCCGGCGGGCAATTCGTGTTCGACCGGCCGCCCCAGCTCGGCACCGAGCATAACCGGCCGCTGCGCATCGTCCGCGCATTGCGCGCGGCGGACGGCAGCCTGACCGGCATGGCGGGGGGCGATCTCGATCCCGACCACTTCATCCGCCTGTTCGGTTCGCTTCGCCTGGGCGAGGGCGGCGCCATTACGCTGCTACGCGACGATGCCGTGGTGCTGCTGCGCGTGCCGGCGGTGCCGGGCGCCGTCGGTAGCTCGGTCGCCGACGGCCCGGCAACGCGCGCCACCTTGATCGTCGAGCGCGACGGCGTGGTTCGGCATGTCAGCCGTCTGGATGGGCTGCAAAGAGTTACCGCGGTCTGGCGGGTGCCGGGCCAGCCGCTCTATGTCGCGGTCTCCCTGCCGGAGGCCTTCATTACCGCGTCCTGGCAGCAATCGATGCGTACGGGCGCGATCGGCGTCGGCGTCCTGATCGTGTTCCTGGGGCTGCTCGGCGGCGTCGCATACCGCGCCGTGCGGCGCCGTGAGAGCGTCGAGACACGCCTCGAGGCCGATGCCGGCCGCTACCGACTGCTGTTCGAGCGCAATCCGGACCCGATGTGGATGTTCGACCAGGGCTCCGGCGCCATCCTCGACGTCAACGCCGCGGCAGTCGCGGCCTATGGCTATGCCCGGGACGAGTTTCTCCGCATGAGCATGGCGGATCTGCGCGATGCCGGTGCGCAGACCGGCGGCGACGGCGGTGCGCGGCAGCATCGCCGGAAGGACGGCTCGGTCCTCGATGTCGAGGTCAGCCACGACTCGTTCGATCTCGACGGCCGCATCGTCGGCCTGGCACTGGCGCGCGATGTCAGTGCGCGCATCGCCGCCGAGCGCCGGCTGGCCGATTTCGTCGCCGCCTCGGCGGACTGGATGTGGGAGACGGATGCAGACCTTCGCATGATCTGGCTGTCCCCCAATGTCGAGCAGATCCTCGGCGTATCGCCCGCCTCGCATTACGGCAAGCGGCGCGAGGACTTCGTCGTCCCCGGCACCAATCCGGCCGGCTTGGCGGTGCACCAGGCGGAGATTGCCGCGCGCCGGCCCTTCAAGGATTTCGAGTACCTGCGCGAAACCCCTTCCGGCCCGCGCTGGGTGCGCACCAGCGGCGTGCCGTATTTCGATGCCGACAGAATCTTCCTCGGCTATCGCGGCGTCGGCCAGGACATCACCGACCTGAAGACGATCCAGGGGCGGCTGATCGACGCCCTCGAGAGCATTCCGGCCGGCGTCCGCATACTCGATGCCGAAGATCGGGTGGTCCTGGAGAACGCGCGCAACCGCGCCATGCTGCCGCGTGCCGATGCCGGCATCGAATCCCGCGGCCACTTCGAGGATATCCTGCGGGCGCTGGTCGAGCGCGGCGAGATCCCCGCCGCGCGCCAGGATCCGGAGCGCTGGATTGCCGAGCGGCTGGCAGCGCATCGCCATCCGGGGGACCCGATCCCGATCACCTATGCCGACGGCCATACGCTCGAGATACACGAGCGGCGCCTGCGCGACGGCGGCTACATCGTGCTGCGTTTCGACATCACGGCGCGGCTGGAGGCAGAACGACGCCTTGCCGAATCCGAGGCGCGCTATCGCCTGCTGTTCCAGCGCAACCCGGATCCCATCTGGGTGTTCGATCGCGTGACCCTGGCATTTCTGGAGGTGAACGAGGCGGCGGTCAGGACCTACGGCTTCTCGCGCGAAGAGTTCCGGCATCTGACGTTGAAGGACATCCGGCCGCCCGAGGAGGTACCGGCGCTGCTCGCGGCGCATCAGGGTTGGGGCGGCGAGCCGGCCCGAGAGGGGCGCTGGCGGCATCGCCGTCGCGACGGATCTACCTTCGAGGTCGAGACCAGTCACGACCTGCTCACCATCGACGGGCGCGAATGCGTCATGTCGCAGGTACGCGATGTGAGCGCGCGGGCAGCGGCGGAGCGCCGCCTGCAGGATTTCATGAGCGCCTCCGCCGACTGGCTGTGGGAAACCGACGGTTCGCTCCGTTTCACCTGGACCTCGTCCAATTTCGAGGAGACACTCGGCCAGGCGTCGGGCGAATTCGGCGATCTGCGTGGGATCGGATTGCGGCCCGGCCAGAAGGCGACCGAAGCCGAAACCGGCTTCCTGCGGTTGATCGAAGCACGCCTGCCGTTCAAGGATTTCGAGTTCCCGATCGATGGCCCGATGGGGCTGCGCTGGCTGCGGGTCAGCGGCGTGCCGTATTTCGAGGGCGACGACGGCTTCCTCGGCTATCGCGGCGTTGGTCGCGATATCAGCGACATCAAGGTGGCGCAGGCCCGCCTTCTCGAAGCCATCGAGAGCATTCCGGCCGGCGTCGTCGTATTTGACCGCGATGAGCGGGTCGTGATGGCCAACAGCAACACCGCGATCCAGATGCCCGAAGCGAAGGATGCGCAGCCCTTGCTGGGCCGGTCGTTCGAAGAGGCCCTGCGTGGCCAGGTGGCGCGCGGCGCTTTCGTCGATGCGGTCGCGGAGCCGGAGCGCTGGATCGCCTGGCGGATGGCCGTGCACAGAAATCCCGGGCCACCCCTCGTGCTCAGGCTCTCGAACGGCCGCGCCATGGAGGTGCACGAGCGGCGCATGAGCGATGGCGGGTGCATCCTGCTCAGGTTCGACGTCACCGATCGCCTTGTTGCCGAGGAACGACTCGCCGCGTCGGAGGCACGACTCAAGGCGGCGATGGACGCAACGGTCGATGGCATCGTCATGATCGGCGCGGACGGAACCATCGTCACGGTCAACAAGTCGGCGGAGCATATGTTCGGCTACGCCGAGACGGAGCTGGTGGGCCGCAACGTCAACGTGCTGATGCCGGATCCCTATCGCTCTGAGCACGACCGCTATCTCGTCGACTATCTGCGCACGCGGCAGGCCAAGGTGATCGGCACCGGCCGCGAGGTGAAGGGTCTGCGCAAGGACGGCAGCGAGTTCGACCTCGATCTCGCGGTGGCGGAACTGCCGCGCGAGGTCGGGACCGGCCGCTTCATCGGAACGGTACGCGACATCACGCAACGCAAGCAGCTGGACATGCAGTTGCGCGAGGCACAGAAGCTGCAGGCGCTGGGCCAGCTCACCGGCGGCATCGCGCACGATTTCAACAACCTGCTGGCGGTCATCACGCTCAACCTGGAAAGCGCGGCGCCGCGTGCCGCCAGCGATCGCCTGCTGAAGGAGATGATCGAGCTGTCGCTGCAGGCGGCCGGGCGCGGCGCGGAGCTGACCAGCCGGCTGCTCGCCATCGCGCGGCGCCAGCCGCTGATGCCGCGGCCACTGGATCTGGGCGGGGAGCTGCACGAGCTCGGGCGGCTGCTGCAGCGCATCATGCCGGAACAGATCTCCGTGCTGATCCGGGCCGGCGGAGAGCCGATCGCCGCCGAGCTCGACGGGGCACAGTTGCAGAATGCGCTGTTGAACCTCGCGCTCAATGCACGCGATGCGATGTCGAAAGGGGGGCGCCTCACCATCTCGCTCGCCGCGACCTGCGTCCAGGAGCACGAGATCGATTGGCCCGACCCGGTACCGGCCGGCGACTATGCCGTCATCTCCGTCCAGGACACCGGCGAAGGCATTGCGCCGGACATTCTCTATCGCGTGCTGGATCCGTTCTTCACCACCAAGCCCGCCGGCCAGGGCACCGGCCTCGGGCTCAGCATGGTCTACGGCTTCGTGCGGCAATCCGGCGGCTGGCTGCAGATCGAGACCGGCACCGAGCCGCCCGGGACCGGCACCACGATCCGCCTGCTGTTCCGACGCAGCACGGCGCCCCCTCGGGCGCAAGCGCCCGGCCCGGCAGAAGCGCCGGAGGCTCCGCACCGTCGGATCCTTCTGGTCGAAGATTACGACGACCTGCGCCGCAGCCTGGCGGCCATGCTGCGCCTGCTCGATTGCGAGGTCGTCGCCACCGCCGATGCGGAGGCCGCGCTCGCCGTGCTCGACGGGCCGGAGCAGTTCGATGGGCTGATCACCGATATCGGCCTGCCGGGCGAGATCGACGGCTGGAAGCTCGCCCGCCTTGCTCTGGCGCGCCGGCCCGGCCTCAAGATCATCACCATGAGCGGCCATGCCGATCCGACCGAACCCGAAGCCGGCGAGCGGCCTTGGTCCGGACCGCATCTGCCCAAGCCGTTCCAGCGCGCCGACATGGCAGCGGCGCTGAAGGCGGCGTTCGGCGGCGCTGCGGACCGGTCCGGATAGCGGACGGGTTCGGCCTCGCGCCGCATGCCCGCCATCCCTGCGTGACCGTTGCGCTGCCCTGGCGTTTACCGCTAGATACCGGCCCCCGGACCGCGGCCGATCCCCAAAAATCCAATGGATGCGCCTGGAGAATCCCTCGACGCGGTGCGTCGCGAAATCGACGCCATCGACGACCAGATCCACGACGCCCTGATGCGGCGAGCGGCGCTGGTCGAACGCGTGCGCACGGCCAAGAATGGCGGCCCGGCGATGCGGCCCGGTCGCGAGGCCATGATCCTGCGCCGGATCCTGACGCGGCATCAGGGCAGCCTGCCGCCTTCGGTGATTGCTCGCATCTGGCGGGAAATCATCTCCGCCGTGACCCGCCAGCAGGGGCCGCTCCGCATCGCGCTCTATGCCCGCGAGCGCTCGGCCAGCTATTGGGATCTGGCCCGGTCGCATTACGGCTCGGTCTCGCCGGTCTCGCTCCACCGCAACATGCACGCGGTGATCCGGGCCGCCAGTGCCAATGACGGCACCATCGGCATCCTGCCGCTGCCGGCCGAGGGCGAGCGCGAGCCCTGGTGGCCGGTGCTGGCGACCGGTGCCGACGACCGGCCGCAGGTCATCGCCCGGCTGCCTTTCCTGGCCCGGCCGGAGGGGACATCGGAGCCGGTGGAGGGCCTCGTGATCAGCCGGGTGCCGCCGGAGGCGTCCGGCCGCGACCGCACCCTGATCGCCGTCTCGCTCAAGATCGAGACCAGCCGCGGCCGGCTGAACGACCTTCTCACGGCCGTCGGCCTCACCGCGCAGACCCTGGCCGCCCATCGCCCGGAAGAACCGCGCGAGGCAGAGGACCGGCTGCTCGAGATCGAAGGCTTCATCGAGCCCGGCGATCCGCGCCTGGAGCGCCTCAGGGCCGAGAGCGAGGATCTGATCGAACGCCTGATCGTGCTCGGCGCCTATGCCGTGCCGATCGGCGAATGACCTGCCTGATCTTCGGAGGATCCACGTGACGGCGCCGCAACCACAACCCGGCATTCTGGGCATCACGCCCTACAAGGGCGGCGAAGGCGCCGTCCCCGGCGTCGCCGATGTGCGCAAGCTGTCCTCCAACGAGAGCCCGCTCGGGCCGAGCCCGAAGGCCGCCGCCGCCTATGCCGCGCTGGCCAAGGAGCTGCACCGCTATCCGGACGGCGCCAGCGAAGCGCTGCGCCAGGCGATCGGCAAGCATCATGGCCTGGACCCGGAGCGCATCATCTGCGGCAACGGCTCCGACGAGCTGATCGGCCTGCTCACCGCCGCCTTCGCCGGCCCGGGTGACGAGGTCGTGTACAGCCGTCACGGCTTCCTGATGTACCCGATCGCCGCCATGACGCATGGCGCCAAGCCGGTGGTGGCGGCGGAGAAGGAACTGACGGCGGATGTCGACGCCCTGCTCGCCGCGGTGACGCCGAAGACGAAGATCGTGTTCCTGGCCAATCCGAACAACCCGACCGGCACCTATCTGCCGACCGCCGAGGTGAAGCGGCTGCGCGCCGGGCTGCCGGCGCATGTGCTGCTGGTGATCGACGCGGCCTATGCCGAATACGTGACGCGCAACGACTATTCCGCCGGGGTCGAGCTGGTCGAGGCGAGCGACAACACGGTGATGACGCGCACCTTCTCCAAGATCTACGGGCTGGCGGCGCTGCGCATCGGCTGGCTGTACGCACCCGCCAACATCGTCGACATCGTCAACCGCACCCGCGGCCCATTCAACGTCAACGCGGCGGCGCATGTCGCTGCCATCGCGGCGCTGGCCGATGTCGCGCATGTCGATGCCGCGCGCACCCACAACGACATCTGGCTGCCCAAGCTGATCGAAGGCGTGCGGGCGCTCGGCCTCGGCGCGACGCAGAGCGTCGGCAATTTCGTCCTGGTCCGCTTCGGCAAGGCGCCGAAGGATGCGGCGGCGGCCGATGCCTTCCTGCGCAGCCGCGGCCTGATCCTGCGCGGCATGACGGCCTACGGCCTCGGCGATTCGCTGCGGCTGACCATCGGCACGGAGGAAGAGAACCTGCGCTTCCTCGCCGCGCTGAAGGACTTCGTCGCCGCGTGACCGAGTTCACCCCGTTCCGCCGGCTGGCGCTGATCGGCATCGGCCTGATCGGCTCGTCGATCGCGCGCATCGCCGCGCGCGAAGGGCTGGCCGAGACCATCGTCTGCGCGGCCCGGCGCGAAGAGACACGGACGAAAGCGCTGCAGCTCGGCATCGTCTCGGAAGCGCATCTCGATCCGGCCGAGGCGGTGAAGGGCGCCGATTGCGTGATCCTGTGCACGCCGCTCGGCGCCTATGCCGAAGTGATGCAGCGGGTCGCGCCGCATCTTCAGGCCGGGGCGATCCTCTCCGATGTCGGCTCGGTCAAGGCCTGCGTGGTGCGCGATGTCGGCCCGCTGGTGCCGGAGGACGTGCATTTCATCCCCGGCCATCCGGTCGCCGGCACCGAGCATTCCGGGCCGGAGGCCGGCTTCGCCGAGCTGTTCAAGGGCCGCTGGTGCATCCTGACGCCGATCCCCGGCGGCGAGCAGGCGCCGCTCGACCGGCTGATCCGCTTCTGGACCAAGGCGGGGTCCAAAGTCGAGGTGATGGAGGCGCGGCATCACGATCTGGTGCTGGCCATCACCTCGCACCTGCCGCATCTGATCGCCTACAACATCGTCGGCACCGCCGACGACCTCGCCACCGTCACCAAGGGCGAGGTGATCCATTACTCGGCCGGCGGCTTCCGCGACTTCACCCGCATCGCCGCTTCCGACCCGACGATGTGGCGCGACATCTTCCTCAACAACCGCGAGGCGGTGCTGGAGATGCTCGGCCGCTTCTCGGAAGACCTGGCTTTGCTGCAGCGCGCCATCCGATGGGGCGACGGCGAGACGCTGTTCAACCTGTTCACCCGCACCCGGGCGATCCGCCGCGCCATCATCGACGAGGGCCAGGACATCGCGGCGCCCGATTTCGGCCGCCAGGCGACCCCCAAGAACGGCAAGGCGAACGAGCCTGGGAAGAAGTAGACGCCCCGGCTCACATCGCTAGGCTTCCAGGCGATGCAGAGCGATGACGGGGATCTGTTCGGGCGGCTCAGGCGCGAGGCCGAGAAGGGCTTCGACCTGCTGGCGCAGCGGCTCGATTTGCGCGCCGACATCGCCGTGACCGGGCTCCGGCGCGCCGGCAAGAGCGTCTTCATCACCTCGCTGATCCACAACCTGACCTCGGCCGCCCAGGATGCCGCGGTGCTCCCTGCGCTGCATGCCGCGTTGGAAGGCCGCCTCATCGCGGCGGAGGAGCACCCGCCGCTCGGCCGCGGCCAGCCGGTGTTTCCGACCCGGGACTATCTCGCCCAGATGGCCGGCGAGCATCCCGACTGGCCGGCACCGACGCGGCTGGTTTCGCGCACCGAAATGGTGATCCGCTATCGCGCGCAAGGGCTGCTCGCCTGGGCGGGGCTGCGCACCGAAGGCACCCTGACGCTCGGCATCGTCGACTATCCCGGCGAGTGGCTGCTCGACGTGCCGATGCTGGCGCAGAGCTATGCCGTGTGGTCGGCGACGACCATCGAGCGACTGCGCAACATGCCGCGGCGTGCCGCCGCCCGCGATTTTCTCGACTGTGTCGAATCCATCGACGCCGCCGGGCGCGCCGATCCCGAGAAGCTCGGCGCCGCGCTCCGGCTCTACCGCGAGCTGCTGCTGACGCTCCGCGACAAGCACGGCCTCGCCTTCCTGCAACCGGGCCGCCACGTCGTGCCGGACGAGAAGGGTGACCGGCCGGCGCTGCAATTCGTGCCGCTCGACCTGCGCAGCGACGCGCCGCCGCCGCCCGGCTCGAACCACGAGCTGCTGGCCAGCCGCTACGATTCCTATCTCCGCGACATCGTGCGACCGTTCTTCGAGACGACCTTCGACGCGACCAACCGGCAGGTCGTGCTGATCGACCTGATCGCCGCGCTGAACGCCGGGCCCGATGCCTTCGAGGACACGGCGGTGGCGCTGGATGCCGTGGCGGAGGCGCTGCTCCGTCGCCGCGAAGGCCCGCTCGGCCTGATCTTCCCGCGCCGCTTCGACAAGGTGCTGTTCGCCGCCACCAAGGCGGATTTCGTTCCGGAGGCGCAGCGCGACCGGCTCGGCCAGCTGCTGCAATCGATGGTGGCGCCGGAGCAGAACGCCGCCCGCATGGCCGGCGCCGATGCCCGCGCCATGGCGCTGGCCGCCGCGCGCTGCACCCGCGACGAGAAGCTGACCATCGAGATCGGCGAGGTGGAGGTCGTGGTCGGCGTGCCGGTCGAGGGCGACAGGCGGGTCAAGGTCTATGCCGGCACCATCCCGAAGGAGCCGCCGCCGCGCGCCTTCTGGGACGGCCGCACGGTGCGCTATCCGGTGTTCCGGCCGCCGCATTTCAATGCCCGGCCCGGGCATGGTATTCCGCATATCAACATGGACGCCGCCCTGGAATTCCTGATCGGGGACCTGCTCCGATGAGCGATCCGCGCGACCGCCCGCGGGTGATCCTGGAGCCCGGGCCGCCCGAGCCGGACGAGCCGCTGATCCATCCCCGCGTGATCGAGACCGACGACACGCGGCCGATCGAGATCGGCCCGATCGCCATGTCGTCGGGCGAGCTGGTGCCGGTGAAGCGCATCCCGCCGCCGAGCGGCCGCGGCCTCAAGGCGCTCGCCATCGCCGGCATCGGCCTTGCCGGCATGGCCGGCGTCTCGGCGCTGTGGTGGGCGGTGGCGCTGTTCGAGCAGAGCTTCGGGCTCGGCCTGGTCGGCACCGGCTTCCTCGCCCTGACCATGGGCGGCGCTGGCTACCTGGCACTGCACGAGGCCCGCGCCATCGGGCGACTGCGCGAGGTGAAGCACCTGCGCGAGCGGTTCGAGCGCACCACCGACCGCGCGCGGCAGCGCGCGCAGCTGGTCGAGCTGGCAAGCGAGCTCGCCGATGCGCCGACGCTCGCGCCCGGCATCGCCCGCTGGCGCGCCCGCGCCGGCGCCGACCTGCCGCCGGAAGATGCGCTGCGCACCTTCGAGGCAATGGTGCTGGCCGAAGCCGACAAGGTCGCCATCGCCGCCATCCGCCGCGCCGCGCGCGACACGTTCGGCATCGTCACGGTCAGCCCGCGCGCCGCGGTCGATATCGCGGTCTTCGTGTGGCGCGGCCTGAAGCTGGTGCGCGAGATCGGCGAGGCCTATGGCTATCGCCCGTCGCGCGCCTCCACCGTCGTCCTCGCGCGGCGCATCCTCGCCGATATCGGGCTGATCACCGCGACCGACGTCGCCGCCGACGCGACCGCCGCGCTGCTCGGCGGCAGCGTGCTGGAGAAGGTCTCGGCCGCCGCCTCGGAAGGCGCCGTCGCCGCCTGGCGCATGGCCCGGTTCGGCCTGCTCGCCATGGAATCGGCCCGCCCCCTGCCGCTGCCCGAGCATCGCCGGCCGAAGATGAGCGACCTGGTCAAAGGTTAGCCGCCGAGGAAATCCTTGAGCCAGCGCGCGTGGTCGGCATCGCGAGTGACCTGCTTCATCAGCTCGGGCGGGGCGATGCCGGCAAGCTTGGACGGCGGTGTGCCTTCGCGCAGCGCCTTCATCGTCGTGTGCACCGCCTGCACGGCGGCGGCGATCGGCGCGTGGCCTTGCAGCGCGATGCGGACGCGCCTGGACGCGAGATAGTCGCGGTCGCTGATCTCGGGCCCGGCGCTGCCGAGCAGTAGCGGCAGCTTCACCGCGGAGGCGATCGCCTCGATCTCCGCCTTCCTGGTCATGCCGACGAAGAACAGCGCATCGACGCCGGCCGTCTCATAGGCTTTTGCGCGGGCGACTGTGTCGTCGATGCCGGTGATGGCGACGGCGCTGGTGCGGCCGACCACGGTGAGACGCGGATCCTGCCGGCCAGCCAGCGCGGCCTTCATCTTGCCCACGCCCTCCTCGATCGAGACCAGCGTCGGCTTGCCGCCCGCGCCATAGGGCAGCGGCAACACCGTGTCTTCGATGGTGAGCGCGGCGACACCGGCGGTCTCGACTTCCTCCACCGTGCGCTTGACGTTCAGCGCGTTGCCGTAGCCGTGGTCCGCATCGACCAGCAGCGGCAGATTGCCGGCGCGGTTGATGCGATAGGCCTGGCCGGCGAATTCGGTGAGCGTGACCGTGATCAGGTCGGGCGCGCCGATCACCGCCATCGCCGCGACCGAGCCGGCGAACATGCCGCATTCGAAGCCGAGATCCTCGGCGATGCGGGCCGACATGGCATCGAACACTGAGGCCGGATGCAGGCAGCGATCGCCGGCGAGCAGGGCGCGGAAGCGTTCGCGGCGATCGGTCCAGTGCATGCGGCTCTCCCTGTTCTAGGCCCGCGGCATGATCCAGGTGCTCAATGCCTTGGCGCGCACGCGGCCTCGCGAATCCAGCACCGCGGTGCCGGCGAAGCGCTTGCGGCCTTCGCTGGCGACGGGCCAGCCCAGCACGATGCACTTCTCGCCGATGGCGAGATCGGTATCGGCGATGCCATGCATCCGGCCGGTCATTGCCTCGCCCTCGCAGGCGGCGGTGCCGCCGGGGCAATCGAGCGCGCCCCACAGGAATTCCGGCGCGACCTTGCCGGGCGCGCCTTCGAGGCTCTGGTCCGGCACCCAGGCGCCGGCATGGATGCCGCCGGCGCCATCGACCGCGGAGCAGAACACGCGGAGGCCGTCATGCCGCCCGCGGCCGCAGACGAAGCAGGTGTTGTAGGCGCTGTCATCGCCGCTGCCGCCCAGCGCGGAGAGCTTTTCGGCGGTGGCGAAATCGACCGGCGCGGCCGGCACGTCGAGCGCGAGCGGCTTCGCCGCGACGGAAGCGATCAGATCGTCGCCGTCGCGCAGCTCGACATGGCCATTGGCGCGCACCAGCGGCAGCGGCCGCTCGATCGGCACCGCGGCGCGCAAGGTCACCTCGGCCGTGCCGTCGAACAGCCGTCCGAGCCTGCCCGCGACATAGCCGCCATTGCCCGAATCCGGCGGTCCGTTGAACCGCCGCGCGATGACCAGCCGATCCATCGCTGTCAGAGACCCAGCCAGTTCAAAGCCCGAGAATGGCCTTGGCCATGATGTTGCGCTGGATCTCGTTGGAGCCGGCGTAGATCGAGGTCTTGCGGGTGTTGAGGAATTTCTGCGCCACGCCGTCGCTGTATTCCGGCACCGGGCTCTCCTCGTTGCGGCCGGGGATATAGGGCGTGAACGGCACCTTGTAGTAGCCGGCGGCATCCATCGCGAGCTCGGTCACCGCCTGCTGCAGCTCGGTCCCGCGCATCTTCAGGAGCGAGGATTCTGCGCCCATGTTCTGCCCCGCCTTGAGGCGACCGAACAGGCGGAGCTCGGTAAACTCCTGCGCCATCACCTCGGTCTCGATCTGGGCGAGTCGGCGGGCGAAGCTCGGCTCCCGGATCAGCGGCTGGCCGTCGATCGTCTCGGCCTTGGCGATCTTGCGCACCTTCTCCAGGCCGCGCTTCAGCCCGCCGGAATAGGGATTGCCGCGCTCGAATTCGAGCAGGTACTTGGCGCAGGTCCAGCCCTTGTTCCACTCGCCGACCAGGTTCTCCTTGGGGATCTTCACGTCGGTGAAGAAGACCTGGTTGACCTCCTGGAACGGCGCCACCGGCGCGTCGATGGTGATGATCGGATCGACCTTCACGCCCGGCGTCTTCATGTCGCAGAGCACGAAGGAGATGCCTTCCTGCGGCCGGGACAGCTTCTCGGTGCGGACCAGGCAGAAGATCCAGTCGGCGAACTGGGCGTAGGAGGTCCAGATCTTCGAGCCGTTGAGCAGGAAGTGGTCGCCCTTGTCCTCGCATTTGAGCTGCAGCGAGGCGAGGTCCGAACCCGAGCCGGGCTCCGAATAGCCCTGCGCCCACCAGATGTCGCTCTTCAGGATCGCCGGCAGGTGATAGCGCTTCTGCTGCTCGGTGCCGAACTTCATCAGCACCGGCGCCAGCATGCGGGGCCCGAAGGCGATCGGCGCCGGCGCGCCGGCCAAGGTCATCTCCTGGTCGTAGATGTAGCGCTGCACATGGGTCCAGCCCGGGCCGCCATGCTCCTTCGGCCAGTTCGGCACCGCCCAGCCCTTCTCATAGAGCCGCTTCTGCCAGCGGATATGCAGGTCGCGGGTCATGAAGCCGGTGCGCGACTTCGCGGTGGCGGCGCGCATCTCGGCGTCGAAGGCCGTGTCGATGAAGGACCGGACCTCGTCGCGGAAAGCGAGCTCGTCCTGGCTGAACGCGAAATCCATTGCGGGCGTCTCCTCGAATTCGGCCGGGAGAGTAGGGCCAGGGCAGCGCCGGAGGCAACCGGGGCGGCGGTCGGGTGGCGGCACGTCTGTTCCGCAGGACAACTGTTCCCCCCTCGTCGAACCCGGGCCTGACCCGTGTACCCATGCCCCTCCGCCCGTGCGGCGGCGAGGCGTGGATGCGCGGGTCAAGCCCGCGCATGACGGAATAGCGGCGTATCCGTTCCGCGGCGTATCTGTTCCGCGGGCCGCCTCCCGACGAACGCGGCGCATCTGTTCCGCGGCACGCCTGTTCCGCGGCGCCACGGTCGCGGCGGCGCATCCATTCCGCGGCGCAAATGTTCCGCGGCATATCTGTTCCGCGGCGTTCCTGTTGCGCCGCCCAGGCGACGGCGCCGCCGGTACTGGTTCGGCCGGTCGCAACAGCTCGAAGAGGACAATTTGGCGCCAGTCGCGGCATTGATCCAATTTACGAAATAGGTGTTGCGCAGTATACACTATTATCTCTGATAATGCAAATAATAAAACCGCGAGTCCCGGCTCTATGAGCTGTTCAACAAAAATGGCCGCGATGTCAGAGGCTTAGGGTATTTGGGCGCAAACGGGTGTCGAACTGGCTTTCCTAAATGGGTGTAATCGGGTTTATATTCGGGTATGTCGCTCAATACCGAAACGATCCGGATCACCCCGGAGATTCTCGGGATGATCGCCGAGATCGATGAATTCAAGGGCGCATGGCGCGCGCTCGGCACCTTGGCGCCCGAACGGCTTTCGGCGCTACGCCGCGTCGCCACCATCGAGAGCATCGGCTCCTCGACGCGCATCGAGGGCAGCAGACTCTCGGACCGGGAGGTCGAACGGCTGCTCGCCGACCTGGCGATCAGGTCCTTCGCCACACGCGACGAGCAGGAGGTGGCCGGCTACGCGCAAGTGATGGAGCTCGTCTTCCGCGCCTGGGCGGACATCAGGGTCACCGAGAACCACATAAAGCAGCTGCACCGCGACCTCCTCGTCCACAGCGAGAAGGACGCCTGGCATCGCGGCAACTACAAGACATCGCCAAATAGCGTTGCTGCGTTCGACGAGGACGGCCGGCAGATCGGCATCGTGTTCGAGACCGCGACGCCGTTCGACACGCCGCGCCTGATGGCCGAGCTTGTCGGCTGGCTGACCGCCGAGCGCGAGCACGGACGATGGCACCCACTGCTCGTGATCGCCGTGTTCACGGTGGTCTTTCTCGAAATCCATCCCTTCCAGGACGGCAACGGGCGGCTGAGCCGGATATTGACGACGCTGCTCCTTCTACAAGCGGGCTATGCCTATGTGCCCTACGGTTCGCTGGAAAGCGTGATCGAGCAGAGCAAGGAAGGCTACTACCTCGCTCTGCGCCAGACCCAAGGTTCGATCCGCAGTGACGCGCCCGATTGGCAGCCGTGGCTGGTCTTTTTCCTGCGCGCCTTGCAGCAGCAGATGCGGCGGCTGGCGAGCAAGATCGAGCGCGAGAAGATCGTGCTCGCGAGCTTGCCGGACCTGTCCTTGCGCATTCTGGATCACGCTCGCGCGCATGGCCGCGTCAGCATGGGCGAGATGATCAGGCTGACCGGGGCCAGTCGTAATACGTTGAAGCAGCAATTCCGCCAGCTCGTCGACAAGGGACATCTGGCCAGGCAAGGCGGCGGGCGGACGACGTGGTACACGCTGCGGTGAGGCGTCTACACCATACCCGCCCCGGATCGCGGCGCCCGCCTGTTGTTCAGGCGTTCATTTTCCGTCGCGATTTGTTCAGTGGCCGTTGGCTCGCTTGACAAGCTTCACGCGATGGAAGATCGAAGCGCGCATCATCGCCTGTCGGGGGCCGCAATGAGAATAGGTCTAGCCACGCTTCGCTTCCGGCCTGAACCGGAAGAGGCGCTGCAGGCCGTGCTGGGCGCCATGCGCGACGCGGCGGCCCAGGGCGCGAAGATGATCTGCACGGCCGAGTGCTATCTTCCCGGTCTGCGCGGCGTCGGCCTCGAGGTGGCGCCGCCCGATGCCGGGTTCCAGTCCGATGCCGAGCGCAGGATCCGGGATGCCGCCGCCACGCTAGGCGTCGGCGCTGTCATTGGCGTCGAGCGGGTGGAGCCGGGACGTCTGATCGCCTCGGCGCTGGTCGTCGGCCCCGATGGCGCGCTGCTCGGCCACCAGGACAAGGTGCAGATCGATCCCGACGAGGAAGGCACCTATGTGGCCGCCGCGGGCCGGAATATGTTCGAGGTCGGGGGCGTTCGCTTCGGGGTGGCGATCTGCCACGAAGGCTGGCGCTATCCCGAGACCGTCAGATGGGCGGCGCAGCGCGGCGCGCATATCGTGTTTCACCCGCAATTCTCGCCGTCGGGCCCGCCGCGCCAGAAGGCCGCGTGGGCGTGTGCCGAAGGCACCATGCACGAGAAGGCCGCGATCTGCCGCGCCGCGGAGAACTCGATCTATTTCGCGACCGTGAACTATGCGATCGAGAACCCGATCGCCGGCACCGCCCTGATCGATCCCGAGGGCAATGTCCGGGCGGCGCATCTCGCCGGCACCGAGTATCTTCTCGTCGCCGATATCGACATTGCGGCGGCAACGGGCCTTCTCGCCAGGCGGTTCCGCTCCGCCGCATGAGTTGCCCGCGATTCAATCCCGAACCGATGGAGATGTAACGAACATGCGGTCCTGGTTCATCGCTACCGCCCTCCTGCTCGCCGCCGCGCCGGCCCTGGCGCAACATCAGCATCATGCGCCCTATGCCGGGCTGCAGAACCGGCCGATCAAGGCCCTGTCCCAGGAGGCGGTCGGCGACCTGCAGGCCGGGCGCGGCATGGGCCTGGCGCTGTCGGCGGAGCTCAACGGCTATCCGGGCCCGAAGCATGTGCTGGAGATGGCGGCGCCGCTGCGCCTGACGCCGGCGCAAGCGGCACGCACCGAGGCCTTGTTCCAGGCCATGCAGCGCGAAGCGCAGGCGAAGGGCGCGGAGGTGCTGGAGCGCGAGGCGGCGCTGGATCGACTGTTCGCGAGCCGCACCGCGACGCGGGAAGCGCTGGCCGAGCAGCTTCCCGCGCTCGGCCGTGCCCAGGGCGAACTGCGGCAGATCCACCTCGACTATCACCTCGCCATGCTGGAGGTGCTGACGCCGGCGCAGGTGGCGGAATATACGCGGCTGCGCGGCTACGCCTCGCCGTCACATGGCGGGCATGGCGGCCACAAGCACTGACACTCGAACCTCACTCGATCGGCACGAAGATGCAGTGGCGCATCTTGCCCTCGACGGCCTTCGAGAGATGCCCCTTGCCCTTGACGTCCTCGACCAGGACCACCTCGCCGGCGCCGATTACCCGCGCCACGCCGTCGGACGCGGTGATCTGCACGCCGCCATCGAGGTTGATGATGTATTGCCGGCGCGGCGCCGGGTGCCAGTCGAGATCGTAGGTCGGCGGCACCTGGCGGAAGATGATGCCGGTGGCGGGGAGCCGCTTCGACAGCTTGCCGGCGGGTCCGTCGGACACCCATTCCACCTCGATATCGCGCCAGTGCGAGATGCCGTTCGCGTCTTCCCAGAGATTGTGGATGCGCATGGGATCTATCCCTTCTTCTCGTTGAGGCCCTTCTTCTCGTTGAGAACGGAGAAGCGATCCTTGGGGCTCTTCGCCCGCGCCGCCTCGCCATAGGTGCCGCGCTCCATCCGGTGCGGGATGGTCAGCATGTAGTTCTTGAAAGCGATCTCCAACGCCGCGCGCTGGCCCTGCGCGTCGAGCGTGTCGTTGACCGAGCGCTTGGCCATCTGCAGGGCGTAGAGATCCTGCTCGGCGATCTTCTGGGCCAGCGCCATGGTCTCCTGCGTCAGCGCCTCGCGCTTGACCACGCGGTTGACCAGGCCCGCCCGCTCCGCCTCCGCGGCGGTGAAGAAGCGGCCGGTGAACAGCATCTCCTTCGTCTTGCGGGGGCCGAGATCCCACGGCATGGAGAAATACTGCACATGCGCGCCGCCCCATTTCACCGCACGGTCGGCGAACAGCGCATCCTCGGCCGCGACGATGATGTCGCAGGCGGAAGCGAGCATCATGCCGCCCATGATGCAATAGCCCTGAACCTCGGCGATGGTCGGCTTCGGCACGTCGCGCCAGCGCATGGTGGTGTCGAAATAGAGTTGGGCGAGGCGCTTGTACTCGTCCTTGAATTCGGAGCCCCAGGGGCGCTTGGCCTGGTCGGCCAGCTCGTCGGCGCTGCCGAGATCGTGGCCGGCGGAGAAATGCTTGCCGGCGCCGGCGACGATGACGACGCGGATGCCGTCATCCTCGCCCGCCTCGCGAAAGGCCTGGTCGAGCTCGTGGATCAGCACGCGGCTCTGCGCGTTCAGCACCTCCGGCCGGTTGCAGGTGATGCGCAGGACGCGGTCGAAGCGCTCCTGCTTGAGCGTCTTATAGGTCATCGTTTCCTCCTCCTTGTTCTTAGACTTTCATCCGCGCGCCCGTCGGGTCCCAGAGCGGGCGGAGCGAGGCCCGCGCCGGGTAGCGGCGCTTGGCGATCTCGATTTCGTATTTCGCATCGAGGATGAATGCCGCGTCGGCGCCCTTCGGCTGCGCCACGTAGCCGAGCGCGACGCAGCCTCCCAGCGTATGGCCGTAGGCCGCCGACGAGTTACGACCGACCAACGCACCGTCGCGCCAGATCGGTTCGTTGCCGTAGGCCACCGGCTCGGAATCCTGGATCAGGAACTGCACCAGGCGGCGGTCGAGGCCTTCCGATTTCTGGCGGAGCAGCGCCTCGCGGCCGATGAAACCGCCGGGCTTGTCCCAGGCCACGGCGAAGCCGAGGCCGGCCTGCAGCGGCGTGTCCTCGTCGGTGATGTCGTGGCCCCAATGGCGGTAGGCCTTCTCGATGCGGAGGCAATCCATCGCGTGCATGCCGACCGGGGCCGCGCCGCCCGCCAGCAGCCGGTCGAACACGGCGACGGCCTGGACGGCCGGCACGTAGAGCTCCCAGCCCAACTCGCCGACATAGGAGATGCGGGACGCCATCACCTTCGCGTCGCCGATGGCGATCTCGCGCATGGTCGCGTAGGGGTGGTGCGCGTTCGAGAGGTCGGCACCGCTCGCCGCCGCCAGCACTTCGCGCGCCTTCGGCCCGTGCAGGCCGATGGTGGCATAGGCATCGGTGACATCGGTCACCGTGACGCGCGCCTCGGCCGGTATGTTGCGCCGCAGCCAAGTGCGCTCGCGTACCGCGGTCGCCGCGGCGGTGACGACCAGGAAGCGGCCCTCGCCCAGCTTGGTGACGGTGAGGTCGGCCTCGATACCGCCGCGCTGGTTGAGCCATTGCGTGTAGACGACGCGGCCGACCGTACCGCCGATATCGTTGGCGGAGAGGCGCTGCAGCACCGCTTCCGCATCGGCGCCTTCGAGCCGGAACTTGGCGAAGGAGGACTGGTCGATCAGGCCGGCGCGCTCGCGCACCGCCTTGCACTCGGCGGCGGCGTTGCCGAACCAGTTCTGCCGGCCATAGGCGTAGACGTAGGCGCGCGCCTGGCCGGGCTTGGCATACCAGTTGGCGCGCTCAAAGCCCGCGACCTCGCCGAACACGGCGCCGTTCTCCGCGAGACGCCCATGCAGCGGCGATCGCCGCGCGTCGCGCGCGGTCGCGAACTGGCGGTGCGGCCAGTGCATGGCATAGAGCAGGCCGAGCGCCTCGGAGACGCGGGCGCGCAGATATCCGGCCCCGCCCTGGTGCGGCATCATGCGGCGGAGGTCGACGTCCCAGAGATCGAAAGGCGGCGCGCCGTCGACGATCCAGTCGGCCAGCACCTTGCCGGCGCCGCCGGCCGACTGGATGCCGATCGAGTTGAAGCCGCAGGCGACATAGAAGCGGTCGAGATCCGGCGCCTCGCCGAGGAGATAGCGCTGGTCCGGCGTGAAGCCTTCCGGTCCGTTGAAGAACTTGCGGATGCCGACCCTCTCCAGCGCCGGCACGCGGCGCATCGCCTTCTCCAGGATCGGCTGGAAGTGGTCGAGGTCCTCGGGCAGTTCGCCGAACTCGAAATCGGCGGGGATGCCGTCCATGCCCCAGGGCTTGGCCTTCAGCTCGAAGGCGCCGATCAACAGCTTGCCGGCGTCTTCCTTCATATAGGCCTGCCCATCCATGTCGCGCAGCACGGGCAAGGTCGGCACCGCGCCCGGCATCGGCTCGGTCACGCAGTAGAAATGCTCGGCCGCGTGCAGCGGCACGTTGACGCCGGCCATGCGGCCCACCTCGCGGCCCCACATGCCGGCACAGTTCACTACCGCCTCGGCGCGCACCTCGCCTTCGCTCGTGCGCACGCCGACGGCGCGGCCGTTCTCGACGACGATTCCGGTGACGGCAACGTTCTCGCGGATGGTGGCCCCGCCCTGCCGCGCGCCTTTCGCCAGCGCCATGCAGGTATCGGTCGGATTGGTCTGGCCGTCGTTGGGGTACCAGATGGCGCCGAGCACGTCGTCGACATTGAGCATGGGCCAGATCTGGCTGACCCGCTTCGCGTCGATCACCTCGTGCTCGACATCGACGGCTGACGCGAAGGAAGCGGTGCGCTTCAGCTCCTCCCACCGCGCCGGGTTGGTGGCGATGGAGATCGAGCCGTTCTGCTTCAACCCCGTCGCCTGGCCGGTCTCCGCCTCCAGCCGGCGGTAGAGGTCGAGCGTGTATTTCGCCATCCGGGTCAGGTTCGCGGTGTGCAGCATGCCGCGCACCAGGCCCGCCGCGTGCCAGGTGGTGCCGGAGGTAAGGCGCTTCCTCTCCAGCAGCAGCACGTCGCGCCAGCCGCGCCGCGTCAGGTGATAGGCGAGCGAGCAGCCGACGATGCCGCCGCCGATGATGACGACGCGCGTATGCGCTGGCAGGGACATGCCTTGAGCGTTTCCGTCCTGTTTCCCCGACAGTGCCGCAATCGGAGAGCGACGGAAAGCCCGCTCAGGCGCGGGCCTGATTGCCGGCGAAGCGCTTGATGAACTCGTCGGCGAGGGCGAAGACGAACTCGACATTGTAGCCGACCACGAAGGCGAGCGCCGGCAGCGACACCGCCTCGTAGCCCTGCGGCAGGAGCGGCTCGAACATGTGAACGACCGAGCCGGTGCCGGCGCCCAGCATCATGCGCGAGGTGCGGCTGACCACCCGCGCCCTGGAAACGCGCACCTCCTTGATCTGGGCATAGCGTTCGCGGATCACCCAGAGGCAGGCGCCGAGCGCGCCGTAGAGCGCCGGCAGCCAGATCTTGATCAAAGTGTCGACATGCGAGCGGATGATGTGCTCGTTGGTCAGCTCGAGCCGGGTCGGCAGCGTGGCGGAGGCGACCTGTACCGTGCTGACATCGGTTCTGGTCACCGCGGCGTCCGGCGCTGCGGCGGAGCGTTGCGCCTGCGGCACGCGGAGCTGCACACCGCTCCTGTGGCAGCGCACGACGACCTCCTCGCCGTTGCAGGCGGCGCGCACCTCGTCCTCCACCACGGCGCAGACGTCGTTGAACGGCATCCAGGAGGCGAAGCTGGCCAGGCCGTAATTGAGGTACCAGGATTTCAGATAGGTGTGGCGGAAGCAGATATCGACATTGCGGTCGTGCTGCTCGCCTTCTAGCGCGGCAATCTGCAGATGCAGCTGGCTCTGCGCCGCGGCCTTGCCGGCCGGCTGAATGGCGGCGGCCTCCACCGCCCCGCCGCCCTCGCCGGCGGCGATCGATTGCCGCAGGATGGTCGACTTCTCGAGCAGCTTCAGCGTCGCCACCGTCTGCGCGTCGATCGCGTGGATCAGGTTCTGCGCCGGGATGATCTTGGAATGCGTGTAGATCGCGGCGATGAGCAGGAACAGGGTGAGGATGCAGAACCGCATGGTCTCGATGCGGTAGTGCTGCAGGTACGGCACGCCGTCCTTCATCGACCGCCACACCAGCGCGCCGAGCGAAATGCGGAACTTGGAATAGTCGGCATAGTGGCGGCGGAACTCGTCCTCCAGCGCAATGCCTTCCTGGGTCGCCGGCCCGACGATGCGGGTGAGATAGTCGACCACCTTGTAGGCATCGGCCCAGTCCTTGTCGCCCGGCGGCTGGTCGAGCAGGACGAGCCGGGCGGCAATGTCGATCTGGCTCTGGTCGACATTGGTGGTCTGGCTGGAACTGCAGGCATATTCGAGCATCACCCGAAGCGTGTTCTTCAGGCTGTCCCAGGAGGCCGCGCGCTCGGAATTGGAGTCAGAGGTCATGGTCTGCGCCCCGTCCCTTGGCCGCAAGATCACGCCTCACCGCTGCCTTCATAGGCCTCCTTCGGCGGACGGACAACGGAAAGCCGCCGAAATCGGCTAGGTTTCCCGGTACGGGGGCCTGGCCGATGCTGATTCACACCTTGTTCGATGCGCTCGCCTGGGCCATGGCCGCGCTGGCGGCGCTCTGGGTCCGGCGGCGGCACGGCGCGGCCTTCGCCCGTATCGGCTTGACCGAACGGCCGGGCTATTGGATCTCGGGCCTGGCGGGGCTCGGCCTCGGCGCCTCGGCCGTCGCGGCGCTGAACAACGGGCTGGCGGGCCTGCTGCCGATCGGCCACTCGGTCGCCGGGGCGCTGGCCGGCGGCATCCTTGCCGTCGAGGCCTACAAGGCGGCGCAGGGCATTCGCGGCTCGACCGGCGGCATCCTGGTGCTGCCGCTCGCCCTCGGCATCGCGGTCGGCCGCTTCGGCTGCCTCGCCGCCGGCATCGAGGACTTCACCTACGGCCTGCCGACCGCGCTGCCCTGGGCGCATGATTTCGGCGACGGCGTGCCGCGCCATCCGGTGCCGGTCTATGAGAGCCTCGCCATGCTCGGCTTCGCCGCGCTCTTCGTCGCGGCACTGGAGCGGCGCTGGCCGATCCCGAGCGACACCTGGTTCTATCTCTTCGCCATCTGGTACGGCGCCCAGCGCTTCGCCTGGGAATTCCTCAAGCCCTACCCGCTCGTGCTCGGCCCGCTCAACCTCTATCATCTGATCTGCGCCGGGCTGATCGTCTATGGTCTCGGCATGCTGGCCGCCAGGGGGAGGCAGCAAAGTGGGATTGCAGCAGGGGCGTAAGCTCAAGCCCTATCTGTTCCAGGGTCAGACCACCTCGCTCTGCGAGACCTGCCTGCGCCTGGTGCCGGCGAAGATCATCGTCGAGGGCGACGATGTATTCTATCTCAAGCGCTGCGCGGCGCACGGCGTGCAGAAGACGCTGATCGCGACCGATTACGCCTATTGGAAGCGGGCGCGCGACTTCCTCAAGCCCGCCGACATTCCGCTCAACCTGCACACGCGGACCGAGCGCGGCTGTCCCTGGGATTGCGGCCTGTGCCCCGATCACGAGCAGCATACCTGCCTGGCGCTGATCGAGGTGAACGAGGAATGCAATCTCTCCTGCCCGGTCTGCTTCGCCGATTCCTCGCCGGCGCGCACGAAGCACAAGACCCTCGCGCAAGTGGAGGCGATGCTGGACGCTCTGGTCGCGAGCGAGGGCGAGCCCGATCTGGTGCAGATCTCCGGCGGCGAGCCGACCCTGCACCCGCAGATCATCGAGATCCTGCAGGCGGCGAAAAGCCGGCCGATCCGCCACGTGATGCTGAACACCAATGGCATCCGCATCGCCCGCGAGCCGGATTTCGTCGAGCGGCTGGCCGAGCTCAAGCCCGGCTTCGAGGTGTATCTGCAGTTCGACTCGCTTGATGCAGAAGCCTTGAAGACGATCCGCGGCGCCGATCTCCGCCGCGTGCGCCAGCAGGCCTTGGAGAACCTGGAAGCCGCCGGCATCTCCACCACGCTGGTCGCCGTCATCAAGAAGGGCGTGAACGACCGCGAGGCCGGCGCCATCGTGCGGCACGCGCTGGAATGGCGCTGCGTGCGCGGCGTCACCTTCCAGCCGGTGCAGGATGCCGGGCGCAATCTCGGCTTCGACAAGAACCGCGACCGCGCGGTGCTGACCGATATCCGCCGCGAGGTGGGGCTGAACTCGGGCGTATTCGGCCTCGACGACCTGGTGCCGCTGCCCTGCAATCCGGAAGCGATCTCGATCGCCTATGGCTTGCGCAACGGCCGCGACATCCTGCCGATCACCCGCCTGCTGCCGGAGGAGGACCTGCTCGCCGCGGCACCGAACGCCATCGCCTTCGAGAAACATCCGGCGCTGAAGGAGCTCTTGGTCAACGTGCTCTCGCTCTCCTGCGCCGGCGAGACAACGGAGACCACGCTCGCCAATTTCCTCTGCTGCCTGCCCTCGGTCGAGATGCCGAAGGGCGTCGGCTACGAGAATGTGTTCCGCGTGGTGATCCTACAGTTCCTCGACCGCTACAATTTCTGCGTGGCCCAGGTGAAGCGCTCCTGCGTGCACTTCGTCACCGGCGACCAGCGGATCATCCCGTTCGACACCTACAACCTGTTCTACCGCGACGGACTCGATGTCGATATCGCCCGCCTCGCCGCCGCCGAGTAATCCGGCGAAGCCCCCGCTGACCGGCATCGGCATCCTCTGCCTGATCCTTGGCCTGCTGCTGGCGATCCCGTCCGGCGCGTGCGCCGGAATCATCGTCATCGGCTCGCTCGCCGATACGTTGACCGGCGGTCACATCGAGGATGCGCTGTCGCTCATCCTGATGGGCTTTCTGTTCGCGGTGATACCGCTGGCCGGCGGTATCCTGCTGGTCGCCGTCGGGCTCCGTCTCAGAAAGCCGTCCGCATGAACGCGGCGCCGCGCGGGCCGATCAGCAGCGCCGGCATCTTCCTGATCGTGGTCGGCGCCCTGCTCGCGGTCCCCTCCGGGGCCTGCACCGGCATGTTCGCCTACATGGTGGTGACCGAGTGGGGCGACGCCGCCGAGGCGGCATCGACCATGGGACTGGTCCTGATGATCGCCGGCCTGCCGCTCGCCGGCGGCATCGCGCTGATCTGGGTCGGGCTGAAACAGCGCAAGCCGATCTAGGCTTACTCCGCCGGGTGCTTCACGTCGGCGCCGGCCTCTGAGTCGGCGTCGCGGGCGAGGTGGCGCTTGGCGAACTTCGCCAGCCGGTCGATATAGACCAGGATCACCGGCACCACGACGAGGGTCAGAAGCGTCGAGGAGATCAGGCCGCCGATCACCGCATGCGCCATCGGCGAGCGCTGCTTGGCGCCTTCGCCGAGGCCGAGCGCCAGCGGCAGCATGCCGAACACCATGGCGAGCGTGGTCATCACGATCGGGCGCAGCCGGATGGCGCCGGCCTCGATCAGCGCCTCGCGGATGGCGAGGCCCCGCGCCATCGCCTGGTTGGCGAAATCGACCAGCAGGATGGCATTCTTGGTCACCAGGCCCATCAGCATGATGAAGCCGATGATGCTGAAGATGTTGAGCGTCGAGCCGGCGACCAGCAGCCCCAGCGACACGCCGATGATGGAGAGCGGCAAGGACGCCATGATGGCGAAGGGCTGCAGGAAGCTGCCGAACTGCGAGGCCAGGATCAGGTAGATCAGGATGACCGCGAGCAGCAGCGCCTGGCCGGCATAGGCGCCGGATTCCGCCATGTCCTTGGTCTGGCCGCCGAACACGATGCGATAGCCGGCCGGCAGGTCGATTCGTTTCGCCGCCTCGCTCAAGGCCTGGCTGACCTGGCCGACCGGCACGCCGGAGACGTTGGCCGTCACCTGCACCTCGCGCTGCAGGTCGCGGCGGTTGATCTGCGAAGGGCCGACCGTGACGGCCACCGCGGCGAGATCCTTCAGCGCCACCATGCGCGGCGCGCCCTCGGCGGTCTGCTTGCCGGTCGGCAGCCAGATGCGCTCGAGGTCGAGCCGGCTCAGCCGGTCTTCCGGCGAGAGCCGCGCCATCACGGTGTAGTTCTCGCCGTCCGGCGCCTTCCAGGTGCCGACCTCCTCGCCGGCGAAGAGCGGCCGCAGGCTTTCGGCGACGACATTGGGGCCGACGCCGAGATCGGAGGCGACCTGACGGTCGAGCTGGACCGAGAGGGTCGGCTTGGCGGCCTTCAGGTTGGTGTCGATGTCGACCGCGCCGGGAATGCCTTCCAGCGCCTTGACCAATTGCCCTGCGATGCGGTCGAGCTCGGCCACGTCGCGGCCCTGGACCGAAACCTGCAGCTGCTTCTGCACGCCGCCGATGCCGGGAATGCCGATCGCGTATTTGATGCCGGGGATGGAGGCGAGACGCTGGCGGATATGCGGCGCCATCTCGTCCGGCGAGCGCTTGCGCTCGGACAGCTCCTTGTAGCGCAGATAAAGGCTCGCCTGGTTCTTGCCCTGCACCATGCCGGTATTCACCGTGCCATAGGCATAGGCGATCTCGGGAAACTCGCGGATCGCCGTATCGACCTGGGCGAGCTTCTCGGTGGTGTATTCGAGCGAGGAACCGACCGGCGTCTCGACGATCACCACCTGCTCGCCGAGATCCGCGGCCGGCACGAACTCGAAGCCGACGAAATAGAATACGCCGAAGCTGCCGAGGAACGTCGCCAGCGCCAAAGCCAGTGTGGTCTTGCGGTAGTTCAGGGCCCAGCCGATCAGCCGGCGATAGCCGGCGACCAGGCGGTCGAACCCCGCCTCGAAGGCGCGGCCGATACGGCCGCGCGCGCCATGCGCCGCCGGGTCGTACCAGATGCTGGACAGCATCGGGTCGAGGGTGAAGGAGACGAACAGCGATAGCAGGACGGCGGTCGAGACGACGAGGCCGAATTGCAGGAAGAACCGGCCGATGATGCCGCCCATGAAGGCGACGGGGAGGAACACCGCGACGATGGTGAAGGTGGTCGCCAGCACGGCGAGGCCGATCTCGTTGGTGCCGTCGAGCGCCGCCTGGCGGTGGCTCTTCCCCATCGCGATGTGGCGGGTGATGTTCTCGCGCACCACGATCGCGTCGTCGATCAGGATGCCGATGGCGAGCGACAGCGCGAGCAGGGTCATCACGTTGAGGGTGAAGCCCGCCGCCGCGATCACCAGGAAGGCGCCCATCACCGAGATCGGCAGCGCGAGGCCGGTGATCACCGTGCTGCGCCAGGATTGCAGGAAGATGAAGACGATCAGGATGGTCAGGATGCCGCCCTCGATCATCGTGCGCTGCACGTTGTCGACCGAGTTGCGGATGCCGCGCGAAGTGTCGCGCACGATGTCGAGCCGGATATCGGCCGCCAGACCGCCCTTCTCCAGCTCGCGCACCGCCGCGACCAGGCCCCGGGCGACGTCGATCGTGTTGGCGTCCTGCGCCTTGACCACGTCGATCGCCAGCGCGGGCTTGCCGTTGAGCAGGGCCGCGCTCTCCTTCTCCTCGGCGCCGTCGACCACGTCGGCGATCTGGCGCAGCAGGACCGGCGCGCCGCCGCGCCGCGCCACGATCAGGTCGAGGAACTGCTTCGGCTCGACCACGCGGCCCTTCACCTCGATCACGCGGTCGTCCGATCCGCGCGTCACGTTGCCGGCGGGAACGTCGCGGTTCTCCTCCTTCAGCGCCTTGACCACCTCGCCGACGCCGATGCCGAGGGCGTTCAGCCGCTCCGGCTTGAGGTAGACGTTGATCTGCCGCTTGACGCCGCCGACGATGGTGGCGCGACCGACACCGCGCACATTCTCCAGCCGCTTCAGGATCACCTGGTCCGCGACCGTCGTCAGGTCGCGGAGGCTACGAATGTCGGACCGAAGGGTAACTGACAGAACCGGCTGGTCGTCGGGGTTGAAGCGCTGGATCAGCGGCTCCTTGACCTCGTCGCGGAAGGCGGCGCGCACCTGCTGCACCTTCTCGCGCACGTCCTGAGCGGCGGTCATAGACGCGACCGTCAGCTCGAACTCGGCAACGACGACCGACTTTCCCTCATAGGAGCGCGAGGTGAGCGTGCGGATGCCGGCGACGGTGTTCACCGCCTCCTCGATCTTGCGCGAGATCTCGCTCTCGACGATCTCGGGCGAGGCGCCGGGATAGTCGGTCGTGACGAGGACAACCGGGAAGTCGACCTGGGGGAACTGGTCAATGGAGAGGCCGCGATAGGCGAACAGGCCGAGCACGGCCAAAGCCACCATCATCATGGTGGCGAAGACCGGGTTGTCGACCGAGATGCGGGTCAGGAACATGGGCCGGCGGCCGAACGGATCAGGAGGCTGGCGGCGCCTGCACCGCCAGGCCCGGCTTCAGGCCGGGATGCGGCACCAGCACCACGCGCATGCCGGCGGCGAGGCCCTCGACCTCGACCAGATCGCCGCGCGCCCAGGTGCCGGCTATGCGCACCGGCTGGCGCTCCAGCTTGCCCTGCACGACGGTGAGCACGTAACTCCCGGCATCGTCCTTGCGGATCGCCGCCGGCGGCAGGGCGAAGGCGCCCGATTTCTCGGCCACCACGATCTCGCCCTGCGCGAACATGCCGCCGCGCAAAGCCGGCTCGCGATCGCCGATGGCGACGAAGACCGGCACGACGCGCGAGCCCGACTGCGTCATCGGCGCGATGCGGCTGATGGTGCCGGCAAAGGTGCGATCGCCGAAGCCGTCGATGCGGATGGCCCCCGTCTGACCGATACGCAGCGCGGCCACATCGCCCGCCGGAACCATCGCCGCCACTTCCATCTGAGCGGTATCGACGATGGTGAGGATGCGGCCGTCGACCGGCACCGTCTCGCCGGGATTGGCGATGCGCTCGGCGACGATGCCATCCATCGGCGCCTTGACCACCGCATCGCTCAGCGCCTTCTGCGCCACCAGCACCTGGGCCTGGTTCGCCGCCAGCACGCTGCGCTTGTAGTGATAGTCGGCATCTGCCTGGTCGAGCTGGGTCTTGGCGACGATGCCGCGCTCGAACAGCTGCAACTTGTTGGCGCGCGTCTTGGCGGCAAGGTCGGCATCCGCCTCGGCGGCGCGCAGCATGCTCTTGCGCTCGTCGAGCCGCGCGGCGAGGTCGGATACGTCGAGCCTGGCCACCACCTGGCCTTCGCGCACCTTGTCGCCTTCACGCACCATCACGTCGGCGATCTGGCCGGCGACACGGGACTTCACCGTGGTCTGGTCGAGCGGCGCGAGCGAGCCGGTGAAGCGCACGACCTCGCGCAGATCGCTCGCCTTCAAGGTGGCGACCTCGCTGGCGGCGAGCTCGAGCGGGCGCCCGGCCGCGGTCGGCGCTTCGGCGACGGCGCGGCCGGCCTGCTTGGTGCGCCAGACCCAGGCGCCGCCGAGGACCACCGCGGCGGCAATGAGCAGCAGGACGATGTTGCGCAGGATCTTCATCGGCGGAGCCCCGCAATCACCAGATCGACATAGGCATCGAGGAAGCGCGCGGGATCGGCGGTCGGGTCGAACGGCGCCAGCGAATGCTGCCAGATAGCCAGCATGGTGAGCGGCGCACCGATCACCCCGGCATAGCCGACCGGATCGACGGTGCGAAACTCGCCGTTGGCGATACCGCGGCGGATCAGGTCGGCCATGAAGGCACGGCCGCGGGCCACCACTTCCTCGACATAGAACCGGGCGATCTCGGGGAAGTTGTTGGCCTCGGCGATGACGAGCTTGGCGATGCCGCCGGAGACGTGGCGTACATAATCGGCATAGTCGCGGACCAGGCCGCGCAACAGCTCGGCGACCGGGCCCTGATGCACCTGCAGCCGGGCCTCGCCGGCGATCAGGGGCGGCAGCAGGGCCTCCCGCACCACCGCCTTGAACAGGTCTTCCTTGCTCTCGAAATAGAGGTAGGGCAGGCCCTTGGAGACCCGGGCGGCGCGCGCCACCTCGTCCAGCCGGGTTCCGGAATATCCTTTTGCTACGAATAGCTTAATGGCCACGGCGATGATCTCGGCGCGGCGATCCTCGACCCGGCGCGGCCGACGGCGGCGCGGCGGGCTATCGATGACTGACTGGTCAGTACTTACCATGGTGCGGCGCACACTACGCCTGCGCCCCGGCCATGGCGAGCGCAAAATCGCGCCGTCGGGCGGGTGCGGTTAAAGCGCCGTTAGGCCGATCCGGCGAGCATCGCGGCGAATCGCGCTCACGTGATCCTTGCCGCTGTCGGAACGGCGGCGAGGCGCGTAAACAGGAACCAAAGCGTCCTCGCCGGAGGGACCGACCATGTCGCCTGCCCGCACCCGTCTTGCCGCCCTGATCGGCCTCGCCACGATCGCCGCCGGCCCCGCCGCGGCCCAGATCGGCGTGCCGATGGACACCATCATGCGAATCCCGGTGGACCAGATCACCACCGGCATCTTCCAGCAGATCGACCAGGCCCTGCCGCCGCTGGTGATCAAGAGCTCGGCCGGACCGGTCGGCAGCATCGCCGCGAGCCCGACCGGCCGCTGGCTGGTCACCGCACCGTCCGACCGGGTGCTGCGCGTGTGGGACCTGGAGAACGGCCTCGAGGCCGCGCGGCTCACCGGGCTCGGCGCCGAGCCGCGCGCGCTGGCCGTCAGCGAGAGCCTCGTCGCCGCCGCGTCGGGCCGGCGCGTGCTTCTGTGGTCGACCGCGGGACGTGCCTTCCGGCCGATCGACCTGCCGCAGGACGTCACCGCGCTGGCCTTCGCCGGCAACGACAGGCTGATGATCGGCCGCGCCGACGGCCTGATCGGCGAGCACGCGCTGGACGGGCGCGAGCTGCGCAGCTTCCCCGGCCATCGCGGCGCCGTGGTCGCGCTGGCGACCACGCGCGGCGGCACGGCTCTGGCGAGCGGCGATGCCAACGGCACCGTCTATACCTGGGACATGGCGACCGGCGCCGGCGCCGGCGGCGCCAACGTGCCGGGCTTGACCGCGCTCGCCATCACCTTGGACGGCACCGGCTTCGCGACCGGCCAGCGCGACGGCACCGTGCTGCTGTGGTCGCGCTCCGGCCAGCAGCTCGGCCGCGCCGCGCGGCATCGCGGCGCCGTCACCTCGCTTGCCTATTCGCCGGATGGCCGCATCCTCGCCTCGACCGGCGGCGAGAAGGCGGTGCGGCTTGCCGATGTGGCGAAGCGCAGCGAACTGAAGGGGATCGAGGCGCATACGGCGGATGCGACCGGCGTCGCCTTCGAGGGCCGCTATGGCCGCCTGATCTCCACCGGCAAGGACGGCATCGTGCGCGCGACCGAGGTCGGCGGCGGCGATCCGAAATCGCTGCTGCGCATGGTCTCGACCAATCGCGGCTGGGCGGCGATCGACGATAACGGGCGCTTCGACGGCTCGATCGACGCGCTGCGCGAGATTTCCTGGGGCACCCGCGACAAGGAAGTGGCGATCGACCGCCTGTCCGACCGCTTCAACCGGCCGGGCCTGATTCCGCTGATGCTGGCGAGCCAGCCGCCGCAGCTGCAGGCGGTGGCCGTCGCGCCGGCGCCGGCGCCGCGGCCTGCCCCGCCACCGCCCGCGCCC
>QOZS01000028.1 GCA_003576705.1 Desertibaculum subflavum
GGCGGGCCCACCGGCCGCCGCCGCGGTGCCGGCACGGCCGCCGCGTGCCATCCCGCGCGCCGAACCCCGGCATGACTCGCGAAACGATCCTGCCCCGTGGCGGCGCTACGCCGTGGCGGCGCCGGCCCGTGCCGGCCGCGCGGCGGTCGCCATCGTGATCGACGATCTCGGCCTCGACCGGCCGCGCACCGCGCGCACCATCGCCCTTCCGGGGCCGCTCACGCTCTCCTTCCTGCCTTATGCGGGCGAGCTCGCGCACCAGACGGAGGCCGGCCGCCGCGCCGGGCACGAGCTGATGCTGCATCTGCCGATGGAGGCCGAATCGCGCCGCATCTCGCCGGGGCCGAACGCACTCCGCGTGGGGCTCGAGCCGACCGAGCTGCTCGACCTGCTGGCCTGGAATCTCGGTCGCTTCGATGGCTATGTCGGGGTCAACAACCACATGGGCAGCCGCTTCACCGCCGATGCCGGCGCCATGCGCACCGTGCTGGCGGAGCTCGAGCGCCGCGGCCTGATGTTCCTCGATTCGCGCACCTCGTCGCACAGCGTCGGCTATCGCCTCGGCGCCGAGCTCGGACTGCCGGTGGCGCAGCGCGACATCTTCCTCGACAACGTGCTGACCGCCGATCGCGTGGCCGATCAGCTCGCCGAGGTCGAGCGCGTCGCCAAGCGGCACGGCCACGCCGTCGCCATCGGCCATCCGCACGACGCGACGCTGGAGGCGCTGACCGAATGGCTGCCGCATCTCGAGGCGCGCGGCCTCGTCCTGGTGCCGATCACCGCGCTTGCGCGCGCGCCGCAACAGGCCCAGGCGCGCTGGTAGAGTGGCGCGCCGGTAGGCCTCACCAGGAATCGACCACGTGCTTGCGCCCTTCCCGCGGCAGAGGGGCCGGGATCGCGCGCAAGGTCCGGGCCAGCACGGCGCGCGTCTCCGCCGGGTCGATCACGTCGTCCACCGCGTAATGCCCCGCCTGCGCCAGCGCGGTGTGCGAGGCCTTCAGCTGCTCGGTGCGGAGCGCATGCAGCGCCGCGCGCTTCTCCGCATCGCTCTCCGCCTCTAGCTCCTTCTTGTGGATGATGTTGACCGCGCCCTCGATGCCCATGCCGCCGAACTCCGCCGTCGGCCAGGCGATCAGCAGGGTCGGATCGAGCGGGCGCGAGCCCATCACGTAATAGCCGAGGCCATAGGCCTTGCGCAGCACCACGGTCATGAACGGCACCGTGGCATTGGCCAGCGCGACCAGGATGCGCGCCGAATGCCGCACCAGCCCCGTCGTCTCCACCTCCGGCCCCACCATCAGGCCCGGCGTGTCGCACAGGATCACGATCGGGATGTCGTGCGCGTCGCACAGGCTGATGAAGCGCGCCGCCTTGTCGGAGGCCGGGCTGTCGATCGCGCCGGCGAGATACATCGGCTGATTGGCGACGAAGCCGACCGGCCGTCCTTCGATCCGCGCCAGCGCCGTTACCATCGCCTTGCCGAAACCGGGGCGCAGCTCGGTGACGGATCCCAGATCGGCGATTCCCTGGATGGCGCGGCGCACGTCATAGGCGCGGCGCGGGTTCTCCGGCACCAGGTCGCGCAGCTTCGCCGTGTCGGGCGCCTCGCCCGGCACATGCGGGCCGATGAAATAGCCGAGATAGCGCTTGGCCATCACGGCCGCCGCCGCATCGTCCTCGACCAGGATGTCGACCACGCCGGAGGCGACATGCACATCGATCGGCCCGATCTCCTGCGGCGTGAACGGCCGGCCGAACGCGGCCTCGACCAGCGGCGGGCCGGCCATGCCGATGATCGCCCGCTTGGTCGCGATCAGCACATCGGCGAGGCCGGCGAGATTGGCCTGGCCGGCGAAGGCATAGCCGGTTGCGACGGCGACCGTCGGCACCATGCCCGACAGCCGCGCGAAGGCAACGAAGGTCGGCGTCGATCCGCTCGGCCGCTGCGTCGCGATGGTGTCGTGCGGGCGCGCGCCGCCGCCCTCGACCCAGGTCACCACCGGCCAGCGCCGCTCGGCGGCGAGCTGGAACATGCGCGTCGCCTTCGGGTGGTTCACCAGGCTCTGCGTGCCGGCATAGACGGTGTAGTCATAGCCCATCACCGCGACGGCGCGATCGGCCACGGTGCCGACGCCCATCACCACACCGTCGGCGGCGCCCTGCATCTCGGGCCTGGCCGGCCGGGCCAGGCGGCCGTATTCCACCAGGCTGCCGGCATCGAGGAAGATGTCGAGCTGCTCGCGGATGGTCAGGCCGCCCTTGGCGCGCATCTGCGCCACGGCCTTGGACCGCGCCGCGTCCAGCGCCGCGGCTTGCGCTTCCAGCACCGCCGCCAGATCGGGCCGCGGCGGTTTCGCATCCTTCATTGTCGTTTCCTCCAGGAACGCGCGGATCCTAGTCGGCACGCACTGCAGGTGCGAGGCGCGAAAGCGCGCGGTCGATCTCGGCCGCGCCCGGCAGGCCCGATTGCGCCCCGAACCGCGTGCAGGTCAGCGCCCCGGCGACACTGGCGCGGTGCAGTGCCGATTCGGGGGAGGCGCCCCGATCCAGCGCCGCCGCGAACACGCCGACGAAGGCATCGCCGGCCCCGGTCGTGTCGACCACCTCGACCGGCAGACAGCCGATCTGCCAGCATGAAGCCGGCGCTGCCATGCAGGCGCCGTCGCCGCCCAGGGTGACGATGACGGTGATGCCGAGCCGCCGCGCCACCGCGTGCGCGATGTCCATCGGGCGGCCGGTGCCGAGGCGCGCGATCTCGATCTCATTCGCGATCAGTACGTCGAGCCTGGCCAGCACTTCCTCCGCCAGTGTCGCGGCCGGCGCGAGATTCAGCACGATTCGGCTGCCGCGCGTCCGGGCGAATTCGATGGCCTTGGCAACTTCCGCGGGCGGGATTTCCATCTGCAGCACCAGCGTCGCGTCCGGGCCAAGCGCCAGCGTCTCGATCTGCCTGGCGGTCACGGCGAGGTTGGCTCCGGACGCGACCATGATCTGGTTCTGGCCGGCGGGATCGACCATCACGGCCGCCAGGCCGGTCGGTCGTTCCACCTCGACGATGCCTGAAATGTCGACGCCGCCGCTGCGCAGCTCGCTCAGCGCTGGCGCGGCGAAGGCATCGCGGCCGACGGCGCCGATCATGCGCACCGCCGCGCCGTCGCGCGCGGCGGCGAGCGCCTGGTTCGCGCCTTTGCCGCCGGGACTGACGGCGGCGGCATCGCACAGCACCGTCTCGCCGGCTGCGGGCAGCCGCGGTGCGGCGAAGCCGAGGTCCAGATTGATCGAGCCCAGGACGACGATCATCGTGCCCCGATCATGCCACGACGGTCGGGCGCGGGGATCACACAATAGGCTCCGGCCCGGTATAGCGGGCGCGGGGGCGGATCAGCTGGCGCGCTTCGTATTGCTCCAGCGCGTGCGCGATCCAGCCGGCGGTGCGGCCGCCGGCGAACATGGTGATCGGCGCCTGGCGCGGCAGGCCGATCACACGGGCCAGCGCCACATGCGCAAAGTCGATATTGGGATCGAGGCCGGTCAGCCCCTTCACCGTGCGGATCACCTCGGCGATCTGCAGCCGCTCCTTCGATCGCGGCGCGGCATCCTCGATCCAATCCAGCAGCAGGCGCGCGCGGGGATCGCCATCGGGATAGAGCATGTGTCCGAAGCCATAGAACACCGCGCCGCTCGCATGCCGCTGCAAGGTCGCCGCGCCGGCATCGTGCCCGCGCAGCAACTCGTCGAGCATGCCGGTGACGCGCTCGGACAAGGCGCCATGCAGCGGCCCCGACATCGCGGCGAGGCCGGCGATCAGCGCCATGTAGAGGCTGGCCCGAGTGCCGGCGACCACGCGCACCGCGAAGGTCGAGGCATTGAGCTCGTGATCTGCCGACAGCACGAGGCCAAGGCGAATGCCCTCCGTCGCGCGCTTGTCCTTCAGGCGCCAGGTCTTCGCCAGCAGCCGGTGCGCAGGCAGTGCCGACGGCGTGGTGCCGGCCAGCGTCGCGAGCAGAAGGCGCAGCACGCGCGCGCCGACGCGGAGCCGCGCCGCCGGCTCCACCGCCAGCGCCGTCTTGTCCTCGCTTGCCGCGACCGGCAGCAGGGCGGCGGCGCGCGCCAGCGGATGCGCGAGCGGCGGCAGCACGAGCGTCGCCGGCAGGTTGTCGGCAGCGAAGATATCCGCCTCGTCGGCCTGCCAGAGATGCGCGGCGATGCGCTCCAGCGTCCAGTCGGCGGCGATGGTCTCCAGCGGCACGCCGCGCAGGAAGACGCGGCCATCGCGGATCAGGGTCAGGCCGGAGGCCAGCACCGGCGCGCCGAAATCGAGCGCGCGCCCGGCCACCGCCGCCTCGCTCCGCCCCCGCGCCTTGCGGCCGGCCAGCCGCTCCACGTCCTCGCGGCGATACAGGCTGGTGGTCCCATTGCCCTTGCTGGCGCGGATCAGGCCGCGGCTGACATAGGCGTAGAGCGTTTGCGGGCGCACGCCGAGCGCCGCAATCGCTTCCCTGGCGGTCAGGTCAGGCCGGCGCGGCATTGATCGGAACAATCAAGATTGACCATTTTGTCAATGTTGATGATGTCTGCCGGGAAAGCAAGCCACCTGGAGCCTGTCATGAACGCCAGATCGGGACTGGACGGCGTGATCGCCGCGGAGACGACCCTTTCCCATGTCGACGGCGAGGGCGGCCGGTTGATCGTGCGCGGCATCGAGCTGCGCGACCTGGTGGCCGCGCGCGGCTTCGAGGGCGTGGCCGCGCTGCTGTGGGAAGGGCTGGGCGAAGGTGGCGGCGACGCGGACGCCGTGCGCGCCGGCCTCGCGGCGGCGCGCGAGCGGGCCGCCGCGCTCGTCCCGGCCATGCTGGCCGATGCCGGCCATCTCGCACCGATCGAGCTGCTCCGCCTCGGCCTCGCCCGGCTGGGCGACGGGGAGCCGATGCCGCACCACTATCTGCTCTGCGGCGCGGCGCCGGTTCTGGTGGCGGCCATCGCGCGCGGCGCGGCGGTCGCGCCGGATCCCGCGCTCGGCACCGCCGCCGATCTCCTCCGCATGCTGCGCGGGCACCGGGCCGGTGCCGTCGAGGAGAAGGCGCTCGACACCTATCTCGCCACCGTCGCCGATCACGGCTTCAACGCCTCGACCTTCACCGCCCGGGTGGTCGCCTCGACGAAAGCCGGCATGATCTCGGCGGCGCTGGCCGCGCTCTCCGCGCTCAAGGGCCCCTTGCACGGCGGCGCGCCCGGCCCGGTGCTCGACATGCTCGACGCCATCGGTGCGCCCGCCAATGTCGGCCCGTGGCTCGAGGCGGCGCTGGCTTCGGGCGCGCGCCTGATGGGCTTCGGCCACCGGGTCTACAAGGTGCGCGATCCCCGCGCCGATGTGCTGAAGGCGACGGTGGAGACCCTGCCGGTCGATCAGGGCCGGCTCGCCTTCGCCGGCGAGGTGGCGGCCAGGGCGGTCGAAACGCTGGCGCGCAGCAAGCCCGGCCGGCGGCTCGACATGAATGTCGAGTTCTACACTGCGCTGCTGCTCGAGGCGCTTGGCATCCCGCGCGCGGTCTTCACCGGCACCTTCGCCGTCGGCCGCATGGCCGGCTGGTGCGCGCATGTGATGGAGCAGGAGCGCGACGGCCGCCTGATCCGGCCGCTTTCGGCCTATGTGGGGCCGGAGGTGAAACGGGCCGCATAGGTCCGTGCGAGAGGGTCGGAAACGGCCCCGTTTCGCTCGCTAAACGTGTCCACCGTCACGGTTATCTGCCGTTCGGCCGGTTCCTCTGCTTAACCATTTCCGGCTAGGCTCGCCCGCACGCGAATCGGGCCGGCCGGGAATCGGGCGGGGGGCATGGAACCGAGCATCTACAGGTTCATCATCAGGTACAGCTTGCGTCAGCAGATCGCGCTGACCTTGCTCTCGTTCGCTTCCTTCGTGCCGTATTACTACTACCTCCTGATGCCCAAGCTGATCGTCAATCAAGGCATCTCCCACAAGAACGTCGAGTTTCCCTACACCATTCTCGGGTTCGAGCTGAGCCCGGAAGCCTTCCTGGTCCTGCTCTGCATCGGGTTCCTGGCGCTGGTCATCGTGCAGCAGGGCTTCAAGTACTCGATCAACGTCTATCAGGGCATCTCGGGCGAGCGCATGCTGCGGCGGCTGCGCTACGAGCTCTATGGCCGCGTGCTGCGCTTCCCGCTGCCGACCTTCCGCAAGATGAGCCAGGGCGAGATCATCCCGATGATCGTTGCCGAGACCGAAAGCCTCGGCGGATTCATCGCCGAGAGCTTCGCGCTCCCGCTGTTCCAGGGCGGCATGTTCCTGGTCTCCCTTGGCTTCCTGTTCGCGCAGAACTGGGGCATCGCATTGGCGGCGCTCGCGCTCTATCCGGCGCAGCTCTATCTGATTCCGAAGATGCAGCGGAAGGTGAACCAGCTCGGCAAGGAGCGGGTTCGCACGGCCCGCCGTCTCGCCGACCGCATCGGCGAGAGCATCCAGGGCGTGCAGGAGATCCACGCCAACCACGCGGCCAAGCGCTTCCTCGCCGATTTCTCCGCCCGGCTCGGCGACATCTACTGGATCCGCTACGAGATCTTCCAGCGGAAGTTCGTGATCAAGTTCCTGAACAACTTCCTGCAGCAGGCGGGTCCGTTCACCTTCTATCTGATCGGCGGCTATCTCGCGATCAAGAACCAGCTCGATGTCGGTACCGTCGTTGCCGCGGTCGCCGCCCACAAGGAGATGGGCGCGCCCCTGAAGGAGCTCTTGAACCACTATCAGCAGCGCGAGGACGCGCGCATCAAGTACGAGCAGGTGGTGTCGCAGTTCGCGCCGCCCGGGACGCGGCCGCCGGAATATCAGCTGACGGAGCCCGAGGAGGTGCCCAGCCTCCGCGGCGACGTCAACATCGCCGGCCTCACCTATGTCGACGACAACGACACCGTCATCCTGGACAGCCTGTCGCTGACCCTGCCGGGCGGCAGCCGCGTCGCGGTGCTCGGCTCGGGACCGGGCCGGGAGGAATTGATGCTGCTGCTTGCGCGTCTGATCGAGCCGGACAAGGGCCGCATCAGCATCGGCGGCACCGATATCGGGCCGTTGCCGGAGGCGGTCACCGGCACGCGCATCGGGTTCGTCGGGGCTGCGCCCTATGTCTTCAATGCGAGCCTGGAGCGCAACCTGCTGTTCGGCCTGCGCCACCGGCCGGTCGCCGAAGCCGCCTACGAGGGCGAGGCGGCGAAGCGCTGGCAGGTGCGGCTGCGCGAATCCGTCGCCTCCGGCAACAGCACCGACGATCCCGAAGCCGACTGGACCGACTACGCCCAGGCAGGCGTCGAGCACAATGACGCATTGAGCGTTGAGGCGCTGCGCGTGCTGCGCCTGATCGGCCTCTACGAAGATGTCTATCAGTTCGGCCTGCGCGGCAGCATCGATCCGAAGGCCGATCCCGATCTCGCGGAGGCGATCCTGCGCGCCCGCGCCGCTCTGCGCGAGAAGCTGATGCAGCCCGGCATCGCCCAGCTGGTCGAAGGCTGGGACCGCGCCCGCTACAACCGCAACGCCACGTTCGCGGAGAACCTGCTGTTCGGCCTGCCGGTGGGCGACGGCTTCGATGTCGAGCGTCTGGCCGAGCACCCCTACGTGCTGCAGGTGCTGGAGAAGGTGGGCCTCACTCAGCGCTTCCTGGAAGCCGGCCGCCAGGTCGCCGCCACCATGGTCGAACTGTTCGCCGACCTGCCGCCGGACCACGAATTCTTCCAGCAGTTCAGCTTCATCTCCTCCGACGACCTGCCGGAATTCCAGCAGCTGCTGCAGCGGGTGCCGCGTGACAGGCTGAGCGAGGCCTCGCCGGCCGATCGCATGCGGCTGATGAGCCTGCCCTTCAAGCTGATCCCGACGCGCCACCGCATCTTCCAGATCGAGCCGGAGCTCGAAGCCCGCCTGATCGAGGCGCGCGAGGTCTTCGCCCGCGACCTGCCGCCCGAACTCGCCAAGGGCATCGCCTTCTTCGATCCGGACCGCTATCTCCCCGGCGCCAACCTGCTGGACAACATCCTGTTCGGCAAGGTGGTGTACGGTCAGGCCCAGGCCGCCGAGCAGATCGCCCAGCTGGTCGGCGAGCTTCTGGCGCAGCTCGAACTGCGCGACACCGTGGCCCGGGTCGGTTTCGGCTTCGAATGCGGCATCGCCGGCGGCCGGCTCTCGGCGGCGCAGCGCCAGCGGCTCGGCCTCGCCCGTGCCCTGCTCAAACGGCCCGACATTCTGCTACTCTCGGACGCGTTCTCGGCATTGGATGCCGGGGGCCTGGCCCAAACGCTCGACGCCATACTTGCCGAGTTCAAGGACGGCACGGTCATTGCTACGCTGCCGCGTGCATCGCTGGCACGGCGGTTCGACCGGGTGCTGACCTTCGAGGGCGGCCGGCTGGTCGAGCAGGGCAAGGTGGCGGAACTGGACCGCGAGGGGAGCCATTTCCACCGCCTGCTGGCGCACGAATAGTCGCGACGGAGTCCGCCGATGAGCCTGAACGAAGAAGTTGATCTCCTCCGGCGCGTGCCGCTCTTCGCCAAGCTGGAGCCCTCCAAGCTCAAGCTGCTCGCCTTCACCAGCGAGCGGCTGACCTTTCAGCCCGGCCAGGCGCTGATCCGGCAGGGCGATATGGGCGATGCCGCCTATGTCATCATGGACGGCCAGGCCGACGTCCAGGTCGAGACGCCGCAGGGCCCGCTCACCGTTGCCCATCTCAAGCGCAACGACTTCGTCGGCGAAATGGCCATCCTGTGCGACGTGCCGCGCACCGCCACGGTGATCGCGACCGAGCAGCTGGTGACGCTCCGCATCGCCAAGGAGCTGTTCTTCCGCCTGGTCACCGAGTTCCCGCAGATGGCGGTCGAGATCATGCGCGTGCTGGCCCAGCGCGTGGAGAAGACCACCGCCGACCTGCGCGACGCCAACAACAAGGTCCGCGAGCTCGAAGGAAAGCTTCAGGGCAAGGACTGACCGGTCAGGCGCGCGCCGGCGCGCTGAGCCGCCATCGCAGGAAGACGAGCCGGACCGCCACGCCGAGCGCAAGTCCGAGCGCCGCGCTCAGCAGATCCACGCCGATATCGCCGAGATGCGCGCCGCGCGTGACGGTCAGCATCTGCAGCACCTCGGTCACCACGGCGAAGCCGGCGATGCCGGCGACATGCAGCAGGCCGACCGGCGGCGCGACGAAGGCGACCAGCAGGGCGAGGCCGCCGAAGCCCGCCGCATGCATCACCTTCTTGCCCACCGCCCGCTGCACCCACTGGAAGCCTTCGCGGGTCAGCTCCGCCATTTCGGTCGCAGGACCGCTCTCCACCGGCGGTGCCGCCGGCGCGGGCCTGGCGGCGGCCTCGGCGCGGGGTTGGCCTTCGGCCGGTGCCGGCGGGCGCCGTTCCGCCGTCGCCACCGTCGCCGGCTTGACCACGGCGCGGCCCAGCGCCATCAGCGGCTGCTCGATCGGTGCCGTCAGGCCGCGGAACAGCGGCTCCGGCAGCACGCCGCCGATGGCGATCGCCAGCGCCGCCGCGGTCGCCGCCCCGGCTGGCAGCAGCGGGCGGCCGTAGCGCAGCGCCAAGGTCACTGCGACCAGGCCGAGCAGCGCCCAGCCGGCGATCAGCGCGCGATGCGCCCAGGGATACCAGGCCGCATCGTCCAGCATGGCGATCTCGACACCGCGCAGCGAGATGCGGCCCGCCTCGCCGGCATTGACCAGCTCGAGGCGCATCGTCGCCACCTCGTCGGCCCAGGGGACAGTCAGCGACACGCGCCGCCAGGGCTCCGTGCCGCTGCCGAGGAACAGCACCTTGGGCCAATGTGCCAGGCGCCGGCCGCGCGCATCGAAGCTCACCACGCCGAGCATGGCGCCGATGCCGCGCCGGTTCTCGGTCACGCCGTCGAGCGCGACGTCGAGGCTGACCCGCGTATAGGCCATGCCGGCGGCGGGGCGGATCCAGCGGGCGGCATAGCTGATGCTCCGGCCGGCATTGAGTTGGATGCCGGGCGCGTCGGGGCCGCGGCGGATCTCGGCGCCTTGTCGGGAGAAGAACCAGAGCTGGCCCTCGCCGCGATAGTCGTCGGCCGCCGTCTGGCCAGCCGGTACGTAGCGCCAGGGCCCGAGCTGCACCGCGATGGTGGCGAGCGCGAGCAGTCCCGCGGCCAGCGCGATGCGTGCGAGCCGGCTCAGCCGCCGCGGCCCTTCAATGCCGGTGGCCGGTTCGGCTCCGGCGCCGCCGCCGACTGCTTCAGCGCCGGATAGCGCGCCAGCAGCCCGGCGCATTCCGCCATCGCCTCGACATCGTTGAAGGCCGGAATGCCGGCGGCTTCGAGGCGGGCGAACCACGCGGCCTTGTCCGGCAGTGTCCCCATCATGGCATGCATGCGCGGCAGCTTCGCCGCATCCTGGGTCAGCCGCGCGACCACCGGATCGGCATCGACCATGAACGGCACCACATGGATGCCGAGGATCGCGTCGTAGGTGCCGGCGCCGTGCGCCAGCGCGAGGTCGAGGGTCATGCCGAAGCGATCCTCGCGCGCATCGGCCAGCAGGTCGAGCGGATTGGCGACCGAGGCCTCGCCCGGCAGCTTCGCCTTGAGCTCGGCCGCCATCGCCGCCGGCAGCGCCGGCAGCTCCAGCCCCTCGACCGTCGCCGCGTCGGTGGCGAGCACGCCCGGCCCGCCGGAATTGGACAGGATCAGTGCGCGCCGACCGAAGCCCTGCGGGAAGAAGCCGAAGCCTTTGGCCGCCAGCATCAGCCGGCGCAGCGAGGTGACGCGGAGCGCGCAGCATTCGTCGGCGAAGGCGGATTGCGCCGGCTCGTCGTTCGGTACCGCGCCGGTATGCGCGGCGGCGGCGCTGCCGCCGATCGCGGTGCGGCCGCCCAGCAGCAGCACGACCGGCTTGTCGCGCGCGACGCTGCGCGCAATGCGGCGGAAGCGCGTCGGGTCCTCGATCGATTCGACATAGAGGAACACGGCCGAGCATTCGTCCTGCTGCCCCAGATATTCCAGATGGTCCTCGACGCCGAGATGCATGGCGTTGCCGACCGTGACGATGGTGCCGAAGCCGATCTTGTGGTCGTTCGCCGCCGCGATCACCTCCTCGGCCAGCGCGCCGGATTGCGAGACCAGCGCCAGCCCGCCGCCCGGCGGCATGTCGCGCAGGAAGGTGGCGCCGAAGCGGAAGCCTGCCTTCAGCGAAATGATGCCGGCGCAGTTCGGCCCGGCGATGGTGAGGCCCTTCGCGCTCGCGAGCGCGCGCACGGCGGCATCGCGCGCCTTGCCCTCGGCCCCGGCCTCGGCGAAGCCGCCCGGCAGGATCAGAAGGTTCTTGTGTCCCGTGGCGGCGGCCTCCTCGATCGCTGCCGGGATCAGGTCGGGCCGGATCACGATGACAGCGAGCTCACAGGGCTCGCCGACCTGGGCGAGCGAGGTCGCGGCCTTGAACCCGAACATTTCGCCGCCTTTCGGGTTCACCGGCACGATGCGGCCGGGATAGCCGGAGATCTGCAGGTTCTGCAGCACGGCGCCGCCGGAGGAGGTGGCGCGTTCGGCGGCGCCGACCACGGCGACGCTCGATGGGGCATAGAACGGGCGCAGGTCGCGCATCGGGCGTCCCTCAGAGAGCGATGGTGGCGATCACCGGCACGTGGTCGGAGGCGACCTCCCAGCCGCGCGGGCCGCGCGGCGTTTCCACCGCCTTCAGCCCGCCCGCCAGCGCCGGCGACACCCAGATGTGGTCCAGTCTGCGGCCCTTGTCGGCGATGTCCCAGTTCGGCGAGCGATAGCTCCACCAGCTGTAGAGCTTCTCCGTCGCCGGGGTGAAGCGGCGCGCGCTGTCGACCCATTCGCCGGTCGCGATCAGCTTCTCCATCGCCGCAACCTCGACCGGCGTGTGGCTGACCACTTTCAGGAGCTGCTTGTGCGACCAGACGTCGTGCTCGAGCGGTGCGATGTTCAGGTCGCCGACCAGGATGCGCCGCGCGGCGGGATCGCGGCGCCGTTTGCACCATGCCGTCATGTCGGCGACGAATTGCAGCTTGTGGGCGAATTTCGGATTGGCCGCGGCATCCGGAATGTCGCCGCCGGCCGGCACGTAGAAATCGTGCAGCTCGACGCCGCCTTCGAGCGTCACCGCGAGATGGCGCGAATGATCGATGCCGCCGAAGCTCTCGTAGCGCTTCTCGGTGAACGGAATCTTCGACAGGATGGCGACGCCGTTATAGCCCTTGTCGCCCTTGAAGGCGCGATGGGTGAAGCCGATCTCGGCCAGCGCCGCGTCGGGGAACACGTCGTCGCCCGCCTTGGTCTCCTGCAGGCAGAGCACGTCCGGCTGAAACTCGGCGGCGAAGCGCGCCACGTTGGCGAGACGCAGCCTGACCGAATTGATGTTCCAGCTCGCGATGCGGATCGGGCGCGAAATCGCCTGTCTGGGCATGGTCCTCTGGGTCCGGAAATCGGGAGCGTCAGACTAGCCGGACTTTGTTGGCCATACCAGCAATGCAGCCCGGCAATCCGGGCCGGCCATCAGCCGCCGAAGGTGAACTTCCAGCCGATGCCGAGAGCCGCCGCCGCGCCCAGCACGGTCAGCATGCCGAGCTTGAAGCGCAGCATGGCGATCAGTGCCGCCACCGCCAGCGCCAGCGCGGCGAGGTCGAGTGTCGCCCAGTCCGGGACCAGCAGTCGCAGACCCGCCGCATGGACCTCCTGCACGCGACCGAACACCATATGCAGGCCGAACCAGATGGCGAGGTTCAGCACCACGCCGACCACCGCCGCGGTGATGGCGGAGAGCGCCGCGCCCAGCACCGGCCGGCCGTGCAGCCGCTCCACATAGGGCGCGCCGAGGAAGATCCACAGGAAGGACGGCAGGAAGGTGACCCAGATGGTCAGCACTGCGCCGAGCGTGCCGGCGACCAGCGGATCGAGCGCGCCCGGCGCGCGGAACGCCGCCAAATAGCCGACGAATTGCAGCACCAGGATCAGCGGCCCCGGAGTGGTTTCGGCGAGGCCGAGCCCGTCCAGCATCTCGCCGGGATTGAGCCAGCCATAGGTCTCCACCGCCTGCTGCGCCACATAGGCGAGCACCGCATAGGCGCCGCCGAAGGTCACCACCGCCATCTTGGAGAAGAACAGGCCGACCTGCGTGAACACGTCGCCGGACCCGAGCATCGTCCACAGCACCAGCACCGGCCCGAGCCAGAGCACCAGCGCGACGGCGAGCACGGCCAGGGCCCGCGCGGCCGAGGGGTGCGTATGCGGGATGTCGATCATCGGCTCCGCCGCCGCGTCGCCCTCGCCATGCCCTTTGATGACGACGAAGCGGTCCGGCGCGAGCCGCCCGCCGATCAGGCCGACGACGCCGGCGCCCAGCACGATGATGGGGAACGGCACTTCCAGGAAGAAGATGCCGATGAAAGCGGCGGCGGCGATCGTGTACATGGCGGCGTTCTTCAGGGCCCGCTTGCCGATGCGGAGCACCGCCTCGATCACCACCGCCAGCACCGCGGCCTTGACGCCGAAGAACACCGCCTGCACCAGCGGCACCTCGCCGAGCGTGGCGTAGATCGTGCTGAGCGCCAGCATGACGATCGCGCCCGGCAGCACGAACAGCCCGCCGGCCACGATGCCGCCCCAGGTGCGGTGCATCAGCCAGCCGATATAGGTGGCGAGCTGCTGCGCCTCCGGCCCCGGCAGCAGCATGCAGTAGTTGAGCGCGTGCAGGAATCGGGTCTCGCCGATCCAGCGCCGCTCCTCCACCACCAGCTTGTGCATCAGCGCGATCTGCCCGGCCGGCCCACCGAAGGAGAGCAGGCCGACCTTGAGCCAGAGCCGCGTCGCTTCGCCGAACGAGACCGGCGGCCAGTGTGTCGTATTCTTCATCGTCTGCTGTTGCATCGCTCTAAGCCTTCGGCGGCCAGCCATGGGTTTCGCTGCGCGCCCGCGCCGCCCAGGCATAGAGCGCATCGTAGACGCGCAGCCCTTCCGACAACATGGCATGGTCGTCGGCAAAGAGCGCCGAGAGGCCGAGCGAGATTGCGAGCAGGCCGGATGCCTCCGGCGCCAGTTCCGGATGCCCGGTATCGGCGCCGCGCACGATGGCGGCGACGCTGTCGAGCGCGGCGTCCTCGAGGCCGAAGCGGTCGATCACCGCGTCGAAGCTGCAGCGCGGCCCGACATGGCTGAACTCGACGCCGGGGATGTCATAGGGAATGGCGCCGAGCCGCTCGGCCTCGGTCCGCACCCGCTCCGCCGCCACGTAGAAGAACTCGGCCTCCGGGTCGACGAAGCGGCGGATCGCCCAGGGGCAGGCGATGCGGTCGATCTTCGGCCGCTCGCGCGTCACCCAGCGGCCGGGCCGCTCGCCCGGCCGGCGCAGGCCGCGCGCCGCGCGGGTCGGCAGCAGCGCGGCCTCCCAGGCCTCGAAGCCGCCTACCACGAACCGCGCCTTCAGCCCGCGCTCGCGCAAGTCCGCCGCCGCGCCCTGGCTCACCTCGTGCCCGTGCACGCAATAGACCGCGATCTCGGCATGGCGCGGCAGGTGTGCCGCCCAGTCGTCGAGCGCCGCCGGATCGCCCCGCAGCGCGCCGGCGACGGCGCGCCCGCTCTGCTCGAAAGCCGGCCCGCGCCGCACGTCGACGACGATCGGCGCGCCCTCGGCGCCGAGCCGGTGGCCGAGCTCGGCAATGGAGATCGGTGAAGTGGATGAGTTCGCGTCCATAAGCTCGCCCTCCCGCTGGGGACAGGTTGCGAGCAGAGCTTGGACGCTGGGAAAGAGCCCCGCGGGCGTCTTGCGATCGCCGGGGGTCTGCGTCGCCCCGACGTGGTGCGGAAACTAGGGCGCCGCGGCCGCGCCGGCAAGAGGTCCAATTTAAGGGATCTCGAACACCGGCACCTGGTGGGCGATGCCGCGCAGCGCGTGAGCTTGCGCGATCGGGCGGATGCCGCTCTGTTCGAGCAGGCGCGAGGCCTCGCCGTTCTCCACCACCGCGCCGGTGACATAGATCGACTGGTTCGAGGCCAGGTTCTGCACCCGCGAGGCGATGTTCACCGTCTGCCCGAAATAATCCTGTCGCTCGTTCAGCACCACGGCGAGGCAGGGGCCTTCGTGGATGCCGATCTTCAGCAGCAGGTCCTTGTTCAGCTCCGCCATCGCATCGCGCATGCGCAGCGCCGCGGCCAGCGCCCGGCCCGGCGTCGGGAAGGTCGCCATGACGGCATCGCCGATCGTCTTCACCACCGCGCCGGCCTCCGCCGCCACGATCTCGTGCAGCACCCGGAAATGCGCCCGCACCATGTCGTAGGCCACCAGGTCGCCGACCCGCTCGTATAGCTCGGTCGAGCCCTTCAGGTCGGTGAACAGGAAGGTCAGGCTGATGATCTTGAGCTTCTGGTCGATATCCAGCGTGTCGGTGCGGTAGATGTCGCGGAAGGTCTGGTTGGTCAGCATCCGCTTGGCGGTCAGGAACGGCCGCCGCTTGGCCAGCAGGTCGTGCATCCGGTCGCCGGCGATCAGCAGGCAGGGCAGGGTGCGCCCGTCGGTGTGGTTCTCGAACACGATGCGGGCCGGCCCGGGCCGCATCTCCGCCGTGCCGGCCGGGGCGTGCTCCTTGTTCAGCACCACGGTCAGGTTCTGCCGCTCGCGCGTAGGCTCGCCCTTCACGTCCATGAACTGCGTCGCATGGGTGACCGGGTCGAAGGCGACGATGAAGCCCTCCGGCAGCGGCAGCGAGATGGTCGTCTTCTCGCGCGCCGGCAGGTCGATCTGGTCGAGCGCGATCTCGTCCAGGATCGCCGCCAGCGCCGCCTCGTCCGGCAGGTCGATGCCGGAGCTCCAGAAGATCTGCCGCAGATAGTCGACCAGAGGTAGCGTGGCCGGATCGTGCGCGACGATGCGACGCACGCGCGGGCTGACGGTGAAGGTCACCTCCACCATCTCGTCCAGGGTCGGCTCGTAATCCGTGTTGCAGAGCGAGCAGAGATAGCTCGACCGGTCGACCGTCTTCAGCGTGGTGCCGGCATCCAGCACGCCGGCGCAGCCCGGGCAGAGCACGTTCCACGACAGCTCGAAGATGCCGAGGCGGGCGGCATGCAGGAAGGCGCCGATCACCGCCTGCTCGCCGAGCCCGTGGCGGGCGGCGAAGTCGATCACATTGACGCGGCAGAGCGCGGCATCGCTGCCGTTATGCACCAGTTGCTCGATGGCATCGGCGACAGCGGGTTCCGCCGATTGCCGCAGCACGGCGAACAGGGCCTCGGTCTCGCTGGATGGCCGCATCGACGAGCCTCGCCAACCGGAAGTTCCAAGGCCGCATGCTAGCACTTGCGGCCGCCCGCGCGGCAGCGGCCGGGATCACGGCTTCGCGAATGCCACGGGCTCGCCTATTATCCGGCAGTCAGTGGGGGTGTCGCATGATTGGGTCACGCATTCTCTCGGTTGCGCTGGTCGCCCTGTTCGGCGCGCCCGCCGCCTCAGCGCTGACCCTGCAGCAAGTGGTCGGCGACAGCTTCTCCGGCAGTTTCGATACCGTCAGCTTCGCGTCCTTCGATCCGGCGCTCGGCACGCTCGACCGGGTCGACGTCGCCATCAACGGCACCTTGGTGCTGCAGGGACCGACGCAGGTCAATTTCCTCCAGACGCCGGGCGGCCCGGTGCCCCAGCCGGTCGCCCTCGCCGCCACCGTGTCGCAGGACTTCTTCCGCATCGGCATCGGCAATCGCGGCTTCGAATTCGGATCCCCGGCACAGTTCTTCTTCAACGGCGTGGCAACCGGCGCCGGCGAGCCGGCGATATTCAGCCGGCCGTTCAGCTACGGCTTCGCCTTCACCGACTTCACGGACCTGCTCGGCTTCGCCATCCCCTCGTTCACCGGCGCGAACCAGCCGCCCATCACGGTCAACGGCCAGCGCGACGACTTCCTCGACCTCGCCCCGCCGCTGGATGCGCTGAGCATCGACATCGCGGTGCAGACGATGATTGCGCAGCTCACCGGCTTCGCTGGCGCGGCGGTCAATGCCGCCGGCTCCGTCTTCGTCACCTACACCTACACGACGCTGGAGGTCGCGGTGGCGGAACCGGCGACCGCGGGCTTGTTCGGCTGCGCCCTGGCCGGCCTCGCGCTATTGCGTCGCCGGCGCTGAGGCCGCTGCATCCAGCGCGTAGGATCGCAACGCGCGCGTCGCGCTGGTTGGCCGGCACCGGTTCGGAGAGCGGACCCGCCACCCTAAGCCAGCACCGCCTCCGCCTCGATCTCGACGCAGGCATTGGGGTCGATCAGCTTGGAGATCTCGACCAGGGTCATGGCCGGGAAGTGCCGGCCGAGCGTGGCGCCCCAGGCTTCGCCGATCGCCGGGCCGGCGGCCTTGAAGGCCTCGATATCGGTGACGAAGGCACGCAACAGGACGATGTTGGGCACGTCGCCGCCGGCCGCCTTCACCACCGTCACCACCTTGCCGAGCGCGATGCGCCATTGCTCGCCGACGCTGGCGCCCGGCTTCACATTGCCGCCCGGCTCGGCTCCGATCTGGCCGGCGACGCGGATCGTGGCCGTGCCCTTCGACACCACGGCATGCGAGAAGCCGCGCGGCCGGGCCCAGCCCTCCGGCAGAATGGCCTTGTAGCCGATATCGCTCATGTCGGTTTCCTCCCGGTAGATGTTGCCCTCACCATGCCGCTAGCATCGCCGCCTCGCAATCCGGGAGGTCCGCGCATGGCCGAACGTGTTCTCGAAGGCGGCTGCCAATGCGGCGCGGTGCGCTACCGCATCGCCGGCGAGCCGATTCTGTCCGCCATCTGTCACTGCTCGATGTGCCGCCGTGCCCATGCGGCACCGGCGGTAGGCTGGGTGATGTTCCAGGAAGGCCAGGTGACCTTCACCAAGGCGGAGCCGGCGCGCTATGCCTCCTCCGTGGAGGCGCAACGTGGCTTCTGTCCCACGTGCGGCACGCAGATCAGCTTCACCGCCAGCTTCATCCCCGGCCTGATCGATATCACCACCGGCAGCCTCGACACACCGGAAGCGGTGCCGCCGACATTGCACTACTGGGACACGCGCCGGCTGCCCTGGATGCGGATCGGTGACGACCTGCCGCGCTATCCGGAGTTTCCGCCGCAGGAATGAGTCACAGCCACTGCTGCGCGATCGCCGCCACGACGATATAGCGGCCGGTCTTGGCGGTTGCGACCAGCAGGACGAACACGACGAAGCGTTCGCGCATCACGCCGGCGGCGACGGTCAGCGGATCGCCGATGAAGGGCGCCCAGGCGAGCAGCAGCGACCAGCGGCCGAAGCGGCGGTACCAGCCTTGCGCGCGGGCGAGGGCGGGTTCGCCGACCGGGAACCAGCGCCGGTGCCGGAAGTGCTCGACAGCGCGGCCGAGCCCCCAGTTCACGACAGCGCCGAGCGTGTTGCCGATGCTCGCGACCGCGAGCAGCGCCGCGGCCGGATAGCGGTCACCGAGCAGCAATGCGGCCAGAGCCGCCTCCGATTGCAGGGGCAGCAGCGTCGCCGCGAGGAAGGCCGCCAGGAAGAGGCCGCCATAAGCGGCGAAATCCGCCATTCGCCGCCGGCAAACGCTGCCGAAGTGACGCGCGTTACGTTGTCGGCGGGACCACCCGCAGCGCGGCCTTGTAAGGCTCGATGCGGATCGCCTCGGACTTCATGATGGCGACCCGGCGCAGCGCGGCGAGCTCGAGCTGGCCGTCCGCCGCCTTGCGGGTCGCGAACTGCCACACGGTGATCTGGCCGTGATCGGCAAGCCGCTGGGCCAGAACATCCAGCACCGCGCCGCGGCCGAGGGCGGTCGCCTCGTCGGTGCTGAGCCCGATGACGATGTCGTCCTTGGCGGAGATGACCTTGAACAGGTGATAGTCGGCGCCGGCCTGGGCGAGGACCAGCGGCCGCTCTTCGGCCAGCGCGCGCTTGGCCAGCACGGTCGCGCCGCCGACCAGGATGGTAACCGCCAGCACGGCCAGCGCCATTGCGCCGCCGAACCATACGCTCCGCTTGCCGCTCATCGCTCTTCCCCCTTGCGCCGCCCCCATGGGCTTGCGCCTTCGCGCGATGATTTACGGCCGGCGCCGCGCCCCGGCTGTGATCTACGTCATAAAGCGGCCACGGATTCTTGCGCCGCCTTCGCCATCAGGCCTTGGCGAAGACCGGCAGACCCTCGGCCTTGTCCTGAAGCGCCGCGTCACCGTCCTTCGGCAGCTCGGTCACGTAGTTCAGCGCGCCGTCGATATCGCCTTCCCATACTTCGCGCGGCAGGTCGTAGACCAGCTCGACGCCGTAGCCGTCGGGCGACTGGATGTACAGGCTGTGCGTCATGCCGTGATCAACGCGGCGGCCGAACTCGACGCCCTTCTTCTGCAGATAGGCGAGCTGGGCCAGCCAGGCCTCGCGGTTCGGGAAGGTGATGGCGATGTGGTTCACCGCGGTCGGGTTGCCGAACATGGAGAACTCCTTCGGCGGCACCACCACCGGCAGGCTCTTGTTCTCCACCAGCGCCACGTCGTGGTGCTTCAGGTTGCCGTTGTGCAGGCCGCTGTAGAACCGCATGCGCGGCGGGTTGGGGCGGCGCTCGGTCGCCTTCAGCTCGCCGACCTGGCGGAAGCCCAGCACCTCGGTCCAGAAGGCGTGCGACACGTCCATGTCGCGCACATGCAGGACGATATGGTTGACGCCGACGGGGGTGACCGGGCTCTCCGGCGCCTCGGGCTGGCGCGCCTCGCTCATGTCGTTCATGACGTTCCAACTCCCGTATTGGGTTGCCTGGGCTTATTGATTGCTTTCAACAACAATATAGCACGGCCCGGGGCCGCTGGCACCCCGGCTCGGAAACTGGGGGCTCAGAACACCCCGAAGGTGGCGCCGACGATGCCGAGCGGCCAGCGGCCGGCCTCGTAGAGGCGGAACTTGACCGCGAAGGGGTGGTCGTCGCCGGCCCCGGCGGCCAGCACCAGGGCGGCCTGGTAGCAGGCCTGGGTGGCGGCCCCGGCCGCGGCGCGGATCAGGGCCTCGTCGGCGATGCCGGCGCGGGCGGCGGCGACGGCGGCCTGGCCGTGCACCACATCGGAGGCGCGCGCGGTGACGGCGGTGAGTGCGGCCAGGATATCTTCCTCCGGCGCCTCGGCCGCGGCCTCGGCGATCAGGTTGGCGCGCAGCGCCTCCTCGGCCTCCCACCACTCGCTGTTCCAGTCGGGATTGCGGATCGCCGCCTCGGCATCCTCCCAGCTCTCGACCGGCACCACGGCGGCATGCGGGAAGCCGAGCTCGGCGCAATAGGCCTCGGCATCGGCGATCTCGCTCGGGCTCAGCGGATCGCCGAGCGAGGCGAACCACGAGACGCGGCGGACATAGGCGGCGAAGCGCAGGACCAGCTGCAGGCGCGGATGCTCGGCGGCTTCCTCCTCGCCGAATTCGTCGTCGTCGAAATCGTCGTTGGCGGGCGGGCCCATGTCGGCTTTCTCGGTAATCTACCGGTTGCCGCGGTCGTCGCGGAACAGGCCGAGCTTCTCCTGCACCGGGCGGTCGGAGAAGCTGAACAGCACGGCGTCCTCGTCCGCCTCGTGCGTGTGCCGCGCCCAGCTCGGCACCACGAAGACGTCGCGCGGGCCCCAGTCCAGCACCGTCTCGCCGATCCGGGTACGGCCCCGGCCCTCGACGGCGGTGAAGATGGTGGCGTCGGTCGAGCGATAGCCGGCGGTGGTGAAGCCCTTGGGCAAAAGCTGCATGAAGGTGCCCATGGTCGGCATCGCGTGGTCGCCGGTCGCCGGGCTGACGAAGCGCATCTTCAAGCCATGGCAGGGATCCCATTCCGCCGTCTTGCGCATCTGCTCCAGCGCCTCGCGCGATCGGGCGTAGGGATAGCTGAAGATCGGCGAGGTCGGGCGCGAGGGCTTCCAGTCCACGGGCAGCATGTTGGCGCCGTAGCGCGCCAGCGTGTCGCCGGCCGGCCGCGTGACGGGATGCGCGTCGTGGCCATAGCCCTCGATGAAGCTGGCGTCGAGCGACTGCACCAGCGGGATGTCGAGGCCGTCGAGCCAGACCATCGGCCCGTCGCCCTCGTGGCCGTGGTCGTGCCAGGTCCAGGACGGCGTGATGATGAAATCGCCCGGGCTCATATAGACGCGCTCGCCGTCGACCGCGGTGTAGCCCTTGGAGCCCTCGATGATGAAGCGCAGCGCGCTCTGCGCGTGGCGGTGCGCCGGCGCCACTTCGCCGGGCAGGATCAGCTGCAGCCCGGCATAGAGCGAGGTGGTGATGCGCGACTGGCCGGGCAGGCCCGGGTTCTCCAGGATCAGGACGCGGCGCTCGGCTTCCTTGGCGGTGATGACCTTGCCGGCCTCAAGCAGGAACGGCCGCACCTCGCCATAGCGCCACAGCGTGGCCTGGACGGGGCTCCGCGGCTCCGGCGTGATCAGCGCGCGCAGCACCTCCCAGAGCGGGGTCAGGTGGGCCGGCGCCATGCGGCGGTACAGGTCTTCGCGTTCGGGCGTGCGGGCGGGTGCCTCGGCTTCCATCGCTTCCTCCGTCGGCGCTGCAGTCTACGCCGCCGCGGGCACCTCGGGCAGCCTGAGGCCGAGTCCCTCGGTGACCTCGCGGGCGCGGACCAGGAAATCGGCCAGCATCTCCTCGTTGGAGCGCTTCTTGATGCCCCACTTGCGATAGACCTCGTTGTTCTTCGAGCCGGCGCGGCCGAAGAAGGCGGGCAGCATCGGGAAGTAGATATCGATCGCCGCCTGCACCCGCGCCTTGCCCTCCGGTGTCTTCACCAGCTCGCCGCAGAAATCCTTGCCGAACTGCGCGTGGAAGCGCTCCTCCGGCATGGTCATGCGGGCGAGGTTGCGCAAGGGGAGGAAGGTGCAGTGCGCGAGGTCCTCGACCTGCAGGATCTCGGCCAGATCGGCCAGCAGCTTGATCACGCAGAACTCCTCCCAGGTCTTCAGCGGGAACTCGAAGATCGAGAGCGGCCGCTTCTCCTTCGGCGTCATCTTGTCCGCCGGAACTCCCATCTCCTCGCCCAGCTCCTTGAAGCGGACGTGGTGGCCGTATTCCTCCATGGCGACGCGGCAGGTCAGCCACTTGGCATAGGGCGTCGGCGCCAGCTGGATCGCCGGCTCGTCGAACACCTGGGCGCCGTAGAGCTCGTTGACGGCGTGACTGATGACGAGCTTCTCGCAGGCGATGCGGAACTCGTCGGGCTGGCTCTTCAGGTCGGCGCAGGTCTTGACGACAGGGGCGGCGGTCATGGTCGGGTCTCCTCAGACGAGCGGCTCGCTCGCGAAGGCTTCGAGGTCGGTGGTGAGCGGGAGGTACTGGGTGGCAAAGCTTTGGGCGGCCGCGGCGGCGAGCGCGTCCGGCGCCCAGTCGGCATCGCCGGCGAGGCGGGCGATCGGGCGCGGCTGCGAGAACAGGAACACCTCGCGCCCGCGCACGCCGAACAGCTGGCCGGAGACCTGCGCCGCGGCGTCGGCACAGAGCCAGCGCACCACGTTGGCGACGTGTTGCGCGCCGACCTTCATCGCGCGCTCCTTGTAGGTCGCCTGCGCGTCGTTCTGCGGCTTGATCGTCTCGGTGACGCGCGTCGCGGCGAAGGGCGCGAGCGCGTTGCAGGTCACCTTGGAGCGCGCGAGGTCGAGCGCGACCACGCGGGTCAGCCCGACCAGCCCCGCCTTGGCCGAAGCATAGGCGGCCTGGCCGTAATTGCCGTAGAGCCCGGCGGTGGAGACGATGTTGACCACGCGGCCCCAGCCGCCCGGCGCGCCGCGCCCGGCCTTCTCCTGCTCGCGCAGGGCCGGCGCGGCGGCGGCGATGACGTGACGCGCGGCGGAGAGGTTGGTGCGGATCACCGCCTCCCAGTCGGCGGCCTCCGACTTGAAGATGAAGCCGTCGCGCAGGATCGCCGCGTTGTTGACCACGATGTCGATGGCGCCGAACCGCTTGATCGCCAGATCGACCGCGGCCTTGGCGGCGGAAGGGCTGGCGATGCTCTCGGTAAAGGCGACGGCGCGCTCACCCAGTTCCTTGGCGACGCTCTGAGCGACGCCGGGGGAGGCCTCGTCGCCGCCGATGCCGGTGCCGTTATCGGCGATCACCACCGAGGCACCGTCGGCATGCAGCGCAGCCGCGATCGCCTTGCCGATGCCGCGGCCGGCGCCGGTGACCAGCGCCACGCGTCCGGAAAGCGGAGCGGCGCTCATGCCGCCCCCACCTTGGCCGGCTGGGCTCCGGGCCGGTCGGCCGCGGTGTAGAAGGCATCGGCGTGGCAATGCTCCTTCTTCAGGCCGAGCTTCTGCAGCGCCGCCATGCAGGTCTCCACCATGATCGGCGGGCCGGCGAGATAGGCCTTGGCGCCGTCCAGCGTCTTGAAGTCGGCGGCGACGGCATCGGCCAGGAAGCCGGTGCGCCGGCTGGTCGGCCCGCCCGGTTCCGACAGCACCGGCGTGAAGCTGAAATTCGGGTGCTTCGCGGCCAGCGCCTGGAAGCGGTCCTCGTAGTAGAGGTCGCGCTCGGCGCGGACGCCGAAATAGAGATGGATCGGCTGCTTCAGCCCACGCGCCAGCGCCCGCTCGACGATCGACTGGATCGGCGCCAGCCCGGAGCCGCCGGCCAGCGCCACGATCGGGCCGCGATGCTCTTCCCGCAGGAAGGAGACGCCGCGCGGTCCGAATACCCGCACCGTGTCGCCGACCTTGAGCCGGCTCAGCACATGCTGCGACACGCTGCCGCCGGCGACGGCGCGAATGTGGAACTCGGCGACCGCCTGGTCGGACTGGTTCGCCATGGAGAAATCGCGCTCCGGGCAGCCATCGAACTGCACCTGCGCGTATTGCCCGGCGGAGAAAGTGAACGGCCCGCCCTGGTCGATCTTCAGGCGCACCAGGCGGATGTCGTGGGTCAGCGGCTCCAGCGCTTCGACGGTGCAGGTGAGCCGGCGCTGCGGATGCGCGGCGATCTCGTCGCCTTCCAGCCAGGCGACCTCGACATCGCTCTGCGGCATGGCGCGGCAGGCCAGGATCTGGCCGGTCGCCTTCTCCTCGTCGGTCAGGGCGAACTCGGAATAGGGGGCCAATTCCACCTCGCCGGACAGCAGGACGGATTTACAGGCGCCGCAATTGCCGGATTGGCAGCCGCATGGATAGTCGAAGCCGGCCTGGAAGGCGGCGTCCAGGATGGTCTGGCCGTCCTCTACCGCGAACGGGGCATCCAGCTGACGGACAACAACCTGATGGGCCACCAAATACCTCCCCTGGATGGCGCTTCAGAGAGTTAGTCGCGGACGCGGGGGGAGTCAAATTGTTTGGGTACCAAACAATACGTGCCGCTCAGAATCAGAAAAAGCCCCTGGCCGGAGACCGGCCAGGGGCACGTCAATACCTGACGATGGAGACGGAGGGCCCGGGTTAAGGGGGGAAGCACCCGGGCCCGGATGACCGATGCACGCACCAAGGGGGGAAGTGCGCCGCGACCGAAGCCACGGGATCGATCACCTGAGGAACAGATGGGGATCGGGTTCGGTTCCGGCAAGCCCCCTTGGAACAATTCCAGGCAAGAAGTCGTGAGCGATTCGGGCGCCGCCGCCGGGCGCCGGGCCGCGGCACGGCGCCGCGCTCGAGGCGGGTTGGTAACTTCGCGTTAACCACAACCCGGCGCGAGTCGTTTCCGGAACGTCCCGGGCTCGCGTCTAGATGTTGTGCCGAGGGGGCCGGGTATCGAGGGCGCGGCGGCGTCGCGTCGCACCGTATGATGTTGCGCGCGCGAAAGGCGCGTGATAATTCCCGCGCCGTCTTCGGGGCGGGGTAGTCCGGACGCGCGTCTTCGCAGCCGCATCCAGCGGCGCGTGAGTCGATAAAGCCAGTGAGCCCGTCCTACCTGACAGATCATTCGGGAACGAATTCGACGTGTCCGCCGAACTCTCCACCGTATCCGGCATTGCCGGGCGTTATGCGACAGCGCTGTTCGAGCTGGCGCTGGAATCCAAGTCGCTCGACGTCGTCGGTCGCGAGCTCGATCGCCTTGGCCGGCTTGTCGACGAGGTTCCCGATCTGAAGCGTCTCGTGCGCAGTCCGCTGGTGCAACGCGACGACCAGCTGCGCGCCATGACCGCGGTGCTGCGGGCGGCGGGCTTCGGCGAATTGGTGCGCCGGTTCATCGGCGTGGTCACCCGCAACCGTCGCCTGTTCGTGCTGCCGCAGATGATCCGCGATTTCCGCACCCTGGTCGCGCGGCACAAGGGCGAGACGGTGGCGCGCGTGGTCGCGGCGACGCCGCTCTCCGACCGTCAGGTCGATCAGTTGAAGAGCGCCTTGAAGGAGGCGCTGAAGCGCGACGTCGCGGTCGACGTCGCGGTGGATCCCGCCCTGATCGGCGGGCTTACGGTCAAGGTCGGCTCGCGCCTGGTTGACGCTTCCGTGCGCTCCAAGCTGCAGTCGCTCAAAGTCGCCATGAAAGGGGTTGCGTGATGGACATCCGCGCCGCGGAAATCTCCGAGATCCTCAAGAAGCAGATCGCCAATTTCGAGGCCGAGACCGAGGTCTCCGAGGTTGGACAGGTGCTCTCCGTCGGCGACGGCATCGCCCGCATCTATGGTCTGGACAGCGTCCAGGCCGGCGAGATGGTCGAGTTCGACGACGGCACCAAGGGGATGGCGCTGAACCTCGAGATCGACAATGTCGGCGTCGTGATCTTCGGCGACGACCGCGCCATCAAGGAAGGCGCGCAGGTGAAGCGCACACAGGCGATCGTCGATGCGCCGGTGGGCAAGGGTCTGCTCGGCCGCGTGGTCGATGCGCTCGGCAACCCGATCGACAACAAGGGCCCGATCGCCGCCGCCGAGCGGCGCCGCGTCGAGGTGAAGGCGCCCGGCATCATCCCGCGCAAGTCGGTGCACGAGCCGATGCAGACCGGCCTCAAGGCGCTCGACGCGCTGGTGCCGGTCGGCCGCGGCCAGCGCGAGCTGATCATCGGCGACCGCCAGACCGGCAAGACCGCCGTCGCCATCGACACCATCATCAACCAGAAGAAGATCAACGCCGAGGGCGACGAGAAGAAGAAGCTCTACTGCATCTACTGCGCCATCGGGCAGAAGCGCTCGACCGTGGCGCAGGTGGTGAAGACGCTCGAGGATTACGGCGCGATGGAATACACCGTCGTGGTCGCCGCCACCGCCTCCGAGCCGGCGCCGATGCAGTATCTCGCGCCCTACACGGCCTGCACCATCGGCGAGTATTTCCGCGACAACGGCATGCATGCCGTCATCATCTACGACGACCTGTCCAAGCAGGCGGTCGCCTATCGCCAGATGTCGCTTCTGCTGCGCCGCCCGCCGGGCCGCGAGGCCTATCCGGGCGACGTGTTCTACCTGCATTCGCGCCTGCTCGAGCGCGCTGCGAAGCTGAGCGACAAGAATGGCTCCGGTTCGCTCACCGCGCTGCCGGTGATCGAGACCCAGGCCGGCGACGTCTCGGCCTACATCCCGACCAACGTCATCTCCATCACCGACGGCCAGATCTTCCTCGAGACCGACCTGTTCTACCGCGGCGTCCGGCCGGCGATTAACGTCGGCCTGTCGGTCAGCCGCGTCGGCTCGGCGGCGCAGATCAAGGCGATGAAGCAGGTCGCCGGCTCGATCAAGCTCGAGCTCGCCCAGTACCGCGAGATGGCGGCCTTCGCCCAGTTCGGCTCCGACCTGGACGCTTCCACCCAGCGCCTGCTTAACCGCGGCGCGCGCCTGACCGAGCTGCTGAAGCAGTCGCAATATCAGCCGATGCCGGTCGAGGAGCAGGTGGTGTCGATCTTCGCCGGCGTGCGCGGCTATCTCGACACCATCGATACCGGCGCGGTCACCCGGTTCGAGGAGACCTTCCTCGCCGAGGTGCGGGCCAAGCACGGCGCCATCCTGCAGGCGATCCGTACCGAGCAGCAGATCACGCCCGATACCGAGACGAAGCTGAAGTCGATCCTCGACGGCTTCGTCAAGACCTTCGCCTGATCCCCGTAAGCGCCAGCCAGACGAGCGGACGTCCTTAAGCGATGCCCAGCCTCAAATCGCTCCGCCTGCGGATCGCCAGCGTCAAGTCGACGCAGAAGATCACCAAGGCGATGAAGATGGTCGCCGCCTCCAAGCTGCGCCGCGCGCAGGAGGCGGCCGAGCAGGCGCGCCCCTATGCCGAGCGCATGGAGCGGATGCTGGTCTCGCTCGCCGCCAGCCTGCCCAGCGCCGACGACGCGCCGCGGCTGCTCGGCGGCACCGGCAGCGACCAGACGCATCTGCTGGTGGTGGCGACCGGCGAGCGCGGTCTGTGCGGCGCGTTCAACTCGTCCATCGCGCGCGCCGCGCGGCGCAAGGCGCAGGAGCTGCTGGGTCAGGGCAAGACGGTCAAGATCCTCTGGGTCGGCCGCAAGGGCCGCGATAACCTGAAGCGCGATCTGGCCCGCAATATCGTCGACGGGTTCGACTTCTCGAAGGTGAAGCGCGTCGGCTTCGTCGAGGCGGCGCAGGTCTCCGACAAGATCCTCTCCCTGTTCGCGCATGGCGAGTTCGACGTCTGCACCATCTTCTTCAACACCTTCAAGTCGGTCATTTCGCAGGTGGTGACGGAGCGCCAGCTGATCCCGCTGGCGCTGCCGGAAGCGACGGCGTTGCCGGATCTCGGCGGCGCCATCTACGAGTTCGAGCCGGACGAGACGGAGATCCTGGAGCAGCTGCTGCCCCGCAATCTCGCCGTGCAGGTGTTCCGCGCCATGCTGGAGAACAACGCCTCCGAGCAGGGCGCGCGCATGTCGGCCATGGACAACGCGACGCGCAATGCGGGCGAGATGATCAACAAGCTGACGCTCGTCTACAACCGCACGCGCCAGGCCATGATCACCAAGGAACTCATCGAGATCATTTCCGGCGCTGAGGCGGTCTGACCGCCCCCCGGCCCTGACAGGAGCACGACCCAAATGGCCAGCAACGTTGTCGGTAAGATCACCCAGGTCATCGGCGCCGTGGTGGACGTACAGTTCGAGCAGGGGCAGCTGCCGGCGATCCTGAACTCGCTGCACGTCAAGCTGCCCGGCCGCACCCTGGTGCTGGAAGTGGCGCAGCATCTCGGCGAGAGCACGGTCCGCACCGTTGCCATGGATTCGACCGACGGCCTGGTGCGCGGCACCGAGGCGACCGATACCGGCGACGCCATCTCCATGCCGGTCGGCCCGGAGACCCTGGGCCGCATCCTCAACGTGATCGGCGAGCCGGTCGACGAGCGCGGCCCGGTCAATGCCAAGACCAGCTGGCCGATCCATCGACAGGCGCCGAAATTCGAGGACCAGTCGACCGAGCAGCAGATCCTGGTCACCGGCATCAAATGCGTCGACCTGCTGGCGCCCTACGCCAAGGGCGGCAAGATCGGCCTGTTCGGCGGCGCCGGCGTTGGCAAGACCGTGCTGATCATGGAGCTGATCAACAACATCGCGAAGACCCACGGCGGCTACTCGGTGTTCGCCGGCGTCGGCGAGCGCACCCGCGAGGGCAACGACCTCTATCACGAGATGATCGAATCGGGCGTCATCAAGCTGGACGGCCCGGGCTCCAAGGTGTCGCTGATCTACGGTCAGATGAACGAGCCGCCGGGCGCCCGCGCCCGCGTCGCGCTGTCGGGCCTCACCGTCGCGGAGTACTTCCGCGACCAGGAAGGCCAGGACGTGCTGTTCTTCGTCGACAACATCTTCCGCTTCACCCAGGCGGGCTCGGAAGTGTCGGCGCTGCTCGGCCGCATCCCCTCGGCGGTGGGCTATCAGCCGACCTTGGCTACCGATATGGGCCAGCTGCAGGAGCGCATCACCTCCACCAACAAGGGCTCGATCACCTCGGTGCAGGCGATCTACGTGCCCGCCGACGACCTGACCGATCCGGCGCCGGCGACCTCGTTCGCCCACTTGGACGCGACGACCGTGCTGTCGCGCCAGATCGCCGAGCTCGGCATCTATCCGGCTGTCGATCCGCTCGACAGCACCTCGCGCATGCTCGACCCGCGCATCGTCGGCGAGGAGCACTACAAGGTTGCCCGCGAGGTGCAGCGCATCCTGCAGACCTACAAGTCGCTGCAGGACATCATCGCCATTCTGGGCATGGACGAGCTTTCGGAAGAGGACAAGCTGGTCGTGGCCCGCGCCCGCAAGATCCAGCGCTTCCTGTCGCAGCCCTTCGACGTGGCGCAGGTCTTCACCGGCTTCCCCGGCGTGCAGGTGCCGCTCGACCAGACCATCCGCTCGTTCAAGGAGATCTGCGAGGGCAAGCACGACCACCTGCCGGAATCGGCATTCTACATGGTCGGCACCATCGACGAGGCCATTGCCAAGGCCAAGAAGATGGCGGCCGAGGCGGCCTGAGCTTAGGTTAGGGGCCGGATCGGAGAGCGGACGTGGCCGACAAGGTGACATTCGAATTGGTCTCGCCGGAGCGCGTCCTGCTCTCGGTTGAGGCCGAGATGGTGGTGGTGCCGGGCTCGGAGGGCGATTTCGCCGTCCTGGCGGGACATCAGCCGACCATATCCGCGCTGCGCCCCGGCTCGATCGACGTCTACGAAGCGGGCGATCGCATCTCCAGCCGGATCTTCGTCGCCGGCGGCTTGGCGGAGGTCTCGCTCGACCGCCTGACCGTCCTGGCCGAGGCGGCCGAGCGGTTCGAGAGCGTCGACCGTGCCGCGCTGGGCCAGCGCATCGCCGAGGCGACGGAGGCGATCGAGGATGCCGGCGCCGACGAAGTGAAGCGCGACGCGGCCGAGACTCGCCTCGCCTACCTGCAGCACATCGTCGAAACCAACACGGTTAACTGAGCGTTAAGCAAGCCGACCTTAAAGGGGGACCAGGATGCTTATCGCTCACGCGACTCGGACTCTGAGTCTGACTCTGGCCCTGGTGCTCGGCATCGGGATCCAGGCCCACGCCGCCGATCCCGCCGCCGCCGAAGCCGAGAAGCTGGCCCGGATCGCCCCCGCCGCTGCGCCGGCCATCCGCGCCGACCGCATCGTGCCGCTGCTCCGCACCAAGCTCTGGCTCGACCGTGCGACCTGGGAGACGCCGCCGGACGCCATGCCGTCGCACCAGCCGCTCACCGACTCGCTCTTCATCGTCTTCGCCGAGGATACCGGCCTGATGGTGCGCCCGCTGGTGCAGCGGGAGGTCAGGGCGCTGGGCCTGGCGCCGGCCGACCTGCGGCGGCTTGCCGTCGCCAACCTGCGCCAGATGCTGCCGGCGCCGGAAGTGAAGCGCACCGGCGGCGCCAAACTCGTCATCACGCCGACCGGCTATGGCGCGAGCCGCATCCTGCTGGACGAGTTCTGGCGCGAGCAGCGCTTCCGGGGCGAGCCGGTCTTCGCACTGGCGACGCACGACATGATCGTGGTGGCCGACAGCACCGACCCGCAGGCGATGGAGACCGCCAAATCGGTCGCCGGCAATTTCTTCAAGAGCTATCCCTTCGCCATCTCCGGCGCGCTCTTCGTCCGCCGCGGCGATCAGTTCACCAGCTATCCACGCTAATCGTCGTCAGCGCGCCACGAAGCCCGGGCCGTTGAGCAGGCGGAGCGGCTTGCCGTCGAGCCAGGCCAGGATGTTCTCGATGCTGTCGTTGTAGAACAGCTGCAGCGTGTCGTCGGTGACATAGCCGAGATGCGGCGTCAGCACGACATTGTCGAGCCGGCGTATCGGATGGTCCGGCGGCAGCGGCTCCTCGCCATAGACGTCGAGACCGGCGCCGGCGATCCGCTTTTGCTGCAAGGCCTCGAGCAGCGCCGCCTCGTCCACGATCGGCCCGCGCGCGGTGTTGATCAGCCAGGCGGTCGGCTTCATCAGGCCGAGCTCGCGCGCGCCGACCAGGCCGCGGCTCCGCTCGCCCAGCACGACATGGATGCTGACCACGTCGGAGGTGCGGAACAGCTCGTCCTTGTCGACCCGCGTGGCGCCGGCCTCGGCGGCCTTCTCAGGCGTCAGGTTCGGGCTCCAGGCCACCACCTCCATGGCGAAGGCACGGGCGATCTCGGCGACGCGGCGCCCCAGCCGGCCGAGGCCGACAAGGCCCAGCCGGCGGCCGTGCAGGGTCATGCCGACGGTGTTCTGCCAGGTGCCTTCGCGCATCTTCCGGCTCTCGAAGGCGATATGCCGCATGCCGGCCAGCATCAGGCCGAAGGTCAGCTCCGGCGTGCCCTGGTGGCCATGCGGCTCCGGCCGCGTGCAGGAGACCGGGATGCCGCGCGCATTGACGGCCGCATAGTCGATGGTGCGGTTGTGCGGCCCCGTCGCGGCGATGAATTTGAGGTTGGGCAGCCGCTCGATCAGGGCCGCCGGCATCGCCATGCGCTCGCGCAGCAGCACCACCGCGTCGAACGGCTGCAGCTCGCGCGCCGCCTCATCCGGCACCTTCAGGTGGCGGTCGAACACGGTGACCTCGGCCTGCGCCTTGACCTTCGACCAGTCGGCGAAGCGGAGCGCGAAGTTCTGATAGTCGTCCAGGATGGCGATCTTCATGCGGCGTTTCCCCTCGGCGTTTCTGCCAGTATACGTCGGCCCATGCAGGACGCGCCCCAGATCCCGCCGGCCGAGGCCCGGCTGATCCAGTTTCTCGACAGCCTCGGCATCGCCAGCACCACGCGGCGGCACCCCCCGGTGCACACTGTGGAGGAGGCCAAGGCGCTGCGCGGCAACATCCCGGGCGCCCATTGCAAGAACCTGTTCCTGAAGGACAAGAAGGACCAGCTCTGGCTGGTGGTGGCGCTGGAGGAGTGCCCCGTCGATCTCAAGTCGCTGGACAAGCGGATCGGCGCCGCCCGGCTCTCCTTCGGCAAGGCAGAGCTGCTGCGCGAGGTGCTGGGGGTGGAACCGGGCTCGGTCACGCCCTTCGCGCTGCTGAACGACCGCGAGCGCCGGGTGCGGGTGGTGCTGGACCGGGGGATGATGGCGATGCGCCCGCTCAACTATCATCCCATGCACAATGCTGCCACGACCACGATCCAGCCCGAGGATCTGCTGCGCTTTCTTGCCGCGACGGGGCACGAGCCGCTGACTATCGACCTTGCCGGCGCCTGAAGCCCGCTTGCATCCCTGGGAATCGACGCCATTTCTAGGCTACCATCCCACCTGAATTGCGAGATCCGAGGAACGCCAGATGCAGCCCAATCCCGCCGAGACCGGCGCCGTGCCGACCGACGGCCTGATCAAGGACGCCGACATCACCACGTTCATGAACGACGTGGTCAATGCGTCCCTGCAGACCCCCGTCATGGTCGATTTCTGGGCCCCCTGGTGCGGGCCGTGCAAGACATTGACCCCGATCCTGGAAAAGGTGGTCACGGCGGCCGGCGGCAAGGTGAAGCTGGTCAAGGTGAACATCGACGATCCGAAGAACCAGCCGCTGGCCCAGCAGATGCGGATCAGCTCGATCCCGGCCGTCTATGCCTTCAAGCGCGGCCAGCCGGTGGACGGGTTCATGGGCGCGCTGCCGGAAAGCCAGGTGAAGCAGTTCGTCGCCCAGCTGATCGGCGGCGCCGTCGGCCCGACGCCGGCGGAGGCGCTGCTAGCCGAGGCCAAGGCGGCGCTGGAGCAGGGCGACGCCCCGACCGCGCAGGAGATCTTCCAGGAGCTGCTGCAGATCGACCCGGCGAGCCCGGATGCGCTGGCCGGTCTTGCCAAAATGGCGATCGAGGCGGGCGAATTCGATGCGGCGCGCGAGCTGCTCGACAAGGTGCGCTCCGAGCACGGCAAGCATGCCGAGGTGCAGAGCGCGCGGGCGGCGCTCGACGTGGCCGAGCAGGCCACCCGCAATGCCGGCCCCGTGGGCGAGCTGCGCGCCAAGGTGGCCGAGAACCCGGCCGACCACCAGTCGCGCTTCGACCTCGCCATGGCGCTCTATGCCGCCGGCGAGCGCGCGGCGGCGGTCGACGAGCTCCTGGAGGTCGTGCGCCGCGACCGCAAATGGAACGACGACGGCGCCAGGAAGCAGCTGGTGCAGTTCTTCGAGGCGATGGGCTTCAACGACCCGCTCTCGGTGGACGGGCGCAAGCGCCTGTCGCAGCTCCTGTTCCGCTGAGCGGCGACACGTGAGCCGCGACACGCGCATTCCGGGCTTCGAGGAGCTGCCGCGGGCGCTGCCGATCTTTCCGCTCGCCGGCGCGCTGCTGCTGCCGAGCGCGCCGCTGCCGCTCAACATCTTCGAGCCGCGCTACCTCGCCATGACGCGCGACGTGCTGGGCAGCCACCGCCTGATCGGCATGGTGCAGCCGACCGATCCCGCGGCGGAAGGCAAGCACCCCGAGACCTACCGCATCGGCTGCGTCGGCAAGGTCGTTCGCTTCGAGGAGACCAACGACAACCGTTTCCTGATCATGCTGCTCGGGGTCGTCCGCTTCGAGGTGATCGAGGAGCTGGATGTGACCACGCCCTACCGTCAGGTGGTCGCGAGCTATGGAAGCTTCCGGGGCGATCTGACCGACGAGGATCCGACCGCCGAGAAGGTCGACCGCGCCGGATTCATCGCGGCGTTCAAGAGCTACAGCGACCGGCTCGGCCTGAAGGCGAACTGGGACGAGGTGGACAAGGCGCCGGTGGCGCCGCTGGTCAACGCGCTGGCGGTCGCCTGCCCGTTCGAACCGAGCGAGAAGCAGGCGCTGCTGGAGGCGCGGGACCTCGCGGCGCGCGCCGAAGCCATGCTCGTCATGATGCGCATGGCCGATGGGCCGCATCAGCCCGGCGGCAAGCGGCCGACTTTGCAGTAGGCGGATCTCGATGGGGATGGCGATGGCCGATCAGCCGGCTTGGCAGAGCGTGGACCCGAAGCTCTTGGAGATCCTGGTCTGTCCGGTGACGCACGAGACCTTGAGCTATGACCGCGAGCGGCAGGAGCTGGTCGCGGTGAAGGCGCGCCTCGCCTATCCGATCCGCGACGGCATACCGATCATGCTGCGCGAGGAAGCGCGCCATCTCGACGAGCCGGCGCCCCCGGCCGGGACATGAACGCGCGCCGCTACGACGCGGCCGGCCGGCCGTTCCCAACCGAGATCCGGTTGCGCAAGGAAGACAAGGTCCTGGATGTCAGCTTCGAGAGCGGCGAGAAGTTCTCGCTACCCTGCGAGCTGCTGCGCGTCGAGAGCCCCTCGGCGGAAGTGCAGGGCCATGGGCCGGGACAGCGCACGCTGGTCGCCGGCCGGCGGCATGTGAACATCATCGCCATCGAGGCGGTCGGCAACTACGCCGTGCGGCTGGTCTTCGACGACCTGCATGATACCGGCATCTTCTCCTGGGAATATTTCTACGAGCTCGGGCTCGACAAGGACGCCAAGTGGCAGGCCTATCTCGACGCGCTGGCGAAGCAGGGCAAGAGCCGCGATCCGTGAGCCTGGAGCGCGCCTATCGCGACGCCCGTTATGTCGCGGCGCTGCCGGAGGGTGAGGAAGTTTTGGCCGTGGGCCAGGCGAGCGGCGCCCTGGACCGGCTTCTCGCCACGCACGGCGTCGCGACCGCGGCGCGGCTGACGGCGGCCAATCCCGGCAGCGGCCGCGAGCTGGCGGCGGCGGTCAACGCGGCGGCCAATGAGAAGCTCGCGGCAGACCTCGATCGCCTGGGGGACGCGCGGCTTCCCTGCCGCTCCGCCGGGCCGGCCGGCGAGTGGCCGGAGGAGGGTTTCCTCGCGCTCGGCCTCAACCGGGCGGAGGCAGATCGCCTCGCGCGACGGTATGGGCAGAAAGGCTATCTCTGGATCGAGGCCGGCCGGCCGGTCGTGCTGGTGATGATGTGATCGTCTTCGCCACCTGCAACCGATTTCCCGATCCGACGCCGAGCCTCGATCTGCTGCTGAAGGCGCTGCAGGCCGACGGCGTCGACGCGGGCTTCCATCCCTGGAACCACGCCGACCAACGCCCGTTCGGCGCGGCCGACATCGTGCTGCCCATCTGCTGCTGGGACTACCAGCCGGAGGTCGCGCGCTTTCGCGCCTGGATCGACGGGCTCGACGCAGCCGGCGTTGCGCTGCTCAATCCGGCACCGCTGCTGCGCTGGAACCTGCGCAAGACCTATCTTCTGGATCTGGCAGCGTCGGGCCTCGCCGTGCCGCGGAGCTTTCAGCTCGCATCGGCGACGCCCGAGGCGATAGAGGCGCATCTGCGCCGCCAGGGCTGGCAGAGCGCGGTGCTGAAGCCGGTTTCCGGCCAGGGCGGCGCGGGCGTGCTCAAGCTCGATCTCGCCGACCGCGCCGGCTGGGATCTCGGCGAGCAGCTCGGCGCCGAGGCGTTGCTGCAGGCCGTCCATCCCGAGATCGCCGCGCTCGGCGAGATCACGCTCGTCTTTGTCGATGGCGAGTTCTCGCACGCGGTCCAGCGCCGCCTGCAGCCCGGCGAATGGCGCGCCAACCATCAATACGGTGTCAGCGTGGAAGCCGCTTCGGTCGACGCCGGCCTGATCGCGACGGCGCGGCGCTATCTCGACGCGGCGCCCTCGCTGCCCTTCTATGCGCGGGTCGACGGCCTGGCTCGGCCGGACCGCTTCCTGCTGATGGAGCTGGAGGCTGTCGAGCCCTACTTCTATTTCGAGCTGGTGCCGGGCACGGCGGAGCGCTTCGCCGCAGCGCTCAAGCGGCGCCTGCGCTAGCCAGGCGCCTACTGCGTCGGCTGTCGTCGCTGGCGGGCTTCCCGCAGCGCATCCCCGCAGGCATCCCGCGCCTCTTCCCCTGCGAGGCCGGCCAGTTGATTGAGCGGCACCAGCAGCCCGCCGATCACGCCGCGCAGCAGCCTTCCCGCGGTCTCGCCGCCGCGCAGCGAAACGGCGGGCTCCCGCCAGGTGCCGCCGATATCCACCGGTACGCCGGTCGCCGAGAACTTGCGCGATTTCGGCTCCGGATCGAGGGTGAGATCGAGGCCGCCGCTCGGCAGGTCGACGGTGCCGCGGCCGAGAATGGTCATTCGCCGCGTATCCATCATTGCCCGGGCGCGAACGTTGCCGCCATCCGTAGTGGCGAAGTCTCCGACGATGCAGTTGACCCGCACCGCCTCTGCCGGCGTGCGCCGCCAGAACGGGGGCAAGATGCCAAGGACGTCGACATCCTGGATCAGCCGGTTCAGTTGCCGATCGCGGATGCGTCCTTCCTCCGCAGCCAGGGTCATCTGCCCATCGAGCTCCCGGGCGAGGCCTTCGAGAGAACGGCCGGTACTGTCGATCGCGACTTCGAAGTCGAGCTCGAGGTCGGCGATCGCGGGACCGCCAAAGGCTTCCAACAATTTCGCGACATCGATCTCCGACGCTTTCACCTGAAGATTGACCCTCGCCGCGCCCGGCGGCGCGGCACTGCCAAGAGCGGCCTGTCCGCCGAAGCTGCCGCCCAGCGCGCGCAGGTCGAAATCGCGCAGCGCCAGCTTCCCGTCTCGCAGGATCAGTTTCGTGGACGCTGGCCCCATGCGGGCCTGCTGCGTCACGATCTCCTCCGCGGAAAGCGCCAGGTCGAGATTCACCTTATCGAGCTGGTCGATCCACGCGAGCCCGTCCTCGTCCTCTCCCGAAGACGATCCCGTTGCGGCGACGATCTCGGGAAGATGAAGCGCTTCCGCGGCTATGGAACCGTCGACCTCGACTTGGCCGTCGGCCGGAAGCTGCACCGCAAGCTCGCCTCGATAGCGGCTCCGGCCGATCTGCAGATCGATGCCCGCTAGTTCGAGCGCCCTTGTGCCGCTGCCCTGCAGGCCCGTCTTGATCTCGAGCGGACCGATCGCCGGCAATTCCCTCTCAAACCGCTTGCCGAACGCTGCCAGATCGCTGCCGCTTGCGTGGATCTGCAGCCGGTAGCTCGGCTCTCCGAGCAGATCGGTGATGGCGCCCGACGCGCGGAGATTCGTGTTCGGAGCAGAAACGTCAAGTTCGAGGTCCTGCAAGGACAGTGGAGCGTTCGGACGATCCTCCCGCACCAGCCTGGCTTCCGCCCGACCCGACCCGACCGGCTCCAGCGCAACGCCGAAGAGGCGGCCAACTTCGCTGACCTTCGCGGCCTCGACCGAGAGCGGTATCGAAACCCCACGCCATTCCAGCAAATTCTCGACACGGCCTCTGTCGGCCTGAAGCAATACTTCGCCCGCGGCACCACCCGCGGCACCAGCCGTGCCGGAGATGTCCATCAACGAGGGGGAACCGATCGATCCGCGGAGCCGGGCTTCGGCCCGCGCCTCGCCGAGCGGTGGCAGCGGAACGCCGAGGCGCTGTCCCAATCGCTGCGTCGATTCCGAGCGGGCGGTGATGGATAGCTCTATTGCGGCATCGGAGCGAAGGCCGGCGAGGCGGCCCTCTGCCCGCAACTCGGCCCAGTCAGGCTCCCCGACAGTGAGCGCCAGATCGGGCACCGAAACATCGGCGAAACCATCAGCGGCGATGCGCGCCTCCACCCGATAGGGGCCGAGCGCAGGAAGGCTCGCGTCGACAAGCCTTTCCAGCTCGTTCAGGCGATCGCCGGTAATGGCGAGGCGCAGCTCGGTCGGGGCGCCTCCGATCCCGACCGCGCCGTCGGCCGTGAGCGCGGACGGCCCCACGCGTCCCTCGGTCCATATCGGCCATTGCTCGGCAGCGCCGAACAGAGCGGCGAGCGACCCACCACGGCCGCGCAGTTCGAATGGCAGGTCGCCCCAGTGCCCCTCCGCGGCAAAATCGAGGCGACGCTCCGCTCCGCTTGCTGTCCACCCAGCCTCGGTCAGGGTGAGCACCTGCTCGGCCCCCGTATCTGCATGCCGCCACAACACCGTCGCCCCGTCGATCGCGAGCGTGGTTATCCATTCGACCGGCGGCGCAGCGGTGGAGCCACCATTGCCGGCAGACTTCCAGTTCGTCTGTCCGTCGGCGCCCTGTTCGATCAGAAGCCGGGCGCCAGCGATCTGCAGGCTTTCAACTTCGAATCTTCCGTCGCTGATCAGAGGCCACAACGCGAGTTCGATCTGCACCAGATCGGCCGTCAGACGGTCCTCGGTGGCCGGCTCGGCGGATGAATGCACACAAAGGCCACGCACCAGAAGCGTCGGCACCAGGGAAGGAGCCACTGTCAGCTCTTGGATAGAGACTTCGCCGCCGGTCGCCGCGCGCAGCCGGTCCACCACCGCGGCCCTCACGGGGCCGGAAACGTCGATGACGCCGAACCTGACAAGCAGCAGCGCCAAGGCCGCCGCAATCAGCAGCAGCGCGATCAGGATGGTAAGCGCCGCCTTCCACTTTCCGGTCACGTGACCGCCCATAAGGTTTTGGTCGCAAGAAGGCTCGCCGTCTGAAGGACAGCGAGCCTTCCGCTACCGCGACAGCGTCGGGCCGCCACGATCCGCGCTTATTGCTGCGACCTGCTGCCCCGCTGCTGTGAGCCAGCGAGGTTCAAGGACACCAGGCGGCCGGTCTGGGCATTCACTTCCAGATCGTAGCTGTGGCCGTTCATATCCGCCTGGGTCTGATATTTGCCGTTGTTCAGCTGCAGGTCGGTGATGTTCTCGAAGCCCTCGTTCTGAAGGTCCTGCCGCACCTGCTGTTTGTCCATGGGCTGACCCCCGGCAATCGCGGCCGAGTCTCGCGGGTTCGCATGCTGTGCGGAGACCAGGTGACCTTGACGCGCATTGACCGTCAGGTTGTAGGACTGCGCGTCGCGCTGAGCCTGCGCCTTGTAGACGTCGCCCTCGCGCCGGAAGTCGGTGATGAACACGTATCCGATCTGCCGTAGCTCGTCCTTGACCTGCTGCTCAGACATGTAGCCTGCCTGCTGGGCCGCGCCTTGTCCGCTTTGGCCCTGATTGGCCTGCTGGCTGCTATCCTGCGCACTCTGCTGCTGGCGCGACGGGGTCCCGCCCGTGGCCTGACGTCCGCTCGGCTGGTTGGCCGCAGCCTGTTGAATGCGATCGACCGTGTTCGTGTCGAGCCGCGTGGTGACGCGCATGCCCTGTTCCTGCTGGAACCGCGCAATGGCCGATCGGGTCAAGGGCCCCATGATGCCGTCGACGTCACCCTCGTAGTGGCCCATCTGCTTCAGATCGCGCTGCAACTCGGTCAGGGTCTGCTGGTCGACATTCGCTGCGACAGACGGCGCCTTGTTGCTTGGCCATGCGCCGGCTTGTTGTTGCTGTCTAGCCGATTGCTGTTGCCCCTGTTCGTATGCCTGCCGCTGTTGCTCTTCGTCGCCGAGGTAGTCCTCAGCCTTCTCGACAATGCCTTCGTCCATGACGGCACCGGCGGTGCCTCCCGCCGCGGCGCCTGCGACTGCACCGATCGGTCCGCCCACGACAGCGCCCGTGCCGGCCCCGGCCAGACCGCCAGTGGCCGCGCGCTGGGTATCCGTGCTGCCGCAAGCCGTGACGGCCAGCAGCGAAGTTGCGAGGATAGTGCTGAGCTTCCAGTCCATGATTTTTGTCCTCCCGTGTTGGACGGTAAGTCCGGGCAACGTGCGGGATGTGACGGTGTTCCATCGGTGGCCGCATTTGCAGCCCAGCGCCAAGCTGATGGCGGACGGCACTCGTCGGCGAAGCTTAGCGCTGCGGCGACTGGAAACCGGGCGCTCGAATCGGTGCGGGAAATGACGGGTTCGGGCAGGTCAGACCGGCTCGCCGCGCAGCAGGCCCGGCAGGTCGCCCATATCGCCGCGCGCATGGCGCATGAACACGCGTTTCAGCGGCGGCAGCTGTTCGACGATGCCGAGGCCGAGATCGCGGACAAGGCGGACCGGCGCAATGTCGTTGGAGAACAGTCGGTTCAGGCCGTCGGTGATGGCGCCGAGCACGAAGGTGTCGACCCGGCGCCAGCGCTCATAGGCCGCCAGCGCCAGCGGATCGCCGAGATCGAGGCCGAGCCTTGCCTGGCCGACCAGAATCTCGACCAGGGTCGCGACGTCGCGCAGGCCCAGATTGAGGCCCTGGCCCGAGATCGGATGGATGCCGTGCGCCGCATCGCCGGCCAGCGCCAGGCGGTGGTCGATGTAGCGCTCGGCATGCAGGAAAGAGAGCGGATAGCTCCAGCGCGGTCCCTCGACTTCGAGCTTGCCGAGATAGTCGCCGAAGCGCCGGCCGAGCTCGGCCAGGAACTCGGCTTCGGGCAAGGCGAGCAGGGCTGCCGCGAGATCCTCCCGTTCGGTCCAGACCAGCGAGGAGCGGCTGCCGGTCATCGGCAGGATGGCGAACGGCCCGGCCGGCAGGAAGCGCTCCTGGGCGACCCCTTGATGCGGCCTCTCGTGCCCCACGGTGCAGACGATGCCGGCCTGTCCATAGGACCAGGTGGTGGTGCGGATGCCGGCCGCCTCGCGCGTCGGGGAGTTGCGGCCCTCAGCGCCCACCACCAGCGCCGCCCGCACTGTCCTGCCGTCGGCGAGCCGGGCGTGCACGGCTGCCGGCCGGCGCTCGAGCACGGTGACGGCGGCGGGGGCGAGCAGGCGAAGGCCCGGCGTCTCGTTCACCGCTCCCTGCAAGGCGAGGCGCAGATGCCGGTTCTCCACCATGTGGCCGAACGGCTCGGCCCCCACCTCGCGGTGGTCGTAGTGGACGAAGAGGGGGGAGGTGCCGTCCGTCACCCGGATGTCGAGGATGGGCTCCGCCGCTTCCAGGTGGCGCCAGATCCCGAGCGCCTGAAGCGCCTGCCGGCTGGCATGGGCGATGGCGGAGACCCGGCCGTCGAAAGCCGGCAAGGTCTGGCTCGCCGGCGCCTCGCGGTCGACCACCACGACGTCGAGGCCGCCCTGCGCCAGCCCGATGCCCAGCGACAGGCCGACCAGGCCGCCACCGACCACCAGAACATCCGATTCGATCATGCCGTCGCGCATGGCAGGCAGCTTCCGGTGTTCCGGCGCGTTCGTCCAGCCGCCGATGCGCGCCGCCGCCGTTTTGCGCAAGCGCCTATAATTTCGGCAAACTCTCGGCGGAATTCATCCTTTCGGGGGCTTCCAACCGGCGGATGTGGTCGGCATGTTTCTTGATATGAGAGATCGGGACGGGAGATCGGTCCCCGGCCGGCACGCGGGTTTGCCGCTGGCGCGCTGCGAGGCGAAGGAGAAGATGCGATGAAGCTGGTTATGGCGGTGATCAAGCCGTTCAAGCTCGACGAGGTGCGCGAGGCCCTCACCGGCATCGGCGTGCAGGGGCTGACGGTCACCGAGGTGAAGGGATTCGGCCGGCAGAAGGGCCACACCGAGATCTATCGCGGCGCCGAGTATGCGGTCAGTTTCCTGCCCAAGCTGAAGATCGAAGTGGCGGTGAAGGACGAGCTTGCCGACCGCGTGGTCGAGGCGATCGTCGGTGCGGCCAAGACCGGCCAGATCGGCGACGGCAAGATCTTCGTCATGGATCTCTCCCAGGTGGTCCGCATTCGCACGTCCGAGCGCAACGACGACGCGCTCTGAGGCCTTGCGCCGTCCCTCTCGCCGCGGGCGGTGGCCGCGTCGGCGAGAGGCGGAGCCTCACGCCTTCTTACGTTGACGAGCGCCGGCCGGGGCTGGTCAGATGCCGGCCTCTGGACAGTGGGCGGCGGTCCAGCGACGGGAGGAGGCGCCAGATGAAGCTCTACAACTCGATCGGACCGAATCCGAAAATGGTCCGCATGTTCATGAAGGAAAAGGGCATCGAGCTGCCGCTGGTCCAGGTGGATCTGATGGGGGGCGAGAACCGCAAGCAGCCTTATCTCGAGAAGAACCCGGCCGGGCAGATGCCGGCTCTGGAGCTCGACGACGGCACCTTCATCACCGAGATCACCGCGATCTGCGAGTATCTCGACGACACCCACAAGGACGGCCCGTCGCTGATCGGCATCACGGCGAAAGAGCGCGCCGAGACCCATATGTGGACGCGCCGAATCGATCTCAACATCGTCGAGCCGCTGACCAACGGCTTCCGCTTTGCGGAAGGGCTGAAGCTGTTTCAGAACCGTATCCGCTGCATTCCGGAGGCTGCGGAAGGCCTCAAGACGACGGCGCGCGAGAAGCTCGCCTGGCTCGACGGGCTGATGGCCGGCAAGCAGTTCGTGTGCGGCGACCGGTTTACCATGGCGGACGTGCTGCTCTACGCGTTCCTGGAATTCGCCCAGACGGTGCGCCAACCGCTCGATCCCGCGTGCAAGAATATTGCCGCCTGGTACGAACGCGTGAAGGCCCGCCCCAGTGCGAGCGCCTGAATGGGCCGGCGCCTGATGGGCCAGCGCATGACTAATCTGCGCACGCCGCCTCTTCCCGCGATGCACTTGGAACCGTAACATCCCCCTCAACGGGGAAAGACCAGGCAATGGCGACAGATCGGCCCAAGACCTTCAAAGACCTGATCGAAGCGGCGGAACACGGCGATCCGCGGGCGCAGTTCGAGCTCGGCCGGCGGCACTTCCGCGGCGAGGGCGCGCCCCTCGACCGCCTGGAGGCGGAGCGCTGGCTGAAGCGGGCGGTGCAGGGCGGTCATGCCGTGGCGCGCATTTACCTTGCCGAGCTGCGCGGCAAGGCGGCGCAGCCGCCGGGCCGCGACCAAGCCTTCGACCGCTGGCTCGACGGCGCCATGCTGTCGATCAAGGCGGGCGACCTGCGCCGTGGCGGCCAGAATGCGGCGCGCCGCGACTTCGCGAGCTTCGCCGCCTCGCCGGTGTCGCTGTTTCGGCGGATGCTCACCTCGCGCTACCTGCCGGGCATTCTGATTGCCGGTCTGGTCGCCTATCTGCTCATCCGCCTGGTGCAGACCGGCGGCCTCTGAGGCCGCCGCGTCCTATATCGCCGCGAGATCGCTGCCGAGGTGGAACAGGCAGTCGCCGCGCTCGGTGCGGCCCGGCACGCGCTTGCAGATCACCAGGCCATCATGGCGGAAGCTCGCCACCGCCGGCTCGCGCCAGGGCGTGTCGTTGAAATGGATGCGGCCGGCCGGCTGGCCTGATTTCACCTCGTCGCCGAGCTCGGCTAGCGGCTCGAACACGCCGCCCTCCGGGGCGTAGACGTAGTAGTCGTCGCCGGCGACCGTCAGCAACCGTGTCGGCGGCGCCGGCGGCACGTCCACACGATAGACGCCGAGATGCGCCAGAATGCGGCGGATGCCGTCTTCCGCCACCTTCAGCACCGCCGGGGTCACCTGGCCGCCGCCGCCGAGTTCCGTCCCCATGCAGGTCACGCCATGGCGATGCGCCGCAGCGGTGAAGGTGCGGTCGGCGCCCTGCAATGCTGCGCCGAGATAGGAGATCGGCGCGCCGAACGCCTTCATCAGGGCGACCACCTTCTCGGTCTGCGCGGGATCGACGCTGCGCCGCGCCAACGTGCTGGGGATGTAGGTCAGCGAGCTGCCGCCGGAATGGAAGTCGAAGCCGAAATCCGACTGCGCCAGCAGCACGTGCTCGATGAAGAAGGCGATCTGCTGCGTCACCGTGCCGTCGGGATCGCCGGGGAAGGTGCGGTTCAGGTTGCCGTCATCGATCGGCGAGGTGCGCATGCCGGCCAGCGAGGCCGGGAAATTGGCCGAGGGCAGGATGATGATGCGGCCCTTCACCCGGGCCGGCTCGATCTCGCGGATCAGGCGGCCGAGCGCGACCTGGCCCTCCCATTCGTCGCCGTGATTGCCGGCCTGCAGCAGCACGCGCGGGCCGTCGCCGTTCTTGATGCAGGCGATCGGAATCGGGATCCAGCCATAGGCGGAGCGGTGCACGGAATGCGGCACGCGCAGGAAGCCGGTCTGCTTGCCGTCCTTGTTCAGATCCAGTTCGAGATAGAGACGGCTCCGCTTGCCTTCATCCGCCACTGATCGACCCTCCGCCCGATGCAAGCGGAAGCCTAGCGCGGATCAACGCGCCCGCGCAGCCATTTCAGTGCGCGGCCTGGGCTTTCGCCTCTGCGCCGGCCGCCGATGGCTTGCGGCGCTCCCACAGCGCGACGAGCTCGCCCACCACGCCGCGGCGCAACGACATCACGATGACGACGAAGATGACGCCCTGGATCACCAGCACCCACTCGCCCCATTCGGCGAGATAATTCTGCATGGCGATCACGATGAAGGCGCCGACCACGGGGCCGAGCACGGTGCCGATGCCGCCGACCAGCGTGATCAGCACCACCTCGCCCGACATCGCCCAGTGCACGTCGGTGAGCGAGGCGATCTGGCTGACCAGCGCCTTGGTGCCGCCGGCCAGGCCGCAAAGCGCGGTCGACAGCACGAAGGCCATCAGCTTGAAGCGGTCGACATCGTAGCCGAGCGAAACGGCGCGCGGTTCGTTCTCGCGGATCGCCTTCAGGATCTGGCCGAACGGCGAGTGGATGGTGCGATAGATGATGGCGAAGCCGATCAGGAAGATGACGGCGACGAAGTAGTACATCGTCAGCGAATCGCTCAGATCGATCAGCCCGAACAGGTGCCGGCGCGGGATCGCCTGGATGCCGTCCTCGCCATGCGTGAAGGGCGCCTGCACGGCGAAGAAGTAGAGCATCTGCGACAGCGCCAGGGTGATCATGGCGAAGTAGATGCCTTGGCGGCGGATGGCGAGCGACCCGAAGATCAGGCCGAGGAAGGCCGCGACGACGACGCCCGCCAGGATGCCGAGTTCCGGCGTCCAGCCCCACACCTTCACCACATGCGCGGTGATATAGGCGGCGCCGCCGAAATACGCGGCATGGCCGAAGGAGAGCAGGCCGACATAGCCGATCAGCAGATTGAAGGCACAGGCGAACAGCGCGAAGCAGAGCGCCGTCATCAGGAAGGACGGGTAGACGAAGAACGGCGCCACCACGAGCAGGGCGAGCAGGGCGAGGGCGATCGGCTTGTTCATGACGGGCTCCTCACTTCGCGGTGCCGAACAGGCCGGCGGGCCGGATCAGCAGCACGATCGCCATGATGACGAAGATCACCGTGCTGGACGCTTCCGGGTAGAACACCTTGGTCAGGCCCTCGATCACGCCGAGCCCGAAGCCGGTGACGATCGAGCCCATGATCGATCCCATGCCGCCGATCACCACGACGGCGAAGACGATGATGATCAGGTTCGATCCCATGGTCGGGTTGACCTGATAGATCGGCGCCGCCAGCACGCCGGCGAAGGCGGCAAGGCCGACGCCGAAGGCATAGGTCAGGGTAACCATGCGCGGCACGTTGATGCCGAAGGCGCGCACCAGGGTCGGGTTCTCCGTCGCCGCGCGCAGATACGAGCCGAGCTTGGTCTTCTCGATCATGAACCAGGTGCCGAGGCAGACGACGAGCGAGGCGACGACGACGAAGCCGCGGTAGTTGGGCAGGAACATGAAGCCGAGGTTCTGGCCGCCCGGCAGCGGATTGTCGTAGGGCTGGCCCGACGAGCCGAATTTGTAGCGGAACAGGCCTTCGATGATCAGCACGAAGCCGAAGGTGAGCAGAAGGCCGTAGAGGTGGTCGAGGTGGTACAGACGCTTGATGAATACCTGCTCGAGGATCACGCCGAATATCGCCACTGCCACCGGTGCCACGATCAGCGCGCCCCAGAAGGGGACGCCCGCATATTCCAGCACGAACCACGCCACGAACGCACCCATCATGTACTGGGCGCCATGGGCGAAGTTGATCACGTTCAAAAGGCCGAAGATGACCGCGAGGCCGAGGCTCAGCATCGCATAGAAGGCGCCGTTGATCAGCCCGATCAAGAGCTGACCGAACAGCGCCTGTGGTGAGATGCCAAGCAACTCGAACATTCTCGCGGCCCCCTTCGCCCTTAGCTGACGTCAGCCCTTGACCAGCGGGCAGCCGCCCTCGGCCATCGGCCGGAACGCCTCGTTGCCGGGGATCGTCGCCAGCACCTTGTAGTAGTCGTACTTGGCCTTCGACTCTTCGGGCTTCTTCACCTGCAGCAGGTACATGTTGCGGATCACGCGGCCGTCCTGCCGGATCGAGCCGTTCTTGGTCATGAAGTCGTTGATCGGCAGTTCCTTCATCTTCTTGGCCACCGCCTTGGCCTCGTCGGTGCCGGCCGCCTGCACCGCCTTCAGGTAGTGCATGACCTCGCCGTAGACGCCGGCCTGGATCATCGACGGCACCATGCCCTTGTGCTTCTCCATGAAGCGCTTGGCGAAGGCGCGCGTGTCGTCATTGAGATCCCAGTAGAAGGCGGAAGTCACGACCAGGCCCTGCGCCGTCTTCAGCCCGAGCGCGTGCACGTCGTTGATGAAGACCAGCAGGCCGGCCAGGCGCTGGCCGCCCGCAACGACGCCGAACTCGGCCGCCTGCTTGATCGAGTTGATGGTGTCGCCGCCCGCATTGGCAAGGCCGATGACCTTCGCCTTCGAGGCCTGCGCCTGCAGCAGGAACGAGGAGAAATCGGCCGTGTTGAGCGGGTGGCGCACCACGCCCAGCACCTTGCCGCCGCCATCGGTGACGAACTTCGCGGTATCGCGCTCCAGCGCGTGGCCGAAGGCGTAGTCCGAAGTCAGGAAGAACCAGGTATCGCCGCCCTGCTTCACCAGCGCCTTGCCGGTGCCGTTGGCCAGCGCGTAGGTGTCGTAGGTCCAGTGGATGCCGGTCTCCGAGCAGGCCTTGCCGGTAAGGTCCGACGAGGCCGGGCCGGACATCAGGAACACTCGGTTCTTCTGCCGCGTCACTTCCTGCACGGCGAGCGCGACGCTGGAAGTCGGCACGTCGACCATGGCATCGACCTGCTGGGTGTCGATCCACTGCCGGGCGACGTTGACGCCGATATCCGGCTTGTTCTGGTGATCGGCGAAGACCACCTCGATCGGCTTGCCCAGCACCTTGCCGCCGAAATCCTCCACCGCCATGCGGGCGGCGACGACGGAGCCCGGGCCGGTAATGTCGGCATAGAGGCCCGACTGGTCGTTCATCACGCCGAGCTTGACCACGTCGTCGGATACCTGGGCGGCGGCCGGGGCGGCGAGAAGCGCCACCATCGCGGCTGCACTCATCAGCTGCTTCATCCGTTGCATACTCTTCCTCCGCTGGTTGGGGCGTCGAAGGCTCAGACGCCGAGATACTCGTTGAGCTTGTCGATGCTGCCGGCCACTTCCGCCGCGGTCAGGTGATCGATCACCCTGCCGTCCTCCATCACATAGTGCCGGTCGGCGACGGTCGCCGCGAAGCGGAAGTTCTGTTCGACCAGCAGGATGGTGAAGCCGCGCGCCTTCAGCTGGCGCAGCACCTCGCCGATCCGCTGCACGATCACCGGCGCGAGGCCCTCGGTCGGCTCGTCGAGCAGCAGCAGGTTGGCGCCGGTGCGCAGGATGCGACCGATCGCCAGCATCTGCTGCTCGCCGCCGGAGAGCTTGGTGCCCTGGCTGCGGCGGCGCTCCTGCAGGTTGGGAAACAGGCCGAAGATCTCACCCACCGTCATGCCGCCCGGCTTCACCGCCGGCGGCAGGGTCAGGTTCTCCTCGACATTGAGGCTGGCGAAGATGCCGCGCTCCTCCGGACAGAAGGCGATACCCAGGCGGGCGATGCGGTTGGACGGCAGGCTCACCGTCTCCTGGCCTTCGAACTTCACCGAGCCGGTGCGGTGTCCGACGATGCCCATGACCGATTTGAGCGTGGTCGTCTTGCCGACGCCGTTGCGGCCGAGCAGGGTCACGACCTCGCCCTTGCGGATCTCGAATTCGACGCCGTGCAGGATGTGGCTCTCACCGTAGAAGGCCTGCAGGCCGTGCACCTGAAGCAGCGGCTCAGCCATGGCCGGTTCCCATATAGGCTTCCTTCACCCGCGGATCCTCCGCCACCGAGGCATAGGGGCCTTCGGTCAGCACCTCGCCGCGCTGCAGGACGGTGATGGTGTCGCTGATATCGGCGACCACCTTCATGTTGTGCTCGACCATCAGCACCGTGCGGTTGGTGGCGACGCGCTTGATCAGCTCGGCGATGCGCGGGATATCGCCATGCGCGAGGCCTGCCATCGGCTCGTCCAGCAGCAGCATCTCGGGCTCGAGCGCGAGCGTGGTGGCGATCTCCAGCGCGCGTTTGCGGCCGTAAGGCAGCTCGCCCGCCGTGGCGCCGTGATACTCGCTGAGGCCCACTTCGTCGGCCAGCTGGTCGGCGCGGTCGTTCAGCTGGTCGAGGCTGCTCTCGGAGCGCCAGAAGTGGAACGCCGTGCCGAGCTTGCGCTGCAGGGCGACGCGGATGTTCTCGCGCACGCTCAAATGCGGAAACACGGCGGAGATCTGGAACGAGCGCACCAGGCCCATGCGGGCGATCTGGGCCGGCGCGGCGCGGGTGATGTCGCGGCCGTTGTAGTGGATGCTGCCGCGGGTCGGCACCAGGAACTTGGTCAGCAGGTTGAAGCAGGTGGTCTTGCCGGCGCCGTTCGGGCCGATCAGCGCATGGATGGTATGGCGACGGACCCGCAGGCTGACGTCGCGTACCGCGACGAAACCGCGGAACTCCTTCGTCAAGCCCTCGGTCGCGAGGATGACGTCATCGGACATGTGATACTTGCCGCCTCCCCGTTTTTCCCGGCTCCCGGCCGGCGTTGTCCCCGAAAGCTTACAGCAAACTCCATACCATCGCCTCGATGCGGCCGATGGCCGCGCCTGGGGCGCGTGGGGACTTGCCAAAACCCTCCGGGGCAATGGGCCGGCAATCTAGGGGCGGTCGCAGACGGCGGCAAGGCCGCAGAATCGTCGATTTTCTGCCTCTTTTTCGGTGCTTCTGGTCGTGACCCGTGGGCGCCCTATATCGAATCTGGCTGCTCGCCCTGATCCGCGGCGGGCCTATTGTCGTAAGCTATTGGCCCACAAGCAGGGGCATGGGAGGAAAGAACCCGATGACGCCGCCGCGCCTGGACGTGATTGACGCAGATGCCGCCGAATTGCGCGCTTTCCATGCCCGCCGGCCGAGCCGGGAGGAGGCCGAGGCGGCGATCCGCACATTGATCCTCTATGCCGGCGACGATCCGGACCGCGAAGGGCTGGCCGGCACGCCCGACCGCGTGGTGCGCTCCTACGACGAGTTCTTCGCCGGCTACCGCGAAGACCCGAAGCAGATCCTCGAGCGCACCTTCGAGGAGGTCGAGGGCTATGACGAGGTTGTGCTGCTGAAGGACATCGAATTCGCCAGCCACTGCGAGCACCACATGGTGCCGATCATCGGCAGGGCGCATGTCGCCTATCTGCCCGACAAGCGCGTGGTCGGCATCTCCAAGCTCGCGCGCGTGGTCGAGGTCTATGCCAAGCGGCTGCAGATCCAGGAGAAGATGACGGCGCAGATCGCCAACACCATCAACGAAGTGCTGCAGCCCAGGGGCGTCGCCGTGGTGATCGACGCGGCGCATCAGTGCATGACGACGCGCGGCGTGAACAAGCCCGGCGTCTCGATGGTGACCAGCACGATGCTCGGCGCCTTCCGCGAGCAGGGCGACACGCGGCGCGAGCTGCTGGCGATGATCGGCCGCGGCTGAGATAGGTTCCGGGCGCACCTGTCTCGACGTCTCGACGAGTGCTATTGTCGAAACGGCGCGAGGCACGAATGCAGATCGACAGCTCCGGATTCGGCGAAAGCGCGCGACGACTCCTCGACTACTGGTTGGAGCGCCGTGGCGGCCGGCATTGGCCGGCCAGGAAGGACATCGCGCCGGCCGATTTCGCATTCGCCCTGGGAAAAGTGTCGCTGGTCGAATGCGCCGGCTCACCGCCGCGATTCCGCTATCGCGTCGTTTCCACCGGCCTTACGGAGCAACTCGGCTACGAAATGACGGGCCGTTTCACCGAGGATATTCCGGAACCGGACGTTCGCAGCTATGTCGAACGGCTCTATGCCGCAGCAATGGCCCACGGCGAGCCGTACCATGAGACCGGGACGCTGGTTCTCGACGGCAGGGAATGGGCGTACGAGACGCTGGTATTGCCGCTTTCCACGGACGATGTGCGGATCGAGATGCTGCTGATCTACCGGGAGGCGGTCGCGCGTCACCCCCGGACTTCGGTGCAGCAACCGGTGCTCAGCCGGACCTAGGGCGGTCCCGCCATTCCCACCAGCGCAGCACCAGCGGCGTCAGCGACGCGGCGATGCCGTGCGCCGGCACGGGGCGGAGCGGCAGTCCGTCGAAGGCGGTGGCGCCGCTGTTCCGGCCCAGCAGCCGCGCCGCCAGCTTGCGGCCGAGATGCGTGCCCATCGGCACGCCGGCGAAGCAATAGCCCATGGCGTGATGGATGCGCCCGCGCGAGCCGATATGCGGATAGAGGTCGCCGGTGCCGGCGCAACGCCCGGTCCATACATGGCCGACCGCGACGTCGCCGAGATCGGGCAGCAGCCGGATCAGCGAGCGGCGCAGCCGCGCGGCCATGCGGCCGAGATCGCGCACCCGGCGCCCGGTATGGCCGCCGAACAGGATGCGGCTGCCGTCCGGCGAGGGGCGCACGAAGAGCGGATTGCGGCCGTCGTCGATCACCGTGCGGCCCTGTGGAATCAGCCGCTGCATCAGGGTCTGTGGCAGCGGCTCGGTCGCGATCATATAGGCGTCGAACGGCAGCACATGGTTGCGCAGCCCGGCGGCATCGTCGGTATAGCCGTTGGTGGTCGCCAGCACGTCGCGCGCCTCGATGCGTCCCCGCGCGGTATCGACGATCGTGCGGTCGGCCTCGGCGCTCACGCTGCGCACCGCGGTCCCGCCGTGCAGGACGGCGCCCGCGGCGCCGGCGCGCGCCGCGAGTCCTGCGTGGTAGAGGCCGGGATGCAGGGCGCCGAGATCGGGGATGACGGCGCCGCCATGCCAGAGATCCGTCGCGATCTCCTCGTGCTGGCGGGTGCGCGGCAGCATCTCGAAGGGATGGCCGAGATGCCGCTCGCGCAAGGCAAGCTCGCGCGCCAGCGCCGCGTAATGCGCCGGTGTCGGCGCCGCCGTGAAGCGGCCGCAGCGGGCGAAGCCGCAATCGATGCCTTCGTCACGGATCAGGTCGGCGACGCTGTCGAAGGCGGCCTGCATCTCGCCATAGACGGCGACGGCGCGGGCCAACCCGTCGGCCGCCATGATCTCGGCGAAGCCGTGCTTCAGCGTGCGGCCGAGATAGCCGGCATTGCGCGTCGAGGCGCCGGCGCCGATCGCATCACGGTCCAGCACGACGACATGGCGCCCGCCGCGCGCGAGGTCGAGCGCCGCGACGAGGCCCGTGATCCCGCCGCCGATGACAACGACATCGGCGCGCGGCGGCAGCGGCTCGGGCTCCGGCCGGCTGGGCCGCGCCGCGTCCCACCAATAGGGCTCGGTCTTCATCCGCCGCGATCGGCGGCGAGCCAGCGGAACAGCTCCGCCATGCGGGCATCGAGCAGCGCCTTGCCGTCGCGCTTCTTCCAGTCGTAGACGCCGCGCCCGGAGGGCAGGCCGCGATGGCCCGCGGCGACCAGGTCGTCCAGCGCCTTCGGCGGCTCCTTCGACGTGTCCAGCGTTGGATCGAGGAAGCGGGCGAAGGCGACCATGGTGTCGAGGCCGCCGACATCGGCGGATTCGATCGGCCCGGTCACCGCGAGCCGCCGGCCGAAGGAATGGCGCACCACAGCGTCGATCGCCTCGGCCGAGGCGGCACCCGAGGCCCAGAGCGCCCAGGCCTCGCGCAGCAGCGCGAATTGCAGCCGATTGCCGATGAAGCCCGGCACCTCTTTGTCGATCACCACCGGCTGTTTGCCAGCCGCTTTCAACTCTGCGCACACCCACGGCACCACCGCGGGATCGGTCTCCGGTCCGGCGCAAACTTCGACCAGCGGGATCAGCTGCGGCGGGTACCAGAAATGCGCCGCCACCACGCGCTCGCGCCGCTTCACGCGCGCCACCAGAGCGGAGGCCGGCTGGCCGCTCGACGAGGCGAGCACGACGGGCGGTGCGCAGATCTGATCGAGCTGCTCGAATATGCGGTGCTTCAGCGCCAGCTCCTCGGTGACCGCCTCGATCACGAGTTCGGCCCCGCCGGCGCGGCCGAGATCGGTCGCCGTCGAGACGCGCGCCGCGGCGGCGCGGGCGCCCGCCTCGTCCAGCAGGCCGTGCGCCCGGAAGGCCTGCAGCCCGGCGCCGATCTTCTCGACCGCCGCCGCAAGGCTCGCCTCGCTCCGGCCGATCATCACCACCTTGCGGCCCGCCATGGCGAAGACCTGGGCGACGCCGTGCCCAATGATGCCGTTGCCGATCACCGCGACCGTCTTCAGCTCTGCCGGCACCGGCATGGCTTCCTCCCCGGATGATTCTTCTCCGAGGACTTTACGGTGCCGGACGGGAAAGCGGGAGAGGCGGCCCTGGAAGGCAGGGGCGGAGAAGACAGGAGCGGAGAAGACAGGGACCGACGCGAAAGCGGCCGGCGATATACCGGCCGCTTCCTTCAGAAACTGGCTCCCCTTTGTGAAGACTTTTCGAACGCTGTGCCTTGCAGACGGTCCGGCGAGAGTGCCAGACCATGCCCGACGAGCGCCATTGGCTGCGCCACCATCGAGTTGAAAGTTTCGGCTGACAACTTGAACCCCGCTCCAATCGCACAAACAGTGTATTTAATTGTATTGACAAGCAAGCGGCGTGCCGGGGTCGCCGTACCTCAGCAGCGAGAGGATGTCCCCAAGTTAGGCGATTCCGATGCCGCTCCGGCGCTCGGTTGTCCCATGATTTACGACCATTCTCGGCATGATCCAAGAAAGCCGCGCACGCCCGAAAACAATGAATATTCGCGGGCAGTGGCGATTGCGCGTAGCCCGATTCTCCACGTTGCGTGATATTAAATCAAAAATAAAACCATCACGAAGTCCGTATTGAAATTTCGATTTTCTGAGATATATTGTCTTACAATATGGTATAATTACGTGATTATGCCTAATAATTCTAGGTCACACGGGGGTATACCCAGGGGCACTTAACTTCGTACATCATTGTACTTTCCACATCGGAGGGGGCGGCCTTCGCTTGAGATTTAGTCCATTGGAGGCATGGGAAGCTGGGAACAAGAACCTTATGGTAAGGTGAATACCAGTTAAGAAACGGCGGACCCTCTTTACAACGTGAATTCCACTTAACTTTCTGAGATCATCAAAAGGGGTTCGGGGGGCTTTCCAAATGAGCGGCTCTATTCAGCGGCAGCGCCTCACAGTTTTTCGCTGGGCCGTAGTGGCTGCGATGGCCGTCCTTACCTCACCGGCCGGCGCTCTCACTTTAGAAGATGCGTTGCAGACCCTGGTCGAACGCCACCCTCAGATACGTGCCAGCGAAAGCGGGGTAGCCGCTGCGGAGAGCGGTATCGGAATTGCGACTTCTGGATTTCTGCCGACGGTCGAAATAACCGGGGATGGCGGCTACGAGCGCTCCGACACACCATCTCGCCGCGATGCCAATCAGGATCCGTTCGACGCGGCCAGCCGAAAGCTGACGCTCAGCATCAGGCAGAACCTGTTCGACGGCTACGGGCGCAATTCCGGATTGCGCCAGGCGGAGATCACGCGCGACGCATCGCGTGTCGATCTACGCAGCGTGCGCCAGACGGTTCTGCTGGAAGGGGTGAACGCCTATCTCGGCCTCCTGCGGGAGCATCGTCTGGTCAAGCTCGCCACCGAGAATGAGCAGACCATCGCCCGGCAGCTGGGGCTCGAGAGCGAACGCCTTCAGGGTGGCGCCGGCATCGCCGTCGACGTGCTGCTGGCCAGGGCACGGCTTCAGATCGCGAGGGAACGACGTGTCGCGTTCGAGGGTGCGCGCATCGACGCGCACACACGCTTCCGGCAAGTGTTCGACATGGATGTCATCACCGATACCCTGGTCGAACCCCAGCTGCCCCACAGCGTCCTTCCGGATTCACTGGACGAAGCGGTCAACAACGCATTGCACGGGAACCCGGGGCTCGGGCGAGCCTCGGAATTGGTTCGGCTGGCCGACGAGAAGCGTCGCGGCGCGACTTCGGGATACTGGCCGCGTGTCGATCTCGTCGGGCGGGCCAACTGGGAGCGCGATTACGACGGCGTGCCGGGCACCCGGCGCGACGGCGCCATCCTGTTGCAGCTGACCTGGCAGATCTTCTCCGGATTCGCGACCGACTACACTGTCAGCCAGTCGGCCCATGATGCGGCCGCCAGTCGGGAAAACGAGACCGCGGTCCGCCGCAAGACCATCGAGGAGGTGAAGCTCGCCTGGCAGGCACTGCAGACGGCACGGACGCGGGAAGCACTGCTCACCAACGCCGTCGCAATCGCCTCCGAGGTCTTCGAGGCGCGCAAGTCGTTGCGCGATTCCGGGCGGGAGACGGCATTGAACGTGCTGGACGCCGAAAACGAGGTCTATGTCGCGCGCATCAACCTGGTCGCGGCGACCTATGATGCGCAGGCTGCGATCTATCGGCTGATCGCGGCTATTGGGGATATGGAAGTGGAGAATCTGCCGAAGCGCCGTTGAAAGAAACCGCGGCAAGAGTGTCGTCCCGCACAGTCGGCGGGACGGTGCCAGGATATCAGGGAAGCAACTGCGTTGCGCACCGAGAACAAGAACTAGCCAGCGGGTGTGCCCATGGTTATGCAGCAGAGAATAGCGGTGCCGGTCGGCCAGCTCTCGGCCGACGATGAGCCTCTCACGGTCATCCGATCCGATCCGGGAGGATCGGTTCGGATTGCGAACGGCAACTTCCTGCTCTCTGCCCAGTTCGAGCGGATCGGGGACGACCTGCTGCTGGTCGGCCGCGACGGCGGCCGGGTGCTGGTCGTCGACTACTTCGCCAGCGCGCATCCGCCCACACTCGTCAGCGAGTTCGGTGCGGAGATTGCCGGCGATCTGGCCGATATACTGGCGGGCCCGCCGTCTGCGGGCGCCTATGCTCAGACCGGCGCGCCGGCGGGAAGGCCGGCGATCGGCGCGGTCGAGGCGCTGACCGGCGATGCGACCGTGCAGCGCACCGACGGATCGCGCGGCCCACTTGCCATCGGAACGCCGGTTTTCCAGGGCGATGTCGTCGAAACCACACCGGGCTCGCGGCTCGCCATCGTGTTCAACGACAAGACGAGTTTCTCGCTCGATTCCGCCACGCGGATGGTGCTCGACGAACTCGTCTACAATCCCGGCGGGGAATCCCGCAGCGCCTTCTCCCTGGTGCAGGGAACCTTCGTATACATCAGCGGCGAGATCGCCAAGGTGGCGCCGCAAAATGTGCAGATCCGCACGCCCGTTGCGACCGTGGGCATTCGCGGCACCGAAGTCGGGTTCGTGATTCTCGGGCCGGGCGATGCCGGCGGGGCGTCGATCGCGGTGATCGACGGCGAGATCAGCGTGCGCAATTCCGGCGGTTCGCAGAACCTCTCCGCCGGCTTCGTCGTCAGCGTCAGCAGCAATCTGGCGGCGCCGTCGATTCCGATCGCCACGCCGCTCGGCAATATCACTGCGCAGTACGGCGCCCTGCGCGGCTACGGCGCGAACGCGATCAACAACAGCATTATCCGTCTGCAGCGCGACCTGCAGCAGCCCCAGCTGCTGCCGCCGCCCGCACCCGGCCGCGGCGAGGGGCCGGTCACCGGCGGCATGCGCGCCGCCTCGGGCCAGGGCGGATCAAACACCAACGAAGCCGGGCAGGCGAAACAGGGCGATGCCGCCTCCACCGCCCTGGCCAGCATTTCGCCGGCCGCCGGCGTGCAAGGCGAGGCGGCGGCCGCCGGCGCGGGGATCAGCATCTTCGGGCCGTCGGCCCTGATCGTCACTTCGGCGGGCCTCGTCGCGGTCGGCCCGATTGCAGGATTGGGCGGCTTCACCCTGACCGGACCGTTGATCGGGACAGGCAGCTCGCGCCTTCTGGCGTCGGGCGATCATCGCGTGACCACAGCGCCGGCAGCGACTGGACCGTCTGCCCTTGTCGCAGTGGCCGACCAGAGCCTGTCGGCGCCCGGCGGCGGCACGATGCAGATCGATGTTCTGGCAAACGACACCGCCCCGCCTAATGATCCCGTGACCATCGTCGCGGTCGATACGTCGAATACCCTCGGCACGGTCAGCATCGACCCCAATGGAACGACGATCAGCTACTCGGCGGGCAACGCCTTTCAGAGTCTGGGCGAAGGTCAGACGGCGACCGATACATTCACCTATACGATCGCCGATGCGAACGGCGTGCAATCGACCGCCACCGTGACGGTGACCATAACAGGCGTCAACGACGCCCCGGTCGCGGTCGACGATGCGGTATCCGCTACTGCGGGCGATACGGTCACCGTTCTGGCGCTTGCCAACGACACCGATCCCGACAGCAGCGACACCAGGGTCATCGTCGGCGTCAACACAGCCGGCACGCTCGGCTCGGTCAGCATCCTCGCCGGCGGGGCTGCTTTGACCTACGCCGCGGGCGCGGCTTTCCAGAGCTTGGCCGAAGGCGAGACGGCAACCGACACTTTCACCTACACGATGGCGGATTCCGGCGGGGTGCAATCGACCGCCACCGTCACCGTGACCATCACGGGCATCAACGATGCGCCGACCATCACCTCCAACGGGGGCGGGGCGGTCGCATCATTCGCCATCGTGGAGGGCACGAGCGCCGTCGCCACGATTCTGGCCGCCGATCCGGACAACGGATCGATCCTGACCTATGCCATCGTCGGCGGCGCCGATGCGAGCAGCTTCATGATCGACAGCGCCACGGGCGAGCTTTCGCTCTTCCCGCCGCCGATCTTCGAAGTGCCGTCCGACGCCAATGGCGACAACATCTATGATGTCGTCGTCCAGGCCTCCGACGGAACGCTGACGGACACGCAGGCGATCTCCATCACCGTCAACGACGATCCGAACGCCGATCCGAACGACTTCGACTATCTCGGTCTGCCCGGCCCGCAATCTCTGACTGGGAGCGCCAACAGCAATGACCTGTTCTATGGTGGCGCGGGCAACGACACCATCGACGGCCAGGCCGGGGGCGACACGATCTATGGCGGCTCCGGCGATGACGTCATCACGGCCCAGGGCAGTGACCCCGACCTGATTTTTGGCGGATCGGGCAACGACCGGATCGAAGCCGGGCAGGGCGGCGATACGCTGATCGGCGGGCTTGGCAACGATACGCTGCAGGGCGGCCAGGGGAACGATGCTCTCGAGGGAAGTGCCGGCAACGACAACATTCTCGGCGGTCAGGGTGCCGACAGACTGATCGGCGGCATCGGTGCCGACACGATGGAGGGCGGTCAGGGCGCCGACCGGTTCGAGTATGCCGCCCTTGGCGACGCCACCGCCGTTGCGGGCAACCAGACTGTCGCGGCTGCGGGCGTCACGGTCGACAGCATCCTGGACTTCCAGAGCGGCGAGGACTCCCTCGTGTTCAACTCCGCCGAATTTTCCCCGGCGCCTCTGGTGTTCATCGATGACGCCTATGACGGCACCAATTCAGGCGTGGCGAGCGGGGCGGTTTTCGTTCGCGATGGCAATGGATTGCTGAGCTACGATCCCGACGTCGCCACGGAAGGCTATACGGCCATCGCCCAGATGGGCGATACCGGCCTCGAATCGCCCGACCTCACGTTCACGCCCCCGTCGACATAGGAACGTGCTGCGGTGGCCGACGTTGCTGAGCGACAGGAATCCGACCCGATCGGCGCGGCGCGCCTCGGGCTGACGCGGGCCTTGCGGCCGATCTTCGCTCAGGTGTTCGTGCTGTCGTCCGGCGTGAACCTCATCGCGCTGGTCGTCCCGATCTTCGTTCTGCAAGTCTACGACCGTGTGATCGTGCATGCGGGACTGACCACGCTCGAAGGCCTGGTCGCGGGCGTGTTTATCGCGCTGCTGTTCGATCAGTTGCTGCGACAGCTGCGAAGTCGCCTGTTGCAGCGGGCATCGCTGCTGATCGACGCGAAGCTCGGCAGCCGGGTGTTCGGAAAACTCCTCGCCCTGCCGCTCGCCGAGCTGGAGGCGCGGCCGAATGCGTTCTGGCAGGCGCTGTTCCGCGACCTGGAAACCGTCCGCAACACGGCCGGCGGCGCCATCGCCGTGCTGCTGTGCGACCTGCCTTTCGCGTTGCTGTTCCTGGCTGTCGTCTTCGTCATTGCGGAGCCTGCCGCCTGGGTGCTGCTGGTGGCGTTGCCGCTCTTCATCGGCCTCGCCTGGTGGTCGGGCCGAAGCGTGCGCGCCGCCGGCAATATCGAGCAGCGCGCCACCGCCATGCGCGACACCTTGATCGGCGACATCGTCGCCGGGCGGGCGACCGTCAAGGCACTCGGCATGGCGCCCTCCTTGCGGGCGAACTGGGAGGCGAGGCATGCCGGCGCCATGCGCGCCGCCATCGAGCGGGGCCGGCGCGCCGACCGGTTCGGCAACATCTCCTTCGGACTTGGGGCCGCGGTCACGGTGGCGCTGACCACGGTCGGCGCCCTCGCCATCCTGGATCAGAGGCTGACGATCGGTGCTCTGGTGGCGGCCAACCTGCTGGCGGCCCGTGTCGTCGCGCCGTTTCACCAGCTGGTCGGCAGCTGGCGCGCCCTGGTCGGCTATCGGCAGGCGCGGTCGCGCCTGCGCGAGGTGCTCGCCCTGCCGGAGGATCGTTTCGAGTCCGAGGTGCAGTTCGGCAGGCCGCGCGGCGACATCACACTCGAAGACGTCGCCTTCCACTACCGCGGCGCGGCGAAGCCGGTCTTTGCCGGAATACATTGCACGTTCGGGCACCCGGGCCTGCACGCGATCGTAGGACGGAACGGAAGCGGCAAGAGCACGCTGCTGAAGCTGTTGCTGGGTCTTTATCGGCCGACCTCCGGCCGGGTGCTGATCGACGGATCGGATATCGCGCAGTTCGGCCGGCGCGATTTGAACGAGTGGATCGGATATCTGCCGCAGGAAAGCGTTCTGCTGCAGGGCAGCGTCCGACGCAATATCGAGGCCGGCCGTTCGAATGTTCCCGACGAGACCCTCATTCGCGCGGCTCAACTGGCAGGCGTGCACTCGATGATCGCCGATATGCCGGAAGGCTATGGCAGCGATGTCGGCGAAGGAGGGGCCAGGCTGTCCGGCGGGCAGCGCCAGCGGATCGCTCTCGCGCGCGCGCTCCTCGGAGATCCACCGATCCTGCTGCTCGACGAGCCGACGGCGAACCTCGATCGCCGTGCCGAGCAGGACTTGCGCGATGCGTTGGCGACGCTGTCGCGCGAACGCTCGATCATCGTCGTCACTCACAGCGCCGCGATTCTCGGCATCTGTCAGACCGTTTCCGTTCTGGACGGTGGGAGGATTGCGGCGGGCCCGGCGGCGGAAATGCTGCCGCGGCTCTATACCGCGGCCGCGCCGGCGAGGTCGGCATGAGCGCTGTCGACGACCTCCTGGCGGAGCACCCATCGCCGCGCTGGGGCCCGATCGTTTGGGCGTCGATTGCCCTCATCGTTGCCGGCATTGGGTGGGCGGCGGTGACCGAGCTCGACGAGGTCGCGAGCGCCTCAGGCGAAGTTGTTCCGCAAGGGAAGGTGAAGGTCGTTCAACACTACGAAGGCGGGATGATCGCCGAGCTCTATGTGCAAGAAGGCAGTGTTGTCGCAGAGGGCGAGCCGCTCCTGCAGCTCGACCTATCGGCATCCGGTGCGAACCGGGAGGAGCTGCAGGTCCGTCTCGACGCGCTGCTCATTGCGCGGGCGCGCCTGTTGGCCGAGGCGAACGGCAGCCCGGTCGAGTTTCCCCCCGAGCCGGCGCGCCGGCGACCGGACCTCGTCGCGGCTGAACAGCAGAACTACCGCGCCCGGACGGAACAGCAGACGAGCGCCGTCGAGGCGCTGAAGGCCCTGGTCCGCCAACGCGAGCTGGAGATCCGCCAGCTGCGCGAGCGGCAACGGACGATCGGCGGCGATCTCCGGCTGGCGCGCGAGCGCATGCGCATGTCGAGCGAGCTGGTGGAGAAGAGCCTGACCTCCAAGCTCGATCACCTCGCGGTGCAACGCGAATACGAGATGCTGGAAGGCGAGGTCGCTGGGCTGGCAATCCAGGTTCCGCGAGCCCAGGCCGCGCTGGAGGAGACGCAGCTTCGGCTCAAGGAGCAGGAGGCGAGATTCCGGCGCGACGCATTGGAAGAGCTGGCGAAGAACGAGCCGCAGATGGACCGTATCCGCGAGCAGCTGGTGATCTCCACCGATCAGGTACGCCGCACCAAGGTGCTGAGTCCGACCGATGGCGTGGTGAAGGATCTGCGCTATACAACAATCGGCGGCGTGGTGCGACCGGGCGAGCCGATCATGCAGGTCGTGCCGACCCAGGCCACGCTGGTTGTCGAGGCGCGATTGATGCCGGCGGATCGCGGCTATGTGCGCGTGGGCCAGCCGGCGCAGGTCAAGGTCACGGCTTATGATTTCTACCGCTACGGTGCGCTCGAAGGCCGGGTAACCGGCATCGCCGCCGATTCCACCGTGGGACAGGACGGCGTGGCCTTTTTCAAACTGATGGTCGAGACCGGCCGGAACTATTTCGGCGAAGAGCGCGACGCCTTGCCGATCACGGCCGGGATGCAGACCAGCGTCGATGTCCATACCGGCACACGTACCGTGATGGAGTTCCTGTTGAAGCCTGTCCTCAGGATCCGTTACGAGGGATTCCGGGAGCGTTGATGCCGCGGCTGTCCGAACGGCTCAAGAATTTCTCTGTTCTCTTGGTGGGCTCCAGCCGGTGGATCGCGGCGTTTCTTCTGGTGGCGCTCTGCTTGCTGCGCGTCCTTGATCTCGAACCCGTGGTTCTGTTGCAGCAGCGCGGATTCGATGTTCTCCAACGGACGTTTCCGCGCGAAGTGGTGCAACAGCGCGTCACGATCGTGGATATCGACGACGAGAGCCTGAAGGGCGTCGGGCAATGGCCTTGGACCAGGACCACGGTGGCGAGGCTGATCGAGGCTCTTGCCGAACAGGGCGCCGCGATCGTCGCCTTCGACATTTTCTTCGCGGAGCCGGACCGCACCTCGCTGCCGAGAATCGCCGCGGAGAGGCCGGATCTGGCGCCCGAGCTGGCGCGTCAGCTGTTCGCCGTACTGGACAATGATCTGGTCATGGCCCGGACCATGCGGGACAAGAGGGTCATAATCTCCCAATCCGCGCAGCGCAGCGCGGTCGCGGGTTCCGCGCCGACGGGCTTCAAACGCACGCCGATGGCCAAGATCGGCGACGATCCGCTGCCTTGGCTGCCGAACTATGAGGGCGTTCTGCGGAACATTTCCGTCATCGAGGATGCGGCCAGCGGTATCGGCATGGTGACCATGCACCCCGAGGGCGACGGCGTGGTGCGACGTCTGCCAATGCTGGTGGCGGTCGGATCGGTGATCTATCCAGCGCTTTCGGTCGAAGTGCTGCGGGTGGCGACCGGGCGAGCGGCCTTCGGCGTACGGACCAATGCTGCGGGCATCGACAGCGTGCTCGCCGGTGCCGTCCGCATCCCGACCGACGCCAATGGCCGAGTTTGGGCACGGTTCGCGGCGCCGGGCTCGGTGCCCTATGTACCGGCGCTCGACGTGCTGAACCGCCGGGCGCAGCCGGAGCTGCTGGCGAACAAGATCGTTCTGGTGGGGACCAGCGCGCTCGGGCTGCACGATCTGAAGCCGACTCCGATCTCGCCCGCGCTGCCCGGCGTCGAGATCCATGCGCATGTGATCGAGGCGGCCATCGACGGCAGCTTCGTCGATCGGCCGGGCTGGCTGCTGGCCGTTGAAATTCTGCTCATACTGGTGGTGGGCGGCTCGATGATCGTGCTGGTCCCGCGCATCGGCGCCGCGCCGTCGCTGGGTCTGTTGCTACTGCTGTCGTCGCTTGCGATCGGCGGCGTGGTCTATGCTTACCTGCGTCATCAGCTGCTGGTCGACAGCGCGCTGCCGCTGATGGGCGCCGGCGGCGCCTATTTCATTCTCGCCTATGCGAATTACACCCGTGCCGAAGCACAGCGCCAGGAGATCCGCCACGCCTTCGGCCAATATCTTGCGCCGGCGGTCGTCGAGCAGTTGAGCCGGGATCCGAGCAAGCTCGCACTCGGCGGCGAGGTGCGTACGCTCACGATCCTCTTTTCCGACATTCGCGGCTTCACCACGATCTCCGAACGGTTCAAGAGCGACCCGGCGAAGTTGTCGCATCTGATCAACGGCTTCCTGACGCCGATGACCGATGTGATCCTGACCTTCGGCGGTACCATCGACAAGTACATGGGCGATTGCGTGATGGCGTTCTGGAACGCGCCGGTGGACGACGCGGCACATGCCGCGCGCGCCTGCAAGGCGGCGCTGGCCATGATGCGGGAGCTGGAGAGCATCAACGCCAATCTGCGAACCTCGGTGCTGGGCGCTGATGACGGCTTGCGGGCCGAGTATGCGATGGCGAAACGCTACAGCGAGGGCCCGAGCGGCGAGCTCGATCTCTCGAAGGCCTCGGCCCTGTTCCGCAAGGCGGCGGAGCTCGGCTATGCGGGCGCTCAGTACAACCTCGGCAAGGCCTATCGCGACGGGGCCGGGCTGCCGGCCGATCCCGTGGCGGCGGCGCAGTGGTTTCTGCTGGCGGCGCGGCAAGGTCACGGGCGCGCGCAGTTGCATATCGGCCGACGCTATCTCGCCGGCCGCGGCGTGCCGCGGGATTCCGTCGAGGGCGGGGCCTGGCTGCTGCTGGCGAGCCAGGGCGGCCTTTCCGACGCGCGCGATTTGCTGACGGATATCCTGGCGGCTGCGGAAGCCCCGGATCGCGGCGATGTCGAACGCCGGGCCCACGAGCTGCAATCCGGCATCCGGCGGGAGCAGAACTTTCAGTTCGAGATCGGTATCGGCATCAACACCGGCGAATGCATCGTCGGCAATATGGGCTCGAAGCAGCGCTTCGACTACACGGCGATCGGCGACAACGTGAACCTCGCTTCCCGTCTCGAGGGGCAATCGCGAGATTATGGCGTGCCGATCGTCATCGGCGAGATGACCCGCAGCGCGGCGCCTGAGTTCGCCGCGCTGGAGATCGACCTGCTGGCGGTGCGCGGCAAGAAGGAGCCGACCCGTGTATTCGCGCTGCTCGGCGACGAGGCGATGGCGCAATCTCAGCCGTTCCAGGACTTGCGCCGGCGGCACGGGCTGTTCCTCGCGGCCTATCGTGCGCAGGACTGGGACGGCGCGGAGGCGCATGCTGCGGCCTGCAACGCGGCATGGCCGTCGCTGCACGAGCTCTATGACGTTTTCATCGGGAGGATCGGACGCTTCCGTACGATGCCGCCGGGCGCCAACTGGGCCGGTGTGCATGTCAGCGCGGCAAAGCACTAGCCGATCAGGGTGACGGGGGCGGCATGTTTCGGTGGATGGGTGTTGTCTTGGTTCCTGTCGCGCTGCTGCTGGCGGCTGCGCCGGCGGCGGCGCAACCACAGAGCAGCGCCTTTCGCGACTGCGAAGGATGCCCGCTGATGATGCCGCTGCCGCAAGGCAGCTTCGAGATGGGCGCCTCCGCTGCGGAAGACGAACGCGAGGGCGTGCCAGAGAAGTTCCGTGGCTGGGCAGTGCCGGAGCGACGCGTGACGATCGCCACCGGCAAGGCGATCGGCGTCTATGAGGTCACCAGGGCGGAATTCGGTCGGTTCGTCGCCGAGACCGGTTTTTCAGCGGGGGACGCCTGCTACATCCTCGAACGCGATGCCGCGACGAACCAATGGGGGTATCAAGAACGTCGCGGCAAGGGATGGCGCGACACCGGCTTTCGGCAAGGCGACGACCATCCCGTGGTCTGCGTCAGCTGGGACGACGCCAAGGCTTACCTGGCGTGGTTGAGCCGGAAGTCAGGCCGCAAGTACCGGCTGCCGTCGGAGGCCGAGTGGGAATATGCCGCGCGCGCCGGGGCAGAGGGCGCGCGCTATTGGGGCGACATACCGGAAGTGGCCTGCAGCTTCGCAAATGTCGCCGATATCACCGCGGCAAGCGCACTGAACTGGACCTTGAGCAACGTGCGGACGTTCCTGTGCGCCGACAACCACGTCCACACGGCGCCGGTCGGGCGTTTCCGGACCAACCGCTTTGGCCTGCACGACATGCTGGGGAACGTCTACGAGTGGATCGAGGATTGCTGGAACGACAACTACCTGGGCGCTCCGACGGACGGCAGCCCTTGGCTGACCGGCGATTGCGCGCGACGGCCGGCGCGCGGCGGGTCATGGATCAGCATTCAATGGAACGTTCGGGCAGGCGGGCGGGCCTGGCTCGTCAGCGGTTATCGAGGCATCAGCACCGGCTTTCGCGTAGCCAGGGATCCTTAAAGTCGATTGCTGGTGGTCTAGAAACGGAAAAGGCGGCCGGTGAGCTTACCGACCGCCTCTTACGAAGTGTGGCTCCGCGGGCAGGACTCGAACCTGCGACCCGGCGGTTAACAGCCGCCTGCTCTACCAGCTGAGCTACCGCGGAATAGGGCCGGCTCTATAGCAACCGGTCGGGGCGGTGCCAACCGGATAATCAGGCCGAACTTCGGCCCCGTCGGCGGGCCAGAATCTGGGGCAGGATCAGCACGCAGACAAGCGCCGCCAGAATCAGGGCCAGGCCGGCGAAATCCGCCGGCATCGGCCGCTCGCCCAGCATCAGCATGCCCGACACCGTGCCCACCACCGGGATCAGCAGGGTCGAGATCCCAGCCACGGCGACCGGCAGCCGCAGCACCAGCCGGGTCCACGCCCAGTAGCAGTAGATGAAGCAGACCAGCATGTTGTAGAGCGTCGCCAGGACCGGGCCCGGGGCCAGCACCGGCAGGTTGCCCCAATCCAGCAGGATGGCGCCGATCACGATCGGCAGGCCCCCGATCGCCATCTGCCAGCCGACATTGGTGGTCGCCGGCACCGGCACCGGAAAGCGCTTCAGCAACACCGTCCCGATCGCCCAGGAGATGGCGGCCACCAGCATCAGGACGGCGCCGACCGGCGCCGCCGCCAGGCTCGCCGCGTCGCCGGCGATCAGCAGCGACAACCCGGCCATCCCCAGCACGAGGCCAAGGCAGCGCCAGCGGTCGATGGTCTCGCCCAGCACCAGCCGGCCGAGCAGGATGGCCCAGAGGGGCATCGTGTAGGCGATCACTGCGGCCCGCCCGGACGGCAATCGGGTCAAGGCATAGAGGGCGCCCAGATTCCACGCCGTGATGTTGAAGAACGAGATGGCGACGAAGCTTGGCCAGTGGCGCCGCGGCAGGGCGACCCTCTGGCGTGTCGCGAGCGCGATGCCGAGCAGCCCGACGGCCCCGGCGATCACGCAAAGCGCACGGAAGGTCCATAGCGGAAAGCCTTCCAGCGCCACTTTCATGATCGGCCAGTTGGCGCCCCAGCCGAGCGTCAGCAGCGCCAGCAGGCCGAGATCGGCGGCGCGCAACGTGGCCGGGGGCGAGGCCAGGGTTGTGGTGGTCATGGGGCAGCCGGCATAGGGGCGCGCATCCTGGCCAGGGTGTCCGCATGGCTCAACGGTTGACCAGAGCGTGGCTGCCCTGTAGGAAACGCACACGTGGTGATTTGCGCCGACCGGCTTGCGGCCACGTTAAATCAATCGCTAAAAGGTCGGGTGGGTGGCCCCCACGGCGCCGAAGCAATTCGACGCACCGACAGGGCCAACGGCTGAAGCCCCCGCCTGATCGCGCATCACGGGGGTTTTTTTCATGGCCGAAAGAACGAACGAACCGACCATCGAGGCCCGCGAGGAAGGCTGGCGCCTGGCGACGCGACTGGTCCGCGGCGGCACGCGCCGCAGCGAGCTCGGCGAGGTCTCCGAGGCGATCTTCCTGACCGCGGGCTTCCGCTACGACGAAGCGGAGGAGGCGGCCGCCCGCTTCAAGGGCGAGAGCGACGGCTACACCTACAGCCGGCTCGGCAATCCGACGCTCGCCATGCTGGAGCGGCGCCTCGCCTTGCTCGAAGGCGCCGAAGCCTGTCGCGTGGTCGCGACCGGCATGGCCGCGGTCACCGCCGCGATCCTCTGCCAGGTCAAGGCCGGCGACCGGGTGGTGGCGGCGCGAGCCTTGTTCGGTTCCTGCCGCTATGTGATCGACGAGCTGCTGCCGCGCTTCGGTGTCACTACCGTGCTGGTGGACGGCCCGGACCTCGAAGGCTGGAAGGCGGCCCTGGCGCCGGGCGCCCGCTGCGTCTTCCTGGAAAGCCCGGCCAATCCCACGCTCGAACTGGTCGACATCAAGGCGGTGTGCGAGATCGCGCACCAGGCGGGCGCGCGCGTCATCGTCGACAACGTGTTCGCGACGCCCCTGGCGCAGCGGCCGCTCGAGCTCGGCGCCGATATCGTCGTCTATTCCGCCACCAAGTACATCGACGGGCAGGGCCGCTGCCTCGGCGGCGCGATCCTGGGGGACGCGAAATACGTCAACGATGTGCTGCTGCCGTTCCTGCGCCATACCGGCCCGGCCTTGAGCCCGTTCAATGCCTGGGTGCTGCTCAAGGGGCTGGAGACCTTCAAGCTCCGCGTCGATGCGCATTGCCGCGCGGCGGCCAAGGTCGCCGACTGGCTCGCCGGCGACAAGCGCGTGCTCAAGGTGCTGTACCCGCACCGCGCCGATCATCCGCAAGCGGCGCTGGCGCAGCGCCAGATGCGGCTCGGCGGCGGCGTCGTCTCGTTCGATGTGCCGGGTGGAAGCCAGGGCGCCTTCCGGGTGATGAACGCGCTGCGCGTCATCGACATTTCCAACAATCTCGGCGACACCAAAAGCCTAGTGACGCATCCGACCACGACGACGCATCAGCGCCTGCCCGCGGCCGAGCGCCAGGCCCTCGGCATCGGCGATGGCCTGCTGCGGCTGTCGGTGGGGCTCGAGGATGTCGAGGACCTGATCGAGGATCTGGACCGGGCACTGCGCGCCTGAGATCAGCGGACCATAGCCGGGGGAACGGCCGCCGGCCGTCGGCGCCACCGGTCTGGCGGACCAGCGACCGAACTGCACAAAGAAAAAGGGCGGCTGCCCAGTGGGAGCAGCCGCCCTCGGGGATGACCCCGGAAGGAAAGTTTACTTCCGGAGGAACACCTCGGCGCGCCGGTTCTGGTCGTTCTGCACGCCGTCAGGCGTCGGCACGCGCGGCTTGGTCTCGCCGAACCACTGCAGATCGATCTGGCCGGTCTGAATGCCCTTCTGCATCAGATAGCCGCGAACCGCGTTGGCGCGGCGCTCCGACAGGCGCTGGTTGTAGGCGTCGCCGCCGGCGCGGTCGGCATGCGCCTGGATCTCGAACTTGGCGAAGCCGGTACGACGGAAGTCGGCGATGGCGCGATCCAGCACTTCGGAGGCGACCGGCGTGATGTCGGTCTTATCGAAGGCGAAGAACACGATGTAGACCTCAGGCAGCGCCGGTGCCGGGGGAGGTGCCGGCGGCGGGGGCGGAGGCGGAGGCGGCGGCGCTGCGACCGGAGTCGGCGCCGGCGGCGGCGGCGGCGGCGTGTAGAAGTGATAGGTGAAGCCCGCGATCAGCGAGTGATTGCGGTCTTCCGCGTCGACATTGCCGCCACCGGCCAGCTTCAGGTCCGGATCGATGGTCCGGAAGTAGCGATAGCTGAGGTTCAGGGTCCAGTTCGGGTTCAGCGTGTAGCGGATGCCCGCGATGCCCTGGCCGGCGAAGTTGATGTCGTCATTGTCGCTCAGCAGCTTTGCACCGCCGCCGGTGCGGAGCTTGGTATACTTCGATTCCGCGCCGCCGACGCCGAGGCCGACATACAGGCTGAACGCCGATTGCGGGAAGAAATCGAGGATCACGTTGCCCATCAGGCCAATCGTGCGGCCGTTACCGTTGCTGACGCTGGTGTCGCCGGAGTTGTAGCGGATGCTCGGCTCGACCTCGAGGCTGAGATAGCCGAAGCGATAGCCGAAATTGAGCAGACCGGCCGGGCCGAGATCGAAATCGATATCGCCGACGCCGGCGCCGGAGAGATTCGAATCTTCCTTCAGATTGATCCCCGCGCCCGCGCCCAGGTACCACCCCGGCGCAGGACCGGCGCCTTGCGCCAGTGCAGCCGGCGCTGCGAGCATGCTTCCTGCAAGCAGCATTCCGATGCTGAGTTTTCTCATGGCTCCACTCTCGAACAGTTTTTGGGGGGAACTGGTCACGAAATCGCGTTGACCATGCCCAACCCGCTGGATTTTGTCGAGTTTTGCCAGCCTTCTGAGCCGCATTCTGCGCCGCCGGATGATGGTTTAGGCAGCCTGTGTGACTGGATGGCAACAATGTGGACCGCGACTCTGGAGGGAACGAAGCGGAAACATCGGCTCGGCCGGCCGCGGCTGGACAACCCGAAAGGCCCGCCCGATAGTGCGCTTGGCACGCGGCTCAGCCGCTGCAGCACGTTGCTGGCGGTGCGGATGGGAGTTGAAGCGGGCATGTACAGGACGATCACCCGCGGGATCGCAGTCAGCGTCGAGCCTTCCTTCCTGCAGGACGAATCGAAGCCGCAGGAGCGCTATTTCATGTGGGCCTATCGCGTGCGCATCGAGAACAACGGCACCGAGACCGTGCAGCTTCGTGCCCGCTATTGGCGTATCACCGATGCCGGCGGCCGGGTCCAGGAAGTGCGTGGCGAGGGCGTGGTCGGCGAACAGCCCGTGCTCGCCCCCGGCAAGGCCTTCGAATACACCTCCGGCTGCCCGCTGCCGACGCCCTCCGGCATCATGGTCGGCAGCTATCGCATGGTGGCCGCGTCCGGCGAGAGCTTCGATGTCGCCATCCCCGCCTTCTCGCTCGACAGCCCGCACGAGGCTGTGCGCCTCAACTGACAACGGCCGGAGACAGGAACATGCAGGATCTGGTGGCGGGCGCCCGGCCCCGCGATATGGACGACCGTCCGACGCGCGAAGAGGCGGAGGCGGCGGTCCGAACCCTGCTCCGCTATGCCGGCGACGATCCGGCCCGCGAGGGCCTGCGCGGCACCCCTGATCGCGTGGTCCGTTCGTTCGACGAGTTCTTCGCCGGCTACGGCGTCGACCCCGAGGCGATGCTGGCCCGCACCTTCGAGGAGACCGACGGCTACGACGAAATGATCGTGCTGAAGGATATCCGCCTGGAAAGCCGCTGCGAGCACCACATGCTGCCGATCATTGGCCGCGCCCATGTCGCCTATCTGCCCGACCGGCGCGTGGTCGGCATCTCCAAGCTGGCGCGCCTGGTCGATGCCTATGCCAAGCGGCTGCAGATCCAGGAAAAGCTGACGGCGCAGATCGCCAACACGCTGCAGGACGCGCTGAACCCGCGCGGCGCCGCCGTGGTGATCGAGGCGGTGCATGAATGCATGACCACGCGCGGCGTGCACCGGCCCGGCGTCAGCATGGTGACCAGCCGCATGCTCGGCGCCTTCCGCGACGATCCGCGCACCCGGCGCGAGTTCCTGGCGATGATCGGGAATCCGCCGCTCGGGTCGGCGGCTTGAGGATGGCCGGACCGCGCCCCGAGAGCCTGGATCTCGTCCGCCGCCTGATCGCCTTCGACACGACCAGCCGGCTGTCCAATCTCGAGCTGATCCATTTCGCCGCCGATTACCTCGACCGCCTCGGCATCCGTCCGGTGCTGGTGCATGACGAGACCGGGAAGAAGGCGAATCTCTGGGCGACCATCGGTCCGGAAGGCCCGGGCGGCGTGGTGCTGTCCGGCCATACCGATGTCGTGCCGGTGGACGGTCAGCCCTGGGATTCGGATCCGTTCCAGGTGGTGGAGCGCGACGGCCGGCTCTATGGCCGCGGCACCTCCGACATGAAGAGCTTCATCGCCGTCGCCATGGCCTATGCCGCCGAGATGAAGCAGGCGCGGCTCAAGGAGCCGATCCACTTCGCCTTCTCCTATGACGAGGAGGTCGGCTGCCTCGGCGTGCACGGGCTGATCGATCACCTGAAGGCCAACGACATCCGGCCGCGGCTCGGCGTGATCGGCGAGCCGACCGAGATGCGGGTGGTCGATGCGCATAAGGGCGGCCGCTCGTACGTCACCACCGTCACCGGGCTGGAGCAGCATTCCTCCGCCCGCCACCGCGGCGTCAACGCGATCGAGGTTGCGGCGGAGCTGATCGGCTTCCTGATGCAGGTGCAGCGCGACTACGAGAGCCGCCGCGCGCCGGGCGCGGAGCGCTTCGATCCGCCATTCTCGACCGTGCAGGTCGGCACCATCGAGGGCGGCACGGCCAGCAATATCGTGGCGCGCTGCTGCACCTTCCGCTGGGAGCAACGCTCGCTGCCCGGCGCCGACCCGGAAGAGGCGCAGCACCGCCTGTCGCGCTATGTCGCGACCGAGGTGCTGCCCCGCATGCGCCACATCCATGCCGAGGCGGAGATCGAGACGGTGCTGCGCGGAGCCGTGCCGCCGCTGGTGCCCGAGGCGGGCTCGCCGGCCGAGATCCTGGTGAAGTCCCTGGTCGGCAGCAATGCGACCGAGGCGGTGTCCTACGCGACCGAGGCCGGCATCTTCCAGTCGGCCGGCGTGCCGGTCGTTGTCTGCGGCCCGGGCAATATCCGCGAGGCGCACAAGCCGAACGAATGGATCGAGCTCGCGCAGATCGCCGCCTGCGAGGATTTCATGGCGCGGCTGATCGGGCGGTTGTCGGCCTGATCGCCGGAGCCCCGCAATCATCAGCCGGCTGATTGCCCGGCTGGCCGGCAGGCCATAGCGTGCGCCGGCATGCGCCCGCCCCTTGCCGATGCCACGATCGTCGAGCTGAACGCGCCCGAAGCGGCGCCATGCCTTCGGCTGGCGGCATCGCTTGCGACGAAGATCGCTGCCGACCTCGGCGCGCGGGTGATCAAGCTGGAGCCGGCCGAGGGCGACGCATTGCGTCGTCTGCCGCCACTTCTGCCGCAGGGGCCTGCCGCCGAACGCAGCGCGCTGTTTCAGTTCCTCAATACCGGGAAGACCACGTTCCGCCTGCCGGCCGAGCCGGCGGCACGGCAGCGCGCCGTCGAGTTGGTGCTGACCGGTGCCGTCGACGCCGTCGTGGTGGAGGAAGGCGAACCGCTGGCGGATCTGGCCCGCGGCCGGCGCATCGGCCTGGTGGAGATCGCCGGCCTGCCGGCGACGGTGCCGCCACCGCATCCCCGCCTTTCGGAATTCACCGCGATGGCCCTGGGCGGCCTGCTCGACATGGTGGGGGAGCCGGAGCGCGAGCCGCTTCGCCTCGGCGGGCACCAGGGCGCCTATCCGGCGGGTCTCGCCGCCTTCACCGCGCTGACCGCTGTCCTCGCGGCGAAGGACCGCGGCCTCGCGCCCGAGCCGGCGCGCGTTTCGCTGGTCGAGACCATGCTGTGGGTGAACTGGAAGGCGGTGTCCGGCGCCAAGGCCGACGGCAAGGCGCCGACCCGGCAGGGCGCGCGCTCGGAATTCCAGGTGCTGCCCTGCCGCGACGGCTGGATCGCGCTGGTCTTCACGGTGACGCAATTCGGCAACCTGCGCCGGCTGGTCGGCCCTTCGCGGCTCGACGACGCGAAGTTCGACGATCGCGCCGGCCGCATTCGGCACGTGGCGGAGATGTACGAGATGCTCGCGCCCTGGTTCGCGGCGCGCGGGCGGGAGGAGATCTATGCCGCCGCGCAGGCGGCCGGCGTGCCGCTCGGCCCGGTCTACACGCCGGGCGACCTGTTGGACGATCCGCAGAACCTGGCGCGCGACTTCATCGCCACGATGCAGCACGCGGCGATCGGCGCGCTGCGCCTGCCGCGCCTGCCGGTCCTGTGGAACGGCCGCGGCTTCGCGCCGCGCGCCGTCGCCGAAGGGGCGCCGCCATGGGCGTGACGCGGGCTCTCGAAGGCGTGCGCGTGGTCGATTTCGGCCAGCTCACCGCCGGCGCCAATACCTCGGCCATGCTGGCCGATCTCGGCGCCGACGTGATCAAGGTGGAATCAGCCGGCTACATGGACCTGTTCCGCGCCGTCGGCCAGCGCGACAGCGCACCCGGCTGGTGGAACCGCTCGCCGCAATTCCGCTTCACCAACCGCAACAAGCGTGGCGTCGCCATCGACATGAAGGCGCCGGCCGGGCGCAAGCTGATCCTCGACCTGATCGCCGGCGCCGATGTCGTCGTCGAAAATTTCCGCCGCGGCGTGCTGGAGCGGGCCGGGCTCGACTATGCCGCGCTCGCCAAGGTCAATCCGCGCATCGTCCTGGCCTCGATCTCGAGCCAGGGCGAGACCGGGCCGAACCGCCTGCACGGCTCGTTCGGCTCGACGCTTGATGCCACCGGCGGCATCGCCGCGCTCACCGGTTACGAGGACGGCAAGCCCGCGATCAGCGGCATGGACGTGAACTATCCCGACCAGGTGGTGTCGCTGTTCGCCGCCGGCATCGTCATCGCCGCGATCCGCGAGGCCAAGGCGACCGGCCGCGGCGTGCATCTCGACATCTCGCAGCGCGAGGTGACGAGCTTCCTGATCGGCGAGCAGATCCTGGCCGCGGCCGCCGATCCCGCCTGCCGCGCGCCCCGTCGCCAAGGCAATGCGGAAGCGGGCGTGGCCCTGCAGGACTGCTTCCGCGGCAGCGACGGGCGCTGGCTCGCCCTGACCCTGGCCGATGATGCCGACCTGGCGCGCTGCGCGGCAGCAATCGGCGGCGCGGCCGACCGCGCGGCGCTCGCCGCCTGGTGCGCGGTGCGGCCGGCGCGC
>QOZS01000029.1 GCA_003576705.1 Desertibaculum subflavum
ACCGCCGACGCCATCTCGGACGCGATCGGCCGCATCCTCGATAGCTGCACATCAACCGAATGCGCCAACTACTTCAAAAACGCCGGCTATGCACAAAGCTAAATGCATCACGCTCTAGCCGACGGTGTCTTCGCGCCAGAGCGCTCTACGCCGCAATCGGCTGGGCGGTGTCAGAACCCGCCCGTGTCGTAGAACAGGCACACGACGCGGGCGCCGCGCCGGCACCACCAGAACGATCCCTGCTTGCTCGGATAGACGCCCTTCTGATCCTGGCGGAACACCTGATGCGTCGAGCGGACGAGCCATTCGCCCGGCCTGACCTCGACCACCTCGCCGTCGGGCACGCGCTCGCAATCGGTCGGACCGCAGCAATGCGATCCGGCGCCGGTCACATAGCGCGGCTCCTCCATGATCCAGGCCGCATCGCCATGGGCGAATGCGCGGCCGGTCGCGGCAGCGAGCACGAGACAGACGGAGAGCATGACGCCGGCGACATGCGCCGCAGGCTCAGAGGGTAGGCAGCGTTCCATGGGGGCTCCAGCAAGCGTCGAGCCACCGCCCGACACTCATCCCGCAACAGCCCCGCTTGGTTCCGCCTCCGCCTGGATGCCGCGACGGCACGGCATCGGCGCACCGCCGATAAGTCGCTAGTTCCGCTTGCCTTACGGCGCATCGAACCGCGCCCGTGACAAGGTTGGGGCGAAGCGCGCACCGTCACCGAGCGGCGCCGGCACTCCGTCGCTGTCGCGCCGCGGCCGGCGGCTTTTGCTAGGCGGACATCATGCTTGACCTTCGGCTGCAGGCGCTCGAGTATGACGGTGTCATACACAACTCGGAACGCTTCCGGATGCCGCGCACCAGCCGCCCGATCACAGTCACGCTCGGCGATCTGCAGGAGCGCGTCGATACACGCGTGCAATCCGGCGCCTACGCTTCCGCCAGCGAGGTGATGCGCGCGGCGCTGCGCGCGCTGGACCGCGAGGAGGCAGCGATCGACGAGTGGATGCGCCGGCAAATCGAGGAATCTTTGAACGATCCCCGTCCCAACACGCCGGCAACCGAGGTGCTTGCTCGGCTGCGCACCCACCACGCGCGTGAGCGGAAGAAGCGCCTCACGAAGTGAAGTACGAGATCGAGTTCCGCCCGCTGGCCGAGGTGGATCTCTTCAACATCTACCGCTACATCGCTCGGCGGTCAGGCATCGACGCGGCCGGCAGCTATGTCGAGCGTATCGGCGACGCCTGCCAGGCACTCGAACTCAGTCCCAAGCGCGGCACGCGACGCGACGACCTCGGTCGTGGGATCCGCATCATCGGCTTCGAACGGCGCATCGCCATCGCCTTCCGCGTGACAGGCCGCAAGGTGGAGATCATGCGCGTTCTCTATGGCGGTCGGGACTTGGGTCAGGCGCTTAAAGAGTAGCTAAGCCGCCGCCTCCCTCACGCCGGCCTGCAGCAGGCAGCGGTCGATCCACTGGGCACAGAGCTTTTCCTGCACGCCGTTCTGCTGCAGGCGCTGGTTCAGCGCCGGCCACACCACCTGATCCAGCGGCTGGTCCTGGTTGAAGCAGGAGAACACGTAAGTCTCCTCGCCCGTCACCGGGTCCTTATGCGGCTGCAGGCACTGGGCGCAGATCTCCTTCATCATGCATTGCATGGGGGAGTTGATCGAGCCGATCGCCACATGGCCCGGCTTCACGAAGGGCTTCAGCACGCCGTGCCGCGCCGCCGCCACCGCCGCCATCATACGGTCGGAGCCGATGGCGATCAGCCGGTCGGCCTCGCTGAGCGGCAAGGTCACCGGCCCGAGCGCGCCTGAGGCGTAGGCTGCCATCGCCTGCACGATGTTGCCGACGAAGGCCCGGTCCTGCGGCCGGGTCGGCTGAAAGCCCGGCTCCTCGTCGCAGCACCACACCACCACATCGGCCGCCTTCTCGATCTCCGCCACCTTGTAGCGGTCGATCACCCGCTTGTAGCCGGCGAAGTAGAGCACCTTCGATCCCGCGGCACGGTAGGCCTGGCCGATCGAGAACAGCACCGCGTTGCCGAGCCCGCCGCCCACCAGCGCCACGTTCTCGCCCGCCTCGATCTCGGTCGGCGCACCGGTCGGCCCCATCAGCACGACGGGTTCGCCCGGCTTGAGATACATGCAGAGATCGGAGGAGCCGCCCATTTCCAGCACGATGACGGAGACGAGACCCTTCTGCTTGTCCACCCAGGCACCGGTCAGCGCCAGCCCCTCCATCGCCAGCAGAGTGCCGTCGACCCGCATCGCGTTGGTCTCGTAGTTCTGCAGGCGATAGAACTGCCCCGGCTCGAACCGCTCGGCGGCGAGCGGCGCCTCCACCACCACCTCGACGATGGTCGGCGTCAGCCGCTCCACATAAGCCACGCGCGGACGCAGCTGCCGGTCCAGCGACGCCGTGAATGCGGCATCATCGAGCGCGCTCGCCGGCGCCAGCTTGCCCAGCACCCGTGTGACGATCGGATAGCTCTGCTTCACGCCGCCCATCGCCTTCACGACATTGCCGAAGAAGGAGGGATGCAGGTCGCCGAAGAAGGAGACGAAGCGGCCATCGGCCCAGCGCGTCAGCAGGATGTCGGACTTGGTCGGCTTGGAGATGGCGCGCTCCGGCTTCACCGGCTGGCCGTCCTCGTCGCAGGCCTGAAAATAGCGGCCGTCGAGCTTGAACACCTCCGCGTCCTCGCGCGCCAGCACGGTGTTCGGCTGCGTCCCGGCGGCGACCAGGATGGTCCGCGCCGGCAGCTCCACCTTGCCGTTCGCCGCCTGCATCACAATCGACCGTGCCGCGCCGCGCGCATCCACTTCCACGCGCTCCGGCGTCAGCCCTTCGGCGAAGCTGATCCCCTCCTCCAGCGCCTTCTCCACCTCCTCGTGGTTCAGGGTATAGGACGGGCTGTCGATCAGCCGCTTGCGATAGGCGAGCGTGACGCCGCCCCAGCCCTGCAGTAGCTCGACGATGCGGGCCGCGCGGCCTTCGCGCCTGGCTGCCGCGCGCTCCTCGCGGATGGCACGGGCATGGGCGACGAACTCGGCCGCCTGCTCGCCCTCCTCCACGCTCCAGCGCGCTTGCACCGCGCTCTCGCCCTTCTCGGCCACCAGCACCTCGTAGCGCGACAGGAACTTCTCCACCTGCACCGGGTAATAGGCGAGGCTCTCGGTCGCGGTGTCGATCGCGGTCAACCCGCCGCCGATCACCACCACCGGCAGGCGCAGCTGCATGTTGGCGATCGAATCCTTCTTCGCCGCGCCGGTCAGCTGCAGCGCCATCAGGAAGTCGGACGCCGTGCGCACGCCGCGCGCGAGCCCGTTCGGCATGTCGAGCACAGTGGGTTTTCCGGCGCCGGCCGCGAGCGCGATGTGATCGAAGCCGAGCTGGAACGCCTTCTCCGCCGTCAAGGTGCCGCCGAAGCGCACGCCGCCATAGAGCCGGAACGCCTCGCGCCGCTCCAGCAGCAGGCGGATCACCTTCAGGAAATTCTTGTTCCAGCGCACCGTGATGCCGTATTCGGCGACGCCGCCGAAGCCCGCCATCACCCGGTCGTCCAGGTTCTCCCACAGCTCCGCCACGTCGCGGATCGGCCGGAACGCCATGCGCTTGCCGTGCTGGTCGATGCCGGAGACCTCGCCCGGCAGCGGCTCGATCTTCAATCCGTCGATGCCGGTGATGCGGTGGCCGTCGTTCATCAGGTGGTGCGCCAGGCTGAACCCGGCGGGCCCGAGGCCCACCACCAGCACGCGCTTGCCGCTCGGCGGCTTCGGATAGGGCCGGCGGATGTCGAGCGGGTTCCAGCGCGTCAGCAGCGAATAGATCTCGAAGCCGAAGGGCAGCTCCAGCACGTCCTTCAAGGTGCGGGTCTCCGCCTCGGGGATATTGACCGGCTCCTGGCGCTGATAGATGCACGACTTCATGCAGTCGTTGCAGATCCGGTGCCCGGTCGCGGCGGCCAGCGGATTGTCGACGCAGATGATGCCGAGCGCACCGAGGGCGAAGCCCTTGGTCTTCACCTCATGGAATTCGGAGATCTTCTCCTCCAGCGGGCAGCCGGCGAGAGTCACCCCGAACGGGCTCTTCTTGAACGGTGCGATTTCGTCCGGCTTCGCCTTGTCGCGCAGGCCTTTGGAGCAACTGTCCTTGCCCTGGTGGTGGCACCAGATGCAGTAGTTCGCATGGTCCAGCGCGCCGGCGAGATCGGTGCCCTGGTCGGTCAGCGCGAAGCCCTCGCGCCGGCGCAGGTGATGCGCGTCCAGCGTATGCACCTTGTGACCTGCCGGCGCCTCCGCCGTCACCACCAGCACCAGATGCTCCGGATCGATCTTCTTCGGCTGCTTGAACAGCAGGCCGCGGCCGTGTTTCGCCTGACCCGCCGCCGTCACCGTCGCCCAGGCGGCATAGAGCGCCGCCTTCTTCAGGTTGTCGGCGTTGGCCGCCTCGTCCTTCTGCCAGTCCTGCACGGCGCGGGCGAAGCCGAGCTCGGTGAACTTGCCGCCGATCAGCGCCGTGATCTCCGCGCCGAGCGCGGCGCCGTCCACCGCCTCCGCCTCGGCCGGCTTCACCTGCTTCACCGCCTGGCGCTGCACGAACAGCCGCTTCACGTCGTAGAGCGGCGCGAGGTTGTGGTGCCTGGCCCGCAGCGCCGCCGCCTCGGCCTCGATGCCGAACAGCGCGGCGAGGAAGTCCTCGACATGCGGCGCCAGCTCGATCAGCAGCGCCGATTCAGTCTTGCCGTCGATCCCGTCCGGCCCGCAGCGCGCCGCCTTCAGCCGCTCGCCGAGCGTCGCATCGGCCGCGGCAAGATGGGCGAGAAACGCTGTGTCGACTTTGATCAGGCCGTCCCGGGAATAAAGCTCCTCAAAGGCGAGGCCATGCTTCAGAACCAGCATCGGGACTCCGGGACAGATAGCGACGAGACCCGCGGCGGAACGAACGTTCCGGCGGCGCGGGCGCGCAGCTATACATGGCCCACCCGGGAGTCACAATCCAGTCTGCGGATTTGAAGGTAACTACAATCAGCAGGGTGGAGAATCGAGCTTCACTTCGCTGTCGAACAGCTTCGCCCGGCGCTGGAACGCCCCCCAGCCGCCCTTGTCCATGTCGGTCAGCAGCTTCTGGATGTCGCGGCAATTGGCGCTGTAGGCCGGCTCCTGGCGGAACCGGGCGATCAGCCGCCCGGTCTGCGCATCGACGGAATTGTCCGCATTCTTGAACACGCGATCGATCGCCCGCGAGCGTGTCTCCACGGCATCCTTCAACTGCGGGGCATTGGCCTGCTCGAATTTCGACCACATCTGCGGCAGGTCGTTGAACGCGGGGTCCCCGGATCGCGCGGCGCAGACCGCGGCGCGCTCGCGCAGCAGCAGGCCCAGCCGCACATTCGCCTCGGCCTTCAGCTCGCCCTGGCGGAAACAGCCATTGGTCTGAGCCCAGGCGAGTGCCGGTAACAGAGAAATAACCAAAACAATCAACGAACGCATCGTAACAAGCACCCAGTTTGACTAGGCTCCACCTTCGATAGCGTGTCGAGGTTAAGCGACGGTGGACGAGGCCTCGCCCGATCTTGATCCCGCGGCGGCCGAAACCGGCCATGCCGGAGGCGCCGCCGTCCGCGAGATCCTGGAGATCGGCATCGCGCTGGCGGCGGAGCGCGACCGGGCGCGCCTCGCCGAGCGCATCCTGTTCGGCGCCATGGCCATCGCCCGGGCCGATGGCGGCACCATCTATCTCCGCACCGCCGAGGATCAGCTCGAATTCTCGGTGCGCCGCACCATCAGCCTCGGCATCCACCAGGGCGGCACGTCGGGCGAGCCGATCGACCTGCCGCCGATCCCGCTGGTCCTGCCGGACGGCAGCCTGAACTGCACCACGGTCGCCACCTGTACCGCCAATACCGCCCGCTCGCTCGTCGTCGACGATGCCTATGCCGAAACCGGGTTCAACTTCGCCGGCCCGCGCGCCTTCGATGCCCGCACCGGCTATCGCTCGGTCTCGTTCCTCGGCGTGCCGCTGGTCGATCACACCCGGCACGTGATCGGCGTCATCCAGCTGATCAATGCCCGCGACGTCGCCGGGCGCATCCTGCCTTTCGATCTGACGGTGGTGCCGTTGGTCGAGGCGCTGTCCGGCTTCGCCGGCGTCGCGGTGGAGAACCAGCAGCTGATCGACGGCCAGAAGCGCCTGTTCGACAACCTGGTCCAGGTGATGGCGCGCGCCATCGACGCCAAGTCGCCCTATACCGGCACCCATTGCCAGCGCGTGCCGGTGCTGACCCAGATGCTGGCGCGCGCCGCCTGCGACACGACCGAAGGGCCCTATGCGCATTACGGGCTGACGCCGGCCGAATGGTACGAGCTCGAAGTCGCCGGCGGACTGCACGATATCGGCAAGGTGGTGACGCCGGTCCATGTGATGGACAAGTCGACCAAGCTCGAGACCATCTACGACCGTATCGGCGAGATCCGCACCCGCTTCGAGGTGCTGCGGCGCGAGGCCGATATCGCCTATTACCGCGCGGTGGCGGCCGGCTCCGACGTCGAAGAGGCAGCGCGCATGCGCGCGGCAGAGCTGGCGGCGATCGATGCCGATCTCGCCTTTCTCGAAGCCAGCAATGTCGGCGGCGAATCGCTGGCCGAGGTGGATCTCGCGCGGCTGGAGACGATCGCCGCCCGCCCCTATGCCGATGCCGAAGGCGCGCGCCCGCTGCTCTCGCCGGAAGAGCTTGCCAACCTCTCGGTGCGGCGCGGCACGCTGACCAGCGCGGAACGCCAGATCATCAACGACCACATGGTGCACACGGTCGACATGCTGGAGGCGCTGCCCTGGCCGAAGCATCTCGCCCGCGTGCCGCATATCGCCGGCACGCATCACGAGCACATGGACGGCACCGGCTATCCGCGCGGCCTGAGGAAGCACGAGATCTCGCCGCTCGGCCGCATGATGGCGATCGCCGACATCTTCGAGGCGCTGACCGCGCAGGACCGCCCCTACAAGCCGCCGAAGCCGATCAGCGAGAGCCTGGCGATCATGGCGCGCATGAGCCGCGACCACCATATCGACCACGAGCTGTTCGAGCTCTTCCTCACCTCCGGCGTCTGGCGCGACTACGCGCGACAGTTCCTGCTGCCGGAGCAGCTCGATGCAATCGATGTGGAGGCTCTGCTGAAGGCCGCGCAGCCGCGCGCGGGCTGAGGGGAATCCTTTCGTCGTGCCGGAAGGAGGAGACGAATCCCTTCTCCTTGGGGGAGAAGGTGGTCGCGCACGCCGCCGGAACGCCACCGAACTTTCCGTAGGTGATTGCGCTGAGCCAGGGCGCGGAAGATCACTTGCCCCGTGCGGGCTTGGCTTTCGCTTTCGGCTTTGACGTTGCCTTCACTTCCGCCTTCGGCTTGGCGACGCCGGCCTTCGCGCGCCCCTTCGGCTGCGCCTTCGCCCGCGCGCGAAAGGCGACGTCGATGGCGAGGCGCGCCCAGCGGCAGAGCTCGTCGGAATCGTCGAGCAGTGTGTCCGGCACCTGCCAGAAACCGAGCGCGTTGTCGCGGCCGCGGGCGCGGTAGGTGAACTGGCGGCAGCCCGCCGCCTCGAAATCGCCGCGCGTCGCCTCGTCGACCTTGAAATACAGCGTGTCGTCCGCCACCAGGCCGAACATCAGGTCGCCCTGGAACACGCCGGCGCCACTGAACATGCGCCGGAGGCCTACATTGCCAAGCGGCGCCAGCGATTCCGCGATGAAGTCGCGAAACTCGTCGCTGATCGCCATCAGATGATCCGCCTCACGCCTTGGCCCGGCCGATGGTCTGGTAGAGCTCGGGCCGGCGCTGATCCATCAGCGGATAGCGTTGCTTCACCACGTCGATGTAGTCGAGGTCGATCGTGGTGGTCATGCAGCATTCGGTGTCCGGCGCCGTCGCGGTGATCACGCCCCAGGGATCCACCACCATCGACCGGCCGACAAAGGCGTAGTCGGAGGAAGGGTCCTTGCCGACCTGGCCGGAAGCGACGACCCAGCACTGGTTCTCGGTCGCCCGCGCCCGCAAAAAGAACTCCCAGTGGTCGAACCGCGGCGAGAGGAAGGCCGAGGCGCAGACGATCACCTTGGCGCCCTTCAGCGCCAGCTCGCGATACACTTCCGGAAACCGGAGATCGGAGCAGACCGAGACGCCGACCTGGCCGACCGGCGTCAGGAAGACCGGCAGCTCGGTGCCGGCATCGACCTTCTTCGATTCCTTGTAGCCCGGCGGGATGTCGGGCCGGTCCGGCGCGTCGAACAGATGCGTCTTGTCGTAGCGACCGATGATGCCGTCCGGCCCAATCACCGGCGCCGAGTTGAAATAGCGGTTGCCACGCCGCTCGTAGAGCGAGCCGACGATGGTCATGCCGTACTTCTTCGCCTTCTCGGCCAGCCGCTCGGTGGTCGGCCCCGGCACCGTTTCGGCAATGGCGCGATAGGCGTCGTCGGCCGAGGCGCCGAGCCCGGTCCACACTTCCGGAAGCACGGTCAGCTCCGCCCCGCGCTCGCCGGCCTGGTCGATCAAGCGCAGCACCTTGTCGACAGTCGCCTGCTTGTCGCGGTCGTCGGCGGTGATCTGGATGGCGGCGACGGTGATCTCGTTCGGCATGGTTTCCTCCGGACTTTTCTCGCGCCAGCATAGCAGGCGTCAGGCCGGCTTCGACCCCGCGATGCGGTGCACCTGCCCGGCCACGGCACGCACCTTGCGCGGCGCGGCCATCCAGATGGCGCCGGCCGAGACGACGCTCAGGCCGCAGGCGATCCAGAAGCCCGCGGCGTAGCCGCCGGTGGCGTCGTGCAGGATGCCGGTGACCCAGGGGCCGAGCGCGCCGCCGCCCAGCATCACCACCATCAGGATGCCGAAGATGCGGCCGTAATGCGGGCCCTGGAAGATCTCGGCCGCGATCGCGGCCATCACCGAGGTCAGGCCATAGCCGAGCGCGCCCTGCGCCACCACCATCGCATAGAGCATGAACACGGTCGGCATGTGCTCGAGCGCGATCAGCGCCAGGTAGCAGATGACGAAGCCGAGGCAGCCCGCGCTCCACACCCATTCGCGGCCGATCCGGTCGGACAGCCAGCCGAGCGCGATCTGGCCCGGGATGCCGACCAGGCTGACCACGCCGAGCGCCAGCGCCGCGTCGGCGGTGCCGAAGCCGATCCCGGTCAGGTACTTGGTCTGGTGCACCTGCACCGCGTACCAGGCGTAGAGGCCGCCGAAATAGCCGAGCGCGATCCACCAGAACCTGGCGGTCCGCAGCGCGCGCGCGAGCGTCCACTCGACCGCGACCCAGCCCGGGTCGACCACGTTGGCGGCCTGGGCCGCGGCGCGCTGCGCCGGATTGTGCGCGTCGCCGTCCGGATGCAGGCCGATATCCTCCGGCCGCTTCCAGTGCAGCAGGTTGAGCGGCACCAGCACGACCAGCAGGAAGATGCCGAGCACCCAGCTTGCGGTGCGCCAGTCGGTGCGGTCCATGAAGGCCTGCATCCAGGGCAGCAGCACGATTGAGCCGATGCCGACCCCGGCGAAGGCGAGGCTGATGGCGAGCCCGCGCCGGCGCACGAACCAGTTCGGCAGGAACAGCGAGTGGCCGGTATAGCCGAGGCAGGTGCTGCCGCCGCCGACCAGCACGCCGAGCGTGGCATAGAGATGCCAGGGCTGGCTGACATAGCTCGCCAGGACCAGGCCGGCGCCGGTCATCACCACGCCAAGCTCCAGCACCGCGCGCGGCCCGCGGCGATCCATCAGCCAGCCGATGGTCGGGCTCATCGCCGCCGCGGCGACGAAGCCGAAGGAGAAGGCGCCGGCGACCACGCCATGGTCCCAGCCGAACTCGCCCAGGATCGGCGGATAGAGCAGCGAGAAGGCGGTGCGGGCATTGACGCCGATGCCCATGGTCACGAACACGACGGCCACGACGATCCAGCCGTAAAAGAAGGGCAGACGCACGCGATGTTTCCTCCTTGAGGCCGGCACCATATCAGCGCCCGCACCGGCCCCAATGACCCGGCAGGTAATTGGAAGCGATCGCCGGCGGCGCTGGGATAGGGCTGCGACTGCTGACAGAACGATGTCAGCAACCCCTCCCTAGCTTCAGGGCATCCGTCGATGGAGACGATTGCCTTGCCCCGCAATGCCACCGCGACCGCCCCTGCTCCTGCCCCGGCCACGCCCTATCTGACGCCGCTGCCCGGCACCGAGGGGACGCCGTTCGAGCGGCTGCCGATGCCGCCCTGCGCCGCGCTGCTCGGCTGGCAGCTGATCAAGCACGACCAGTCGAAGGGCTGGCTCCGCATCGGCTTCGACGGCCGGCCGGATTTCCTCAACCCCGCAGGCTATGTCCAGGGCGGCTTCCTCACCGCCATGTTGGACGACACGATGGGGCCGGCGGTCTGGCTCGCGAGCGGCGGCACGCTCTATACGTCGACCATCCACCTCAACATCAGCTTCCTGCAGCCGGCCCGCCGCGGCCCGCTCTACGGCGAAGGCCAGGTGCTGCAGATGGGCAAGACCGTCGCCTTCGTCGAGGCCCAGCTGATGGACGAGGTCGGCCAGGTCCTCGCCCGCGCCAACGCCGCCGCCCGCCTGGTGCCGTCGGGCAAGGCGGTCAGGTGACGGGCGAACTGCCTTGACCCCGCCATGATTGACCTGTCTAAGGACGGGGCAATCGAGGTTTTGGCCTGACTTGGCCGCTCCGCCTCCGCCGGGCCTGGCCCTCTTGAAGGGTCGACCTTCCGCCGGCGCCGACGAGACATCCCCGAAATTCAGGTTGCCGAGCCGCGCGGCTGTCGCGCGGCCCGCACGAAGGCCGCCCGGCCCCGGAAATCCTCCCGGGCCGGCCGGCCGAGAGAGAGAAAGACGACCGCTATGGCGACCGGAACTGTGAAGTGGTTCAACTCCCAGAAGGGCTACGGCTTCATCCAGCCGTCCGATGGTTCGAAGGACGTTTTCGTCCACGCCTCGGCACTGGAGCGCGCCGGCCTGCACAGCCTGAATGAAGGCCAGCAGGTGACTTTCGAGGTCTCGATGGAGCGCGGCAAGGCCGCCGCCGTCAACCTCAAGGCGAGCTGACCCGGAGGCCGGGCGGCTCTCCCCGCCCGGCCCGAGGAGACACGATCGAGCCCCGGCCTCGCGGCCGGGGCTTTTTCGTTGCGGCGGGCTAATCGTCGAGGCCGCTCCGCCCCTTGCGGTGCGGCAGGGGCTTCGGGCCGGCGACGCGGAAGCAGCCGGCGCCGGGCCAGGTGAGCTGGCCGTCGGTGCGGCGCGAGAACAGCACGCCCGCCGTCGCCGTGCGCACCGGCGTGCGCGCCCGCTCCGGATCGATGCTGAACGGATCGATGATCTCGCAGATCACCTCGCCCTTCTTCACCTTGTCGCCGGCCTGGCGCTTGTAGACCAGCACGCCGCCGACCGGCGCATAGCCGACATCCATGCCTTCCATCGGCGTCGCGGTGCCGAGCGCGCGCGGCAGCGGGCCCGGATTGCCGCCAATGAGGCCGCGCCGCTGCAGGAACTTGTAGAGGTTCTGCGCGTCCATCGCGCCGAGCCGGTCGTTCACGTCGCGCTGGCCGCGATACTCGATGGTCGAGGATTGGCAGGCCTGCGGCACCGGCTTGCCCTTGAAGCGGTCGGCGAGCTTCGACCACATCGTGCCGTTGGCGCCGGAGAAGGTCATCGTCATCGGGTAGGGCGAGTTGTACATGACAGCCGTGGCGCCGACCTGCGCCGACAGGTCCTTGATCGCCGGCCAGTCGCGCTGGCTGATGAAGTGATGCAGCGAAGCCTGCTGGTCGCAATGCAGGTCGATGACGATATCCGCATCGATCGAGCGCGACATCAGCGCGAGGCGCAGATCCTGCAGCTCGTTCATCGGCTCCATCTCGCCCAGCACGGCGAGCGCCGCGGCGCGGATCATCTTCACGTTGCGCTCCGGATCGGCGCCGAGCTTGTTCTCCACCACCTCGGCCACCGGCTCGGCCAGGTCGTGATAGTTGCGGTTGAAGTTGTCGCGGGCGAAGAAGTCGTATCGGCCCAAATGAGTCGCGAGCAGCACCTGCGACAGCCCGATCGGGTTGGCATGCGGCACGATCACGATCTCGCCCTTGATGCGCTTCGCCTTGTCGGCGCGGTCGAGCATCGGGATCAGGTGGTGCAGCGCCATCATGCCGGGGAACTCGCCGGAATGGATCGAGGCCTGCAGATAGGCCTTGGGCCTGGCGCCCGCGCGGCCATAGCGCAGCACCGTCAGCTCCCGCCCCGGCGTGCCCGGCGACATCGCCCGCAACGCCACCTTCTCGACCCGTCTTGCCATCGAACGCCCCTGTTGGATTCGCAGGCTGCGAGCTTAGACCACCCGCGACACCGGCGCCTCTAGGCGCCTCGGCGCGGTCGCGCTAGCGTTCCGGCAGAAGAAGCGCGGGAGGAAGGGATGGCCATGTTCGATGCCATCGTCATCGGCGCCGGCATGTCCGGCCTGTACCAGCTGCACAAGCTGCGCCAGCTCGGCCTGAAAGTCCGCGTCTACGAGGCCGGCGGCGATGTCGGCGGCACCTGGTACTGGAACCGCTATCCCGGCGCCCGCTTCGATTCCGAGAGCTGGTCCTACGGCTATTCCTTCGACGACGAGGTGCTGAAGGAATGGGAATGGAGCGAGCATTTCGCCGCCCAGCCGGAGACGCTCGCCTATCTCAACTACGTCGCCGACAAGCTGAAGCTGCGCCGCGACATCCGCTTCGACAGCCGCGTCACGGCTTGCGCCTACGACGAAGCGGCGAACGAATGGGAAGTGACGCTGGAAGACGGAGACACCGCGCGCTGCCGCTTCCTGATCACCGCGGTGGGGCCGCTCTCGACGCCGGTCTGGCCGACCATCCCCGGCATCCAGGACTTCAAAGGCGAGAGCTACCACACCGCCACCTGGCCGCATCATCCCGTGAGCTTCGCCGGCAAGCGCGTCGCCGTGATCGGCACCGGCGCGACCGGGGTGCAGACCATCCAGGAAGTCGCGAAGACGGCCGGCACGCTCACCGTGTTCCAGCGCCGCCCGAACTGGTGCGCGCCGCTGGTGAACGCGAAGATCACCGCCGAGGAGCAGGCGAAGATCAAGGCGAGCTATCCCGAGATCTTCGCCCGCTGCCGCGCCAGCCACGGCTGCTTCATCCACGACGCCGATCCCAGGCGCGCCCTGGAAGTCTCTCCGCAAGAGCGCGAGGCCTTCTACGAGCAGCGCTACGCCGAGCCCGGCTTCGGCATCTGGATGGGCAATTTCCGCGACATCTTCGTCAGCCGCGAAGCCAACGACACGATCAGCGAGTTCGTCGCCCGCAAGATCCGCGAACGGGTGAAGGACCCGAAGATCGCCGACAAGCTGATCCCCAAGGATCATGGCTTCGGCACCCGCCGCGTGCCGCTCGAGACCAATTACTACGAGGTCTACAACCAGCCGAACGTGACGCTGGTCGATATCCGCGAAACGCCGATCGAGCGCATCACGCCGGCCGGCATCGCCACGAGCGACACGCAGCGCGATTTCGACATGATCATCTACGCCACCGGCTTCGACGCCGTGCTCGGCGGCTTCAACAAGATGGAAATCACAGGCCTCGGCGGCCGCACCCTGAAAGACAAATGGGCCGAAGGCCCGCGCACCTATCTCGGCCTGCAGGTCGAGGGCTTCCCCAACCTGTTCACCCTGGTCGGCCCGCACAACGCGGCCACCTTCTGCAACATCCCGCGCTGCATCGAGCAGAACGTCGAATGGGTCAGCGACGTGCTGGCGCATATGCAGAAGCAGGGCCTGAACCGCATCGCCGCGACGCGCGCCGCCGAGGACGCCTGGACCGAGCATGTCTACGAGACCGGCCAGAAGCTGCTCTTCACCCAGGTCGACAGCTGGTTCATGGGCATCAACACCAACCTGCCCGGCCGCAACAAGCGCACCTTCCTCCTCTACGCCGCCGGCGCCCCCGCCTACCGCGAGCGATGCGACGAGGTCGCGGCCAGGGGGTACGAGGGCTTCACCTTCGACTGACCGCCCTCAAGCCCTCCCTCGCGTTGCGCAGCAACGTGGGGGAGGGTTGGGTGGGGGCGGCCGCCGCCGGGCACCGCCTAACTGTGCTTCGTCAACACCACGATCGGCACCCCATCGAGCGCCTCCCATTCCGACGCCGCATAGGCGTAACCGTCCGGCATCTGGTACGGCACACAGGCGCCGAAGACGATGTGCCGCTGCGCTTCCGTCTTCCAGAACCGGAAACACTCCGCCGGCGGAATCCAGCGCAATGGCAAGCCCGGCTCGGCAATGACGAGATGCACGGCGCCTCGCTTGAGGAGGGCGCGAGCATCCTCGAGATCGAGGCCGCGCAAGAACCGCACAGGCAGTACGCGCTCGTCATTCCAGATCTCGGTCAAGGGCGTGCGGATCACGCGGCGCAGGCGCGGCGTCTCCTTGACCATCGGCGGCTGTTCGATGCGGTCCTTCATCGCGCGGTCAGCTTAGCAGGCGCGGGCCCGTCCCGCGCTCACCGCCCCGCCGCCGGAAACCCCCAGCTCAACAAAAAATGCGTCGGCAGCATCACCAGCACCGGCACGCCGACGCACATGACCCCGAACCACGCGAGCGCCGGCATCACCGCCTGCGGCTCCGTCCCCCAGCCGAACACCCAGTTGATGTTCTTCGCCGGCTCGGTCAGCAGGTACGCGCCGGCGAAGGCGGCCCAGGTGAGCAGCACCTGCAGCGGCAGCGCGCGGGCGTCATAACCCCACTGCCACAGCATCAGCAGCACCGCCGGCGGGATCGCGAGGTGGAACAGCGAGAGCAGCCGGAGATAGAGCGGATAGCACGCATCGAACATGTAGCCCGCGAGCCCGAGCAGGCGCCCGCCGGCGATGAAATCCGCCGTCCAGGCGAGCTCCAGCGCCAGGATGCCGACCGCCGCCATGCTGGCGAGCAGCGGACTCTCCAGCACGAACGCCGCGACGGTGCAGGCGAGGCCGAGATCGGAGAGCCAGAGGAAATTGCCCGGGCCGTAATGGCGCCAGTAGACGGGGATGAGGACGGCGAGGAAGGTGAGCGCAGTCAGCTTGAGCGAAAAGCTCACGCTCGGACCGCCTGCGGAGCTCCGATAAAAACCTCCGGCCGTGCGTTATGGTGGCCCGCCATGAAACCCAATCCAATCACCAAGCTCGCTTCCAGAATCGATTCACTGCTCGCTGAGGGTCGAGCTACAAGGGCCGACATTCTCGATCTAATGCGCTGCATTCGAATTGCGCTCGAGCACGAAGGGTTAGGTGCCACGCTACCCACATTGCATCTCTATTGCGACTGGCTGCAACACCCTGCGCTTGATCGAAACAAGAGCGGTTGGAACGTCCTGAAGCGGCTAAACGAGGCACTTATCCTCCACGGTGCGAACAAAAATACCCACGAAGTGATTTCCGCCGTCAGTTCGTGTCTCAATTTGGGCTCTCTCCGCAGGGAGATGGGTCTCCTGTTCGCGATGCATTCGATATCGAACGCGCTGACGGACTCGTTTCGGAATTGGAAGAGCCTGCTGGGGGTACTTCTGAACGAGCTGTCTCAGCATCCCATTAGACTGATCGATGAGAAGGGCAATATCAAACCAGGCGCTCAGAAGCTCCATAGCCAGATGATCCAGAGGCGGCTCGATGCGGGTTTCCGTCCGGATCTTGCGCCGCTCGCATTTTACTTTACCGACCAAACGGCCGAACCTGCCGCCCCGGGCCGCCCTCCCGGAATCTATTGGAACGTCGTGCTGAAGCAGGATGGTCCCTACACCGCGCAATTAAATGGGGTTCTGGTGATGGATGAGGTGCCGAGCGCCTTTGTCAGACCTTGAGATTGGCGGACCACGCACTCACCCTATTGATCTTGCCACGTCCGCACTCAGTCCAGCTCCGCATTCGAAGTGCCTAGGTCAACGCGACTGGATTCGCCGCCACACCCCCACCACCCCCTCCGGTGCCAGCCACACGCTCGCGATCAGCAGCGCCCCATAGACCGGCCAGGCCAGGTTCTTCGAGATCTCGTCGGCCAGCATCGGCAGCAGGATCAGCACGAGCCCGCCCACCACGGCGCCCGCGATCGAGGTGACGCCGCCGAGCACGGCGCCGATCAGGAGCTGGACCGAGAAGAAGAAGCCGTAGCGGTCGGGCGCGACATAGTCGGTCACCAGCACGGCGAGCGCGCCGCCGAGCCCGGCACAGGCCGCGCCCGTCGCCATCGCGAGCACGCGATAGCGCGCCACATGGATGCCGTTGCAGGCGGCGGCGATCTCGTCGTCGCGCAGCGCCGCCCAGGCCCGGCCGATCCGCCCGCGCGTCAGGTTCGAGGCCGCCCACAGCGCCGCCACCAGCAGGCCAAGCGTCACGAAGTACCACCACTGGTCCGGCGTCAGCGGCAGCGCGGCCGGCACCGCCGGCTTGTCGATATAGATGCCCTGCACGCCGCGGGTCCACGGCGCGGCGAGCCAGGATTTCAGCACCTGCGGCAGCGCCACGGCGAGCGCATAGGTCGCGAGCGCGAGGCCGAGGAAGGGCAGCCTGGCCGCCGGCCAGCCCACCGCCAGCCCCGCCGCGAAGCAGGCGAGCGCCGCCGCCGGCAGGGTGAGATAGGCGTCGACGCCCCAATGGAACATCATGCCGCCCGTCACATAGCCGCCGAGCGCATAGAAGGCGCCGTGCCCGAGCGAGATCTGCCCGCTGAACCCGGTCAGGATGTTGAGGCCCAGGATGGCGAGCGCGTAGGTGCCGGCGAGCGTGAGCTGGTAGACGCGGAAGCTGCCGAGCAGGAACGGCAGGGCGCAGGCGAGCGCGAGCAGCCCCGCCCACCAGAGCCGATTACGGCGTTCGCCGTGAGGCTGGGTCAGGCCGGCATGAAATGAACAGGGCTTTAACCGCGCAGGGCGAACTAGATCCTCCTGACATCTTGGCGACGGTATGCACATCCATTGGCACTTTCCCGTCCTCGCAGCACCGGTGCGAGACAGCCGGCGCTTTGATGTTGAGCAGAAGACCAGACGGCGACGGCTCGCCGCCCGCAACCGAATGTCGAGGCTCGTGGACAGCCTTCTAGGTTCTGTAGAATCGTAGTTCCTTGTATCATTGCGACTGGTATATTGCGCCCACAAATGGGGCATTGAGATGCCATTTGTCTTTCCAGACCTGACTGTTCATCCCAAAGGCATGCTCTTGTCGAGCGGGTCGGAGAATTTCCGTCCGTTCCTGAAAGGACAAGAATTTGTGTGGAATCCATCCGAGTATTTTTTTCGGTGGCATTCAATCCTAAATCCTCGTGGTATTTTGATCCCAGATTCATTCCTATTCTCACACTGGATGGCCGATCATTTGTTTCGGGATGCAGAAGGAAACATGCAATTCGATGGTGGCTTGGACACTTGGTTTAAGATCCTTTGTGAAACGGAATCAAAAGACGGGCATAGAAATCTTACTGTCTTAGTACGAGACAAGGAGCTGGGCAGCGCCGAGTTGCTGCGGCATCGACTCGTCGGTGATGCTACTCCTTCAACACGCGTGGACGGACTATACGGAACCAAAATGGCTCGACGGATCGCAAATGAACTAAGCGATTACTCAATTCCGTCTGTCGAATGGAAAAAGAATATGAGCCACAGGCTGGCAATGATGGTGGAGAAAACTTGCCTGTTACAACCGTCCAGTTTGGACGACTCTGGATTACCACTCGATGTCAAGAAACGCTGCCAATCCTTTTTAGCAAAGTCGAATGACATTCAGAATACTATAAATAACGCGGTACAGTACGGCTTAAAACATCCTAGTATGGGCGTCCGTTATTTGGATCTGGTAAATTTATTGGCCCCGAATATTTGCGGAGAGAAGATAACAATCGAAGAAATTGTGGGAAAGAGAGAACGTGGAGAAAGTGCGAGATTTCCTACAGTAACTGCTGCGCTAAAGCATATCCAAGAAGTCACTCCAAAAAATGTCGGAATATCTAAACACTGGTTCAAATTATTTGGTGATTGCTATTCTGGAAATTTCGCCAAGGAGTTCGAATGTGATTTTGAGAGACAGTTTTATAGTGATATTTCATCTAGTTTATTTGAAATATCATACAAAAATTTGGATATGTCTAAATCCCGCGTTGAGCCGCCAATTTTCCAAAGTACGATGATACTTCCGCGCCCGGAGTCTATCATGCACCTCTCGTGCAAGAGCCTAAAGACAATCCTTGATTCGACACAAAGAAAAGAATATCTCGCTGCATATAAGGACTTCGAAGAATCTTGTGGAATTCCAAAGAGAGAAAATGCTGTATTATTTGGAAAGCAGATGATTCACTACACGAACTACATCTCGAGATTTCCCGAGATAGAAAGGGATATAGAGAGACTAGAAGCCAATATTTTTTCTGGTGTTTTATTAAATTCATACAAGAATCGTGCTTCGCTCACCACTCCCATGCTTGTTGAAAGCGCTATTTATGGCGACCCCACTTTAACAGCCGCATTTGCGACTCTTAGAGTAATCTCAAACATGATGGACGATTTTTATACAATAAAAATTAACAAATCAAGACATGAGGTTAGTTATGAGCTAAGATCCGATAACTCTATTTTTATAGAAATATGAAATTATTACTATAATTTAACTTTATTTGTGATGACCTTGACTGGCGCGGTCACAAGTAATTGTCTTTGTTTAAGACTGAAAATTTTCTCTATTCCACTGCGAGATTATCGAGTTACTCAAGTGATTGTATGAGGCTGCACTCATCCCGCGATAGGAAGTCGCACGGGCCTTATGGATGAGCCGGGCCCGGTTCACTGGGGATCGAGACCGGGCCCGCAACGCATCACTTCGCGATGTCGTAGATCAGGCCCGCGCCGGCGCCGACCAGGGCGCCGGTATTGGTGTCGCCGGCCAGCGCGCCGACACCGGCGCCGACGCCGGCGCCCACCAGGGTGCCGCAGGCGGAGAGCGTCAGCATGGCGAGCGCGACCAGGGCGGCCAGAGCCGGAGCTGTATGGGCCGGACCGCGGCGCGTGGTGGTGGACATCTGTTCCCTTTCCCGGCGCGGGTCGCGCCGATTAACCGTACGGCCCATACACACGCAGCAGGGGGCACCTCTCCTGCGGTCGGAGGGGCCGACCGAAGATCACGCTAACGTCAGCCGGGCGTGAAGGCAGTTCTCTTTCTGAGCAAATTCTGCTAGACTGCCGGAATGAAACTCTGCTTTCCCGGCGGTCCTTACAAATTACGAAAGGAATCGGCGGAACAGACGCGCCGCGGAACAGATGCGCCGCGGCAGGGCCGGGCCTCCCGGCGGCACCGGGAATACCCACAATTTTGGAGCGGAACAGATGCGCCGCGCTGTTCCGTCGTGGCCGGGCCTAGCTTCAGGAGGAGAACTGGCCGGCCACCCACGCCCTTCTGTTCGTGCCATGGGTACCCGGGTCAAGCCCGGGCACGACGAGGTGAAGGAACAGATGCGCCGCGCCTGCCTCGCGGCGGCTGAAGCTGGGGAACAGATGCGCCGGCCGGCGTCGTGCGGCTTCGCCCCCACCCTGCCCTCCCCCATGCCTTCGGCACGGGGGAGGGTTGGACCGGAGGAACAGATGCGCCGCGCCGGCCGCCCGGCCGCGAATTCCCCGGTTCATGGCGCTCCGGGTTCGATGCTAGAAACGCCTCGCGGGATGACCGGCGCGGAACATTTGCGCCGCGCCTGGCCGAAGCGGACCGGGCCGCGGTCTCGAGGAGGGGTCAGTTGAGCGTCGACATGGAGGAGTTCAAGCGCCTGCTGGCGCAGGTGGCGGCGGGCGAGCGCCTCGATGTCGAGAGCGCCCGCGCCGCCTTCGACGCCATGATGGCCGGCAATGCCACGCCCTCGCAGATGGGCGGCTTCCTGATGTGCCTGCGCGTCCGCGGCGAGAGCGTGGACGAGATCACCGGCGGCGCCCTCGCCTTGCGCTCGCGCGCGCTGAAAGTGCAGGCGCCGAAGGGCGCCATCGACATCGTCGGCACCGGCGGCGATGCCACCGGCACCTATAACATCTCCACCTGCACCGCCTTCGTGGTCGCCGGCACCGGCGTGACGGTGGCGAAGCACGGCAACCGCGCGCTGTCCTCGAAGAGCGGCGCGGCCGATGCGCTCACCGCGCTCGGCGTCAATCTCGATTGCGCCATGCCGCTGATCGAGCGCGCCATGCGCGAGGCGTCGATCGGCTTCATGCTGGCGCCGCGCCATCACGGCGCCATGCGCGCGGTCGGCCCCACGCGCGTCGAGCTCGGCACCCGCACCATCTTCAATTTGCTCGGGCCGCTGGCCAATCCGGCCGATACCAAGCGCCAGCTGATCGGCGTGTTCGGCCGCGAATGGGTGCGGCCGGTGGCGGAGACCATGGGCAAGCTCGGCGCCGAGCGCGTCTGGGTCGTGCATGGCAGCGACGGCATGGACGAGATCACCACGACCGGCGTCACCTATGCCGCCGAGCTGAACGAAGGCACGGTGACCGAGTTCGAGCTGACGCCCGAACAGGCCGGCCTGCCGCGCGCGGTGTTCGAGGACCTGAAGGGATCCGACCCGGAGACCAACGCGGCCGCGATCCGCAACGTGCTGGCCGGCGCCACCGGCCCCTTGCGCGACATCGTCCTGTTCAACGCCGCCGCCGCCCTGATCGTCGCCGGCAAGGTCGGCGACCTGAAAGCCGGCGTCGCGGCGGCGGCGCAGTCGATCGACACCGGCCGGGCGAAAGCCGCGCTCGACAAGCTGGTGACGATCACCAACGCAGCCCCGCCGAAGGCGGCGGAGTGATGAGCGGCGTGGCCCGCGACCGCATCCGCCGCCCATCCTCCCTCTCTCCCCACTGGTGGGGAGAGAGGGTCGGGGTGAGGGGGGCGTTGCCACAAACTGAACTCTGGAACCAAGGGCGCGGCGCTGACGGCGAGTTGTTCCCCGCCGATTGCACGGCGGAAACGCCCCCCTCACCTAACCTCTCCCCCCACCAGTGGGGGGAGAGGGATTTTGGTTCGTGTGGTGAGTTTCGATGACCAACGTCCTCGACCGCATCTGCGCCGACAAGCTCGCGCATGTGGCGAAGCGGAAGCAGCTCCGCGCGCTGCGCGCCGTCGAGGCGGATGCAAAAGCGCAGACCGCGCCGCGCGGCTTCTTCAAGGCGCTCACGGCCGCGAAGCAGGAAGGCCGCACCGGCCTGATCGCCGAGATCAAGAAGGCCTCGCCCTCCAAGGGCCTGATCCGCGCCGATTTCGATCCGCCGGCGCTCGCCCGCGCCTACAAGGCGGGCGGCGCGACCTGTCTTTCCGTGCTCACCGACACGCCCTATTTCCAGGGCCAGGACGCCGACCTGACCGCGGCGCGCAGTGCCGTCGACCTGCCGGTGATCCGCAAGGACTTCATGCTCGATCCCTACCAGGTGGTCGATGCCCGCGCGATCGGCGCCGATTGCATCCTGCTGATCATGGCCGCGCTGGAAGACGACCAGGCGCGCGAGCTCGCGAGCGTCGCGCGCGACTGGGGCATGGACGTGCTGGTCGAGGTGCATGACGAGGCCGAGCTCGACCGCGCGCTCCAGCTCGATGCCGGCCTGATCGGCATCAACAACCGCAACCTCAAGACCCTCAAGGTCGACCTCGCGACGACGGAGCGCCTCGCCCCCCGCGTGCCGGCCGGCAAGCTCACCGTCTGCGAAAGCGGCATCGAGACGTCAGCCGACATCGCGCGGATGGCCAGGATCGACGTGACGACCTTCCTCGTCGGCGAGAGCCTGATGCGGCGGAGCGACGTGACCGCGGCGGTGCGGAAGCTGCTGGAGAAGACTGCGTGAACAGCCGACCTGCATATCGCCGATCACTCCCCTCCGCCCGCAACGCGGGGGGAGGGGTTGGGGGAGGTGGGGAGGTAGGCCTTTCCGCATTGGGCTGTCACGCAAGCCGCGCGCTTCTTCCTGCCACCGCTTCCTCCCCACCTCACCCAACCCTCTCCCCCCTCTTCGAGGGCGGAGAGGGCTTTTGGGCTGGGGCAGGCCGCACCGCATGACCGGCCGCCTCACCCATTTCGACGCCGCCGGCAAGGCGCACATGGTCGATGTCTCGGCCAAGGCGGCGACCGAGCGTGTCGCCGTCGCGCGCGGCGAAGTAACGATGCAGCCGGCGACCTTGAAGCTGGTCCAGGACGGCACCGCCGCCAAGGGCGACGTGCTCGGCACCGCGCGGCTCGCCGGCATCATGGCGGCGAAGCGCACGTCGGACCTGATTCCGCTCTGCCATCCCCTCCCCGTCACCTCCGTCGCCGTCGATCTCGACTGCGACACGAAGCGCAACGCGGTGACGATCACCGCCACGGTGAAGACCACCGGCAAGACCGGTGTCGAGATGGAGGCGCTCACCGCCGTCGCGGTCGCCGCGCTCACCGTCTACGACATGGTCAAGGCGGTCGATCGCGGCATGCAGATCCAGGCGATCCGCCTGACCCACAAATCCGGCGGCAAGTCCGGCACCTATGAGGCGCCGTGATGCCTGACGCGATGATCTCCGTCGCCGAAGCGCGCGCGCGCATCCTCGCCGCGGTCAAGTCGCTGCCGGCGGAGACCGTCTCGGTCGCCGAGGCCGTGGGCCGCGTCACCGCGATCGACATCGTCGCGCGCCGCACCCAGCCGCCTGTCGCGGTCTCGGCGATGGACGGTTGGGCCTGCCGCAGCGCCGATGTGGCGGCCGTGCCGGCGAAGCTCGTCGAGATCGGCTACGTGCCGGCCGGCGCTTCCTTCGACGGCACCGTCGGCCCGGGCCAAGCGGTGCGCATTTTCACCGGCGCGCCGGTGCCGGCCGGCGCCGATTGCATCGTCATCCAGGAAGACGTCGACGCCGCGGGCAAGAACCTCACCGTGCGCGAGGGCGCAAAGGCCGGCACCTATGTCCGCCCGGCCGGGCTCGACTTCAAGGCAGGCGAGGTCGGCGTGCCGGCCGGAAGGCGGCTGACGCCGGCCGATATCGGCCTGGTTGCGGCGATGAACTGGCCCTGGCTCGAAGTGCATCGCCGGCCGCGCATCGCCATGATCGCGACCGGCGACGAGCTCGCCCGGCCGGGCGAGCCGATCGGCCCGAACCAGATCGTCTCCTCCAACGCGCTCGCCTTGGCGGCGCTGATTCGCGAGGCCGGTGGCATCCCCATCGATCTCGGCATCGCGCGCGACGAGGAGGCCTCGCTCAGCGCGATGGCCGACGGCGCGCGCGGCGCCGACATGCTGGTGACCTTGGGCGGCGCGTCGGTCGGCGAGCACGATCTCGTGCGCAAGGTGCTGGGCCAACGCGGCCTCGCGCTCGACTTCTGGCGCATCGCCATGCGGCCCGGCAAGCCGCTGATGTTCGGCCGCATCGACAACGCCGCCCTGCTCGGCCTGCCCGGCAATCCGGTGTCGTCGCTGGTCTGCGCGACCCTCTTCTTGGTGCCGGCGCTACGCGCCCTGCAGGGCGAGCGGGCCGAGAGCCGGCCGCCGCTCACCGCCAAGCTCGGCCGCGACTTGGCCGAGAATGACGGCCGCGAGGATTACCTGCGCTCGACGCTCAGCTTCGAGGCGGACGGCACGCCGGTCGCGACCCCGTTCGACAAGCAGGACAGCTCCATGCTGTCGCGCCTGGCCCGGGCCGATTGCCTGGTCGTGCGGGCGCCGCGCGCCCCCGCCGCCAAGGCCGGCAGCCGCGTCGCCATCGTACCGCTCGGATCGGCCGGCGCTTTTTTGGGCTGAGGTCCTGCATTTGCGCTTGACGTTAGCGGAGGAACCAACCTAGAACATATGCGGGTTTCGGGTTTGTTCCGGCCCAAGATGTAGATTTTAGGCGGAGGCGAGGGGAAATCATGCTCACCCGCAAGCAGCACGAGCTTCTCGTGTACGTGCACCAGACCCTGCAGCGCACCGGGGTTTCCCCTTCGTTCGACGAGATGAAGGAGGCGCTGCAGCTCAAGTCGAAATCCGGCATCCACCGGCTGATCACAGCGTTGGAGGAGCGCGGCTTCATCCGTCGCCTCGCCCACCGGGCGCGGGCGCTGGAAGTGATGAAGCTGCCGGATTCGACCGTGCCCTCGCAGACGCCGAAGCGCGGCACCTTCAAGCCGACCGTGGTCACCGGCGGCTGGCCGGCCGGCAGCGGCGATCCGGCCAATGCGGCGCGCGACATGGTCGGGCTGCCGCTCTACGGCAAGATCGCCGCCGGCACGCCGATCGAGGCGCTGCGCGACCATTCCGCCCGGGTCGAGGTACCGGCGAGCCTGCTCGGCGACGGCGAGCACTACGCGCTGACGGTGGCCGGCGATTCGATGGTCGAGGCCGGCATCCTGGACGGCGACACCGTGCTGATCCGCCGCTGCGACACCGCCGAGAACGGCCAGATCGTGGTCGCCCTGGTCGACGAGCAGGAGGCGACCTTGAAGCGGCTGCGCCGCAAGGGCCAGTCGATCGCGCTGGAAGCCGCCAACCCGGCCTACGAGACCCGCATCTTCGGGCCCGACCGGGTGCGCATCCAGGGCCGGCTGGTCGGCCTGGTCCGGCAGTACAACTAAGAACCTATTGGGTTGCCTTCTGCAGCCAGGCGATCAGGTCGGCGCGGTCCTCGGCCTTGCGCATGCCCGCATAGACCATCTTGTTCTTCGGCACGAAACCCTTGGGATCGGCGATGTATTTGTCGACCGCCTCAGCCGACCAGGTGATGTTGGCGCCCTTCATGGCGTCGGAATACTTGTAGCCCTCGGCGGTGCCGGCCTTGCGGCCGAACACGCCGTGCAGGTTCGGGCCGACCTGATGCTTGCCGCCATTCTCCACCGTGTGGCAGGTCTTGCAGACCGCGAAAAGCCGCTGCCCCTTGGCCTCGTCCGCCGCCTGCGCGGCGCCCGCGGCCAGCGATCCCGCCAGCGCCAGAGCTCCCGTCAGCGCCAACATCCAGTTCGACCCGTGCATCGACCTCACCTTCGCTTCTCGACCCGCCCCGCCGATATAGAGCCGGCAGCCTGGCCGGCAAAGCCGGCGCGCCGCGGCGCGGCGCTTCGCCACAGCAGGACGGCATGAGCCGGATCGCACCGCCCGCCGCGCCCAGGCTGGCCGAGCTGCCGAAGCGTCGCCTGGCCGGCATGCTGGAAGCGGGCGAGGCGGTGGCCGCGGCGCGCGACCGGCTGCTCGACCGCGGCAGCAACGTGGTGGCCGAGCTGCTCGCCGGCCAGGGCCCGTTTTACGAGTTCGATCATTATCCCGACGGCGACGTCTTCGATCCGGTGACCGGCGCCCAGTACTACTATCACGCCCATCGCAGCGTCGCGGGCGAGCACGGCCATTTCCACACCTTCCTGCGCCGCGCCGCGGCAGGATCGCCGACCCATCTGATCGCCGTCTCGATGGACGAATACGGCGAGCCTCGCGCCCTGTTCGCTGTCAACCGCTGGGTCACCGACGAGGCCTGGGTGCCGGCCGCCACCGCGATCCGCCTGCTGCCCCGCTTCGCCGTCACCACCGCCCTGCCCGAGCCGGCGGTCAATGCCTGGATCACCGGCCTGCTCCGCCTGTTCCGGCCGGAGGTCGAGGCTCTGCTGCTGCACCGCGACCGGGCGATCGAGGCCCGCGCCGGCGCCCGCGAGCGTGCTTTGGAAGACAAAGGGTTGGAGACCACCGGCCGCCTGCCGATCGACGTGGACGAGCGCCTCGCGGCGCTCCGCCGGCTCACCCGGGGCGAGACGCGGGCCGCCAATCCGCCCGCCCGCAGCTTCAGGAAGGGTTAACTCTGTAGCCCCTAGACTTACGTTTGCGGGCGACCAATGCGGAGGACCCGGTGAGCAGCGAGCGCATGATCCTGACGGCGGCCGATGTGGCCCGCCTGCTGCAGGACCCGTCGGAAAAGAACCGGGTCGTCACCGCGACCAAGGTCGCGACCGCCTTCTCCCAGGCCGACCTGCTGCCGCGCGAGCGCGCCCTCGCCGAAGAGATCTTCCGCGCCATGGTGCGCGACACCGCGATCCGGGTGCGCGCCGCCCTGGCCGAACAGCTGAAGTCGCTGCCCCAGGTGCCGCATGACGTGGCGCTGACCCTCGCCAAGGACGTGATCGAGGTCGCCGCGCCGATGCTCGAATTCTCCTCCGTCCTGACCGACGAGGACCTGATCGAGATCATCTCCGCCGCCACCGAGAACCACCAGGTGGCGATCGCCAAGCGCGCCGATCTCGGCGCCGAGGTGATCGACGCCATCACCGCCAAGGGCGGCGAGGCCGCGGTCGCCACGCTGATGGCGAACGACAAGGTCGAGATCGGCGAGGCCGCGCTCGGCCGCGCCGTCGACCGCTTCGGCAAGAGCGAGAAGGTGAACGCGCCGATGGCGCGTCGCTCGCGCCTGCCGATCCGCATCGCCGAGCGGCTGGTCTCGCTCGTCTCCGACAACCTGCGCGACCACCTGGTCGCCCATCATGACCTGTCGCCCGACCTTGCCACCGACCTCGTGCTCTCGACCCGCGAGCGGGTGACGCTGTCGCTCTCGGCCGACGCGGCCCAGCCCGACGTGGTGCAGCTGGTGCGCCAGCTGAACAAGAACGGCCGCCTCACGCCCACCATCGTGCTGCGCGCGCTCTGTCTCGGCGATGTCGACTTCTTCGAGGCCGGACTGGCGGCAATGGCCAATATCAGCGTGGTCAACGCCCACAAGCTGATCCACGACCACGGCTCGCTCGGCCTCAAGGCGCTGTACGAGCATTGCAAGCTGCCGAACGGCCTCTACCCGATCGCCCGCGCCGCCATCGATGTCGCCCGCGAGCTGCGCCACGACGGCAATCCCGGCGACCGCCAGCGCTTCACCGAGCGCACCATCGAGCGGCTGCTCACCCAGTTCGAAACCGGCATCGACCCGGCCAATCTCGACTATCTGATCGGCAAGATCGGCCGCGCCGCCTAGACCCCTCCCCCGCCCGGCCGCTACCATGGCGGCGAGCAGAGGGAGGGAGCGCGTGGCCAAACCCGAAGTCCTGGTGATCCGACCGATGCTGCCCTCTGTGACGGCAGCACTCGAACGCGACTATCAGGTCCACTTCCACGACGACCCGAAAGACCCTGCCGGCCTGCCGGATGCGGTGCGGCCGCGGATCCGCGCGCTCGCCACCTTCGGCGCGACCGGCGCCGCCCGAGCGGTGCTCGACGCCCTGCCGGCGCTCGAGATCGCCGCCTGCTTCGGCGTCGGCGTCGACGCCATCGACACCGCCCGCTGCCGCGAGCGCGGCATCAAGGTCAGCAACACGCCGGACGTGCTGACCGATTGCGTCGCCGATATGGGCGTGGCGCTCCTGCTCGCCGTGCAGCGCCGCATCGTCGAGGGCCATGCCTATGTAAAGACCGGCCAGTGGCTGAAAGCCAACATGCCGCTGACCCACAACATGGTGCGCCGCAAGGCCGGCATCTACGGCATGGGCCGGATCGGCCAGGCGGTGGCGCGCCGCCTCGCGCCGTTCGGCTGCGAGATCCATTACAGCGGCCCGAACCGGAAGCCCGACCTGCCCTATGCCTACCATCCGAAGCTGGTCGACATGGCGCGCGCCGTCGACTTCCTGCTGCTGACCTGCCCCGGCGGCGCAGCGACGCGCCACGCCGTCAATGCCGAGGTGATCGAAGCGCTCGGCACCAAAGGCACTCTGGTCAACATCTCGCGCGGCTCGGTGGTGGACCAGGCGGCACTGGTGGCGGCGCTGACCTCGGGCAAGCTCGGCCAGGCGGCGCTCGACGTGTTCGAGGACGAGCCGAACGTGCCGGCCGAGCTGATGGACCTGCCCAACGTCGTGCTGCAGCCGCATGCCGCCAGCGCGACGGAAGAGACCCGCGCCGCCATGGGCCAGCTGGTGGTCGACAACATCGCCGCCCATTTCGCCGGCGAGCCTCTGCTCACGCCGGTCTGAGGGGGAAACAATGAAGAAACAGCGTTTCGCCAGCCCGCAGGTCACCGAGCCGCCGCCGCAGACCTGGTCGAACTGCCTCAAGGTCGGCGAGACCGTCTACGTCGCCGGCATGATCCCCGACATCAAGGACGGCGAGCCGGAGGGCGGCGACAGCATGTACCGCCAGGCCCGCGCCGTGTTCGGCAAGATCCGCCATCTGCTCGACGCCGCCGGCGCCAAGATGGACGACGTGGTGAAGATCAACGTCTTCGTCACCGATATCCGCCGCCGCGAGGAAGTCTGGCGGGCCCGGCGCGAGGTGTTCAGCGGCGACTTCCCGGTCTCGACCCTGGTCGAGGTGCGCGCCCTCGCCCATCCGCTGGTGCTGGTGGAGATCGAAGCGGTCGCGGTGCTCGGTGCCGGTGGCTGAGCGGCGCCGGTACAGCCCGGCGGCCGATCGCAACCGCGATCCGATCCTGGATGCCCTGCGGCCGCATTTTCCGGCCGAGGGCGTCGTGCTGGAGATCGCCAGCGGCAGCGGCCAGCATGCCGGCCATTTCGCGCCGGCGCTGCCGGCCGGCGTGTTCTGGCAGGCGAGCGACCCGGACGCCGAGGCGCGTGCGTCGGTCGCCGCCTGGTGCGGCGGCGTGGCCAACATCGCCCTGCCGGCCCTCGCCCTCGATGTGACGACGTCCGACTGGCATCACGCGCTCGGCGCCGGGCGCGTGCGCCTGATCGTCTGCATCAACATGATCCACATCGCGCCCTGGGCGGCGGCCGAGGGATTGCTGCGAGGCGCCGCGGTGCTGGATGCGCCGGTCTTCCTCTACGGGCCGTTCAAGCGCGGAGGTCGTCACACCGCGCCGAGCAACGCTGCCTTCGATGCGAGCCTCAGAGCGCAGGATCCCGCCTGGGGTGTCCGCGATCTGGACGATGTGGCGGCACTCGCGCGCTCGGCGGGATTCGTGGCGCCGAGCGCCAGCGAGATGCCGGCCAACAATCTGTCGGTCTATTTAGGGCGTCGGCCGGCGCCGCCGTAAGCCGTCAGCCGCGCGACGGCAGTTCCACCAACCCGCTGCCCAGAATCGAGAGCTCGCCGTCCTGGTTGCGCGCCTCCTGCTCAATCTCGACCAGGTGGCGGCCGTCCTCGACGAACTTGCGCGTCACCTTGCCGTCGATGAACAGAAGGTCGCCGGCCGGGTTGTGCCGGCGGATCTTGCACGACGCCCGGCGCAGGAAGCCGTCATCGCCCATCCAGTTGGTCAGATGGTGGGTGAGCCAGGAACACCGCTCCGGCCCGTAATCGTAGGCGCCCGGCGCGCCGACCTCGAGGGCGAACTCCTCTTCCCAGTGCACGCGCTCCGGGCAGTCGGGAATGCCGAAGCGGTTCTCGATGCCGAGCCCCGGATGGGCATAGATCTGCTTCCAGGCGAGCTTGTTGGCGCGGATATAGAGGCCGCCCCAGCCTTGCGCATAGGCGATGAAGCCGGTGACGGTCATCGGCCCCTTCAGCATGGTCGGCAAGGCCTCGCCCTCGCTCACCTCTTCCCAGTGGCGCGGCACGGCGCCGCGGATGCGTTCCTCGGCATAGAGCTGGTAGGCCTTGTCGAGCTCGTCCCGGCTGTAGCGGCGCGGCGGACGGGCCTTCACCTCGCTGTACTTGCTGCCCTGCTCGCGCGCGTGGTCGCGTTCGGTGCGGAAGCACCAGCTATCGGCCTCGGCGACGCGGTCGCCCTGCCGGTTGAAGAAGTCGACGTGATAGATCTGCTGGATCGCGCGGCCGGCGAAGCGGGTCTGGTGCTCGACGATGTCCTTCAGCCAGGCCTCGGTGGAGATCTCATCGTTGCGCCGCACCACCTTGTGCCAGGTCCAGTCGGCGCCCGACCACATGGCATGGATGCCGGGGAGGCCGCCGACATAGCCGGAGACGATACGGCTGGTCGCGAACAGGAAGCTCGGCAGCGCGATCAGGTCCCCGTATTTCGTCTTGGCGGCGTATTCTGGGGCGCACCACAGCGGGTTGTCGTCGCCGATGCCGTGCGCGTAGTGGCGGATGTTGTCGCGCGTCGCCTCGTAGCACCAGGGTTCCGCGGTGACGCCGATCTTCACCCCGATGCGCTGGCGCAGCGCATCAAGCTCCTTCTGGGTGATCTTCGGGAATCTGCCCTCGGCACTGCTCTGCATGAACGTTTCCTCTTTCAGCTTGCCTGCTCGCGCGCGCGCAGCACCTTGCGATTGACCTTGCCGGCCGGCGTCTTCGGCAGCTCAGCGACGAAGGCGACGAGGCGCGGATATTCGTGCTGGCTCAGTCTCTGGCGCACGAGAACCTGGATCTCCTGCCGGAACGCTGCGTCGCCCTGCCGGTCGGACACGACGAAGGCCTTCACGATCTGTCCCCGCAGCGGGTCCGGCACGCCGATGGCGGCGGCCTCGCGGATATCGGGATGCTTCAGAATGGCATCCTCGATCTCGACCGCGCTCATGGTCCAGCCAGCGGAGATGATGACGTCGTCAGCGCGGCCGGCATGAAAGAAGTAGCCGTCCGCGTCGATGCGGCCGAGATCCTTGGTCGCGATCCAGCGGTCGCGGCGCCAGACCTTGAGCTCGCCCACGATACCCGGCGGACAGGGCTGTCCGGCGGCATCCTGCACCTCGACCCGGCCGCCCGGGATCGGTTTGCCGAGCGAGCCCGGCTTGACGGCGAAGTCGTCGGCGCCGGGATAGCTGACCAGGATCACGCCGATCTCGGTCGTTCCGTACATGCTGCAGACCGGCCGGCCGAAGGTCCGCTCGACGAACAGAGCCGTCTCGCTGTCGATCGGCTCGCCGGTGAAGGAAAGCTTGCGGATCGCATAGCGGTATCGCCCGGCAGCGCCCGACTTCCGCATCATGCGGTAATGCGTGGCCGCCGCCGACATGTTGGTGAACTCGTGTGCCTGCAGCGCTGCCAGCAGCCGTTCGGCATCGAACTTGCCGGCATAGACGCCGGCGGTGATGCCGAGCGCGAGCGGCGCCAGGGTCCCGTGCCATAGGCCGTGGCCCCAGGCCGGCGAGGACGGACACAGAAACCGGTCGCCGGGCCGAAGGCCGGTGCCGTAGAGCGCCGCCACCATCAAGGTCACGATGGACCGGTGCGTGTGTTTAACCGCCTCCGGCAGTTCGCGGGTCGTGCCGGAAGTGTACTGGAAGATGGCGAGGGCATCGGCCGCCGTGTCCGGCTCGTAATGCGGATCGAACCGCGCCAGCCCGCCGAGGAAGGCCTCGTCGGCCACGACGACGCGCGGCCCCACAGCCGCGAGGAGCGGCGCCTTCTCGGCATTGGTCAGCAGCAGGCGCGGCTGGCAATCCGCCACCCTGAGCTTCACGCCATCGGGCCCGAACAGCGTGAACAGTGGCACCGCGACCGCGCCCCGCTTCATGGCGCCGAACAAAGCCGCGTAGAAGGCGAGCGACGGTTCGAGCATGACGGCGACGCGGTCGCCCGGCTCCACGCCCTCGGCCGCCAGCCAATGGGCGAAGCGCGACGACGCCTCGGCGATCTGGCGAAAGCTCAGGACCTCGTCGGCACCGTCGGCGCGCACGACGATGACGGCGGGTTCGGCCCGACCGGCATGCCGGTCGATGCATTCATGCGCGATGTTGAGCCGCCCGCGATCGCCGTCGAACAGCTCCCAGAGCTTCGCCGGGGCGAATTGCGCCTGCGCCTCCGCGTAGCTGGTGAAGTCGGTCAGCAGCGCCATCGGTACAGCATGGCGCGCGGCATCCGATTGTACAACAGCACTTATCATTGTACATATACAATCATGTCACCTGCTGCCGCCCCACGCATCCGCGCCGTCCCCGCCGTCACCCGCGCCGTCGCCATCCTCCGCCTGCTGAGCCGCAGCCGTGCGCCGCTCGGCCTGAAGACGATCGCCGAGGCACTCGATCTCGTGCCCAGCACGGCGCTGCACATCCTGCGCGCGCTTGCCGCCGAACAGCTGGTGCATGTGGATGCCGTCAGCAAGCAGTACGGCCTTGGCGTCGGCATGCTGCCGCTGGCCCGCGCGGTGCTGGAGAGCGGCGACTTCCCGAGCCTGGTGCGGCCGAAGCTCGACGCGCTGTCGCAGCGCTACGGCGTGACGGCTATCGGCGTCGAGCTGCCGGACCTGGATCACATGGTGGTGGTGGCGCTGTCGCGCACGCAGGCGCCGGTCCGGCTGCATGTCGATGTCGGCAGCCGCTTCCCCGCCTTGATCAGCGCCACCGGCCGCTGCCTCGCGGCCTTCACCGACCAGCCATGGGGCGAGGTCGAGCGGCGGTTTCGGCGGCTGCGCTGGCACAATGCGCCGGGCTACGAAACCTGGCGCAAGGAAGTCGCGACGGTGCGGCGCCAGGGCTTCAGCATCGATCGCGGCAATTACATCGCCGGCGTCACCATCGTGGCCGTACCGGTGCTGAAGGGCGACGGCACCATATCCCGCACCCTCGCGGCGGTCGGCCTCGGCAACCAGCTCGACCGCGCAACGGCACTCAAGCTCGCCCGCGACATGAAGCGCGCCGCGACCGAAGTCGCGGCACAGCTCGGTCCGCAGGCTTAGCTAGCCGGCCGGCTTGAGATAGACGTCCTTCACCGCGAGCTTGCCGTCGCGGAAGGTGTAGCGCTCGACGCCGATCTCGTCGACCGGCGCGCCGGTCGCCTTGTTCGTCGCGGTCAGCCGGAAAGTCATGAAGCTCGCCTCCGGTGCGTGGTGATAGATCACGTCGTGGAAGCGCACGTTCTCGTACAGGCCGCGCCGCTCGGCGAAATACGCGCCGACCGCCTGCCGCCCCCGAATGTGGCGGGCCTTGCCGTCCACCACGGCGCTCCAGACGAAATCCTCGGTCACAACCTGGTAGAGCGCGTCGAGATCCTCCTTGAAGAAGGCACGGCCGAAGGCCTTGAAGATCGCTTCGCGTTCGGCGACGGAAGGGGCGGCACTCATCGGGGCCTCCTCACGCCGCCGGCTTCGGCTTGGATTCCTTCTTCTCCACCGGCCCGCCGCTGTCGCGCCAGGCAGTGAAGCCGCCATCGATATGCGCGACCGGCGCAAGCCCCATATCCTGCACGGTCTTCGCGGTCAGCGCGGAGCGCCAGCCGGCGGCACAGAAGAAGACGTACTTCTTGCCTTCGCCGAAGATCGGCTTGAAATACGGGCTGTCCGGATCGACCCAGAACTCGATCATGCCGCGCGGCGCGTGGAAGGCGCCGGGCACCACGCCTTCGCGCTCGAGCTCGCGGATGTCCCGGATATCGACCAGCACCACGTTCGGGTCGCCTTGCAGCTTCTTCGCCTGCTCGATGGTCAAGGTCTCGACCTGGGCATTGGCCTCGTCGACCAGCTGGCGGAAGCCCTTCTTCATCTTGGCCGGCATCGTCATTCCTCCCGATACGAAATGGGGTCTGCTGCGCGCCATGCTGGCCCCGGCGGCCGGCTGCGTCAATTGAGCATGCGCGGCCGCGCGAGCGCATGCTAGCTTCGGCGCAGGAGGCGCGAGGGAGGCCGAGCGGGGATGGCGAACAAGATCGATCTCAAGGGCCATGTTGCCGTGGTGACCGGCGCCGCGCGCGGCTTCGGCTATGCCATCGCCGACCGGATGCTGGAATCCGGCGCCGCCGTGTCGCTCTGGGACATGGACAAGGCGGCGCTCGCCAAGGCGGCCCGCACGCTCGGCCACAAGGGCAAGGTCGATCACATCGTGCTCGACGTCACCGACGAGACCGCGGTGGAGGATGCCGCCCAGCAGGCCGCGCGGCATCTCGGCCCCGTCGACATCCTGGTCAACAATGCCGGCATCGCCGGGCCGAACCGCAAGACCTGGGAATACACGCCGGGCGAGTTCCGGCGCATCATCGATGTCAACCTCGCCTCCGCCTATATCTGCTGCGCCGCGCTGGTGCCGGACATGAAGACGCGCGGCTATGGCCGCGTCATCAACATCTCCTCGGTCGCCGGCAAGGAAGGCAATCCGAACGCGGCGCCCTACAGCATCTCCAAGGCGGCGCTCATCACGCTCACCAAATCGCTCGCCAAGGAGCTCGCCGACGTCAACGTGCTGGTCAACTGCGTCACGCCGGCCGCCGGCAATACCGAGATCCTGAAGCAGATGACGCAGGAGCACGTGAACTACATGATCTCGAGGATTCCGATGGGGCGGCTGGTCGAGCCCAAGGAAGTGGCGGCGCTGGTCGCCTGGCTCGCCTCGGCCGATTGCTCGTTCTCGACCGGCGCCACCTTCGACATCTCCGGCGGCCGGTCCACCTACTGACGGTGCCGACCCCGCACGACATCCTCGCCCACGTCTTCGGCTACAACGCCTTCCGCGGCGAGCAGCAGGCGATCGTCGAGCACGTGACCGCCGGCGGCGATGCGCTGGTCTTGATGCCGACCGGCGGCGGCAAGTCGCTCTGCTACCAGATCCCGGCGCTCGCCCGCGACGGCTTCGGCGTCGTCATCTCGCCCCTGATCGCGCTGATGCAGGACCAGGTCGGTGCCTTGCGCGAAGTAGGCCTGCGCGCCCATGCCATCAACTCGGCGCAGAATGGCGGCGCGCGGCGCGCTGCCGAGCAGGCCATGCGCAGCGGCGACATCGACCTGCTTTATATCGCGCCGGAGCGGCTGTTCGCCGAAGGCTTCCTGGAATTGCTGGAAGAATGCCGCATTTCGCTCTTCGCCATCGACGAGGCGCATTGCGTGTCGCAATGGGGGCACGACTTCCGTCCGGAATATCTGCGGCTCTCGGTGCTGGCCCAGCGCTTTCGCGGCGTGCCCCGCATCGCCGTGACGGCGACGGCGGACCGGGCGACCCGGCGCGACATCCTGGAGCGGTTGGATCTCGACGCGGCGCGCGTCTTCGTGGCGAGCTTCGACCGTCCGAACATCCAGTACCGCATTGGCCCCAAGATCGCCGAGCGCCGCCAGCTCAAGGACTTCCTCGCCGAGCAGGAGCGCGGCGCCACCGGGATCGTCTACTGCCTCTCGCGCAGCCGCACCGAGACAACCGCGGAGTGGCTGCGCGAACAGGGCTTCGACGCCATGCCCTATCACGCCGGGCTCGACCCCGACGTGCGCTCGCGCGCGCTGGAGCGCTTCGTGCGCGACGACGGCGTGATCGTGGTCGCCACCATCGCCTTCGGGCTCGGCATCAACCGGCCCGATGTGCGCTTCGTCGCCCATCTCGACCTGCCGAAGAGCCTGGAGGCCTATTACCAGGAGACCGGCCGCGCCGGGCGCGACGGCGAGCCTTCCGTGGTCTGGATGGTCTATGGCGCCGAGGACATCGCCAAGATCCGCGGCTTCATCGAAAGCTCGGAAGCCTCCGACGAGCAGAAGCGCGTCGAGCGCCGCAAGCTCGACGCCCTGCTCGGCTTCTGCGAAACCGCCGATTGCCGCCGCCAGGTGCTGCTGCGCTATTTCGGCGAGGAACGGCTTGAGCCCTGCGGCAATTGCGACCGGTGCCTGTCGCCGGTGGAGAGCTTCGACGGCACGACCGATGCCCAGAAGCTGCTCTCGGCGATCTACCGCACCGGCCAGCGCTTCGGCGCCGGCCACGTCGTCGATGTGCTGCGCGGCAAGGACAGCGACAAGATCCGCCGCTTCGGCCATGACAAGCTGAGCGTCTTCGGCGTCGGCGCCGAGCGCGACGACATCCAGTGGCGCTCCGTCATCCGCCAGCTCAGCGCCATGGGACTGGTCGCCACCGATTTCGAGGCCTATGGCGCGCTGACGCTTGGGCCCGAGGTGCGCGAGGTGCTGCGCGGCGAGCGCCGCGTGCTGCTGACCCGCGAGCCGTCGCGCAAGGAGCGCCGCCGCGTTGCGGCGCCGGGGCGCGCGGCCCGCAAGGCCGAAGTGGCCGAGGCCGACCAGCCGCTGTTCGAGGCGCTCCGCCAATGGCGCCGCGGGCTGGCGGCGGCACGGGGCGTGCCGCCCTACGTGATCTGCCACGACGCGACCTTGCGCGAAATTGCTTCGCGGCGGCCGCGCAGCCTCGCCGAGCTCGCCGACATCCCGGGCATCGGCGACATGAAATTGGCGCAATACGGCGAGGCGCTGACGCAGGTGGTGAGAGAGGACGGGTAGCTCTCGAAACTAAGCCCCTCTGCCCTTAGGGCGGAGGGGGTTGGGGGAGGTGGGCCATCCGCAGAGTCACCGCCGGTCGTTCAAGCTCGGCTGGCCGCATCCTCCCCACCTCTCTCAGCCTCTTCCCCCGCTTCGCGGGCGGAGAGGCGTTTCCGATGCGAAGGGACCTGGCTACTTGTCCTGCACCATCTTGGTCTTCTGCTCGCCGAGGCCTTCGACGCCGGTGCGCATCACGTCGCCGCCCTTGAGGTAGACCGGCTCCGGCTTGATGCCGGTGCCGACGCCGGGCGGCGTGCCGGTCGAGATGATGTCGCCGGGATAGATCGTCATGTGCTTGCTGATGAAGGCGATCAGCTGCGGGATCTTGAAGATCATGGTCGAGGTGTTGCCGTTCTGGCGCATGGTGCCCGACACCTCGCACCAGAGCTTCAGATTGTGCGGGTCCTTCACCTCGTCCTTGGTGACGAAATAGGGCCCGATCGGACCAAAGCCGTCGCAGCCCTTGCCGAACACCCAGTGCGTCTGCGGCCGGAGATAGCCCTGGTAGCGCCGCTCCGACACGTCGTTCACCGTGCAATAGCCGGCGACGTAGCGCATCGCGTCCTTCTCGGCGATGTACTTGCCCTTGCGGCCGATGATGACGCCGAGCTCGACCTCCCAGTCGCACATGGTCGAGCCGCGCGGGATCGGCACGCTGTCGGTCGGCCCGGTCACGGCGCTCAACGCCTTCAGGAACACGATGGGCTTCTCCGGCAGGGCCGAGCCGGTCTCGGCCGCGTGGTCGGCATAGTTGAGGCCGATGCAGAGGAAATTGGCGAAGTTCGCGACGCAGGCACCGATGCGCGGCTTGCCCTTGACCACCGGCAGCCGCTTGAGATTCGCCTTCTTCAGCTTGCCGATCTCGCCGATCGTGGCCGGCGTGATGTCCTTGATGATCCTGGAGATGTCGCGGATCTTGCCGTCCTCGTCCAAGAGGCCCGGCTTTTCCTTCCCCTTCGGTCCGTAGCGCAACAGCTTCATGTTGGTGCTTCCCCTCTTTGGCTTACGCCTCGCTAGATCAGAATGCCGCCATCGATCACATAGGCCTGGCCGGTGACGAACACGCTCTCGTCGCTGGCGAGATAGACCGCGAGGCCTGCGATCTCCTCCGCCTTGCCGAGCCGGCCCATCGGCTGGCGGGCGACGAAATCCTTGCGCGCCTGCACCGGATCCGGCGCGGCGTTGATGCGGTCGTCCAGCGACGGCGTATGCACCGTGCCCGGGCAGATCGCGTTGCAGCGGATGCCGCGGCCGACGAAATCGGCGGCGACCGATTTGGTCAGGCCGATCACCGATGCCTTGGTCGCGCCGTAGATCGCGCGGTTCGGAACGCCCTTCAGGCTGGAGGCGATCGAGGCGATGTTGACGATCGAGCCCGCGCCCTTGTCCAGCATGGCCGGCAGGAAGGCCCGGATCACCCGGAACACGCTGCGCACGTTGAGGTCGAAGGCGAAGGCCCATTCTTCCTCGGTCGCCTCCAGGATCGTGCCGTTGTGCACGAAGCCGGCGCAGTTGAAGACGATGTCGAGGGTGCCGAGCTCCTTGGCGATGGCCTGGATCGCCGCAGGGTCGAGACAGTCGAGCTTCATCGAAGCGATGTTGGCGTGGCCGGCAAGCTCGGTCAGCTTGCCGGGGTCCAGGTCGGTCGCGTAGACGGTCGCGCCTTCGTCGGCGAAGGCGAGCGCCGTCGCCCGCCCGATGCCCTGACCCGCTGCCGTCACCAGGGCGCGCTTGCCTGCCAGTCGTCCTGCCATCTCTCCTCCCGCTTACCCCACCCTCTGGTTATCGATATTCTGGCGGCGCAAAGTGCCACGGGCCGGGGCCTCACGTCCATGTCCGTGCGCATTCATTCCGCGCTTAGGCCCCGCTGGGTCGACAATCCGGGAGCGAAGCCGCCATGCCGCCGCTGGTCATCCGCCTGCATCCGAACGACAACGTCGCCGTCGCCCGCGCCGATCTGCTGCCCGGCACCAGGCTGGACGATTACGGCATCGCCTGCGCCAGCCACATCCCGCGCGGCCACAAGGTGACCTTGAAGCCGGTCAAGGCGGGCGAGCCGGTGCGCAAATACGACCAGATCATCGGCTTCGCGAGTGCCGATCTGGCGCCCGGCGCCCATGTCCATACCCACAACCTCGAGATGCGCGCCTTCGAGCGCGACTACGCCTTCGGCGCCGATGCCAAGCCGACCGCCTATCTGCCGGAGCACGAGCGCGCCACGTTCCAGGGCATCGTGCGGCCGGACGGCCGGGTTGCGACCCGGAACTTCCTCGGCATCGTCTCGACGGTGAACTGCTCCGCCACCGCCTCGAAATACATAGCGCAGAAGATCGTTCCCTATCTCGACCAGTTCCCGAACGTGGACGGGGTGGTGGCGCTGACCCATGCGACCGGCTGCGGCATGGCGTCCGAGGGCGAGCCGATCGACGTGCTGCGCCGCACGCTCGCCGGTTTCGCCCGGCATCCGAATTTTGCCGGGGTGCTGATCGTCGGGCTCGGCTGCGAGTCGAACCAGATCGGCGGCATGATCCAGGCGGAGGGGCTCGAGGTCGGCCCGAAGCTCCGCACCATGACCATCCAGGACGAAGGCGGCACCGCCATCACGGTGAAGCGCGGCGTCGACATGCTGCGCGAGATGCTGCCGGAGGCGAATCAGGTGAAGCGGGAGACCGTGCCGGCGAGCCATATCTGCATCGGCCTGCAATGCGGCGGCTCGGACGGCTATTCCGGCATCACGGCGAATCCGGCGCTGGGCGCGGCGGTCGATCTGCTGGTCCGCCACGGCGGCAGCGCCATCTTGAGCGAGACGCCGGAGATCTACGGCGCCGAGCACCTGCTGACCCGCCGCGCCGTCAGCCGCGAAGTCGGCCAGAAGATCGTCGACCGCATCAAGTGGTGGGAGGATTACACCGCCCGCAACAACGGCGAGATGAACAACAACCCCTCCCCCGGCAACAAGGCGGGCGGTCTCACCACCATCCTGGAAAAGTCGCTCGGCGCCGTGGCCAAGGGCGGAACGACCAACCTGGTCGACGTGTTTCGCTATGCCGAGCCGGTCACCGCCAAGGGCTTCGTCTACATGGACACGCCGGGCTACGACCCTGTCTCGGCGACCGGCCAGGTGGCGGGCGGCGCCAACATGATCTGCTTCACCACCGGCCGCGGCAGCGTGTTCGGCTGCAAGCCGGCGCCGAGCCTGAAGCTCGCCACCAACACGCCGCTCTACCGCAAGATGACCGATGACATGGACATCAACTGCGGCGAGATCGCGGATGGCGAGAAATCGATCCAGGAGGTCGGCCAGGAGATCTTCGATCTCGTGTTGAAGACCGCCTCGGGCCAGCGCACCAAGAGCGAACTGCTCGGCATGGGTGACGAAGAGTTTACCCCCTGGGTGCTGGGGGCGACGATGTGACTCGGGGGCACCGGCCGGCCAGGCAGGGACAGTTTAACCTTCGTCCGGCTAGTATGCTGCCCGCCTGACTGGACAAGGGACGGATTCGTGAGGCGTTTTTCTGCCGCCGCCGCTGTCGTTCTGCTCGGCCTGCTGCCGGCCACCGCCCAGGCCGCCAACAGCGCGCCGCCTGCGCCGAAGCCCAAGCCCGCGGAGCCCGCCGGGCTGCGGACCGCGGCGAATGCACCCCCGGGTGCCGCCAGGCCGAAATCGACCGCCGCCGAGCCCGCCGCGTTAACCACGCAACCGGCACCGCCGCCGGGCAAATCCTCGCTGTCGAATGCCCGGCGGGAGCATTGGGTCAACGCCGTGAAGCACGCGGCCTGGGGCCGCTACGAGGAAGCCCGGGCGCAGGCCCGCGCCGCCCGCCTGGACGGCGCGGAGAAGCTGGTCGACTTCCTCTATTTCCTGCGCCGGGATTCGGGCGCCAACTTCGCCGATATCGTCGCCTTCCTGGACCAGAACCCGGACTGGCCGAGCCGCGACCTGATGACCCGGCGCGCCGAGGAGGCGCTCCGCCTCGAGCCCGACCACCAGGCGGTGCTGAACTGGTTCGCGCACCGCAAGCCGGTCGCCGCCGACGGCATGGCCCGGTTCGCCGATGCCCTGATCGCCACCGGGCGCGAGACCGACGCGGCGCCCTGGCTCAAGCTCGCCTGGGCCTCGAGCCAGCTCAGCGACGGCGCCGAGGCGGCCATCATGCAGCGCCATCTCGCCCGGCTCGACAATGCCGACCATCTGGCCCGCGCGACCAACCTGCTGAGCGATGGCGACCGCGCCGGCGCCAGGCGGGTACTGCCCTTCCTCGACAACAACGGCAAGCGGCTGGTGCAGGCCCGCATCGCGCTGGTCGAGCGCACGAGCAATGCCGAGGCGCTGGCCGCGGCGCTGCCGGACGAGCTGCAGCGCGATCCCGGCCTCGCCCTCGATCGCGCGCGCTATCTGCGCAAGCGGGACGACGACGACCAGGCGCTCGATGCGCTCAGCATGGCGGCCCCGCCGGCCAATGCGGCATGGCCGTTCTGGAACGAGCGGCAGTATCATTCGCGCCGCCTGCTGGGCGCCGGCAAGATCACCGACGCCTACCGCGCCGCGGCTGACCACCGGCTGTCGGTGCCGAGCGTCGCCAACGAGGCGGAATGGCTCGCCGGCTGGATCGCGCTGCGGTTCCTGGAACAGCCTGACATTGCTGCCGAGCATTTCCGCCGCGTGGTCGAGACGGTCAAGCTGCCGATCAGCGTGGCACGCGGTGCCTACTGGTCCGGCCGCGCACAGGAAGCGATCGGCAATCGCGACGGCGCCCGCATCTGGTACGAGGCGGCGGCACAGCACGGCGCGACCTTCTACGGCCAGCTGGCGCAGGCGCGGATCGATCCGCGCCGGCCGCTGATCCTGCCGTCCGAGCCGCAGCCGACGGCGGAGGATTTTGCCCGCTTCGACAGGAAGGAGCTGGTGCATGCCGCGCGCCTGCTGGCCGAAGGCGGCGACAGCGTGCGCGACTACGTTCGCGTGTTCATCATGCACCTCGCCGACCGGGCGACGACGCCGGTCGAGCACGAGCTCGTCGCCACCCTCGCCGACCGGGTGGGGCGTGTGGATCTCGGCGTGATGTCGGCCAAGCGCTCGCAGCGGAACGGCTCGATCCTGCTGACCCGGCTCTATCCGATGGTGGACCTGACCCGGCATGCCGACTTGCCGGAACAGGGCCTGGTGCTGGCGACCGCACGCCAGGAGAGCGAGTTCAATGCCGCCGCAATCTCGCCGGCCGGTGCGCGCGGCCTGCTGCAGCTGATGCCGGCGACCGCCAAGGAAGTGGCGAAGGAACTTCGCCTGCCCTACAGCCCGGATCGCCTGACCCGCGATCCCCGCTACAACACCACGCTCGGCTCGCGCTATCTGCAGCGCATGGTCGATGCCTTCGACGGCTCCTACCTGCTCGCACTGTCCTCCTACAACGCGGGCAAGAGCCGGACGCTCGGCTGGATGCGCGACTGGGGCGATCCGCGCCGCGCCGATGTCGACGTGGTCGACTGGATCGAGCTGATGCCGTTCAACGAGACGCGCAACTACGTGCAGCGCGTGCTGGAAGGGCTGATGGTGTATCGCCAGCGGCTGGCGCCGGGTACGGGCGTGCTGCAGCGGTTGGACCGCGATTTCCGCGGCGATGGCGGGCGCAATGGCTGAGGCGGTGGCCGGCGTTCGTGCCTGCGTCTTCGATGCCTATGGCACGCTGTTCGACGTCAACAGCGCCGCCGCCAGGCTGGCCGGCGAGATCGGCGAAAGCTGGCTGAAGCTGGCCGAGACCTGGCGGGCGAAGCAGCTGCAATACACCTGGCTCCGCTCGCTGATGGGCGCGCATGCCGATTTCGAGCAGGTGACGGGCGAGGCGCTGGACTTCGCCCTCGCCCAGTCCGGCATCGCCGATGCCGACCTGCGCCGCCGCCTGATGGCGCTCTATTTCACGCTCGACGCCTATCCGGAAGTGCCGGACATGCTGCGCCGTCTGAAGGCCAAGGGATTGAAGACGGCGATCTTGTCGAACGGCTCGCCCGCCATGCTGGACGCGGCGGTGAAGAGTGCCGGCATCGCCAGCAGCCTCGACGCCGTGCTGTCGGTCGAGGATGCAGGCATCTACAAGCCGCATGGCAGCGTCTACCGCCTGGCGACGGCACATTTCGGCGTGGACCCGGCCGCGATCCTGTTCCTGTCGTCGAATGGCTGGGACGCGCATGGCGCCGCGCATTTCGGCTTCCGCGTGTTCTGGGTCAATCGCTTCGGCCAGCCGCCGGAACGGCTCCCGGGCGCGCCGGAGCGCGTGCTGAGCGACCTCCGGACACTGCCGGAGCTGGTGGCAGGATGAACCACGGAGTACCCCTCTATCGCGAGTTCACGGTCGGCGCTCCGGACGGCGTCGCGATCTACTACCGCGATTATGGCGCCGCAGCCGAAGGGCGGCTGCCGCTGGTCTGCCTGACCGGTCTGACGCGCAATTCGAAGGATTTTCACCGGATCGCGACCGAGCTGGCCCCGCGCCGCCGTGTGCTGGCACTCGACTACCGTGGCCGCGGCCGCTCCGGCTACGACCCGAACTGGCACAATTACGCGCCGCCGACCTATGTGCAGGACATTCTCCTCGTCCTGCAGCAGGCCGGCATCGCACGCTGCGTCCTGCTCGGCACCTCGCTCGGCGGCATCCTCACCATGGGACTGGCCGCCGGCGTGCCGGGCCTGGTCGCCGCCGCCGTCCTGAACGATGTCGGCCCGACGGTCAGCGACGAGGGCCGCCAGCGCATTGCCGGCTATGTCGGCACCGATCTCCGCTTCGCGACCTATGAGCAGGCCGCCGCCGCCATCAAGCAGCAATTCGGCTATGCCTATCCCGGCATCGCCGAGGCGCATTGGCTGCAGAGCGCCCAGGACACGTTCGTGCGCGATCCGGCGACCGGCGAGCTTCGCCTCGACTACGATCTCAAGATCGGCGATGCCCTGCGCGAGCAGCTGAGCGCGCCGGTGCCGGATCTCTGGCCGCTCTATGCGGCGCTGAAGCCGATCCCGACGCTCGCCGTGCGCGGCGCCCTCTCCGATGTGCTGGACCAGGAAACCTTCGATCGGATGCTTGCGGAAAAGCCGGACTTGAGGAGACTCCTCATTCCCAATCGGGGGCATATTCCCCTGCCCCATGAGGAGCCGTTCCGGAGCGTCCTGCATGAATTCCTCGAGCCCTTCTGACCGGGCGAGCCTGCCGGTTCAGACCATCGTGCCGACCATGGCCGATATCCGGGCGGCGGCCGCGCGGCTGGCGCCGGTCGCCGTGCGCACGCCGCTGCTCGAAGTGCCGGCACTGAGCCGGCGGGTCGGCGGCCGGCTGCTGATCAAGGCGGAAGCCTTGCAGCGCACCGGCTCGTTCAAGTTCCGCGGCGCCTTCAACCGGATCAGCCTGATCCCTGCCGCCGACCGGCCGAAGGGCGTGGTCGCCTTCTCCTCCGGCAATCATGCCCAGGGCGTCGCCTGTGCCGCCGCCATGCTGGGCGCGCCGGCGACCATCGTGATGCCGTCGGATGCACCGGCCATCAAGATCGAGAACACCAAGGGCTATGGCGCCAAGGTCATCACCTACGACCGGCTGAAGGAGAACCGGGAGGCGATCGGCGCCAAGCTTGCCGCCGAGACCGGCGCGACACTGGTGAAACCGTTCGACGATCCGGGCCTGATCGCCGGCCAGGGCACGGTCGGCCTGGAGATCGCCGAGCAATGCCTCGCCCTCGGCCTGACCCCGGACCAGGTGATCGTGCCGGCAAGCGGCGGCGGCCTGCTGGCCGGCGTCGCGACGGCCGTGCAGTCGATCTACCCGAACGCCCGCGCCATCGTCGCCGAGCCCGCCGGTTACGAGGACCATGCCCGTTCGCTGGAAGCGGGCCGGCGCGTTGCGATCAATCCCGGTGCGTCGACGCTGTGCGACGCCTTGATGTCGCCGGAGCCCGGCGAGATCACCTGGGCGATCAACAGCCGAGCCATCACCGGCGCGGTCGCCGCCGCCGATCCCGAGGTCGCCGAGGCAATGCGCCAGGCCTTCCTGCATTTGAAGCTGGTGGTGGAGCCCGGCGGCGCCGTCGGGCTTGCCGCTGCCCTACTCGGCAAGCTGCCGACCGAGGGTAAGGTCACCGTCGTTGTCTGCTCCGGCGGCAATGTCGATCCCGAACTGTTTGCCCGCATCCTCGGCCGCGCCATTTAGAATCCGCACTCGAACCAAGGGGAGAAACATGCTCGATCTCGGAATCAAGGGCCGCAAGGCCATCGTCTGCGCTTCCAACCGCGGCCTGGGCCGCGCCTGCGCCACCTCGCTCGCCCGCGCCGGCTGCGAGGTGATCATCAACGGCGTCAATGCCGAGCAGCTGCCGAAGACAGCGGCCGAGATCGCCAAGGCGACCGGCGCCAAGGTGACGCCCGTGGTGGCCGACGTGACCACGGCGGAGGGCCAGAAGGCCCTGCTCGCCGCGTGCCCGGAGCCGGACATTCTGGTCAACAATGCCGGCGGCCCGCCGTTCAAGGATTTCCGCCAGCTCGACCGCGAGGCGATGCTGAAGGGCGTGGTCGCCAACATGGTCACGCCGATCGAGCTGATTCAGGCGGTGGTCGACGGCATGGTGGCGCGCAAGTTCGGCCGCGTCGTCAACATCACCTCCGGTTCCGTCAAGATGCCGCTGGCCGGACTGGACCTCTCCAGCGGCGCACGCGCCGGCCTGACCGCCTTTCTGGCCGGCGTCGCCCGTTCGGTCGCGCATGCCAACGTGACGATCAACAACCTGCTGCCCGGCGCCTTCCAGACCGACCGGCTGATGGGCGGCATCACGATTGCCGCCAAGGCGCAGAACCGCGCCGTGGAGGATGTGTTCAAGGAGCGCGCGGCCGCCATCCCGGCCAGGCGGGTCGGCAACCCGGCGGAATTCGGCGATGCCTGCGCCTTCCTGTGCGGCGCCAATGCCGGCTTCATCACCGGCCAGAGCCTGCTGATCGATGGCGGCGCCTATCACGGCACTTTCTGACTTGCGGAATGCCGCGCCCCTCGACGACCGGGGGGCGCGGCACTATGGTGCGGCGCCCGACATTTGGCCGATACAGGGACGGCAGCGGGCAAGCGATCGAACCGCAACAAGAACGCGAGCTGACCGGCGGTACCCGTGGACGATGTTCTCTACTACATCTCGAAATACGAGCATCTCTTCTATCTGCTCACCTTCCTTTGGACATATATCGAAGGTGAAACATTTGTCATTTTTGCCGGCTATGCCTGCCATGAGGGCTATCTTGACATCCGCTGGCTGATCGCCGCGGCCTGGCTCGGATCGTTCGCGGGCGATCAGACCTGGTTCTTCATCGGCCGGCGCTTCGGTGGCCGTTTGCTGCAGCGCTTTCCAAAGTGGAAGCCCGGCGTCGACACGGCGATGCATCTCGCCGAGAAGCACAACACCTGGTTCATCCTGACCTTCCGCTTCATTTATGGGATCCGCAATTTCAGCTCGGTGGCGCTCGGCATGAGCCGCCTGCCCTGGGGGCGGTTCCTGGTGCTGAACTTCATCGCTGCCGGCTTCTGGGCCAACAGCTTCGCCTGGGGCGGCTATGTACTGGGCGGGATGTTCGAGAATCTTCTGGGGTCGATCGCCAAGGGCTTCGGCCTCGGCATGCTGGCGCTGTTCGTCGTGGTGGTCTGGTTCGTCGTGCGCCGTCACAACCGCCAGAAGGTGAAGGCGGAAGCCATGGCGGCGGACGTCGAGGCCGCTGCCGCCCAGCGTACCTTGGCCCGGGAAGCCGAAAGGGAGAGCGTCCCATGAGCACGAGCCGTCGCAACGACCCCGTCTGGCAGGCCCGCATCGATCTTGCCGCAGCCCTGCGATGGGCGGTGCGCCAGGGCCTGCACGAGGGGATCTGCAATCACTTCAGCCTGCTGGTGCCGGGCACCCGCGACCGCATCCTGATCAATCCGCAAGGCCTGCACTGGTCCGAGGTCAAGGCCTCCGACCTGGTGATGATCGACCCGGACGGCAACGTGTTGGAGGGCGACCATACGGTCGAGGCGACCGCGTACTTCATCCACGCGCGCATCCATGTGAACAAGCCGACCGCTGCCTGCGTCCTGCACACCCACATGCCCTTCGCCACCTCGATCACCTCGATCGATGGCGGGCGCCTGGAATATGGCTGCACGCAGAACGGGCTCCGCTTCCTCGGCCGCACGGCTTATGACGACGAGTATAACGGCCTGGCGCTGGATCATTCCGAAGGCGACCGGATGTGCGCCAAGCTCGCCGAGGCCGAGGTGCTGTTCCTCGCCAATCACGGTGTGATCGTCACCGGACCGGACGTCGCCACCGCCTATGATGATCTCTACTACCTGGAGCGCGCGGCGCAGGTGCAGGTCTATGCCCAATGGTCCGGCCGGCCGCTCAAGATCGCAAAGCCCGAAGTCGCGGCCCGCACCGCCGCACAGATCGCCGCCGACAAGACCCAGACGGGACTGCATTTCGCGGCGCTGAAGCGGATCCTGGACCGCGAAGAGCCGGACTACGCGCAATAGTGCGCGGGCGCCGGCCACGCTATCCTTGCCCCCGGAGACAAGGGACGCGATGACCGGAAGCAAGATCAAGACCTATTGGCAGAACTATATCGACGGCGCCTGGCGCGATGCCGCCGATGGCGGCCGCATCGCCATCGAGAACCCGGCGACGGCCGAAACCATCGCCGAGGTGGCGCGGGGCGGCCGTGCCGATGTGGATGCCGCGGTTGCCGCGGCGCGGGCCCGCTTCATGGCGCGCACCCTGATCGACATGCGGCCGATGGCGCGCGGCCGCCTGCTGCTCGAGATCGGCCGCCACATGGAGGCGCTGGCCGACGAGATCGCCCTGGTCGAGTGTCTCGACAACGGCAAGACGCTCGCTGCGGCCAGGAACGAGGCGATGGCCGCTTCGCGCTACTTCACCTATTACGGCGGTGCCACCGACAAGCTGGAAGGCCGGATGATCCCGCTCGGCGCCGGCTATGTCGACTACACCGTGCCGGCGCCGTTCGGCGTGTCCGCCCAGGTGGTGCCGTGGAACTTCCCGCTGCAGATCGCCGCCCGCTCGGTCGCCTGCGCGCTCGCCACCGGCAACTGCGTGGTGCTGAAATCGCCGGAGCTCTCTCCGCTCTCCTGCTACTACATCGCCGAGGCCTGCGCCCGCGCCGGCGTGCCGCCCGGCGCGGTCAACATCCTGTGCGGCTACGGCCATGATTGCGGCGCCTGGCTGGTGGCGCATCCCGATATCGACCACATCGTGTTCACCGGCTCGGTCCGGACCGGCCAGAGCATCCTGCGCGCGGCGGCGGAGCGCGTGATCCCCTGCGTGATGGAGCTCGGCGGCAAGTCGGCCGGCATCGTCTTCCCCGATGCCGATCTCGACCAGGTCACGGCCTCGACCGCCGCCGGCATCTTCTCCAATGCCGGCCAGGTCTGCTCGGCGCAATCGCGGCTGATCGTGCACCGCAAGGTGCATGACCAGGTGATCGAGCGGATCCGCGCCAAGGCGGCCTCGCTGTCCATCGGCCCTGGCATCGAGGGCAAGGATCTCGGCCCGCTGATCTCCGCCGGCCAGCTCGACAAGGTGGAAGGCTATTGCCTCGCCGCCGGCCAGCAGGGCGCGACGGCGGTGACCGGCGGACGCCGCGTCGACGGCGCGCGCGGCCATTTCATGCAGCCGACGGTGTTCGCCGGCGTCATGCCCGACATGACCATCGCCCGCGAGGAGGTGTTCGGCCCGGTCCTCGCCGTGCAGGCTTTCGACGAGCCCGAGGAGGCGATCGAACTCGCCAACGGCACCGAATACGGCCTCTGCGCCGGCGTCTATACCAAGGATCTGCGCACCGCCCACTGGGCGGCCGACCGGTTGGTCGCCGGCCAGGTCTTCGTCAACGAATGGTTCGCCGGCGGGGTCGAGACGCCGTTCGGCGGCACCAAGCGGTCGGGTTATGGTCGGGAGAAGGGCCAGGAGGCGCTGCTCAACTATGTGCAGACCAAGAATGTCGGCATCCGGCTGGATGCAGGCGCCGGCGGACGGCCCGGCGGTTGACGGGTCAGGCTACCAAGCACAACGCTGATAACGGGACGGAACATTCAAGGAGGATGTCATGGCGGGTGAGATTGATGGACGCCTCAAGGCTCTCGGCATCGATCTGCCGGCACCGGCCAAGCCGGTGGCGAACTACGTGCCCTTCGTGCGCACCGGCAATCTGGTGTTCATCTCCGGCCAGGTGACCATGTCGCATGGCGAGCTGCGCCATGTCGGCAAGGTCGGCAAGGAGGTCAATGTCGAGGATGCCAAGAAGGCGGCGCGCCTCTGCGGCATCAACATCCTGTCCAATCTCAAGGCGGCGCTGGACGGCGATCTCGACAAGGTCGTGCGTTGCGTGAAGCTGGTGGGCTTCGTCAACGCGGTGGAGAATTTCACCCAGCAACCCGAGGTCGTGAACGGCTGTTCCGACCTGATGGTCGAAGTGTTCGGGGACAAGGGCCGCCACGCGCGCTCCGCCGTGGGCTCCGGCTCGCTGCCGCGCAATGTCGCGGTGGAAGTCGAGGCGATTTTCGAGGTGGCGTGACCAGTGGCCAAAGGGTGGTTGCGCAGCGTACCGGTCGCCCATCGCGGCCTGCACGATATCGGCGCCGGGGTGCCGGAAAACTCGCGGGCGGCCTTTCGCGCCGCCATTGCGGCCGGCTACGCCATCGAATGCGACGTCCGGCTGGCGGCCGATGGCGTGCCGGTGGTGTTCCATGACGCCGATCTGAAGCGGCTGACCGGCACGGAAGGCCGGACGGATGCGCTCGCGGCCAGCGCGCTGTCCAGATTGCCCCTGCTCGGCACGGCGGAGACGCCGCCCCTCTTCGATGAGTTTCTTGCGCTGGCGAGCGGCAGGGCGCCGTTGCTGATCGAGATCAAGAATTACGGCAACGAGCCGGCCGCGCCGCTCTGCGAAGCCGCATGGGAGAGGCTCAAGGGCTATGCCGGCGACTATGCCGTGCAATCCTTCGCGCCCGATGTCGTCGCCTGGTTCCATGAGCGCGCGCCGCATGTGCCGCGCGGCCAGATCGCGACCGATCCGGCCGATCTGAAGGCGCTCGACGAGGCCGGCCGCAAAGCCCTCGCCGCCAAGTTGGAGGCCGGGCACGGCGCGCCGGACTTCATCGCCTATGACGTCAGCCTGCTGCCGGCGCCACTGACCGAACGCGCCCGGGCGGCCGGCAGGCCGGTGCTGACCTGGACCGTGCGGACCGACGAACAACGCGCCCGCGCCGCGGCGCACGCCGACAACGTCATCTTCGAGGGTTTCCGCGCATGAGCGATGCGGCGGTGACGCTGCGCGTGCATGGCGCCATTGCCGAGATCGATTCGGCCGACTGGGATGCCTGCGCCGGCGCGGACAACCCTTTCCTCGCCCACACCTTCCTCGAAGCGCTGGAGGCGAGCGGTTGCGTGCGCCCGGAAACCGGCTGGGCGCCGCGGCACCTGGCGCTCGAGGACGATGAAGGAAACCTCATCGCCTGCGCGCCCGCCTACCTGAAGGGACATTCGCAGGGCGAGTACGTGTTCGATCACGGCTGGGCCCAGGCCTATGAGCGGGCCGGCGGGCGCTATTACCCGAAGCTGCAGGTCTGCGTGCCGTTCACCCCGGTGCCGGGCCCGCGCTTCCTGGTGCGGCCCGGCATCGCACCGGAGGCCGGCATCGGCGGCCTGATCGCCGGCGCCAGCGAATACGCGCGGCGGGAGGAGCTGTCCTCGGTGCATGTCACCTTCTGCACCGAGGCCGAGTGGGAGTGCGCGGGCAAGGCCGGGCTCCTGCAGCGGACGGGCGAGCAGTTCCATTTCGAGAATCGCGGCTATGGCTCGTTCGAGGATTTCCTGGCCGAGCTCACCTCGCGCAAGCGCAAGGACCTGCGCAAGGAGCGCGCCGCCGCGATCGAGAACGAGATCAGCATCGACGTCCTGTCGGGCAGCGAAATCGAGGAGCGGCACTGGGACGCTATGTTCCGCTTCTACATGGATACCGGCGGACGGAAATGGGGGCGGCCCTACCTGAACCGGCGCTTCTTCTCCCTGCTCGGCGAGCGCATGGCCGACCGCGTCGTACTGGTCCTGGCCCGGCGCGACGGGCGCTACATTGCCGGCGCGCTGAACCTCAAGGGAAGCGATACGCTGTACGGGCGGTACTGGGGCTGCATCGAGGAGCACCGTTTCCTGCATTTCGAGCTCTGCTACTACCAGGCCATCGACTATGCGATCGCGCACCGGCTGGCGCGGGTCGAGGCCGGCGCGCAGGGTCCGCATAAGCTCGCCCGCGGCTATCTGCCGAGGCCGACCTATTCGGTGCACTGGGTGCGCGATGCGGGTTTCCACCGCGCCGTGGAGAATTTCCTGATGCAGGAGCGCGCCCAGGTCGCGCGCGAGATCGAGTACCTGGAAGAGCACCACTCGCCGTTCCGCCACGAGCAGGATTGAGGGCATGCAGTTGCAAGCGCCATGGCGCATCGGCGTCGATGTCGGCGGCACGTTCACCGACCTGGTGCTGGCCGACGCCGCCGGTGCCGTTCATGTCACCAAGGTGCCGTCCACGCCGGCCGACCCGGCGGAAGGCGTGGTGAACGCGCTCGGCGCCGCGGCAAAGCAGGCCGGCATGGCGCTGCCCGAACTGATGGCCGGCACTTCGTTGATGATCCACGGCTCGACCGTCGCGACCAACACCCTGCTGGAAGGCAAGGGCGCCAAGGTCGGCATGCTGACCACGGCCGGCTTCCGCGACAGCCTGGAGATCCGCCGCGGCATCCGCGAAGATCAATGGGACCACCGGGCGCCCTTCCCGCCCGTGCTGGTGCCGCGCTACCTGCGCCTGCCGGTCACCGGACGGCTCGACCGCAACGGCAACGAACTCGAGCCGGTGAGTGGGCGCGATGTCGAGGCCGCCGCTGCGGTGTTCAAGGACGAAGGCGTCGAGGCGGTGGCGCTGTGCCTGCTGCACTCCTATGCCGACCCGAAGCATGAAGTCGCGGCGGCATCCGCCCTACGGCAACATATGAACGGCCTGCCGATCACGCTTTCCTCCGATGTGGCGCCGGTGATCGGCGAGTACGAGCGTGGCTCGACCGCGGTGCTGAATGCCTATGTCGGCCCTCGCGTGGTTCCCTATCTCGCCGGCCTGAACCGGAAGCTGCGTCAGCTCGGCCTGCGGCATTCGCTGCTGCTGGTGCAATCGAATGGCGGCGCCGTCTCGGTCGACCACGTGCAGGACCGGCCGGTGCAGCTCCTCCTCTCCGGACCGGCGGCCGGCGTCGGCGCGCTCAACTACTACCGCCAGACCGCCGGCACCGACGACTTCGTCTCGATGGAGATCGGCGGCACGAGCTGCGACGTGGCGCTGATGAGCAAGGGCGATGTCGCGGTCACGGATCAGATATTGGTCGGCGGCTATCACGCGGCGATCCCGGCGATCGAGATCCACACGGTGGGCGCCGGCGGCGGCACCATCGCCGGGGTCGACGGCGCCGGCATGCTGTTCGCCGGCCCCCGCGGTGCCGGTGCCGTGCCCGGCCCCGCCTGCTATGGCCGCGGCAATGCCGAGCCGACGGTGACCGACGCGCAGTTGGTGCTCGGCCGGCTGCGCCCTGGCCCCTATGCCGGCGGCGCGGTGAACCTCGATGACGGACTCGCCCGGGAGGCGATCGAGACCAAGGTGGCGCGGCCGCTCGGCCTTACCATCGAGCGCGCCGCCGCCGGCATCATCCGCCTGTTGGAACAGAACCTGCTGCACGCGGTGGAGCGCATGAGCATCGAGCGCGGCTACGACCCGCGACGCTTCACCCTGGTCGCCGCCGGCGGCGCGGGCCCGATGCACGGCGCGGCCGTGGCCCGCGCGCTCGGTTCCCGCCGCTGCTATGTGCCCCGCCTCGCCGGCGCCTTCTGCGCGCTCGGCATGCTGAACACCGATGTGCGCCAGGATTTCCTGCGGGTGCATTTTGCCGATCTCGACCGCGCCGACCGATCCGCCTTGGAGGACCGCTTCGCGGCGCTGGAGCGAGAGGCGGGCGCCGCGATGGATGCCGAAGGCTTTGGCGGCGAGCGGGCGCGGCTGGTGCGCAGCCTCGATCTCCGCTATCTGGGCCAGCAATATGCGATCCGGATCGAGCTCGCTTCCGGCTTCGAGCCGATGGCCATCCGCCGCCGCTTCGAGGAAGAGCACGACCGGATGTTCGGCCACATCCAGCCGCAGGGCACGATCGAGGTAACAGCGCTCCGCCTCGCCGCGATCGGCGCCGTGGAACGCCTGCGGCCGGCGGCACCGCCGGCCGCGCCGCCGCCGCGACCGGTCGCGCGCCGACCGGTCTGGCAGGACGAGGCATCCGGCTGGGTCGAGACGCCGGTCTTCGCCGGAGCGGATCTCGCGCCCAGCCACCGGCTCGCCGGCCCGCTGGTCGTCGAGGAATTGACGACCACGGTGCTGGCCGGTCCGGGCGACACGCTTGCCGTCGATGCCAGTGGCAATTTCGACATCGCCGTGGGGGCCGCATGACCGCGCTCGATCCCGTCCAGCTGGCGCTGACGCAGAAGCGCCTCGACCACATCGCGCGGCAGATGGGCTGGGTGATGACCCGCACGGCGCGCAGCCCGATCTTCAACCAGAGCCACGATTTCTCCTGCTTCATCGCCAGCCCCGACGGCACGCTGGTGAGCCAGGCCGACGGCATCCCGATCCATACCGGCGGCGGCGGCTTCTCGGTGCGCGCCATCCTCAAGGCCTTCGCCGGCCGGATCGAGGATGGCGACGTCTTCCTGCTCAACGATCCCTATGTCGCCGGCGGCAATCATCTGCCGGACTGGGTGATCGCGCGCCCGGTCTTCGTCGAAGGCCGGCTCGCCGGCTTCGCCTGCAACCGCGCGCATCAATCGGATATCGGCGGCGGCGCGGCGGGCACCTACAACTCCGCCGCGACCGAGATCTTCCACGAGGGCATCCGCCTGCCGGTGCTGAAGCTGATCGAGCGCGGCGCATTGCGCGACGACCTGTGGCAGTTGCTGATGATCAACAGCCGGACGCCGGAGCTGCTCGACGGTGACCTGCGCGCCATGATCGGTTCGACCCGGATCGGCGCGGATCGAATTGCCGCGCTGGTTCGCGAGGCGGGGGTCGAGACCGGTCTCGCGCTCTACGAGGGCATTCTCGCCCATGCCGACCGCCGCTTCCGCGCCGCGCTCGCGACCCTGCCCCCGGGCCGCTACGAGGGCAGCGACATGACCGACAACGACTGTTTCGAGAAGAAGGACACGGTCATCCGCGTCGCTCTGACCTTGGACGACAACGGCCTGCATGTCGACTTCACCGGCACCGACCCGCAGATGCGGGGCTTCAAGAACTCCTCGCTCGCCAACACCTACTCCGCCGTCTACATGGCGCTCGCCTCGTTCTTCGAGCCCGACCTGCCGCGGAACGAGGGCACCTTCCGCTCGGTCCGCATCACCGCGCCCGAAGGCAGCGTGATCAACGCCCGCCCCCCGGCGCCGATGACCATGTGCACGGTCTTCGTGGCGCACGAGATCGTGCACGCGATCTGGAAGGCGCTCGCCAAGGCGGACCCGACGCGCGCCTGCGCCGGCTGGGGCAAGACCATCCACAACATCACCTCGGGCCTGGGATCCGACGGCCAGCGCTTCGTCATGTACCACTGGAACGCCATGATGGCGGGCGGCGCCGTGCCGGGGCGCGACGGCCTCAACCAGATCGGCCTGCTGATCGCGCTGGGCGGCCTGGTGGTGCCGAATGTCGAGGTCTACGAGCAGCTCTACCCGACCCTGATCCGCCGGCACGAGTTCCGTACCGATGGCGGCGGCCTTGGCGAGTTCCGCGGCGGCACCGGCGTCGAATACGAGGCGGATATGCAGGTCGCCTGCGACTGGACCTTCCGCGGCGAGGGCCTCGGCTATCCGACCGGCTACGGCGTGGCCGGCGGCGGCTTCGGCGCGGCGGGCCGCATGTCGGTCGAGACCGCGGAGGGCCGCCATATCGAAGCGCCGCAATACGGGCTGGCGCAGTTCGGCCCGGCGACCATCCATGCCTCCTCGCCCGGCGGCGGCGGCCTCGGCCATCCTTTCGACCGCGCGGCTGAGTTTGTGCGCCGCGACGTGCGCGACGGCGTGGTGAGCCTGGAATCCGCGCGGCGCGATTACGGCGTCGTGCTCGCCGGCCCCAGATTCGAGATCGACGCCCAGGCGACCGCCGCCGCGCGTCAGCAACGGAGCAGCGCATGATCAACGCCCACCTCACCCGTCTCGGCGAACAGGCCGCGGCCATCCTGGTCGCCCGCAAGGAGACCGTCGGCGTTTCGGAAAGCTCGGCCGGCGGGCTGATCGCCGCCTCTCTGCTGGCCGTGCCCGGCGCCTCCGCCTATTTCCTCGGCGGCAGCGTCACCTATGCGCGGCCCGCCGCGCGCGGCTTTCTGGGCGTCGAGCGCCTGCCCGAAGGCATGCGTAGCGCGACCGAGCCCTATGCCGCCTTCATGGCCGGGCGCGTGCGCGAGCGGGTCGGCGCCACCTGGGGACTGGCCGAGGCCGGCGCCGCCGGGCCGACCGGCAACCGCTACGGCGACCCGGCCGGGCATAGCTGCCTCGCCGTGGCCGGCCCCGACGCGCGCGTGCGCACCTTGCGCACCGGATCGGGCGACCGGCCGGCCAACATGGTGGCCTTCGCCGAAGCCGCGCTGACCTTGTTCGTCGAGGCGCTGCACGCCGGCAAGGCGTGATCGCATCGACGTGCCCGGTCTTCGGCACATCGCCTTCGCGGCCGCCCTTGCCGTGGCCGTGCCGACGCATGCCGGCGAGCCGGCGACCGAAGCGGTCGCGATCGGCGTGGCAGGCGGGCAGCTGCATGGCACCCTGCTCAGCCCTGCCGAGGTGGCGAGTCCGCCAACGGTGCTGATCCTGCCCGGATCCGGCCCGACCGATCGCGACGGCAACCAGCGCCAGCTGCGCAACGACAGCCTGAAACAGCTGGCGGAGGGATTGGCCGCCCGCGGAATCGCGACGCTCAGGATCGACAAGCGGGGGGTCGGCGCCAGTGCCGGCGCCGCGCGACAGGAATCCGAGCTGCGCTTCGACGACTATGTCGCGGATGCGGTCGCCTGGCTCAGCCTTCTGAAGCAACGGGCCGGTGCCGCGCCCGTCTTCGCGCTCGGTCATAGCGAAGGCGCGCTGATCGCGATCCTGGCGGCAGAGCGGATACCTGTCGCCGGCCTGATCACGGTCGCCGGTCCCGGCTTCGGCTTCGGCACGCTGCTGCGGCGTCAGCTCGATGCGGCGGGCCTGCCGCCCGTCGAGCGCGCCCGGGCCGAGAACATGCTGGCCGCGCTCGAGGCCGGCCAGGCGGTGACCGACGTGCCGCCGGAATGGCTGTGGCTGTTTCGGCCGGGCGTGCAGCCCTATCTGATCTCGCTGGCGCGGCACGATCCTGCCGATGCGCTGGCGCGGCTCGGCGTCCCGGTGCTGGTGGCACAGGGCACGACCGACATTCAGGTTGGCGAGGCCGATGCCCGGCGTCTCGCGGCCAGCCGGAGCGGCGTGCGTCTTGCGCTGATCGAGGGCATGAACCATGTGCTGAAGTCGGCGCCGCCGGAGCGCAGCGCCAATATCGCGACCTATTCCGAGCCGGCGCTGCCCGTTCGCGTCGAGCTCGTCGATGCGATCGCCGATTTCGTTCGCGAAGTACGGCAAACCCGGCGCTAGAGCCCCGAGCGACAGTCCCGGCGCGAGGTGCCTTGTTCGCGCGGGACGTCGTTGATAGAGTCAATTGTTGCAGGACCCAACAAATGGGCCGCGCAGGGGACCGGATGGGGAGCACCGCGTCGCCAATCGCCAGAGCTACCGCGCAGGCGGATGCCGGCATTCTTCGCGATGTTCGCGATGCGCCGTCCTATCAGCTCGCCATGCTGGCGAGCCTGAACGATCGCAAGGGGCAGGCGGAGTTCGCCGCGGCCTTCGGCATCAGCCTCGGCGAATGGCGGGCGCTCGCCAACATCTTCATCCTGGCCCCGGTCTCCCTGGTCGAGCTCGCGCGGGCCATGCTGCTGGACAAGGGCCAGTTGAGCCGCACGGTCCGCAGGCTGGCCACGCGCCGCTGGGTCGCCACGCGACCCGCCCCGGAAAATCGCCGCGCCGTGCTTCTGACACTCACCTCCGCAGGCCGTACCAAGCACGATGCGCTGCTGCGCTTTGCGAATGCGCGGAACGAATCGACCATGTCGGTGCTGACACCCGACGAACGGCGGCAATTCGTGGCCTGCCTGCGCAAGCTGCGCGCCCATACCGAGGCGGAGTTCGCCGCCTTGTCGGAACACCTGGCGCGCAAGCCGCGGCATGTCGCGCGGCGCGACGGCCGCCGCGACTTCGCGGATCTTGAGATCGGGAGCGGTACGAAATGACGCGATGACGATCCCCGGCCACGCGAGGGCGCGGTCGGGCGGGAGGCCCAAAAAAGAGGAGGAACATCGATGAGGATGACGTACCGGAGGACCGCCCTCGTGGCGGCCGTGCTCGGACTCGCGCCTTTCCTGCCGTCCCGCGGCATGGCGGCGGAGACCGTCCTGTTCAACTGCTTCTTCCCGCCGCAGCACTACATGTGCCGCGAATTCGTGCCCGAACTCGGCAAGCGCGTGGAGAAGGCCTCGGAGGGGCGGGTCAAGGTGCAGATCCCGCCGAAGAGCGCCGCGGCGCCGGGCGACCAGTACGACGCGGTCGTCAACGGCGTGGTGGATGGCGCCCTGCAGTTCAACCAGTTCCTCGGCAACATGGCGCCCGGCGTGCTGGTCGGTCAGCTGCCCTTCGTCGGCGCGGAATCGTCGCGCAGCACCACCGTCGCCCTATGGCGCACCTACCAGAAGTTCTTCGCCCCGAAGAACGAGTACAAGAAGGTCGTCCTGCTCGCGCTCTATTCCGGCAACGGGGCCGAGTTCTTCTCCACCATCGACAAGCCGATCATGACGGTGGAGGACATCCGCGACCGCAAGATGTGGGCGCTGCCGGGCGTCACCGCCGACCTGGTCAAGGCGACCGGATCGTCGGTCGTGTCCGGCCCGGCCGTGCAGATGCTGGAGATCATCTCCAAAGGCGTGGTCGACGGCTATACGGGGGTCCCGTCCAGCACGGCGGAGGAGTTCAAGCTGAGGCCCTACACGAAGTCGGTCACCGTGTTCAAAGACAAGATCTTCCAGCCGACCTTCTCGTTCTTCATCAGCGAGATCAAGTGGGCCAAGTTCACGCCCAAGGACCAGGCGGCGATCAAGGCGGCGCTGGGCGAGGATTACGGCCGCTTCATCAGCACGGCGCAGGACGCCAAGCACGAGGCGAACAACAAGAAGATCTGGGGAGCCGGGGTCAAGCGCATCGTCGGCAGCGATGCCGAGCTGGCCAAGCTCGAGGCGCTCGGCAAGCCCGTGGTCGATGCCTGGGTCGAGAAGATCAAGGCGATAGGCGTCGACGGCAGGGAGGTAATCGCGTTCTACAAGAAGGCGATCGCGGAGGAAGGCGCGCTGGCCGCCAAGTAGCGCTCGATCCCGGGCGGTTGCGATGCTGGAGCGCGCCTTCCACCTCACGTCGCGGGTGCTCGCCGTCATCGCCGGCACGGCGTTGCTGGTGATGATGGTGCTCACCTTCTTCGATGTGATCGGTCGCTACGGCTTCAACAAGTCCATCTTCGGCACGGCGGAGATGGTGGAGTATCTGATGATCTTCACCATCTTCGCCGGGCTCGCCTTCGTCACCGCCACCAACGACCACATCACGGTGACCATGTTCGACGGCTGGATCGAGGCGTGGATTCCCAATCTGCGGCGCTGGGCCGTCATCGTCTTCTCGATCGCCTGCTACGCGCTGATGACGATCTATCTCGCCGTGCAGGGATTCGAGCATTGGATCGGCAACAAGCGCTCGCCGGTGCTGGATTTGCCGATCTGGATCATGCCGGCCGCCGGTGCCGCGCTGTCGATCATCGGCCTGGCACTGATCGTGACGGCCGCGATCAAGACATCCGGCTGGCTCAATCGCGTGGCCTACGACCTGTCGAGCTTCGATGCCGCCGGCAAGCGGCCGGATGCGGACCTTTCCTGAGGGCGGGATGACGATCGCGATCATCGGCTTCGTCTTCCTGCTGGTCCTCGCCTTCATCGGCTTTCCGCTCGGCTTCACGACCCTGGCCGTCGGGCTGGTCGGCTTCGCCTATGCGCGCGACTGGAACTGGCACGCTTCGCTGACCATGATGTCGCAGCAGGTGGTCGAGACCGGCGGCAGCTACGGCCTTTCCGTCATTCCGCTGTTCATCCTGATGGGCGTGTTCATCCACCGCGCCAATATCTCCGAGGACCTGTACCGCGCCTCCTACGCGCTGGTCGGCCGCTATCGTGGCGGCCTGGCCCAGGCGACCGTGCTCGCCTGTGCCGGCTTCTCGGCGGTATCGGGCTCCTCGCTCGCCACCGCGGCGACGATGACCAAGGTCGCCATGCCGCATATGCGCCGCTATCGATATGACGACGCGCTCTCCTCCGGCGTCGTCTCCGCCGGCGGCACGCTCGGCATCATGATTCCGCCCTCGGTGCCGATGGTGATCTACGGCCTGGTGGCGCAGGAAGACATCGGCAAGCTGTTCATCGCCGGCGTCATGCCCGGCATCCTGCTCACCCTGCTCTTCATGGCCGCGGTCTGGTTCACCGTGCAGCTCAATCCGGCCGCCGGCCCCGCGGGCACACGTATGCCGGCGGTGGAGCGCTGGCGCGCCTACGCCAATGTCTGGCCGGTGGTCATGCTGTTCGTGCTCATCCTCGGCGGCATCTATCTCGGCGCCTTCACGCCGACCGAGGCCTCCGGCATCGGCGCCACGGGCGCGGCGCTGTTCGCGTTCTGGCGCGGACGGCTGCGCACCATCGCGGAGCTCTACGGCGCCTTGATCGAGGCCTGCCGCACCACAGCCACGCTTTTCATGGCCATCTTCGGCGCCCAGGTCTTCGCCAACTTCATCAATCTATCCGGCCTGCCGGGCGAATTGATCAATATCGTGGAGGCCATGCAGCTGTCGGCCGGCGGCGTGGTGATCGCCGTCTGCGTCATCTGCATCATTCTCGGCATGATCTTCGAAAGCGTCGGGCTGCTGCTGCTGATCGTGCCGGTCTTCCTGCCGACCTTGATGGCGCTGGATGTCGATCTGATCTGGTTCGGCATCATCATGATCGTCGTCGTCGAGATGGGGCTGATCACGCCGCCGATCGGGATGAACGTCTTCACGGTCAAGACCGTGATGCCGGATATCGCCCTGCCCCGCATCTTCCGCGGCGTGATGCCCTTCGTGGTCGCCGATTTCGTGGCGCTCGGCCTGATCTTCTTCTTCCCGCTGATTGCGATGTGGCTGGTCAGCCACCTTTGAGATCGTCCTCGTCCCAATAGCCGATGCGGATGCCGCGCTTGGATTCGGTGCCATAGCGCGACGCGATGGCCGCATCCGAGATGGTGATGCGATTGTGGTGCCGCCGGGCCCAGGCGAACATCGCCTCGTGCAGGCGGGCGCGCACGTCGGCATGGGCCGGGTCAGCGCCGAGATCGTTGAATTCCTCGGGGTCGCGCTCGAGGTCGTAGAGCATCGGGCGGAAGCCTTCGGCGTGGATGTATTTCCAGCGCCGGTCCATGACCATCACCAGGCGGCAATCGGCGACCGGCACGTTGAGGTCCAGGCGCGCGCGCCTAAGCGAGTAGTCGTATTCCGAGATGACGTAGTCGCGCCAACCGGCGGTCGGCCCACCCGCCAGCAGCGGCGTCAGGCTGCGGCCCTCCATGACGTGCGGCTTGGCCGGGCCGCCGAGGAACTCGACGAAGGTCGGCGCCAGGTCGATCGCCTCCACCAGCGCATCCGACACGGTGCCGCGCGTCGCATCGGCCTCGGCCCGCGGATCGTAGACGATGAACGGGATCTTGACCGATGGCTCGTGGAACAGCTCCTTCTCGCCGAGCCAGTGGTCGCCGAGATAGTCGCCGTGATCCGAGGTGAAGACGATCATCGTGTTGTCGAACAACCCGCGCGCCTGCATGAACTCGAACAGCACGCCGAGTTGGTCGTCGATCTGCTTGATCAGGCCCATATAGGCCGGGATCACCCGCTCCCGCACCTCGTCGCGGGCGAACACGGCCGAGAAGCGCTCCTTGAAATAGGAGGCGAGGATCGGATGGGCATTCTGCCGCTCCGCCTCGCAGCGCACCGCCGGCAGCACGTGTTCTGGCCCATAAATGTCGTGATACGGCGCCGGCACGATGTAGGGCCAGTGCGGCTTGATATAGGAGAGGTGCAGACACCAGGGCGAATTCCCTGCCTCCTCGATGAACTGCATGGCGCGCCGCGTCGTGTAGGGCGTCTCGGAATGCTCCTCCGCCACCCGTGCCGGCAGGTTCGAATAACGCATCAGCCAGCCGGACAGGATCTCGCCGTCATCGCCGGCGGCCGAGTTCGCCCATTCCTCCCACGGATTCTCGCTGTTGAAGCCCTGGGCGCGCAGATAGGCGTCATAGGCCGGCCGGCTCGGCTCGTAGCCTTTCGGATGCAGGCCGTCATGCCGCTCGTACGGCTCGAATCCGCATTCGGCGAGGTGCACGCCGATCACCGATTTCGGATCGATGCCGAGGCGCAGGATGCCTTCGGTATCGGCCCGCATATGCGTCTTGCCGACCAGCACGTTGCGGACGCCGATCTCCTTCAGATGGTCACCGAGCGTCGGTTCGCCTACCCTCAGCGGGATGCCGTTCCAGGTGCTGCCGTGGCTCCGCACATAGCGGCCGGTATAGAAGCTCATCCGCGACGGGCCGCAGATGGTCGATTGCACATAAGCCCGGGTAAAGCGCACGCCGCGCGCCGCCAGCGCGTCGATATGGGGCGTCTTCAGATGCGGATGCCCGTAACAGCTGAGGTAATCGAACCGGAGCTGGTCGCACATGATGAACAGCACATTCCGAACCGGCGTTCCCATCAGGCCCCCTTATCGTGCTTGCTTGCTCCCTACGATAAGAGGCCGCGATTCAGTGCGCCAGTGCGCGGTGCGGCCATGACCACGGCACCGACCCTCTTCGGCGCGCGCTACAGCGTCTATACGCGCATTGCCCGGCTCACCTTGGCCGAGAAGGGAGCCGATTGCCGCCTGGAGGAGGTCGACGTCTTCGCGCCCGGCGGGCCGCCGCCGGATCACGCCGCGCGCCACCCTTTCGGCCGCATCCCGGCCTTGGAGCACGATGGCCTTTCGCTCTACGAGACCGGCGCCATAGCGCGCTATGTCGACGAGGCCTTTCCAGGGCCGGCGCTGCAGCCCGCCGATCCGACGGCGCGGGCGCGCATGAACCAGATCGTCTCGATCATGGATTCCTATGCCTTCCGCACCCTGGTCTGGGATGTCTTCGTCGAACGGGTCGGCGGCCCGGCCCGCGGCCGCCGGCCGGACGAAGCCCGGATCGCCGGCGCCCTGCCCCGTGCCGCCACGATCCTGCAATCGATCGACGCGATCCGCGGCGACGCACCCTGGTTTGCCGGCGCCGCCCTCTCGCTCGCCGATCTCTGGGCCTTGCCGATGCTGGTATTGTTCCGGCTGGCGCCGGAGGGTGCCGATGCGCTGCGGCGCCTGCCCAGGCTCACGACCTGGCTGTCCGCGATGCACGAGCGCCCCTCGGTTCGGGCCACGCGCTTTCCGATCGAGGGTTAGGTCAGTTGGTACGATCGTCGCAAGCACCGAGCATCATGTCCCCAGGAGTGGCGGATGACTGATTCCCTGCCCCGGCTTCTCACCCCCGATCAGGTCGACGCCTACCGGCGCGACGGCTATCTCTGCCCGATCGACGGGCTCACCGCCGCCGAGGTGGCGCAGCTCCGTGCCGATCTCGAGGCCTTCGAGGCCGAACAGGGCCGCACGCTCGGCGCGATGCCGCGGCAGGTGCGCGCCAAGACGCACTTGCTGTTTCCCTGGATGGCCGACCTGGTGCGCCATCCGCGCATCCTTGATGCGGTGGAGGATCTGATCGGGCCCGACATCCTGGTTTTCCACCTGACCTGCTGGGTCAAGGAGCCGGGCGACGGCGCCTTCGTCTCCTGGCACCAGGACGGCACCTACTTCCATCTGGATCCGGCCGAGCATGTGACCGCCTGGATCGGGCTGTCCGACAGCACGCCGGAAACCGGCTGCGTCCATGTGCTGCCGGGCTCGCACCGGCTGGGCCAGATCGCCCACCGCACCGAGGCCAATGCCGCCAACCTGCTCTCCAACGGGCAGACGGTGGAGACGGCGATCGACGAGGCGGCCAAGGCGCCGCTGATCGTGCGCGCCGGCCAGTTTTCGCTGCACCACACCTACATCCTGCACCAGTCGAGCCCCAATCTGGGACGCGACCGGCGGATCGGCATCGGCATCAGCTATATCCCGACCCGCGTGCGCCATACCGGGCCGCGGCGGCTCTCCGCCAGCCTGGTCCGCGGCACCGACAGCTTCGGCCATTTCGAGCCGGAGCATCGCCCGCGGGCGAATTTCAGCGTGGAGGCGCGCGCCCATCATGCCGCGATGTGCGACCAGTTCTTCGGAACGCACGGCTCGGTCCGCAGCAGCATCGCTGCCGCCTGAAGCAAGCCCCGCCGTTCCCGAATTTGTGAGCGGCGCGGGCGCTGGCCAGGCAGACAGCACCCTGCCCGCTTTGTAGATTCGAGGATGTGGGGTGATTGTTGCGCGCCGGGCCTGGGGCCGGCCGCGCATCGCCGCGTTCGCCCGGTCCGTAAGGGGGCTTGGCGACGATCCCCGTCGGGAGGGAGAACATGCCGAGGCTCAACATCAATGGCCGCGACGTCGATATCGCCGTCGAGGACGATACCCCATTGCTCTGGGCGATCCGCGAGCAGGTCGGCCTGACCGGCACCAAATACGGCTGCGGCGTGGCGGCATGCGGCGCCTGCACCGTGCATGTCGACGGCGTCGCCACGCGCGCCTGCGCGGTACCCGTCTCCGCCATCGCGCCGGGACAGAAGATCGTCACCATCGAGGGCCTCTCGCCTGACGGCAGCCATCCGGTGCAGAAGGCCTGGGCGGCGCTCGACGTGCCGCAATGCGGCTATTGCCAGGCCGGCATGATCATGGCGGCGGCGGCGCTGCTGGCCGCCAAGCCGAAGCCGACCGAGGACGAGATCCACGCGGAGATGACCAATATCTGCCGCTGCGGCACCTATAACCGGGTGCGCGCTGCCATCAACCTCGCCGCCGAGGGCGGCGAGCCGCGTCGCGGTTGAGGGAGGCGAACATGACGATGACCGCAGCCCATATGCGCTCCACCGTTTCGCGCCGCGGCTTCCTCGCCGCCTCGGCGGCCACCGCCGGCGCCTTCAGTCTCGGCTTCCACATTCCCTTCGCCCAGGCGCAGGGCGCCGACGTGCCCGAGATCAACGCCTGGGTGGTGATCAAGCCCGATGAGACGGTGGTGATCCGCATCGCCCGCTCGGAAATGGGCCAGGGCACCCTGACCGGCCTCGCCCAGCTCGTCGCCGAGGAACTGGAATGCGACTGGTCGAAGGTGACGACCGAATATCCGACGCCGGGTCAGAACCTGGCGCGCCAGCGCGTGTGGCGAAACTTCTCGACCGGCGGCAGCCGTGGCATCCGCGAGAGCCATGACTATGTCCGCCGCGGCGGCGCAGCCGCCCGCGAGATGCTGATCCGCGCGGCTGCCGAGGATTGGAAAGTGGCGCCCGGCGAATGCCGGGCCGCCAGCGGCACGATCACCCATGGCGCCTCCGGCCGCAGCACGACCTACGGCAAGGTCGCGGCCGCGGCGGCCAAGCTCGAGCCGCCGGCCGAGGTGGCGCTGAAGGATCCGAAGGACTGGAAGATCGCCGGCAAGCCGGTGCAGCGGCTCGACACCGCCGACAAGCTGACCGGCAAGCAGGTCTATGGCGTCGACCTCAAGCTGCCGGGCATGCTCAACGCGGCGATCAAGGCCTGTCCGGTCTTCGGCGGCAAGGTGAAGAGCTTCGATGCGGCCGCCGTGCAGTCGATGCCCGGCGTGAAGAAGGTGGTGCCGGTCGGCGACAATGCGGTCGCCGTGGTCGCCGATACCTGGTGGCGGGCCAAGGTGGCGCTCGACGCGCTGCCGATCGTCTGGGACGAGGGCGCCCACGCCAAGGCGTCGAGCGCCGACACGGCGGCGATGCTGAAGGAAGGGCTGACCGCCGAGCAGGCTTTCGTCGCCAACCAGACGGGCGATGTGAAGGCGGCACTGGCCGGCGCCGCCAAGCGGATCGAGGCGGTCTACGGCTATCCGCACCAGAACCACGCCACCATGGAGCCGATGAACGCCACGGCGAAGTGGACGGCCGATCGCTGCGAGGTCTGGACGCCGACGCAGAACGGCGAATCCGCGCTGGCCGCCACGGCGGAGGCTTCGGGGCTGCCGGCGGCCAAATGCGAGGTCTACAAGATCCATCTCGGCGGCGGCTTCGGCCGGCGCGGCATGACCGACTGGATCCGCCAGGTCGTCGCCATCGCCAAGGAGATGCCGGGCACGCCGGTCAAGCTGATCTGGTCGCGCGAAGAGGACATGACGCAGGGCAAGTACCATCCGGTGACGCAATGCCGGCTGGTCGGCGGCCTGGACGCGAGCGGCAACCTGACCGGCCTGCACATGCGGATCTCCGGCCAGTCGATCCTGGCCGGCGTGCTGCCGCAGAACCTGCAGAACGGCCGCGATCCGGTGACCTTCCAGGGCCTCAACCCGCCGGGGCCGGAGGCATCGCTCGGCTACACGGTGCCGAACCTGCTGATCGACCATGCGATGCGCAACCCGCATGTGCCGCCCGGCTTCTGGCGCGGGGTGAACCTGAACCAGAACGCAATCTATCTCGAATGCTTCATGGACGAGCTCGCCCATGCGACCGGCCAGGACCCGCTCGCCTTCCGCCGCAAGCTGATGGTGAACAGTCCGAAGCATCTCGCGGTGCTGAACGCGGCGGCGGAACGGGCCGGCTGGGACAAGCCGGCGCCGGCCGGCGTGCATCGCGGCCTGGCGCAGATCATGGGCTTCGGCAGCTATGTCGCCGCGGTGGCGGAGGTCTCGGTCAGCCCGAAGGGTCAGCTCAAGATCCACCGCATCGTGGCGGCGACCGATCCCGGCCATGCCGTCAACCCGCAGCAGATCGCGGCCCAGGTCGAAGGCTCCTTCGTCTACGGCCTGTCGGCCGCGCTCTACGGCGAGTGCACGGTAAAGGACGGCCGCATCGAGCAGGAGAACTTCGACACCTACCAAGTGTTGCGGATGGACGAGATGCCGAAGGTGGAAACGGTGCTGGTGCCATCCGGCGGGTTCTGGGGCGGTGTCGGGGAGCCGACCATCGCGGTCGCCGCGCCGGCGGTGCTGAACGCCATCTTCGCCGCCACCGGCAAGCGCATCCGCACCCTGCCGCTCAAGCACCACGACCTGAGCAAGGCATGAGGCCAAAGCTGGCGGCGGCGCTGATTCTTGTCCTCGGAGGATCGGCCGCCGCCGCACAGGAAGCCGTGCCGCCGGGTGCCGCCGCCTGCACGGGGTGCCACGCGCCGGTGGCGCGCGCCGGCGCTATCCCGGCCTTGGACGGCCGGCCGGCGGCGGAGATCGCCCAGGCCATGCGCGCCTTCCGCGCCGGCGAGCGCCCGGCGACGGTGATGGACCGCATCGCCAAGGGCTTCTCGGACGAGGAGAGCCAGGCCATCGCCGCCTGGTTCAGTACGCGCAAGTGAGACGCGCGATTCCGTGGCCGCATCGCCGCGCCGTGCTGCGGGGATTGGTGGCGTTCCCCCTGGCCGCACCGGCGCTGGCCCAGGCCAAGCCGCGCGTCACCGTGGTCGGTGGTGGCTTTGCCGGCGCCACCGCGGCGCGGGTGCTCGCGCGGCTGGGCATCACGGTCACCCTGGTCGAGGCGAGCGAGACCTTCGCCGCCTGTCCGTTCAGCAATGCCGTGATCGCCGGCCTGCGCGGGATGGAAGCACAACGCTTCGGCTACGACGCGCTGCGCCGTGACGGCATCGTCATCGCCCAGCAGACGGCGAAGAGTGTGAACGGTCCCGGCCGCAGCGTGACGCTCGGCGACGGCTCGGTGCTGGCACATGATCGTCTGGTGCTCGCCCCCGGCATCGATCTGCGCCTCGACGCGCTGCCCGGCTACGACGACGCGGCGGCGGCGAAGCTGCCGCATGCCTGGAAAGCGGGCGAGCAGACGGTGCTGTTGCGGCGCCAGCTCGAGGCCATGCCGGATGGCGGCACCGTGCTGATGTCGGTGCCGGCCAATCCCTATCGCTGCCCGCCGGGCCCCTACGAGCGCGCCAGCCTGATCGCGCATTACCTGAAGACGAAGAAGCCGAGATCGAAGCTGATCGTGCTCGACGCCAAGGATGCGTTCTCGAAGCAGCGGCTGTTCCAGGCCGCCTGGGCCGAGCTCTATCCGGGCCTGATCGAGCACGTGCCGCTATCGGGCGGCGGCAAGGTGACAGCGATAGAGGCGGAGACCGGCACATTGGTGACCGAGTTCGGCCGCCACCAGGGCGCCGTGGTCAATGTGATCCCGCCGCAGCGCGCGGGCGCCATCGCCGAGGCCGCCGGTGTCGCCGATCGCACGGGCTGGTGCCCGATCGATCCGACCAGCTTCGAAAGCCGCCAGCAGCCCGGCATCCATGTGATCGGCGACGCGGCGATCGCCGGTGCCATGCCGAAATCCGCCTTCGCCGCGAATGCCCAGGCCAAGGCCTGCGCGGTGGCAGTGGCGGCGCTGCTGCGCGGCACGGCGCCGCCGGCGCCGAAGCTGATCAACACCTGCTACAGCCTGGTGGCGCCGGATTACGGCATTTCGGTCGCCGGCGTGTACCGTCCCGCCGGCGGCCTGCTGGCGGAAGTCGACGGCGCGGGTGGCACCAGCCCGGCCGGGGCATCGCGGGACACACGCGCACTCGAAGCGAGCTATGCGGAAGACTGGTTCAAGACGATCACGGCCGAAGTCTTCGGCTGAGCTGGCGCTGCTCGCCCTGCTCGCGGGCGCGCCCGCCGCCGCGGCGCCGCTGCCCGCGGTCACGGTGGTCGGGGATGCGATCCCGGCGCCGCTCGCCGCCGGCTTGGGCGATCCGGCGCGCG